>JBGPKU010000056.1:0-17968 GCA_041486085.1 Candidatus Limnocylindria bacterium | reverse complement strand
GTGCGCGGCGGCCTGCTCCGTCGCGTGCGCGACGACTTGCGTGATCCCGTAGCGGTCTCGCAGATCGATGAACGTCACGTGGCCGTGGTCGCGGCGGGTATGCACCCAGCCGCCGAGCGTGACGGACGAGCCGACGTCGGCGGCGCGCAGCTCGCCGAGCGTCTTCGTGCGGAGCATGTCCTCTTAGTTTGGGTCGTCCGGGCGGGGAGGCGCGTCGCCAGGCGCGCCCGGCCCCCCGGTGTCGGGGTCGACGGGCGGCCGCCAGAGCGTCGGGATCGACCGCGGCGGCACGTGGCGCTTCACCTCGGTGACCACGGCCGACAGGCGAGTGACCCGCTGCTCCTTCTTCCGCAGGTCGCGCACGATCACGTTGCCACCGCGCGCCTCGGGGGTCCCGGCGATGATCACGACGTTGGCGCCGTGCTTCACGGCGCTTTCGAGCTGCTTCTCGAGGGGACGTTTTGAATAGTCGATGGCCGTCGCGAAGCCCGCTTCGCGCAGCGGAGTGGCGAGCTGCGTGCGCGTCGCGACATCGTCCGGGCGAGCCGAGATGACGTACACATCCGGCTTCGGATCCTCAGCGACCGTGATCGCCTCCTGCTTCATCGCGTAAAGGAGGACGTCCACCCCGCCGGCGATGCCGGTGCCGGAAAGGTCCTCGCCACCCATCGTTTTCACAAGACCGTCATACCGGCCGCCGCCCGCGACCGCGATGCCCTCGAATTCCTGCGCCGTGAGGACGAACTCGGTCACCGTGCGCGTGTAGTAGTCGAGTCCCCGGACGAGCGTCGGCACGACCTTGAACGGGATACCGAGCGTGTTCAGCCCGTCCTGCACCTCGGCGAAGTGCGCCCGGTCCTCTTCGCAGAGGAGGTCGAGGATCTTCGGCGCGCCCTTCACGATCTCGCGGTCCGCCGGCTCCTTCGAATCGAGGATGCGCAGGACGTTCACGTCGATCCGCCGCTGCGACGCCGGCGACAGCGTCTCGCGGTGAGCGGTGAAGTACGCGGTCAGCTCGTCCTTCACATTCGGCCGGCACTTCGCGTCGCCGATCGTGTTGATCTGGATGTCGTAACCGGTGAGCCCGACCTCGCGGAAGAAACCGTGCGTGAACTCGATGATCTCGACGTCCGCCGCGGCCTCCTCCGCGCCGAAGCACTCGAGGCCCCATTGCCAGAACTGGCGGTAACGAAGCTTCTGCGGCCGCTGTCCGCGGAACATCGGCTCGAAGTACGAGAAGCGGATCGGTCGGGGCGACTTGTGAAGCCCGTGCTCGAGGAGCGCGCGTGCCACGCCCGGAGTGCCCTCCGGCCGGAGCACGAGGCTCGCCTCACCTTCCCGGCTCACCTCGTACATCTCCTTGCCGACGATGTCGGAGCTCTCGCCGGACGACTTCACGAAGACGGCGCGTTCCTCGAGCGTCGGCGTCTCGATCCGCGGGTATCCATACCGCATCGCGCGCGCAAGGACGACGGCCTCCAGCGCATCGAACGCGGCCGCTTCCTCGGGGAGCAGATCCCGCATGCCGCGGGGTGCTTGGTAGCCCGCCATCGGTCGAATGACTTTACCTGCCCGGCGCGCGCGACCGCGCAGCGGTTATCGTCGAAATCCGACCGAAACCCGCGCGAGGAGGACTCCCCGATGTCCGACCAGCCCTCGAAGGCCACGTCCGCGACGATCGAGCTCGCCAAAGGCGCGTCGTTCACCCTGGCGCTTCGACCGGACAAAGCACCCGCGACAGTCGAGCGCTTCGCCGGCAAGGCGAAGGCCGGCTTCTATGACAACCTCAGCTTCCACCGCGTCGAGGACTGGGTCGTCCAGGGCGGCGATCCCTCCGGGAACGGCACCGGCGGCGAGAAGGTCCCAAGCGAATACAACGACCTCAGCTTCAAGCTCGGCTCCGTCGGCATAGCGCGCGGTCCGGACCCGGCGATCAACAACGGATCGCAGTGGTTTGTCGTTCTCCGGGACTCGACATTCCTCGACAAGAACTACACGAACTTCGGTCAGGTCTCGAGCGGGATGGACGTCGTGAAGGGCATCAAGATCGGCGACAAGATCAAGAAGATCACGATCGCGTGAGGCAGCTCTCGCCGACGCCGCTCGTCCTGCTTGTCGCGCTCTTCCTCGCAAGCTGCGGGCCGGCGGCCACGCCGAGTCCTTCACCGACGGTCCGCCCGACCGTCGCGGCGACGACCGCGCGCGCGACGGCGACGCTCAGCGCCGATCGGGCGCCCTGCGCACCCGTCGCGGCCGGCGTCGCCATCAAGACGGCGACGCTGGAGCTCGCGAACGGAGGCGTGGTGCGGATGGCGCTTCGCTTCGACAAGGCGCCGAACACGGTCGCGACCTTCGTCGCGAAGGCGGGCGCCGGCTTCTACAACGGTCTGACGTTCCATCGCGTCGTCGCCGACTTCGTGGTGCAGGGCGGGGACCCGCTGGGCAACGGCACGGGTGGTGGAAATCAGCCGACGGAGCTGAACGATCTGCCCTTCTGTGTCGGTGCCCTGGGCATCGCGCGTGGGAACGACATCCGGGTGAGCAACGACGCGCAGTGGTTCATCTGCATCGGTGTGTGCCGCTTCCTGGACGGGATGTACACGAACTTCGGGCAGGTGACGAGCGGCATGGATGTCGCGAGCGGCATCAAGGTCGGCGACAAGATCAAGAGCCTCACCATCCAGTAATGCTCTCGACGCGCGGCACCATCGCGCTCCTGGCCGCGTTCATCTCGTTCGTCGCGATCGCGCTCCCGCTCGACCGGAACACCGACGCCCTCCAGCAGGCGCTCCTCGGGCTGAGCGCGTGGGTGTTCCTGGGTATCGCGCTCCGGCTCCAGCCGCGCGAGGTTCGCGTCCAGGTGCTCGTGCTCGTCGCGGTCGCGACGGTGCTCGAGGTCATCGGCTCGATCATCTGGGGCGCGTATCGCTACCGGCTCGAGAACCTGCCGCTCTACGTGCCCGCGGCGCACGGGCTGTTCTACCTGTCGGCGCTCCGCGCGGCGTCGCTCCCGATCATCGAACGCCACGGCCGTGCGGTCGTCATCGCCGTCACGGGGTTCGCGACCCTATACATGCTGCGGAACCTCACACTCTCGCTGCCCGACCTCCTCGGCTTCGTCACATGGGCGATCTTCATCCGGTTCATCGTTCGCGGCACCGCGCCGGTGCTCTACGCGGTGAGCTTCGTGATGACGACTGCGCTCGAGCTGTACGGCACGTCGCTCGGCATCTGGACGTGGCAGCCGGTGCTGCCGCTCTTCATGCTGCCGGCCGCGAATCCACCGAGCGGCGTCGGCGCGGGGTACGCCGCGATGGACGCGCTCACGCGGCGGATCGTCAGACGGGTGCGGCAACGTAACGCCCCAGTCCCGGAGCTGGTAGAGGTCGCGTGAGGCAGGGCCCGGCTCCCTAGAGCGCCTGCTTCGGTCCGCGGGTCTTCGCCCCGACGATCTTCCGGGCGAGCTCCGCGTGGGCTTCATCGACGACCACGGTGAGCTGCCCACGCTGAGGCACGAGGTAGGCGCCGTACAGGCCACGGTCGACGCGCGCGGCGATCCCTTCGGCGCGCAGACGCGAGGCGATGACCTCCGCCGTGGTCTCGTCGTCCGGGAACGCGACCGCGATCTCAGCCATCGGTCACCTCCGGCAGCGCGATCACTTCGCGTACGGCAGGACGTGCTCCTGCTCCTCGGGATCGTTCCGCGCGACGACCGCGACGACCGGCTCGTCGTAGGGGTTCTCCGGGTAGTGCGGGACGCCCGGCGCGATAAAGAGAAAGTCGCCGGCGTTCGTCTCGAGGGTGTACTGGAGCTTGTTGCCCCAGTGATGGACGGCGCGGCCGCTGATCACGTAGACGGCCGACTCGAACTCGCTGTGGGTGTGCGGCTCGGCGCTCGCGTGCGGCGGGACGACGATGAGGTTCAGGGAGAGGTGCTGGGCACCTGAAGTCTTGCCGGAGATGCCCAGGTAGTACGGGATCTTCTGCTTCGCCTCGAACGAACCGCGCGAGCGCACGCGCACGCAGCCGTCGTGGCCGGCGACGTCGACCCTGCCTTCGCTTATTGGACGCCGCCCTTGGTCATCGGCAGCGGGTCGAGGATCTGGCGCAGCTTCGCCTCGTCCATGACCTTTTCTTCCTTCGCGATGTCCACGAGCGATCGCTTCTCGGCGAGTGCCCGCTTGACCAGGGCCGCGGACTTCGCGTACCCGATGTGCGGCGTGAGGGCTGTGACGATGAGCGAGGGCGACAGATCCATGAGCTCCTTCGAGCGCTCCTCGTCCACCCGCAGGCCTTCGACGGTCTTTGTCCGCAGCACCCGCACGGCGTTCGCGAGGATCGTCGCCGAGAAACAGATCGCGAAGTTGATGCCCGGCATCATCACGTTGAGCTCGAGCTGACCGGCCTGCGCGCCCCAGGCGACGGCCGTGTCGTTTCCGATCACCTGGAAGCAGACCTGGTTGACCATCTCCGCGATCGCGGGGTTCACCTTCCCCGGCATGATCGACGAGCCGGGCTGGACCGCCGGGATCGAAAGCTCACCGAAACCGGTGCGCGGGCCGGAGACGAGCAGACGGATGTCGTTGCAGATCGAGGACGCCTCGATCGCCGCGGTGCGCATGCCGCTCGATATGCGGACGAAGGCCGCCATCGACTGCATCGAGGCGAAGAGGTCCTTCGCCGGCTTGATCGGTTCTCCGTACCACTCGGCGAGGAGCGTACAGACGCGCTCGCGCACGCCGTCGGTCGCGTTGAGTCCGGTACCCGCGGCCGTGCCGCCGATGCCGAGCTCGCACAGCTCGGCCCGCCCGGCACGCAGACGCGCGGACGCGCCGCGCACGCGCGTCGCCCAGCCGCCGATCTCCTGTCCGAAGGTGACCGGCACCGCGTCCTGCAGGTGCGTCCGGCCGGGCTTCACCACGTTGGCGTACTGCTGGGCCTTTCCGTCGAAGGCAACGGCCAGCTGGTCGAGCTCCTCGCACACGGTGTTCGTGAGCTCGAGGTGCGCGAGGCGCATCGCCGTCGGCGTCACGTCGTTGGTGGACTGGCCCATGTTCACGTGATCGTTCGGGTTGACGTGCTCGTATGTGCCGAGGCTGCCACCCAGGATCTGATCGGCACGGTTGGCGATGACCTCGTTCACGTTCATGTGGAATGAGACGCCGGCGCCCGAGTGGAAGACGTCCATCACGAACTGATCGATGTGCTCGCCGGAGAGGATCTCGTCGCAGGCCTTCACGATCGCCCCGCGCCGCCGCTCGTCCAGCCGCCCGGTCTCGGCGTTGGCGATGGCCTCGGCCTTCTTGATGCGCACCATGGCTCGGATGAACGCGGGGAATGGGCGGAAGAAGCTGATCGGGTAGTTCTCGATGCCCCGCTGGGTCTGCGCGCCCCACAGGGCCTCGCCCGGGACCTCGATCTCGCCAAGCGTGTCTTTTTCGCGTCGGGTGGCGCTCGTGCGCGTCTCCTTCGCTGCGGTCGCCATATCTGACTCCTCTGTCCCGGTCATGACCTAGAATAGGTGTTCCGCGTGCAGAAGAATCAGCTGACCTGGATGATCGGCGGACCCCAGGGCAGCGGTATCAACGCCTCCGCCGAGGTCTTCGCAAAAGCGTGCTCACGGGCAGGCCTGCGCGTCTACGCGAACATCGAGTACCACTCCAACATCATGGGCAAGCACTCGTTCTATCGGGTGCGCGTCGACGAACACGACATCCGCTCGTATCGCGAGAAGACCGACATCCTCGTCGCGCTCGATCACGAGACGCTCGCCGGTGACGGCGATCACCGCCGCTGGGCGACGCACTTCGGGCACCTGCACGAGCTGAACCCGGGCGGCGGCGTCATCTACGACAGCGAGGTCGACTTCGATCCGAAGGAGACCGAGCGCAAGGACCTGCGGTTCTATCCGGTGCCCTTCATGGAGATCATCAAGAAGGCGCTCGAAGAGGTCGGGAAGGGCGAGCAGGCGCGCCGGTACGAGGTGATGAAGAACACCGTCGGGCTCGGCGCGTCGCTCGCGCTCTGCGATTACCCCTTCGAGCTCGTCGCCGAGGTCATCACCGGCCAGTTCAAGGGCAAGCGCAACGAGGTCGGCCAGCTGAACGTCCGCGCGGCGCGCCTCGCCTTCGACCACGTGAAGACGAACTTCGACATCGCCGGATTCCCGTACACCCTCAAGCCCGGCCCCGAGCCGAAGGCTCGCATCCTCGCGAAGGGCTACGAGATCGCGTCGATCGCGAAGCTCAAGGCCGGCTGCGCGCTGCAGACCTACTACCCCATCTCGCCGGCGACCGATGAGAGCGTCTACCTCGAGCGGCAGCAGCGGGAGTATGGCCTGCTCGTGGTCCAATGCGAGGACGAGATCAGCTCGATCAACATGGCCGTCGGTGCGGCGCACATGGGAGCGCGGGTGTCGACGGCGACGAGCGGTCCCGGCTTCGCGCTCATGGTCGAGGGCATCGGCTTCGCGTCGATCACCGAGGCCCCGGGACCGGTGCTGGTCCTATACCAGCGCGGCGGCCCGTCGACCGGGCTCCCGACACGACAGGAGCAGGGCGACCTGCTGTTCGCGGTGCATCCGGCGCAGGGTGACTTCCCGCATATCGTCACCGCACCGGGCGACCTGCGCGAGAGCTACCAGGACATCTTCAGCGCCTTCAACTGGGGCGAGCGCTACCAGATGCCGGTCATCGTGCTGTCCGACAAGAAGCTCGCGGCGATCTACACGACGATCGACAAGCTGGAGCTCAAGTACGACAAGATCGATCGCGGCGAGCGCTTCACCGGCACCGAGTGGACGGCCGTCGACGCCAAGGGTCCCAACGACGGGGAGGCCGTGCACAACGGCAACGGCCACGGCAGTGGCGAATTGAAGGAGTACCTGCGCTACGCCCTAACGAAGGATGGCATCTCGCCGCGCAGCCGCCCGGGCATCGTCGGCGGACGCTTCTGGTCCACGTCCGACGAGCACGACCCCGATGGCCACATCACCGAGGGGGTCGAAATGCGCATGGCGATGATGCACAAGCGCATGGGCAAGCTCGCCCTCGTGGCGAAGGCGATCCCGCAGGACATGCAGTACGCGCTGCACGGCCCCGCGGATGCGGACCTCACGGTCGTTGCCTGGGGCTCGACGAAGGGGACGATCCTCGACGCGCTCCGCATCCTCGAGGCCGATGGCAAGAAGGTCAACTTCCTCCAGTGCCGGCTGATGCGGCCGTTCCCGGCGCAGGCGGTCGGTGACATCCTGCGGAAGGCCAAGCGCATCGTGTCGATCGAGGAGAACTACTCCGGTCAGGTCGCGAGCCTGATCGCCGAGCAGACCGGCGTGCTCATCAAGGATCGGATCAACAAGTACGACGGCCGGCCGTTCAGCGAGGATGAGATGGTCCGCGCTATCTCGAACGCGCTCGCCGGTGGGAAGATAGAAGCGGTGGTGACCAGTGTCCGTTAGTGCTCCGGTGAAGCTCACGATCAAGGACTACAAGTCGGAGCTCCACAATGATTGGTGTCCAGGATGTGTCGCGCCGGCGACCCGGATCCTCACCCGATCCGGCTCCTCCGCGATCGCGGACGTCAAGGTCGGCGACAGCGTGCTCGGCCACGACGGCAAGTACCACCGCGTCAGCGAGGTCATGTCGCATTGGCACGACGCTCCGATGCAGCGCGTGACGATCCAGTTCCTCGGCGCTGTGACGCTCACGGACGACCACCCGGTGTGGTCTGCGGTGATCGTCGGCGGCAAGCGCATCATGGACTGGCGCCACGCTGGCGACATGCGGCCCGGTGACCTCATCGCATACCCGACATCGGCGCTCGCGCGATCCACGACCGCACGGCCGGCACAGGTGGTTGCAGGCCCGGTCGCGGTTGCGACACGGCGTGACGTCGCCGACGAGGACTACGCGCTGCTCAGCGTCGATGCGAACGAACGCATTGAGTACGCCGGATACGTGCACAACCTCGAGGTCGAGGACGTGCACTCCTACGTCACTGAGGTCGGTGCGCTCCACAACTGTGGCGACTTCGGAATCCTCACTGGGATTCAGATGGCCCTCGCGCAGCTCCAGCTCGATCCGGACAAGGTCGCGCTCTTCTCCGGCATCGGCTGCTCCGGCAAGACCCCGCACTACGTCAACGCCTACGGCTTCCACACGCTGCACGGCCGTGTCCTCCCGGTCGCGACCGGCGGACGCCTCGCGAACACGAGCCTCACGGTGCTCGCGCTCGGCGGCGACGGCGATGGCTACGGCATCGGCGCCGGGTACTTCGTCAACACTGGCCGGCGCAACCTCGACTTCACCTACCTCGTCCACAACAACAACGTTTACGGACTGACGAAGGGCCAGGCATCACCAACTCTCTCGAAGGGCAAGAAGACCAAGTCCATGCCCGAGCAGGCGATCCAGGACGGCATCAACCCGATCGCCATGGCCATCGCCGCGGGCTACACGTTCATCGCGCGCGCGTATGCGCTCGAGCCGAAGTACGTCGCGAGCATCATCGTGCGCGCGATCCAGCACAAGGGATCGGCCCTGGTGGACGTGCTGCAGACCTGCCCGACGTACAACGACCTCTACACCAAGGAGTGGTACGAAGGCGCCGATCTGCCCGAGAAGAAGTCGCGCCTGTACAAGCTCGAGGACCGCGGCTACGACGGCAAGGTGCAGGATCCGACCGACGAGCAGGAGGTCGTGAGCAAGAAGGCCGCGGCGGTCGCGCGCAGCTACGAGCGCGAGCCGATACCGATCGGCGTGTACTACGAGGCCGATCTGCCGACGTATGAGGATGAGATCTACAAGCGGATCCCGGCCATGAAGGACACACCGCTCGCGGAGATGGACACCTTCAAGCGGGACATCAATCCGCTTCTGGAGTCGATGCGCTAGGGCTCCCAGCGGTTCGCGATCGCTCCCGGCACCGCGCTCTCGCCGAGCTCCGCCATCACCTCGCCGAATCCCTCGTTGATGATGGCGACGTGGCGCGCTCGTCCGTTGATGACGGTTCCCGCTCAGCTGGCGGGCGGCGTCCCCAGGTACTTCGCGACGAAATCGAGCTCCATCGCGAGCTGCTTCAGGGACTCGTCGACCACGAGCGAGCCGTGGCCGGCGTCGTAGCGGTACTCCTCATAGCGCTTGCCGAGCTGCCTCAGGCGCTCGACGTACACGTCCACGCTACGCGACGGGCAGCGGGGATCGTTCTGACCGACGAGCAGGATCATCGGCACCCGCACGTTCTCGATGTAGGTGATGGGGTTGGACACGCGGTATGTCTCGGGCACCTCGGCTGGCGTCCCGCCGAAGAGCGCCGCGTCGTACTTCTTCAGGGGCTCCATCTCGTCCTCGTAGGCGGGGATGTAGTCGCCGATCGGCACGATGCCCACGCCCGCCGCCCATGACTCCGGCTGGACACCCAGCGCGAGCAGCGTGAGATAGCCGCCCCACGACCCGCCGCCGATCACGCAGCGTCTGGGATCGGCGATCCCCTTCGCGATCATGTGGTCACGCACCTTCGCGATGTCCTCGAGCTCCGTCAGGCCGGGGCGACCGACGATCGCGTCGCGCCACTTCTTGCCATAGCCGCTCGAGCCGCGGTAGTTGACCATCACCACCGCGAAGCCGTGGTCGACCCACGCCTGGACGGTCGGCGAGAACGTGTCCCGATCGTGCGCCTCGGGCCCGCCGTGGATGAAGAAGTACGTCGGGCGCGCGCCTGGTCCCGGCGGTGCCGCCACGAACACGTGGATGCCTTCGACGTCCTCGTCGCGGTATGCGACTCCCCTCGGCGCAGCGTCGCCCGAAGGACGGAGCACGACGTTGCCGCCGACAGCGCGCACCACCGGCTGCTCGGCGGAGCGGTCGAGCATGTACCAGACCTCGCCATCCGGTCGAACGCGCGCGGCACCGATCATCCCCGGCTCGGTGGGTAGGCGCTCGAGCCGCTTCGACGCGATGTCGTACCGGTGCAGCTCGGTCCGGCCGCGGTGGTCGTGCGAGATGAGGAGCGAGCGCCCGTCGGGGTACCAGTCGGCGTTCACTTCACCGGGAAGATCGAGGACGACCACGATCTCGCTATCCGTGGCGACGTCCCAGATCACCGGCCGCTCCAGGCCGGTGCGCTCGTGCAGGATGATGAGACGCAGATCGCCGACGACCGGTGACCACTGCGCCGCCTGCAGGCCCTTCCCAGTGCCATCCCATTTGTCGGCGACCGTGCGACCGTCGAGATCCAGGATCCGCAGCGCACCATTGCGGCTGTCACCGTGTTCGGCGTGCCACAACGCGAACCATCGCTCGTCCCGTGAGAGGTCGCGGACAGATGCGCTCTGCGCATGCGCGTAGAGCCTGACCGGCGGCTTCGCCTCGCGGAGCGCGTACACGCTGGATCCCTCGTCGCCGCGCGATCGGCCGGCGATCGCGACCGAGCTGGCGAGCGTCAGCCCGGTGCTGTAGGAAGGCTCGAGACCCTTCCCGATCGTCCGGCGATCACCACCGCCGAATTCCTCGCGTACCCAACGACCGAGCTCGTCGCCTTTCGCGTCATCGAACCACCAGACATGCTTTCCATCGGGTTCGAGGCGCGACCCAACGCGGTAGCCCGTACCCTCGGTGCGGTCGGTCAGGCGGCGGTGCTCTCCGGTGCGACGGTCCCAGGTGTGCACTTCGAACTTCCCGCCGGCGTTCGAGAGGTAAGTGAGATGGTCGGGGTCATCGCGAGCCCACTGCGGGAACGTGATCCGAGCGGCCCGGAAGCGCTGCTTCCAGGCGGGCTCGGGGGCGCGGCGCTCCGCCGCGACCGTCTCGGTCATCAGGGAATCATCGTACGAAAGTTCCTGTTGGAGGGCTGATGGAGATCGGCCTGTATACGTTCGGCGAGCTGACGCCCGACGCGGCCACGGGGTCGACGATCAGCCCGGCGCAACGGCTCACGGATCTCTGTGAGGAGATCGAGCTCGCCGACCAGCTCGGCCTCGACGTGTTCGGCGTCGGGGAGCATCACCGGCCCGACTTCGTCGTGTCCGCACCGGCGGTGGTCCTGGCGGCCGCGGCGATGCGGACGAAGCGCATCCGCTTCACGAGCGCGGTCAGCGTCATCAGCTCGGATGATCCGGTGCGCGTGTTCCAGGACTTCGCCACGCTCGACCTGATCTCCGGTGGCCGCGCGGAGATCATGGCCGGACGCGGATCGTTCATCGAGTCGTTCCCGCTCTTCGGCTTCGACCTCAAGGACTACGACGATCTCTTCGCGGAGAAGCTCGAGCTCCTGCTCAAGGTGCGCGAGTCGATCCACGTGACCTGGTCGGGAAAGCACCGCGCTCAGCTGACCGGTCAGGGCGTGTATCCCCGTCCGATCCAGGATCCTCTCCCGGTCTGGGTCGCCGTCGGCGGCAACGCCGACTCGGCCGCGCGCGCCGGCGATCTCGGCCTTCCGATGGCGCTCGCGATCATCGGTGGCATGCCCGAGCGCTTCGCGATCTTCGCCCAGATCCACCGCGAGGCGGCGCTGCACGCGGCGCACACGCCGCCGGCGCTCTCGATCAACTCCCACGGCTACATCGCCGACACGTCGGAGCAGGCCGCGGACGACACGTTCGGGCCGTACAAGATGATGATGGATCGCATCGGCCGCGAGCGCGGCTGGCAGCCGATGACCCGACGCGACTTCGACGCATCGCGAACGCTCCGGGGCGCGAACCTCATCGGCAGCCCGCAGGACGTGATCGAGAAGATCCTCTTCCAGTGGGAGATCTTCCATCACGACCGCTTCCTGATGCAGATGACGGTCGGCTCGATCCCGCACGCGAAGATCATGCGATCGATCGAGCTCTACGGAACGGTCGTCGCACCCGCGGTACGGGCGGCGACCGCGAAGAAGCCCGCGGAGTCGACCTCCGTCTGAGCCCCTCCTCAGCGGAGGAAGGCGCCGATCCGCGCCCGGAGCGCGCGCTCGTCGAGACCGTGCGCGCGGTCATGGTCGTCCATCGTGCCGTAGCCGCGGTACTCGACCCTTCGCACGCCGATGGCCAGCAGCCGATGCGGAACGTCCGCGAGCGCGGCGGTCACTTCCGCGCTCGACGTCCCTTCCTGATACGGCTCGACCAGGACGATGTCCGGCCGCGACATCGAGGCGCGAAGCGCACCGGCGTCGAACGGCCGGACCGTCGAGGCGTAGAGCACGGTGACGTCCAGATCAGCGGTGGCCGCGAGAACGCGGTCGAGCATCGGACCGACGGCGATGACCGTCCCGCGACCGCCGAGGCGGACCGGGCCCTGCGCATGCGCAGCCGAGTTCTCCTGTGCGGAGAGCCGAACGTACGCGCGGCCATCCTCCGCCGCGACCTGCGTGAGGATGGCCTCCACCTCCAGAGGGTGCCCCGGGACGTGAACGTCCCAGCCGGGTAGTGACGCGATGAGGGCGACGTCCTCCGGAGCGTGATGCGTGCGCCCGCTGGACGAGTAGTCATATGACGCGCCGTACCCGACGACGACGGCGCCGACATCCTGATGGCCGAGGTCGATCTTCAGCTGCTCGTACGGACGCTCGACCGCGAACGTCGCGATCGAGTGGATGATCGGACGAAACCCCGTCGTCGCAAGCCCCGACGCCACTCCGACCATCAGCTGCTCGCGGATCCCGACGTTGAAGACGCGCGCCGCGGGCGCTCCGCTCTGGGCGAATTGCGCCACACCGATCTCCGCGAGCACGAGGGCAAGACGCGCATCGGCGCGCATCAATCGCGTCGTCGTTTCCACGAACTGCCCACGCATGTCGAGGCTCATCTGCCGCTCACTTCGGCTCTACGCGCGCGACGACGACGTGCGGCTGCGAACCGGTCGGGCCACCGTACGCGGTCACCAGCGCGGCGTGCGAACGCCCGTCCACCGTGGCCGCGGTCCAGCCCTCGAACTCGAAGCGCGGCCCGATGCCACCCGGCCATCCCTGTGACGACGAGCGGTTGTCGATGACGACCGCGACCAGCCGTGCGAGCCCAAGCCGCCCGGCCAGTTGGATCGCCTCCCAGTTGCTTCCCTCGTCCAGCTCCGCGTCGCCCACGAGGCAGTAGACGCGAGCCTCGCTCCCGCGGACGCGCAGCCCAAGCGCCATCCCGACCGCGATCCCAAGACCGTGGCCGAGCGACCCGCTCCCGATCTCGACGCCAGGGATCAGCCGACCGTCCGGGTGGTGGCCGAGGATCGAGCCACGCTGCCCGAATGTGGAGAGCGCCGACACCGGCAGGAAGCCTTTTGCCGCGAGCACCGCGTAGTAGGCCATCGGGCCGTGGCCCTTGGAGAGCAGAAAGCGATCGCGGTCCGGGTTGGCGACCGTGCCAGGCGTCACGCTCAGCACCTGGTCGTAGAGGACCCAGATCGCATCCAGGGTCGACGTCGCGCTCGGGCCGTGTTTCTCGTCACCGGTCATGAGCGTCATGAGATCAGGAAGATCCGCGTAGCCGAATGCGCCGTCGCTGATCTTCACGCTCGCATCCTCAGACCTCAAGTGCACTTGATGTCAAGCCGTTATCCTCGGACCGTGCCGGCACTCCCGGATCTGCTGCCGATCGGACAGCTCAGCAGCCGCAGCGGCGCCGCGCCCTCTGCCCTGCGCTTCTACGAGGATGTTGGACTGATCGCGTCCACGCGGTCCGCCGGTAACCAGCGCCGCTACGCGCGTGCGACGCTGCGGCGCGTGGCGTTCATCCTGGCCGCGCGCAACCTCGGTGTCTCGCTCGCCGACGTACGCGACGCGCTCGCGACGTTGCCGGTCGATCGCACGCCGAGGGCCGGCGACTGGGCGCGCATGTCCGCCACGTGGCGCCGGCGACTGAATGCGCGCATCGCCGAGCTCGAGCGCCTGCGTGACCAGCTGACCTCATGCATCGGCTGTGGCTGTCTCTCGCTCCAGCGCTGCAAGCTCCTCAACGCGAACGATCAGATCGCCCGCCGTGGCGCCGGGCCGCGGCTCCTGTACCCAGCCGGCATCCCGACCGGCGAGTGACGCCTCTCAACGCGCGCGCGTGACCCGCGCAAGCCAGTCCAACATCGCGCGTTCGTAGTCCGGCGAGACGGCTTCGACGGACTCGAGACCGCCAAGCGTCGGTGCGTGACCCGTGCCCGGCAGGCGCACGATGGTCACATCCCGGTTCTTCGTCTGCTTGGCCGCCCAGCGCCACGCCTCGATGCTCGCGTCGATGGGCTGCCACTCGTCGTCCTCGCCGTAGAAGAGCAGCACCGGCACGTGCACCCCAGCGAAGATCGGCACCGGATTGAAGTCCATGTCCGGCCAAACACCGATCACCCCCAAGTCCTGAGGCAAATGGGCAAAGGAGAACCAGGGCTCTGACTTCACCGCATCGACCGCCGCCTGGGCCGCCTCGAGACCGATGTGCCCGCGGCGGAACTCGTCGACCTCCGTTCGCACATGGACCAGGCGCGCCGCGACGTCGTCACCGAATCCGGCCATCCGCGCGTGCTTCGCCGTCCCGTAGAGCATCTGCGTCGCCGGCGAGACGCCGGTCGAGGCGACGAGCACGAGGAACGCGATCTCGGATGACCGCGACGCGGCGAGCGGGGCGACCCATGCGCCCTGGCTGAAGCCCCACAGGCCGATCAGTCCCCCGTCGATGTCCGATCGCGCGGATAGCTCGCGCACGACGCGCATCGCGTCTTCGACCTGGTCATCGAGCGGCACGTCGTCGCCCCGCCGGTCGAACCGCGCGACGGCGACGCCGATCGGCGGAAGTACCTTCGCGAGGTGGCGGAAGAGGAAGTGGTCGCGCGATCCGTCGCTCGCGCCGTGGAGCCCGACGATCGCGGCGTGCCGGCCTGGATCGGCGGGAAGGGCGAGCTCGGTCAGGCTTCCACGCCCGGGGGCAGGGGCCCCCGTGCCGCGAGCGTAGCGAGCGAGCCCTTCTTGCGCTGGCCGAGGATCCGGTCGCGGTCCTGCTTGGGGAGAACGCGCTTGCGGATGCGGTAGTTGAGGGGCGTCACCTCGAGCAGCTCGTCGTCCGCGAGGAACTCGATCGCGTCATCCAACGACAGATCGCGAAGTCCGTCCAAGCGCGCAGCAATGTCGCTATTACTGCTGCGCATGTTCGTCAGGTGTTTCTTGCGGACGACGTTCACTTCGAGGTCGCGCTCGCGGATGTGCTCCCCCACCACCATGCCCTCGTACACCTCGACGCCCGGGCCGATGAAGAGCTGCCCGCGCTCCTGTGCCTGATTGAGCCCGAAGGTCGTGCTCGTCCCGTCCTCGAAAGCGATGAGCGAGCCGAAGTTGCGCGTGTCGATCGCGCCAGCGAACGGCCCGTACCCCGCGAAGAGCGTGTTCATGACGCCCTGCCCGCGCGTGTTGGTCAGGAACGCCTGGCGGAAGCCGAGCAGACCTCGTGTCGGGATCTTGTAGACGGCGTGCGCCGAGCCATCGTCGCGGTACTTCATGTCCATAAGCTCGCCGCGCCGCCGTCCCGCGAGCTCGACGACCGGCCCAAGCTGCTCCTGCGAGACCTCGATCTCCAGCTGCTCGTACGGCTCGAGCCGCTCGCCGCCCTCCATCCTCTCGATGACCTCGGGCCGCGAGACTTGAAGCTCGTAGCCCTCCCGGCGAAGGTTCTCGATGAGGATCGCGAGGTGCAGCTCGCCCCGGCCGCTCACGGTGAACGTGTCCGCGCTCTCGGTGTCGTTCACGCGCAGCGCAACGTCGCGCTCGAGCTCCGCGTAAAGACGTTCCCGCAGCTTGCGGCTCGTCACGTGCTGGCCCTCGCGCCCCGCGAACGGGCTGGTATTCACGGCGAACGTCATCCGGAGCGTCGGCTCCTCGACGCGGATCGGCGGGAGCGGGCGCGGGTCGTTCGCGTCGGCGACGGTGTCGCCGATCGCGATGTCGGGCACGCCGGCGACAGCGAGGATGTCGCCCGCGTGGACCTCCTCGACCGGCTCGCGCGCCAGGCCCTGGAAGGTGAAGAGATCGGTGACCTTGCCTTTGGTGATCGCACCGTGGTGGTCGATGCGCGCCACCGGCTGACCGCGCCGGAGCGTGCCGCTCTGCAGGCGGCCGATCGCGATCTTGCCCTTGTAGTCGTCGTAGCTGGTCGTGGAGACGAGGAGCTGCGTGGGCGCCTTGTCGTCCACGTCCGGCGCCGGGATCTCGTTGACGATCGCCTCGAACAGCGGCTCGAGCGTTCCGCTGAGGTGCCGGTGGTCGGTGCCCGCCGAGCCCGTGATCGCGTTCGTGTAGATCGTCTCGTATTCGGCCTGCTCGTTCGTCGCGCCGAGATCGAGGAACAGGTCGAAGGTCTCGTTCAGTACGTGCACCGGGCGCGCGTTCGGGCGATCGATCTTGTTGATGACCACGATCGCCCGGTGGCCGCGCCGGAGCGCCTGCCGCAGCACGAACTTCGTCTGCGGCATCGGGCCGTCGACCGCGTCCACGAGCAGCAGCACGCCGTCGACCATGTTCATCACCCGCTCGACCTCACCGCCGAAGTCGGCGTGGCCCGGCGTGTCGACGATGTTGATCTTGATGCCCTTGTAGATGATCGCGGTGTTCTTGGCCATGATCGTGATGCCGCGCTCGCGCTCGAGCGCGTCGCTGTCCATGACGCGCTCGGCCACCTGTTGGTTGTCGCGGAAGATGTGGCTCTGCCGCAGCATGCCGTCGACCAGCGTCGTCTTGCCGTGGTCGACATGCGCGATGATGGCGATGTTGCGGATGTCCTCCCGGCGCACGCGCTAGCGACCGTCTCGGTGCACGCTGAAGACGTCGTGCACGCCCTCGAGCTTCGCGAGCACGCGAGAGAGCTGCTCCACGCTGGTGACATGCAGCGTCGCGTTCACGGTCGCGGTCTTATTGGGGTTGGCCGCGGCCGATAGCGCGACGAGGCTGACCTGGTTCTCGCTGATGACGGCCGCCACGTCGCGCAGGAAGCCCTCGCGATCCCAGCCCTCGATCCGTATGGCCACCGGGTACATACGCACGTCGCTCTGTTCCCACTCGACCTCGACGAGGCGCTCCCGGTCGCTGCCGGACTTGATGTTCGCGCAGTCCGAGCGGTGGACGGTGACGCCGCGGCCGCGCGTGATGTAGCCCTCGATCGGATCGCCCGGCACGGGGTTGCAGCAGACCGCGAAACGCACGAGCAGATCGCCGACGCCCTTCACCTTCACGCCGCCACGCGACGTCGTCGGCGGCAGCGCCGGCGCCATCTCCGGCAGCGCCTGCTCCGCGTCGTCGACGATGCCGAGTCGGGTCACGACCTGCGCCGCGGTAAGCGCGCCGTATCCGAGGGAGGCGAACAGCGTGTCGACGTCGTGCATGTTCAGCACCTCCGTCACGCGGCGGAGGTCCGCGTCGGAGATGTCGCCCAGCGAGCGCTGCGCCAGGCGCTTGAGCTCTCGATCGAGCAGCTCCTTCCCATGCGCGACGTTCTCGTCACGCTGCGCGCGCTTGAACCACTGCCTGATCTTCTCGCGTGCTCCGGGCGTCTGGACCATGCCGAGCCAGTCGCGCGAGGGGCCGCGCGCCGCCTTGCTCGTGACGATCTCGACGATGTCCCCGGACTGCAGCTTGTGGTCGAGCGGCACGATGCGGCCGTTCACCTTCGCGCCGATGGTCCGGTGCCCGATGTCGGTGTGGATGCGGTACGCGAAGTCGATGGGCGTCGCGCCGGCCGGGAGGTCCTTCACCTCGCCCTTCGGCGTGAACACGAAGACCTGGTCCTGGAACACGTCGACCTTGAGCGACTCGACGAACTCGGTGGCGTCGGCGACGTCGTGCTGCCACTCCATGAGCTGACGGACCCAGGCGAGCTTCGACTCGTAGTTGGGATCGCCCTTGCCGCCTTCCTTGTACCGCCAGTGCGCGGCGATGCCGTACTCGGCGAGGGCGTGCATCTCGTGGGTGCGGACCTGGATCTCGATCGGCTGCCCGTCCGGACCCATGACCGCCGTGTGGAGCGACTGGTACATGT
>JBGPKU010000055.1:0-17995 GCA_041486085.1 Candidatus Limnocylindria bacterium | reverse complement strand
GAGCAGCGCGCGGCCGCCCTTTCGCTCGAAGTTGCCGCCGACGAACAGCAGCCGCGGGCGCGCCCAGCTGGCCCGCTCCACCGGCTGCCACACCGAGGTGTCAACGGCCGGAGGGACCACGTGCACGCGGTCGGCCGGCACGCCGTACTCGTGGATGAACGAGTCCGCCGTCCAGCGCGACCAGCCGATGAGCGCGCGCGCCAGCCGGAAGTTCAGCGTATTGACCGCGCGCTTGGCGGCCGCGACAGGCCATGACCCGCCGGCCGCGGCTTCGTACGGCGCGGCCATGCGGTCGTACTGCGTAGGCGTCACGTCGGTCATGAGCATCGTCGGGGTGCTCACGAGATACGGCTGGCACAGCATCGCGGCCTTCTGCGTGTTGAAGAGGATCGCGTCATAGCGCTGTCCGGCGAGGCCGCGACGCACATCCAGGAGCGCTCTCACACCGGAGCGCAGCGTGCCCGGTAGACCGGGGATGCGCTCGGGGACGCCGCCCTCGCGGTAGAGCGTTGTGTCGACCCAGACAGCATCCACTCCCAACGAGGCCAGCGCCGCCCGTAGGTTCAGCGACCAGGTCGCATGTCCGAGCACGCGCTCCATCACGAAGGCGACCCGCGGCACGACGCTCACGCGGCCCTCGCCCACGCTTCGACCGAGCGCCAGACGGCCTCGCGGTCGCCGAGCTCCTCGGTGACGCCCTGCCAGTAGAGGAGATTGAACAGCGCGCTCAGCCCGCGCTGCGCCACCCGCGCCGCGCCTACCGCGTCGGCGACGACGACGGTCGCGCGAAGCGCGCCGGTCGCGAGCGCGAACGGCACGCGGCGTCCGACGCAGAGCATCGCGAGCGCCCGATTGAACGGATGCCGCTGATGGAATTCGATGTACGCGAGGATCAGCGCCTGATGGCCTTTGTCGCGCTCCATCGCGACGTCGACCCTGCCGTACTGGTATGGCGTTCGCTGCCACGAGGCGAAGGTCCGCCGCGGATGATGGGTCACGCGGGCGCGAGGCTCGAACGCGAAGTGCGCGCCCAGGTCGCGCAGCCGGTAGCCCAGCTCGACGTCCTCGGCCCGCGCGAATGCTGCGTCGAAGCCGCCCGCGTCGCGGAAGCGTTGCCGCTCGATCGACGCGTTCGCCGTGAAGAACTGGCGCGGCGTGCACTCGTACTCGCCGGCCGTCATGGCACGGTATTGCTCGAGCAGCCGGGCCTCCTCCCAGCGGATCCACGCCGGTCGCCGCGAGTCGTCCGGCGGGAGCATCGGCCCGATCACGACGGTGTCGGGCTTTTCGCGATGTGCGTCGACGTGCTGAGCGATCGCGTCAGGCGCCGGGATGACATCGTCGTCGAAGAACACGACGATCGAGCCGGCGGCCTCAGCGACGCCGAGGTTGCGCGCCTTGCCTGGGCCGCCGTGCGCCTGCGCGAGCGGGCGAACTCGATACGTGGTCCGAAGGGTGGCGAGCCACTCGCGCGTGCCGTCCGTCGACCCGTCGTCCACGACAAGCACCTCGAAGTCCGCATGCGGATAGGTCTGGGCGGCGAGCGCGTCGAGCAGCCGCTGCAGGCTCTCCCGGCGCTGGAACGTCGGCACGACCACGCTGACCGTGGGCGCGCCCTCGCTCAGAATTGCCGCACCACCTTTGCCGGGTTGCCTGCGACGACGGTCCGCGGCGGGACGTCGCGCGTCACGACGCTCATGGCCGCGACCACCGAATCGTGCCCGATGCGCACGCCCTTCAGCACCATGCAGCGATTTCCGAGCCACACGCGCTCCTCGATGATGATCGGCTCGCCGGTCGTGTCCCAGGCCTTGTCTTCGACCCGATGGAAGTCGGTATCCATGACGGTCACGTGCGTGCCGATGAGGGAGTCGTCGCCGATCTTCACGTGCGCGCTCGAGACGAGGGACGTGCCGTAGTTGATGAAGACGTTGTTCCCGATCTCGAGGTGCCCGCCGGGCAGCGTCACGAGCTCGAGCTTCGCGACGGTGGAGACCAGGCGTACGCGATCGCCGAAGGTCATGCGGCCCATGTTCTCCACCGCCGGAGACCCGCGCAGCGTCACGCGACGGCCCAGGGTCGCGCTTCGCAGATGCCAGCGCGCGTTCAGCGCCGGCCTGATCAGCCGGAGCCGGCGGAAGCTGTCCGCGAAGAGCGCTAGTCGGCCGCGGCGGGGCTCGCGATCAGCGACGGCGAAGCCGGCTTCCACGTGACCTCCTCCGCGCCGCGCAGGATGCGATCGACGACCTCGACGCCCTGCATCACCGAGTGGTCCATGTTCCCGATCTCGTATTGCCACGCACCGAACCGACCTCGTGAGTACACGTCCTTCGACATGAAGAACGGCTGGAGGACGGAGAGCGCGTCGTCCCGCTCCAGCGTGGGAACGGGGTACTCGTACGGGACGTCGATGCGATGCGTTGTCACGATGTTCGCGCGGTCGCTCTCCTCGAGCAGACCGGTCGCGATCATGCCGGACACCACACGCTCCACGATCGTCTCGCTCGGCTCGGGCTTCCACGGCGAGCGCGTGGTCTCCGACAGCAGCAGGATGTGATCCGCGTCCGGCGTCATGTGTGGCGAGTAGTTCGACAGGTAGGTGACGCGGTAGAAGGGCGTGTCGCCCTCCGGGTAGTAGATCCAGCACTTCGACGTCTCGACCTTCTTCTTCACGCCGACGCCGATGATGTAGCTCGAGTTGTGCACGAGCTTCGTCGCGGCCTCGCGCAGCGCGCCCGAGGCACGGGCCGACTGCCCGACGAGCAGGTCGAGCGGCATCGTCGAGATGAGGTGGTCGTAGCGTGTGCCGCTGCCGTCCTCGAACTCCACGGTCTTTCGCTCGAGGTCGATGGCGCGCGCGGCCTTGCCGTAGTGCAGCTTTCGCTCGACGTAGGGCACGAAGGCGCGATAGATGGCGCCGGTGCCACCGCGGAGCGGGTACTTGAAGGCGTTGTTGGGACCCCAGGAGGCGTCGTCGCGCTCCATGACCACGTTGCGGAGGACGCGCTCGACGTCCACGACGCTGACCCGCTCCGACATCCACTGCTTGCTCATCAGGTTCGCGGGCGTGGCCCAGACCTTGAAGTTGTACGGAAGCATGAACATGCGCGCGATGCCCTCGCCGAACGTGGCGTTGATCCACTCTTCGAAGTTGTCGGAGGTCAGCTGCTCCCTCTGCGCCTGGATCAGGCCCATGATGCAGGCGATGACGTCGTCCTTCGGGAGATGACGGATGTTGTTCTGGAACGGATATGGGATGAAGCGATCCATCATCCAGATCCACGCCTCGCGCTGGATCTTGGTGTAGTTGTCACCGAGCATCTTCTCGACGAGCGCGTCGAAGTACTTGTAGTGCGAGAAGAGCACGTGGCCGCCGATGTCGTAGGTGAAGCCCTTCGCGTCGGTGAAGCTCGAGGCGAGCCCGCCGACGTGATCGGAGCGCTCGTAGATGTCCCAGTCGTCGTAGCCCAGCTCCTGGAGGCGATAGGCCGCGCCGAGACCCGTGGGTCCGGCGCCGAGGACCACGATGCGCGTCATGCGGTCGACCTCCTGGTCTGCTGCTGGGCGTTCGGCGCCCGGTAGATGCGGCTCGCCCGGTCGATCGGGTAGCGCAGGCTGTCACGCGCGCCGTCGAGATACGCGCGGAGCATCGGCGCCTGGGACGCGCGGCGGCCGATCAGATGGAGCGCCTGGCGCGCCAGGACCTGCGCGAAGCCACGTGCCAGCCGTTTCGCGGCCAGCAGGTCGCCGCACCGGACGTGCTTCAGGTAGAACGCGACGTTCCCGATGGTGTACGCCCGGAGCGTCGCAGGCCACTGGTCGGGCGAGCGCAGGCCGTAATGGTCGACCGTGACCTCCGGACGCAGGAGCACGACCGCGCCGGCGAGATAGGCGCGGTACTGCAGATCGAAGTCCTGCGACGAGCGCAGCGGGCCGCCGCCGCCCAGGATCTCGTCGAACCCGACGATGCGATCGAGCAGCGTCCGCCGGAGCGCGAAGTTGGCACCCATGCCGTAGATCCGGTGGCCGTTCCGCCGGTCGAGGCGCTCGGCGCGCCAGATCGGGAGCACCGGGACCTGACCGGCATGCTCGGCGAGCTCGCTTGGCAGCGCGACGGTGCCGTACAGCATGCCGGCGTCGGGCTCCGCCTCGAACGCGCCGGCGACCGAGGACACCCAGTTGGTCGAAGCCACGCAGTCGTCGTCGGTGAAGGCCATGATCGGAGCGGTCGTCAGGCGCGCGCCGACGTTGTAGGCGCGCGAGAGGCCCGGCGGCATCGTGTGGACGTAGCGCAGGCGCGCATCGGCCGCGGCGATAGCGCGCACGACCTCGCCGGTGCGATCGTCGTCACTCTGATCCACCACGAGGACGTCGAAGCTTGGGTGGTCGTTGGCCAGCACCGCGCGCACGGAGCGCCCGATCAGGTCGGGGCGGCCGCGGGTCGGGATGATGACCGACACGGAGGTCATGCGCGCACCAGCGTCGGCTTGGCGCGCACCAACGTCGGCTTGGCCGAGCTGCGGTCGATGCGCTCGACGACCGCGAGTATCCCGAGGGCCGTGCCGAACAGGGTCATCACTCGACCGGAGACGAGACCGAGATCGACGTAGGCGAACACCACGGTCCCGACGATCGCGACGAGGCAGAACAGCGCCGCGCAGCGGAGCGTCGGATCGGTGAGCCGTTTCGCCGCGAACGCCGCGCGGCTGATCGCGCCGCCGATCATGCACCAGAAGAGCACGTAGCCGATCACACCGGTCTTCATCCAGACCCAGAGGATGCTGTTGTGGGTCTCGTAGTGCCAGAAGTCCCACCAGGACATGTCGGGCAGCGCGACGGCCATGATGAACGGCTGGCCGAAGCCGATCCCCAGCAGCGGGTCGCTGTGGATCGTGATGTCGATGTCGATCTTCTCGAGCTCCCGGTAGAGGTTCGACTGGGCGTCACGCGGATCGGGCTGATACAGCGATTTGATCGCGCGAGATGGCTGGCCCAGGATCCCCGCTGCGTTCCAGAACACGCCGAGGTACAGCACCGTGATGACGAGGACCGGCATCGCGCTGATGAAGAACGCCTTGCGACGCACGACGAGCGTGGTCAGTGCGATCACGATGAGGCCGACCATGAAGATGATGCTTCCGGACCGCCGCTCCGTGGCCATCAGCGTGTAGATCATCAGCGGGGTCAGCAGGAGTCCGATCACGCGCACCCGTCGGAACGCCCCGAAGACGTGCGCGCCGAGGATGAGCAGGATGAAGACCGCGAGGAACAGCACGTCCTCATGCTCGTAGGCGAATTCGGGAACGACGCCGATCTGCCCGGTGTCGATGAGCGCGATGCGGCGGTACGCACCCTCGATCGCGAAAAGAACTGCCGCGAGGAGGCCCCCGCGAAGCAGGCCGGCGACGTGTTTGGGCGTGCGCAGCGAGGCGCGCGCGATCGCATAGCACATCGGGACGTAGAGCAGGAAGCGCAGCTCCCAGACGCCGACATACGCATCCCCACCCCCGAGCGCGCCGCGAGTGAAGCCCACGATGATCGCGATCGTGAACAGCACGACCGGCCAGCCGCCCCGCAGGCGCATCCCGAGCTCGGTCGGCGAGATCCGATCGCGCGGAGGCGACATGAGCTCACCGAGGGCGACCGCGAAGAGAGCGAGGACCAAGAGGACGTCGACGATCGTCAGTGGGAAGGGAAGGCCCGTCCAGCTGCCGATGCCGCGGTGCATGTAGGTGCCGAGGTCCATGAGGGGATCCGCGCTCGTGAGCTCGAAGAGGATGCCGGAGAAGAGGGCCATGCCGAGCAGAGCGCGGGCGACCGCCGAGCCGTTCGCCGTCGTGGCCACTTCCCCTGCGCGAACGACACGCGCGCGCCCGATCAGGACGCTGTCGGCGATCATCGACCGATCACAGGAACCGCGGGAAGAAGAACTGGCAGAACGCCAGCACGAGGGCGAAGCCCGCGATGATGACCTGCTGCCGGCCCTCGAAGCGTGGCGCGACGAGGCCGATCAGGACGAAGCCGAAGATCACCGCGAGCATCAGCTGCATCGCTAGATCCGAACCAGCTTGCGGATCGTGCTCGGCACCGCAGAACGGGAGTCGTTCACGATGATGCCGCGCACATTCGCTCCCTGGAGCCTGCCGAACGCGCTCTCGAGCTCCCGCGCCGGTGTGACACCGGTGCGCACGACGAAGATGACCTCTTCGACCATCTTGGTGAGCAGGGCGACCTCGCTGTGGGCGAGGACCGCCGGCGTGTCGACGATGACGACGTCATAGGTGCGACGGAGCGTGTCGATGATCTCGGGCATGCGCGCCGACCGCAGGAGGCGCTGCGGGCTGGCCGGCTCCTTGCCGGCGAGAAGCAGCGAGAGGTTGTCAAGCGCCGTCGGCCGGAGCGCGCTTGCGATGGTCTGCCGATCGAGGAGGACGTCGACCAGGCCCGGCGTGACCGGAAGCCCGAAGTCCTTCGCCAGGACCGCGCGCCAGAGGTCGGTCTCCACCACGACGACGCGCTTGTCCGGTAGGTCCTGCGCGATCGCGGTCGCAAGTCCCAGGGTCAGCGTTGTCTTTCCTTCGCCGCTGACCGAGCTGCAGATGGCGAAGCTCGTGCCCTGGCCGGTGTCGAGTCCGGTGTACAGCGACCGGAACAGCTCCTCGGCGCCAGGGATCAGCCAGGACCGGCGGTGCTGCGCGGCATCGCCGCGGTCATGCAGATCGGCGATCGCGCCGAGGCGGCCGCGCTCGGCCGTCGGCGCGCCGGTCGTGCTGGTCATGAGGCCCTCCTATCCGACGCCTGCGCCGGAACCGCCGAGCCCGCGACGAAGCCGACGGCGCGTCGCGTCGCGTGTTGCCCACCGAGGCGGGCGAAATGCGCCGGCTTGAGCCGGGGCAGCACGCCGAGGATCACCGTGTCCGGCGCGAGGTCGGCGAGCGACCGGACCGAGTGATCAGAGAGCGCGAACAGCATGAGCAATGACCCGCTGATCACGAGTGCGAACACCAGCGCTGCGATCGGATAGACCAGCATCTTCTTCAGCTGGCGGGACGGCGTTGCGGATACCCCCGTCGCGTCGACGATGCGGAACGAGAACGCATCGCTCTGGTTCCCTGCGGAAACGTCGAGCTGGGCGGCCTGCAGCGCGCCGCGCGCTGAATCGCTGTCGCGCTGCGCCGACTCGACGCGCCGCTGGAGCTCGGCGAATTGCGGATCCAGGCGCGCGAGCTCGACGTTCTGCGCGAGCATCTGGGCGATCTTCGGGTTCGCGGCGAGATACTTCGACAGGTCGCTGCGCGCGGTGGTGAGCGCGGTGTCCGAATCGCTGGATCGCGCCTGGTAGAAGTTGATCGCCAGCTGCGCCTGCGCGCGGCGGTCCTCGGAGGCCCGCTTCCGGAACTCCTCCACGACGGCGTTCACCGTGCCAAGAGCGGTCGCAGATTGCTCGGCCCTGAAGCGGATGACGAGCAGATGGTCGCCGTTCTGGATCACGTCGAAGTCCCGGCTGAAGATCGCATCGATATCGGCGGTGCTGTCCGGAGCGAGCAGCGGCTCGAGCGGCGAGCCCTTCGCGACCGCGGTCAGGAAGCTTCGCGTGCGCATGAGCTCGAGGAGCTGGTTGCGCTGCACGCTCGCGGGCGGCATGTAGCGGGTGAGCTCGTCACCGCTGTACGAGAGGTACGTCGGCCGCTCGACCCAGACGCCGGCCTGCGCCTCGTACTGGGGCGGCGTCGAGAACACCCAGGCGGTCACGTCCAACGGGATCACCAGCAACGGCAACAGGATCAGGAGCCAGTGCCGGAAGAACGCTTCAAGGATCTTCTCGATCATGCCACCCTCCGAGCGTCGATCGGCCGTGCCACTCGCGCGACGAGCTCCACGAGCAGCTGATCGTTCCGCTCCGCATCGAATTTCTCTATAGCCAAAGCGTGCGCGGCGGTCCCGAGCCGTGCGCGAAGGAGCTCGTCGTTCACGAGCGCTTCGAGCGCGGCGCGCAGTGACCCGACGTCGCCTGCACGAACGACCAGGGCGTTCTCGCCCTCCTTCGCGGCCTCGCGCAGAGCTCCGACGTCGGTCGACACGATCGGCAGGCCGGCCGCGCCCGCCTCCATCAGCACCACCGACAGGCACTCGCCCAGGCTCGGCAGCACGAAGGCGTCGGCCTCGCGGAAGAGCCGGTACAGCTCAGGGCTGTTCGGTCGCACGCCGCGGTGCACGACGACGCCGGGCCGCGGCTCGACCGCCTGCTGCGTGACGATGTGCAGCTCCACCGGACGGTCGGCACGCAGGGCGCTCATAGCCTCGAGCAGCACGGGACCGCCCTTGCGCGCGAAGTCGCCGCCCACGAACAGGATGCGCACGGGACGGTCGACCTTCTGCGCGCGCGAGCGCTCGCGTCCGATCTCGAAGTAGGTGCGCGATGCGCCGGGCGCGAGCACGGTCACCTTCTCCGGATCGATCCCGTAGTCGGCGGCCAGCGAGGCGCGGGCCCACTCGGACCAGGTGACGAGTGCGCGCGCGGCCTCGAACGCGCTCCGGTTCATCCGGTGCTTGCGCCCGTCGAGCCAGCTGCCGGTCGCCGGCCGGTGGCCGTACGCGGCCGCGACCGAGTCGTAGTTCAGCGGCGTCGCGTCGAGCGACACGATCGACGGGTACCGCTTCATCAGGCCGACCGAGAAGAGCGATGTGACCTGGGTGTGAAAGAACAGGGCGTCGTGGTGGCGTTCGGCCAGCGTCCGTCCGAGCTGCCGCCGGGCACGATAGCTCGCGCGGACCGACCAGTTGCTGCCGAACCCCGGGACCACCCGCTCGAGCGCGGACGTGCCGAAGGGGACGAGGATCCACGAGGCGAGGACGGCCGATTGGCGCTGCGCGGCCGTCGCCAGGTTCTGGTAGTGCGTGACGTGACCGAGCGTCTGCTCCATCACGAAAGCCGCGCGAACAGCCGTCATTCGGCCGTCCATTCAGGCATCCTGGAGCGGTCGCGCGCCCGTCGAAAGAGGCCCACCCACACCACAAACAGATAGTGGTCTCGGGGTCGAGAGGCAGCGTTCAGCGAAGGTTGAGATTCGGTTGAGCGGCGCCGACGGCTAGTACGCGCCGCGCTTGGAGACGACCGCCGGGATCGTGCGGAGCATGATCTCGAGGTCCAGGCCGAACGACCAGTTGCGGACGTAGTGCAGGTCCAGCCGGATCATGTCGTTGAACGGGACCTCGCTGCGGCCGCTGACCTGCCACAGGCCGGTCATGCCGGGCAGGGCCTGAAGCCGCGCGAGCTGCCACGCCTCGTATTTGTCGACCTCTGAAGGCAGCGGCGGCCGCGGACCGACGAGGCTCATGTCGCCGCGCAGGACGTTGAAGAGCTGCGGCAGCTCGTCGAGGCTGAACCGGCGCAGGAAGCGCCCGACGGGCGTGATCCGCGGGTCCTTCCGGATCTTGAACAGCGGGCCGCTCGCCTCGTTCCGCTCGCGCAGGAGCTCGACCATGTTGTCGGCGCCCTGGTACATCGAGCGGAACTTGAGCATCTCGAACGTCTTGCCATCGCGCCCCACGCGCCTGTGGCGGTACATCACCGGACCGGGCGAAGTGCGCTTCACCGCGATCGCGATCCCAAGCAGCAGGGGCGACCAGACCACGAGTGCCACGCTGCCGAGGCACAGGTCGACGGCGCGCTTGAGCCACGTCACGCGCGCGACCGGCGTGTAGGCGATGTACGTTCGCGCGCCGAAGCGGCCAAGCTCCATGCGGCGCGGGAGGTTCTCGGCGAGCTCGGGCAGGATCTTCACGTCGACCTCGCGGCCGAATCCCCGCGCTATCACCGCGTTGACCTGCTCGCGGCGATCCGATGGCAGCGCCACGATGATCTCGTTCACGTCGCGCGCGCGCACGAGCGAGTCGAGCTCGGCGATCGCGGCGAGCAGCGGCCGATCGAGGGCGCCGTTGAGGTCGGTCCCGTTGTCGACGTAGCCGAGCACTTCGAAGTGCTGTTCGAGCTCGTGCGCGACCTCCTGACCGAGCGCGTTCGCGCCGACGACGATCGCGCGCGGACGTGTGACGAAGTGCCGGCGGACCGGGAAGTAGAGCCGGGGCGCGATGGTGAGCCACGTGACGAGGCTCACGATCGACAGCGACCACCCGAGGCCGAGCCACACGCGCGAGAGACGCAGGTCGCCGTCGAAGGCCACGATCATCGCGATCACCGTCCCGGTCGAGACCGCGGACACGATCGCGCGCAGGCGCACCGGCCACGAGCGGACGCGCTCGACGTCGGCGAGTCCCTGAAGCACGAGCAGGGCCGCGGCGACGAGCCCGACGGTGACCGCCGTAGAGGTATAGGTCTCGAATGGCAGCGCGGATCCAAGGTCGGCCGACATCACGAAGCGCAGGATGTAGGCGATCACGAACGCGCCGAACACCACGAGCACATTCGCGCCGAGCAGAGCCGCGACGCCACCGGCGAAGACCAGGGTCTGCGCCCGTTCGGACGCGCGGGCCTTCGCGGCGGCCTTCGTGTCTGTGACGATCGACGGCGAGCCGAGCATCAGGCGCCCTCGACGCGCGCGGTGCGCGAATCGCGCACGGCCGCGGCCGCAAGAGATCCGAGGAACGGGACGTCGTAGATCAGGTAGCGACGCCACAGGCGGGCTGGCTCCATCGCGAGACGCCAGATCCACTCGAGCCCGGCACTCTGCATCCAGCCCGGCGCGCGGCGGATCCTCCCAGCGAGGATGTCGAAGGCGCCTCCGACACCGATCGCGACGGGCACGTCGAGCTCGGCGAGATGCGCGCTGATGAAGCGGTCCTGCTTCGGCGCGCCGAACGCGACGAACAGCACGCACCGGCCGGCGGCGCGGATCGCGGCGGTCATGCGCGCGTCCTCGGCCGCGGTGTCGCCACCGAATGGCGGCGAGTACGTCCCGGCGATGCGCAGCCCGCGATGGCGCGACGCGAGCTCCTGCGCCGCCGCGTCCGCGATGCCGGGCGCCGCGCCGAGAAGGAACACGCCGACGCGCTCACGCACCGCGTGGCGACAGGCGCTGTCGATGAGATCGAAGCCCGTGACCCGCTCGGGGATGCGCTGACGGCACAGGCGCGAGATCCACACGACCGGCATTCCATCGGCGACCGCGAGGTCCGAGCGATTGATGATCCGACGGAAGCCCGGATCGTTCTGCGCGGTGCGCAGAAAGTCGGTGTTCACCGTGGTGATCTGGTGCCTCGAGCCGTCGTTCAGGAACCGGGCGATCGCCGCATCGGCGCCCGCTCGATCGACGCGGTCCACCAGCACGCCGCCGAGCGCGACGCGCCGCCGGTCCGACCCGAAGGCTGCAGTACGGTCCAACGCTCTCCACCCACCACTCGCGAGACTTCGCTTGGGGGCAAGTGTCCAAATGGGGGGTAATGGGACCGTCTGGAGCCGGTTGCGAAGATGTTGCGTACGAAATCCGACCACTCTTTGGGCGGACTTGATGTCTCAACCGTACTGAGACCTAAACCCGTTGCGGTTGGGTCGCGAACTTGTTAGTACTTCAGTCCTAGAGGGATAGGCCCTCTGGTATCGCGAAGTAATGGGTGGGTGGGACTTTAGGTGGGGAGCTTCAACGGTCGTCGGCCGTTCATTCGTGGCAACCCGTCCGGAACGCGTCCGGTGCGTGCGCGATGAGTGTCGTTTTCGCGCAGCAACCAACCATGCTGGCAACCGTCGCGCATGAGCTGCGGAACCCGCTCAGCGCGCTTCAGACGGCCTCCGAGCTGCTGGATCGGGACTTTGACGTCCTCGAGCCGGCCCAGAAGCGAGCGATGGTCTCCGAGCTCAGGCGGCGTGTCCTGTCGCTTCGGGGACTGACCGAGAACCTGCTGAGCGCCGCCGCGATCAGCGACGGACGGCTGCAGGTGACCAGGCGCCCGGTGGACGTCCGCGAGGTCGTCTCCGAGGTCGAGATGCTCATGCGGCCGCTCATCGACCGCAAGAAGCAGCGGCTGCGCATGCGAATGCGCAATGTGCCGCTCATCGCCGGCGACGAGCGGCGCCTCGGCCAGGTCCTGGTGAATCTGATCACGAACGCGACCAAGTACTCGGGCATCGGCACGGCCATCGACGTCACCAGCTCGGTCTGTTCCGGGAAGGTGCGCGTCACCGTGTCCGACCGCGGACCGGGCGTCCCGCATGCGACCGCCGGACGGCTCTTCGAGCCGTACGAGCGCGCGGGGCGCACCGATGGAGATGGCTTTGGCATCGGGCTCTCAGTCGTTCGGTCGATCATCGACGCCCACGGCGGCACCGTGGGCGTGAAGGACCGGCCCGGCGGGGGCGCGACGTTCTGGTTCGAGATCGACGCGATCTCGACGCGGGTGGGCAGCGACGCGCGTGTCAGCGGGCTAAATGATGAGCGGAGGCTGGGATGAAAGTTCTACTGGTGGAAGACGACGCGGATCTCCTCGATCTCCTCACGTACGCGCTTCGGCGCGAGGGCTACACGGTCATGTCGGCGATGGACGGGCAGCAGGCGCTGAAGCGCTGGGAAGATGACGCGCCGGACATCGTGCTCCTCGACGCGAACCTGCCGAAGACGGACGGCTACGAGGTCTGCCGGCGGATCCGCCACGGCGGCACGACCCCGATCATCATGCTGACCGCGCGCGACGACGAAGAGGACGTTCTTCGTGGCTTCCGTCTCGGAGCGGACGACTACGTCGCGAAGCCGTTCAGCGCGGGGCAGCTCGCCGCGCGCATGAAGGCGGTGCTCCGCCGTTCGCAGGCCGATCCCTACCGTCAGCCGACGCGCGAGGTCAAGATCGGCGACGTCGTTCTCGATCTTCACTCGTACAGCGTCAAGGCGCAGGACCGCGAGATCCAGCTCACGCCGCTGGAGTTCCGCATCCTCTACCTGCTCGGCGTCAATGAAGGACGAGTGATCCCCTACTCGCGGCTCGTCGAGTACGCGTGGGGCTACGAGGGCGGGGACTCCAGCCTTCTCAAGACACACATTTGCCACATCCGTCAGAAGCTGAACCTCTCCGCCGGCAAGAACGGCGGCATCCGTGCCGTGCCGGGCGTCGGCTACAGCCTCGCGCTCACCGCGTAGCACTCATCAGTCGTTCGCGTGAGCCCTCGGGCTCGGCTAGGGTCGCATCCCGGCCGCGCCCGAGGGCTCGTCTTTTCCCCCCACCGCACCGGTGATCTCATTGCGACGCGGCGCGACGGCGCGATACACCTCGAGCAGCGTCGCCGCGCTCGCTGCGGGGTTGAACACCCGCTCCACGCGCGCGCGTCCGGCCTCACCCATCTGACGGCGAAGCGGCTCGTTCTCAAGAAGGCGCGTCAGCGCCGCAGCCAACCCGTCGATGTCGCCGCGCTTCGCGAGGAGGCCCGTCTCGCCGTCGGCGATCACCTCGGGCGCGCCACCGCTCGCGTACGCGACGACCGGGCGGCGCACGGCCATCGCCTCGAGGTAGACCATCCCGAAGGGCTCCTCAGCCGAGGGCTGGCAGAACACATCAGCGGCAGCCATGAGATCCGCGACGTCGGTGCGGAACCCGGTGAAGACCACGCTCTGCCCAAGGCCAAGCTCCGCGATGCGCGCGTCCAGCTCCGCGCGGTAGCCGCCGAAGCCAGGGTTGGCCCGCGGATCGTCCTCACCCACGACGAGCAGGCGAACGTCCGGAAAACGCTGTCGGACGCGCGCCAGCGCGTCGACGAGGTCGTGGTGTCCTTTCCAGCGGAAGAGCCGCGAGGCGATGCAGATCACCGGCGCATCGCTCGCGATACCGAGCTCGGCACGGGTGCTCGCCGCGCCGCGCGGGGAGTCCCAGGTGCCCTCGGCCAGATCCAGGCTGTTGTGAACGGTGAAGACCCGCTCGGCCGGATACCCCGCGCGAACGATGCTTTCCGAAACGAAGCGCGAGACGCCGATGACGCCGTCCGCCGCGCGGAGGGCCCACCGCACGCGCGGGCTGATCCAGTCGTCGAGGCCGACGTGCATCTGCACGACCATGCGCGCACCGATCGCGCGCGCCAGCCAGACGCCCAGGAACGCGTCACGGGGCTTCTCGGTGCCGTGCACGATGTCGATGCGCTCCCGCCGGCCGTAGCGCACCAGACCGATCGCCCCGGCCGTCGCGCGCAGCGCGTGCGCGCCGCCGCCGATCCGGCTGCGCAGGGGCCGACCGTAGACCGACGGGCCGAAGTCCGTGGGACGCACGTGCAGATCGGGGATCTGCGCGATGCGGCTCAGCGCGGACATGCGTCGGTCTGTGGCGTGCTCGGTCGTGCAGGCGCAGTGGACGTTCACCACGCGGCGATCCAGATGCCGCATCAGCTGCGCGTGGATCGCGGAGTCGGCGCCGAAGAACGCCTGCGACTGCAGGAAAAGGACGCCTAACCTCGGGTCCCGCGTCGGCCGGGCCGGCAACCTAGACCGCGGTCGGGCGGCGGTCGATCGGTCCCTCGGGCAAGTCGCGAATGAACTTGGCGGGTACGCCGCCGACGAAGGTGTTCGGCGCGACATCACTCACGACCACCGCGCCGGCCGCGACGATCGCGCCGCGACCGACGGTCACGCCGGCGAGGATCGTGGCGCCGGTCATCAGCACCGCCCCATCGCCGATCGTGACCGGCCGCCCGTAGCTCTGGGGAAGGGAACGCTGCTCGGCCGACCCGAGGTAATGCGTGCTCGTCCAGATCTTCACGCACGGCCCGATGCCGACGTTCCTGCCGATGTGGATCGGGTTGCTGACGTCGAAAATGCAGAACGGCGCGATCGACGCGCCATCGTCGATCACCAGGAAGGAGCCCTTCTTGCGTGGCCATCCGTAGAGCTCCATCCGCCCGAACACCTCGACCCGCTCACCGATCCGGCACCCGGCCAAGCGGTACATGCGGGCGCGCGCATAGCACGCCCAGTGCTGCGGAATGAGCCGCTGAAGGAGGTCGTTGACCGTCGGCAGCGGTTGAAGCTTGAGGCGCAAGTCCTGGAGCCACTCCGGGGTCGACCCCCAGAGACGGCTCTTCAGCGACGGACGTGCTGCCTGTGCGTCGGCTGGCACCGCGGGCGTGGCCAAGGACTCGTTAGCGTCCGACGTCAGCCGCCCTCTTTGCGCAGGCGCAGGAGAAGCTCGTGGTATTCTTGGAGGAGGGACCCGACGTTCTTCGGCGACGCTGGATCGAAGAGCGACCGCATCTCATCAAGGTCGATCTGCACCGGCTTACCGCCGGTGACCGAGTCGTCGGCCGTGAATCCCTTGGCCATGATGTGCGCGGGCGCCTGGTCGAGCAGCTGCCCGATCGACTGGAGCCTTCGGCCGATCCGCATGAGTGCCTGCTCGTGACGCTGACGCTCGCTGAGCTCTTCGGGCATGGCCTGAATCCTAGAACAGCACGCCCGGGATCAGGGCCGTGTGGCGAACCAGGCTCCGATCATCTGGCCGATCCTGGGCTTGGCGTCGTTCGCCGGGTTGAGGTGCCCGACGTACTGACCGTCGTCGTAGAAGTCGCCGCAGTCGCGCACGCCCCAGGTGGGCGCCTGCAGGACCTGCACGCCGGCCGGGATCATCGGGATGGCGGCGGCGATGGCCTGCGCGATGAGCGGGCTGTTCTGGATCGCGCGGATCGGCTGCCCGACGATGTAGCACTGCCCACCGCCTGGAGGCCCGCCGACAAGTGGCTTTAGGTAGATCTGACGGACCGATGGGTAGTGCGCGCGGATGTAGGAGACGACGTTCACGACGTCCTGCGTGACACGCCCGACCGAGGTGTCCGACCCGGCCCGGCAATCGTCCCAGGCGTGCGCTCCGCACGCGTCACCGATCCAGAAGCTCTCGGTGATGTCCATGATCACGCGATCGGGTGCGCTGGGGCCCGCGGCGCAGGGCGAGGTCGGGCTCATGGACCAGCCGTCGAACGTCGGGTCGATGCTCGGGTTGAACCACTTCCAGACCGCGCCACCGTTGGCGGCCCGGACCTGATAGCGCGCGCCGTCGACCATGCTCTCGAACGCGTCATTGGGAGAGCGCTGCAGGCTCCACCAGTTGCCGGTCTGACTGAAGCCCAGCACCTCGGTGCAGGTGAAGGAGCCAGGCGATGCCGTCGGCGTCGGCGTGGGCGCGGGGGTCGGTGTGGGAGTCCCTTGCGCCACGGCGCCGCCCGCCGCGTACATCGAGGTCCGGTGCGGATAGCTCGCCCCCGGACTGAAGGTCGATGGAAGGCTCGCGCTGGAGCGCGTGTCGATACGATCGGCGTTCGTCCCGCTCGGATCCACGCGCGTCACCAGGTTGCCGCCGGCGGTCGCGAGGCGCGCGATCCAGTACGGCGTGCCGCTCGTGAGCGTCATCGCCGGGACCGTGATCGCGTTCCACGCGCCGTTCAGCACAGCGCTGCGGCTGCCTTGCGTGATCAGGGCCCCCGGCGCTCCACCCGCGTCGGTATAGAGGCCGAGCGCGATGGTCGTCGCGCGATTGGATGCGTCGAGGAATATCGAGAGCGAGCTCACCGCGCCAGCCTGGCTCGCGACGAAGCGGTTGGCTTCGGCCGTTCCGACCCCAGATCCGTCGGCAACTCCTTCGATCACGTTGTCGCCGACGAAGCCCTGCGGCGCGGGCGTGGCTGTCGGGGACGGTGTGGGTGTGGGCGTTGCGGTGGGCGTTGGCGTCGGCGCACCGCCCGCGGCTGCATACATGGAAGTGAGGTGCGGCCAGCTGCCGCCAGCGCTGAAGGTCGACGGGAGCGATGCGCTCGCGCGCGTGTCGGTGCGGTCGGCGTTGGGCGTAGACGCGTCTACCCGCGTGACGAGGTCGCCACCCGCGACCGCCAGACGCGCGATCCAGTACGGGGTGCCGCTGACGAGCGCCGTCGCCGGGATCGTCACGGTGTTCCATGCGCCGTTCTGGACGCCGGTCCGTGAGCCCTGCGCGATCAGCGCACCGGGCGCGCCACCGGCGTCTGCGTAGAGGCCGAGCGCGAGCGTCGTCGCTCGGCTCGTGGCGTCGACATAGATAAGGAGTGAGTCGACGCTGGCGGAGGCCGTCGCGACGAAGCGGTTGGCCTCGGCCATGCCCACACCCGATGAGTCCGGGGCGGTCTCGACGTTCGCGTCACCGAGAACGGCGGGCGCGGCATCGGCGGGCGCCGACATGAGGAACGCACTGCGCAGCGCTATCGCGAGGACGAAGGCGATGGTGAGCTTTTGACGCATCTGAGGGCCTGAGATGCACCCTCAGTGCCGAGATGTGCGCTGTTACTCAGACGTGTCGCGATCGAGAGGAACCGAACAGTCGTGTACCAATCGAAGAAAGACCATAACGGTTGGCCTGATCGCCGGGCGTCCGAACGACCGATTGCGGCGCCGTCGTCGAGGGGCCGAACGGTGAACAACGCGGTCCATCTGTTCTCGCGGCGCGAGAGTCTCGACGGCGCGTACGGCGCGCAACGAGCCTACGGAAGCGACGCGTAGAAGCTGCCGATCCTCTGGCCGACCGTCCGCTTGGCGGCGTCGTTGAGGTGGCCGACGTATTGCGTGTCGGTGTTGAAGTCATCGCACGAGTCCACGAAGAACTCCGGCGCGGCGACGGCGTTGCCGTTGACCGCCTGCTGGATCGCCTGGACGATCCGCGGATGGTTCCAGGTGCCCCGGATGCGGCGCGGACTGCCGTTGAACGGCTGCGTGCAAACCACATTGCCGGGACCACCGAGAATCGCCTGCACGTAGATCTCGCGGACCGCCGGGTAGTGGGCGCGGATCTGAACGATCACGTTGCGGATGTCCTGCGCGACTCGCGCGATCGAAGTATCGCCGTTGCCCGGAGACGTCGTGCAGTTGTCGAATTCGTGGACCGCAGGATCACAGACTTCCTCGAGCCAGAAGCTCTCGGTGACGTCGAAGATCACGCGATCAGGAGCGTTGCTGTTCGTCGTGCAGGCTGAGTACGGTGGTGCGCCCCAGCCGCCGTAGCTCGGGTCGGCCCAGAGCGCGACCGCGCCGCCGCTGAAGTTGCGCAGCTG
>JBGPKU010000054.1:0-19060 GCA_041486085.1 Candidatus Limnocylindria bacterium | reverse complement strand
ACTCGAACACGAAGTTCATGGTCTTCAAGCTTCCTCGGCTGCTCCGCGAGCTCTCGGCCGGATGCAGGCTCGAAGCGGGCGACATCATCATCACGGGTACGCCCGAGGGCGTCGGGTTCGCGCGCAAGCCACCGGAGTTCATGAAGATCGGCGACGTCGTCGAGGTCGAGATCGAAGGCATCGGCGTGTTACGCAACGCCGTGCAGGGGAGGCCGTAGCGATGGGGACCAGCGTCACATTGAAGTCGAACGGCGGGACGACGAACGGATATCTCGCCACACCCGCAGCCGGCAAGGGTCCCGGCGTGATCGTCATCCAGGAGTGGTGGGGTCTGAACGACCAGGTGAAGGGCGTGGCCGACAGGTTCGCGCGGGAGGGCTTCGTCGCGCTCGCTCCCGACTTCTATCACGGCAAGGGCGCGAAGATCGGCGAGCCGAATGAAGCGCAGAAGCTGATGCTGGAGCTCTTCCAGTCGAACACCGCGGCGAAGGACGCTCGGGGCGCCGCTGAGTACCTGACCGCGCACCCGGCGGTCACGAGCAAGAAGGTCGGGACGATCGGCTTCTGCATGGGCGGCTTCCTCGCGATCCTCGTCGCGAGCGTCGCGCCGGACAAGATCGCCGCCGTCGTCGACTGCTATGGCGTGGGCCAGCGCCTGCCTGACCTGGGACCGATGCGCGGCATCCCGGTGCTCGGCGTCTTCGGGGGGAAGGACCATGGCGCCGGGCCCGACGCTATCGCCGCGCTCGAGAGTGCCGCGAGGGACGCAGGCGTTCCGTTCACGACGCACGTCTACGCGGACGCCGACCATGCGTTCCTCAACGAACGCCGTCCAGAGGTCCACCGCCCCGAGGACGCCAGGGACGCGTGGTCGAAGATCATGCCGTTCCTCAAGAGCAACGTGGCTTGAGGCGGCGAGCGGCCTAGCGATCGCCTGCCGTATTCTCATCCGCGTGATTCATGAATTCATGAAAACATGGCAAAGCGCCTGACGGCGCGTGAGGCCGGCGAGCCGCTCCACCGGTTCAAGGCCGGGCTATTCAAGGCGCTCGGCGATCCGCTGCGGCTGCGTCTGCTGGAGCTGCTGCGCCACGGCGAGATGAGCGTCCGCGACCTGCTGCGAGAGCTCGAGGTCGAGCCTTCGACCGCCTCCCAGCAGCTCGGGAAGCTGCGCCAGCAGGGTGTCGTCGAGAGCAGGCGTGCCGACGGCACGGTGTATTACCGGATCACCGACCCGCTGGTGGGAGAGCTCCTCGACGTGGGCCGGCGCATCTTCGCCCACCAGGTGCACGATCTCCAGGGCCTTCTGGCCGCCGATGCGCGCGCTACGCGTGTGCGACGGGGACGGCGGGCGATCGCCGCCCGGCGCGGAGCCCCGAGACCTTGATCCAGTGACGCTCGCGGGACCTCTGCCGGACGTCGTGCTGACGTGGCAGCTCGACGGGACGAGCGCGTTCTTTGCGATCGTCATCGTGTCGATCGCCGCAGTGACCACCGTCTACGCGGTCGGACATCGGGCGCATCAGCGGGGCTTCCCGGGGAGCTGGATCCTCTACGCGCTCTTCGTCCTCGCCATGCTCGGCGTCGTCGCGGCCGGCGACGCGTTCTCGTTCCTGGTCGCGTGGGAGACGATGTCGCTCGCGTCCTTCGGCCTCGTGCTCACCGACCACCAGCGATCCGAGGTGCGACGATCGGCCTGGATCTACGTGGTCATGACGCACACCGCGACCGCGTTCATCGTCGTGGCGTTCATTCTGCTCGCGCGCTCGGCGGGCTCGCTCGCCTTCGCCGACTGGGCGGCGCGCGCGGGCACGCTCGACGCGGGGACGGCGAGCGTCGTGTTCGTTCTCGGCCTCGTGGGCTTCGGAACCAAGGCCGGCATGGTCCCGCTTCACGTGTGGCTCCCGCGGGCGCATCCGGTGGCGCCGGCGCACGTCTCCGCGCTCATGTCCGGCGTGATGATCAAGCTTGGCATCTACGGTCTCGTGCGTCTGGTCTTTTACTGGATCGCACCCGGACCGGCGTGGTGGGGCGCGGTCATCCTCGGCCTCGGGGCGATCTCCGCCGTGCTCGGCGTGCTCTACGCACTGATGGAACACGACCTCAAGCGCCTTCTCGCATACCACAGCGTCGAGAACATCGGCATCATCCTCATCGGCGTCGGCACGGCCACGATCGCGCGCTCGCTCGACGCGGCACCGGTGGCCGCCCTCGCGCTCGGCGCTGCCCTGTTCCACGTCGCGAACCACGCCACGTTCAAGGCGCTGCTCTTCATGGGCGCGGGCGCGATCGATGGCGCCGTGGGTACGCGGGACATCGAGCACCTGGGTGGCCTGCTGCGGCGAATGCCTGTGACCGCGGCATGTTTCCTCGTCGGCAGCGCCGCGATCTCCGCCGTGCCGCCGCTCAATGGCTTCGCGAGCGAATGGCTCACCTTCCAGGGCCTGCTCGCGCTCGGGCGAGCCGCGACGGATCCGCAGACTGCGTTCCTGCCGCTCGTGTCGGCGGGCGCGCTCGCGCTCACCGGCGCGCTCGCCGTCGCCTGCTTCGTGAAGGCGTTCGGGGTGAGCTTCCTGGCGCTGCCGCGCAGCCCGCGAGCCTCCGCGGCGCACGATCCGGGCCGCCTCGAGCTCGTCAGCATGGGCGTGCTCGCCTTCCTCTGCGTCGCCCTGGGGCTCGCCGCCGCTCCAGCCGTCGCGGCCATCGGCGTGCTCGTGCCGGTGTCCACGCCGGCACTGGCCGGCGCGCTCGGAGCAGCCGGTGCCGCCTCTGGCCGGCTCGTCCTCCCGCAGTTGGCGCTCGCGCTCGTCGCGCTGGGTGGCGTCGCGCTGCTTGCGCCACGGATCCTCGGCCCGGTGCGGACGCGCGTGTCGGAGACCTGGGCCTCAGGCATCGCGCTCCAGCCGATCCACGAATACACCTCGACCGCCTTTGCGAAGCCGATCCGCCTCATGTTCCACGGCATCGTGCGGCCGGTGCGCGACGTAGAGGTCGTACATCGAGCGGGGAGCCGGTTCGTCGCGAGCGTGCGCTACAGCTCGTATGTGGCGCCGGTGTTCGAGCGCTACGTGTACGGGTCGGTGACCGACGGTCTCGTCGTGTTGTCCCGCGTCGTCCGCCGGGCACAGAACGGCTCTCTGCAGACCTACCTCGCGTACGTCTTCGCGGCCGTGCTCGTCGCGCTGGTGCTCGCGCGATGATCGACGTCGTCGCCGCGCTCGCGCAGCTCGTCATCCTCGTCGCGATCGCACCTGGGCTCAACGGGGCGATCAAGCGCATCAAGGCGATGCTGCAAGGGCGGCACGGTCCGCCGGTGCTGCAGCCGTACGCGGACCTGCTGAAGCTGCTGCGCAAGGACGCGGTCGTGTCCGAGCACGCGACAGCGATATTCCGCTGGGCGCCGGTGGCCTACGCGGCCGCGTTCGCGGTCGCGGCGCTCCTCGTTCCGGCTCTCTGGCTGCCCGCGCCCCTCGGCGCGATCGGCGACGCGGTCGCGCTGGTCGGGCTTCTCGCGCTCGCGAGATTCGCCCTGGCGCTCGCCGGGCTCGACACGGGAAGCGCGTTCAGCGGAATGGGATCGAGCCGCGAGGTCGCCGTGGCGGCCCTCGCCGAGCCAGCGCTGCTCCTCGCGCTCATGGCGGTGTCCTGGCGGACCGGCGGGACCGACCTCAGCAGCGCCAGCGCGTGGCTTCTCGGACACGTCGGCAGCGCCCTCGCGCCGAGCCAGCTGCTGGCGCTCGGGGCGCTCTTGGTCGCCGTCGTGGCGGAGACCGGCCGGGTCCCCGTGGACAACCCGGACACGCACCTCGAGCTCACGATGATCCACGAGGGCATGCTCCTCGAGTACTCGGGCCGCTCACTCGGCCTGCTGCTGTGGGCGACGCAGCTCAAGCAGGTCGTGCTGTTCTCGCTCGTCATCGCTCTCTTCGCGCCCTTCGGCGTCGCGCGCGCGCCGGCGGAGATCCCGCTCGCCGCGCTCGTGTTCCTCATGAAGCTGGGCGTGCTCGGTGCCGCGATGGCCCTGATCGAGTCGAGCGGGGCGAAGCTGCGCATCCTCAAGCTGCCAGAGCTGCTCGGCGCCGCGTCGGCGCTCGCGTGTCTCGCGATCGTCGCCGCGCTGGTCGTGGGATGACCGCGGCGAGCGGCGTCGTCGACGGCCTCGCCATCGCGCTGCTCGCCGTGGCGCTCGTGAGCGTGGCGACCCGAGAGCTCGTCGCCGGCGTCTGGCTTCTCATCGTGCAGTCGTTGCTGTTGTCGCTCGTAGCGGTGGCTATCGCCGTCTCCAGCGGCGCGGCGCACATGTGGGCGGCCGCGGTGCTCACGCTGGCGGTGCGGGCCGTCGCGGTGCCCGCGGTGCTCTTCCTGGTGCTTCGCACCGTCGCGCTGCGCCGCGAGCTACGCCCTCTTCTCTCGAGCCGGAGCGCGGTCATCGTGGCCGTCGCGCTCACGCTTGTGGCCTTCTCCACGGTGCCGCGACTGGAGCTGTCCGGCGCCTTCCCGGCGCAACGCGCGCTGCCGGTCTCGCTCGCGCTCACCTTCATCGGGCTGCTGCTCATGACGACGCGGCGGAAGGCGATCTCACAGCTGATCGGCCTGATCACGATCGAGAACGGCATCTTCCTCGCCGGCCTCATCGCGACGCTCGGCCTGCCGCTGTTCGTCGAGATCGGGGTCTTCTTCGATCTCCTCGTCGCGGTCGGCGTGACCGCGGTGCTCACCATGCGCATCAACGAGCATTTCGACACCATGAACACCGACGAGCTGCGCAGGCTGCGCGGATGACGATCGTCCCGCTGCTGCTCGTCCTCCCGGTCCTGACCGCGGCTACCTGCGTCGTCGCCGGGCGCGTGGCCGCGATGGTGAGCGCGGTCGGCGCGGTCGCGACCGGCGTCCTCGCGGCGATCGTGGCCGTCGACGCGTTCGTCGCGCCGCCGCGGCACGCGCTCTTCGGTCTGGTCTACATCGACGCACTGGCCGGGCTCGTCGTGCTCATCGTCGGGCTCGTCTCGGCGGCGGCGACGGTGTACTCGGTCGGCTATCTCAGAAACGCGGTCGCATCGGGCGACATCGACGCGGGGCAGGTGCGCTGGTTCCACGTCTGGGTCCAGCTCTCGATCGGCGCGATGGTCGCGGTGCCGCTCATGAGCAACCTCGGCCTCATGTGGGTGGCGATCGAGGCGACGACGCTGTTCACCGCGCTGCTCGTGGCGTTCGTTCGGCGGGGTCACGCCCTGGAGGCCGCGTGGAAGTACCTGATGCTCGGCGCGGTCGGGCTCGGCTTCGCGCTCTTCGGGCTCATCCTCACGTACTACGCGGCCAGCCGCGCGCTCGGAGAGGCGGCGAGCGCGCTCGACTGGGACGAGCTGCGGACGAACGCACGCCTGCTCGATCCCGACCTCATGCGGTTCGCCTTCGCGCTCGTCCTGGTGGGCTTCGGCACGAAGGCTGGCCTGGCCCCGATGCACACCTGGCTGCCGGACGCGCATGGGCAGGCGCCCACGCCCGTGAGCGTGATGCTGTCGGGCGCGCTGCTCAACTGCGCGCTCTACGGCATCCTGCGTTTCCATCTTCTCACCGCGGGGGCGGTGGGAGAGCGGTTCTCGTCCGACATGCTCCTGGGCTTCGGTGCGCTCTCCATCGCCATCGCCGTGCCGTTCGTGCTCGTGCAACACGATCTCAAGAGGCTCCTCGCGTACTCGTCGGTCGAGCACATGGGCATCGTCGCGCTCGCGGTGGGCATCGGCGGCCCCCTCGGTCTCTTCGCCGCCGCGTTCCACATGTTCAACCATGCGGTGGCGAAGACCGCGCTCTTCGTCGCCGCCGGCGCCATCGGACAGCGCTACGGGACCCTGCGCCTGTCACGGCTGCGCGGCGCGATGAGGGTGGCTCCACTCCCGGCGCTCGGGCTGCTCGTCGGCACGCTCGCGATCGCCGGCGCGCCGCCGTTCGCGCTCTTCGCCAGCGAGTTCGGTATCGCGCGCGCCGGCTTCATCGGGCGGCCCTATGCGTTCGCGGGCGCCCTCGTGCTCGTCATCGGGACTGTTCTCGTCTTCGGCGGCATGCTGTCGCACGTCCTCGGCGTCACGTTCCGCGGCACGCCGCGACACCTGCACGCCGCGCCCTTCCCGTTCGGGGCCGCGTTGCTCGCCGTGCCGCTCGGGCTGCTGCTGGTCATGGGCGTGTGGCTCCCGCCCGTGCTGCGCGACGCGTTCGCGGCCACGGCCGGCGTGCTCGGCGGTGCCCCGTGACGGTGCTGGATCGCCGAACGGTCCCCCCGGAACAGCTCCCGGAGGCGTGCGGCTCGCTCGTGCGGCACGATCACGCGCGCCTGGTCGTCATGACCGGGACCGACGAGCGCGAGCGGGACCGCGGCTACGGTCTCTACTACACCTTCGCGCTGCCATCTGGCGCCCTCGTGACCGTGGAGGCACACGTCGATGCCGCGCATCCGGTCTTCCCGTCCGTGACGCGCGCCGTACCTGCGGCGCACTGGTACGAGCGCGAGGTCAAGGACCTCCTCGGCGTCGAGCCGAGCGGCCATCCGGATCCGCGGCGTCTCGTTCTCCACGATGACTGGCCGCGCGGACAGCACCCGTTGCGCAAAGACTTCGACGGCCGTCTTCCGGTCGAGCGGCAGGCGCATCCGCACGACGCCATCACCGGTGTGCGCGGTGAGGGCGTGATGGAGGTGCCCGTCGGTCCGATCCACGCGGGGATCATCGAGCCGGGCCACTTCCGTTTCGGTGGCACCGGCGAGCTCATCCTGCAGCTCGAGGCGCGTCTCTTCTACACGCATCGCGGCATCGAGAAGGCCGCTGAGGGCGCGAGCGTCGAGCGCGTCCTGTTCCTCGCCGAGCGGCTCTGCGGCGTGTGCTCGCTGTCGCACGCGGTCGCCTACTCGCAGTCCATCGAAGCGCTCGCTGAGGCGAAGCCGGCGCGCAGGGCGCTCGTGATCCGCAGCGTTCTGCTCGAGCTCGAGCGCATCTACAACCACGTCGGCGATGTCGCGAACCTGTGCGCGGGCGCTTCGCTTCAGCTCGGCGCATATCAGGGGGGAGTGCTCAGGGAGCGGCTCCAGGAGCTCAGTGCCGCGGTGACGGGCCACCGCTACCTCTTCGGCGTCGCGTGCCCAGGCGGCGTACGCCGCGATCTCGATCCCGAGGCACAGGCGCGCCTGCGGAGCGACCTCGCCTCGATCGAAGCGGAGTTCGACTCATATCTGGCCGCGCTCCTCGCCGCCGAGTCGTTCATGGAGCGCCTCATCGGCACCGGGGTGCTCGCTCATGATGTGGCCGACGAGCTCGGGGCGGTGGGCGTCACCGCGCGCGCGAGCGGCGTCGCGCGCGACGCGCGCGCCTCTCATCCGTACGCCGCGTACCGCGCCGGCATGGTCGTCCCGGCCGTGCGGACCGAAGGAGACGTACGCGCGAGAATGCGCGTGCGCGCCGACGAGGTCATCGTGTCTTTCGGCCTGATCCGCGAGCTGCTCGCCGAGCTCGGTGACCTGCCGTCCGGCGGCCTGCGCGTTCCGCTCGGTCCCCTCGCTCCGGATCGCATCGCCCTGGGCATCACCGAGTCGCCCCGCGGCGAGAACGTGCACTGGGTGCAGACGGGCGCGCGCGGCGAGATCACGCGCTACCGCGTGCGGTCCGCGTCGTACAACTGGGCGGTCGTCCCGTTCGCCGTCACCGGGAATCTCCTGCCGGACTTCCCCTTGATCAACAAGAGCTTCGAGCTCTGTTACGCGTGTCTGGACCGGTGAGCCGCTGATGGCGTCGCTGCTCTGGCGCCGACTCGGCCGTCGCGCCGCGACGTCGTCGTGGCCCTCGGTGGCGGTCGCGCGGCCCGACGGTGCGCAGCCGGTCTTCGATGCGGCGCGCTGCGATCTGAATGGCGCGTGCGCGCAGGCCTGCCCGGTCGGTGCGATCCGCGTCGGCGCTGCGTTCGCCCTCGACCGCGCGCGCTGCATCTCGTGCAGCCGCTGTATCGAGGTCTGTCCGACGCACGCGCTGGCGACCGGGCTCACCTTCGCGGACCCGGCACACACGCGTGCGGAGCTGATGGTGCCGGTTGGCGACCGGGCCATCCAGGCTGCGGCAGACCGTGCGCGGCGCGTCCTTGGTCGCTCGCTCCACGTCCGCCATCTCGACGCGGGTTCCTGCAATGGCTGCGACTGGGAGATCAATGCCACGACGAACGCCGTGCACGACATCCAGCGTTTCGGCATCGACTTCGTCGCCTCGCCGCGACACGCCGACGTCCTGCTGGTGACGGGGACGATGACGCGCAACCTGGAGGTCGCCGCGCGCCGCACGTACGACGCGATGTCGGATCCCCGCCTTGTCGTCGCGGTCGGCGCGTGCGCGTCGAGCGGATCGCCGTACGTGCCGGGCTACGCCTCCGGTACCGGCGCGGCGAGCGTCCTGCCGGTCGATGTGTTCGTTCCCGGTTGCCCCCCAAGACCGGAGGCGATCATCCAAGGCCTGCTCCTCGCGGTCGGACGCCTTGGGGACGCGGGGTCCTGACCGCGGCGCGCGGTCATACTTTCCGATGCTGGCGGCGCCGGCAGAGGTGATCTTCATGGCAACACGTACCGCACCGATCACCAGCGTCAATCCCGCGACCGAGGAGGTCCTCGCGGCCTTCGATCCGTTCACGGACGATCAGGTCGACGAGGCGCTCGCCCAGGCGCAGGAGGCGTTCATGGCGTGGCGGGAGCGCTCGATCGTCGACCGCTCCGTCCCGATGAAGCGGCTCGCCGCGCTCCTGCGCGAGCGCGCGGAGCGCTATGGCCGGCTCATGACACTCGAGATGGGGAAGCCCATCAGCGAGGCGAGGGCCGAGATCGAAAAGTGCGCCTGGACCTGCGACTTCTACGCCGAGAACGCCGCGCGCCTTCTCGCGGACGAGCCGGTGAAGACGAACGCGAAGCGAAGCTTCGTGGCGTTCGAGCCGCTCGGTCTCGTGCTCGCGGTGATGCCGTGGAACTTCCCCTTCTGGCAGGCGATGCGCTTTGGCGTCCCGGCGCTGATGGCCGGGAACGGCGTCGTGCTGAAGCACGCCTCCAACGTGCCGCAGTGCGCCATCGCGATCGAGCAGGTGATCCGCGACGCCGGATTCCCGGAGGGCCTGCTCCGAACGTTGCTCCTCGCCGGATCGCAGGTCGAGCCGGTGATCTCGGACGACCGCATCCGCGCGGTCACGCTCACCGGAAGCTCGCAGACCGGATCGCGCATCGCCGAGCTTGCCGGGCGGGCGATCAAGAAGCAGGTCCTCGAGCTCGGCGGGTCCGACCCGTTCATCGTGCTCAGGGATGCCGACATCCCGGCCGCGGCGACGGTGGCGACCCGCGCACGCAATCAGAACAACGGGCAGTCGTGCATCGCGGCGAAACGCTTCCTGGTGGAGGACGACGTCCTCGACGAGTTCCAGGACCGCTTCACCAAACAGGTCGCGGCGTTGCGCATCGGCGACCCGCTCGAGGCCACGACGCAGATCGGACCACTCGCCCGCGCAGACCTGCGCGAGGCCCTCGAGCGCCAGGTCAAGGAGTCGCTGCGGCTCGGCGCGAAGCTGCTCACCGGTGGTGAGCGCTGGGGAGACCGCGGCTACTACTACCGCCCGACAGTGCTCGGTGACGTGAAGCCCGGCATGCCGGCGTTCGACGAGGAGACCTTCGGTCCGGTGGCGGCGATCGTGCGCGTCTCCGATCCCGACGAGGCCATCGCGCTCGCGAACGCATCCGAGTACGGCCTCGGCGCGAATCTTTGGACGCGGGATGATGCGAACGGCGAACGGCTCGCGCGCCGCATCGAGTCCGGCCAGGTCTTCATCAACGGCATGGTTGCCTCGGACCCGCGTCTACCGTTCGGCGGGGTGAAGCACAGCGGCTACGGCCGCGAGCTCTCGTCGTTCGGCATCCGCGAGTTCGTGAACATCAAGACCATCTGGGTCGGCCCGGCCGGAGCTGCGCCGCCCGCCCCGCGCGCCGAATAGCCGTGCTGCCGGGCTGGCGATACCGCATGTGGCGTCGCCGCCGCGCCCGCGGGACGCTCCTGATCGTCCTGCTGATCGTGGCAGTCACCCTCGCGGTGTGCGCGCGCCGCGCCGCGTTCATGGGATCCGGCTTCGGGTGATCGCGACCATCTAAACGTTCACCGTCTCCGGCAGGTGCGGTCGGAGCTGGTCTTCGATGAGCTCCAGGGTGGCGTCGAGATCCCGCGATCCATCGACGCGCTCGCAGCGCAGCCCGAGCTCCGCGCACGATGCGGCGATGCGCTCGTCGATCAGGGCGTCGCGCGCGCGGAGGTTCGAGAGCGCGCGTGGCAGGTCGGTGATGGTGTCGCCGAATCGCGCGGTCTGTCCGATCCCCCAGCGGCGCTCCGCGACCTGCTCGCGCACCTGCCCGTTCGGCGCGAGGAAGACGGCCTGCCGCGGCGAGCGGATCAGCGGGGCGATGCACCACGGGAACGCCCCAGGCCCCTCGGCGATGATCGTCCGGGAGCGGGGCAGCGCCAGCAGGTCCTGCAGGACGAGCGCGAAGCGCTCGGTCCAGATCGCGATGGATCGGTCGACGAGCTCGGTGACATCCGGGTGGACCCACCGCTCGTCCATCGAGAGGCGGCTGAACGCAGCGGCAAGCGGCCCCGAGCGGGAACGATGGTCCCGCGCGCCGTGCCAGTCGAGGTTGTAGATACGGAGGTCGTACTTGCCGGCGAGCAGCCGCGAGATCGTGGTCTTTCCCGCCTGCGGGCCGCCGCCGATCCAGAGGACATGCGAAAGCTCCTGCCGGAGATCAACCACGGTCGGTGGGATGATGGCGCGGCCGCAGACGAAGAAACAGTCTTCCGTTCGTACGCGTCGCGGTCCAGAATGAAGGTGTCCCAATGAATGCGGCGCAGCTTCTCGTTCGCTGTCTGGAGAACGAGGGCGTGCGCTACGTGTTCGGGGTGCCCGGCGAGGAGACGCTCGCCCTGAACGCCGCGCTCGAGGACAGCATGCAGATCCAGTTCGTCCTGACTCGCCACGAGCAGGCCGCCGCATTCATGGCCGATGTCTACGGACGCCTCTCCTCGTGGCCGGGCGTGTGCCTCGCGACGCTCGGTCCCGGTGCGACGAACCTGCTCACCGGGGTCGCGGACGCCCAGCTCGACCGTGCTCCGCTCGTCGCGATCACCGGGCAGGCCGGCTTGGAGCGCGTGCACAAGGAATCGCATCAGTACGTCGACATCGTCGGCATGTTCGGGCCCATCACGAAGTGGACGACGCGCGTCACCGTGGCCGACACCGTGCCCGAGGTCGTGCGGAAGGCTTTCCGGATCGCGCGCATCGAGAAACCCGGTGCGACGCACATCGAGCTGCCCGAGGACGTCGCGTCGGAGACGACGGACGCGAAGCCCCTCGAGGTCCGCCGCACCTCGTATCCGAAGGCGCAGGACGAGGCGCTCGCCAAAGCCGCCGAGCTCATCAACTCCGCGGACGCCCCATTGATCCTCGCGGGCAACGGCGCAGCCCGCCGCCACGCGGTCGGGCACCCGGCCGTCGAGGCGCTGCGGCGATTCGCGGAGCGCTCGCGTATCCCCACGACGTGGACGTACATGGCCAAGGGCGTGATCGATCCCAAGAGTCCGTATGCCCTCGGACCGGTCGGCCTCCAGCGACCCGGCGCCGAGCTCGCCAATCTGCCCGAGCTCGCGAAGGCCGATCTCGTGATCGCGGTCGGCTACGACCTCGTCGAATGGGCGCCGGTGCTCTGGAACCCAAGGTCGGACAAGGCGGTGATCCACATCGACAGCGTGGCTGCGGAGCTCGATGCCCACTACCAGCCGAGCGTCGAGCTCGTCGGAGAATTGGATGAATCACTACGCGCACTGACCGACGCCATCCGCCGCCCGGCTCCCGCCGAAACCCTCTCAACGCCGCGCACCCCATCCCTCGTCGGGAGGGGGTCCCCAGCGGCGCGGGTGCCCTCGGCGGGAGCCGCGCTCGCACCGGCGTATGTGGTCCACGCGCTACGCCAGGCTTTGGGTCCGGAGGACATCGTCGTCTGCGACGTGGGAGCTCACAAGGTGTGGCTGGCGCGGCACTTCGCGACGAGCATCCCGAACACGGTGGTCATCTCCAATGGCCTCGCTTCGATGGGTATCGCCCTCCCTGGTGCGATCGCGGCGAAGCTCGTCCGTCCCGAGCGCAAGGTCGTCGCGTTCACCGGAGACGGCGGCTTCCTGATGAACGTGCAGGAGCTCGAGACCGCGAAGCGCCTCGGCGTCGCGATCGTGGTCGTCGTGCTGGTGGACGGCCGGCTCGGCGTCATCGAGGTCAACGAGCGCCGTCTCTTCGGGCGCACGTTCGGCACGGAATTCGGCAACCCGGACTTCGTGCAGCTGGCGCGAGCCTTCGGGGTCGCGGGATTCGCGGTGAGCGGCGCCGGCGATCTGGGGCCAACGCTTCGAAAGGCGCTCGACCTGGGCGAGCCGGCGCTCGTCGCGGTGCCGTGGGATCACGCGGCGAACGATCAGCTCGCCGACGCGGTTCGCGGCTAGTCGCCTCGCGCAGGCAGGCCGACGCTACGGCGCCAATGCTGGCGTCCGAGCTCGAAGCCGATCGCGCATCCCAGGTCGACCAGCTCGGGCTCGGTAAACAGCGAATGGAGCCTGGACCAGAGCGCGTCGTCGGCCTTCGCCGAGTCGTAGGCGATCGCGTAAGCCCACTCCAGGGCCGCCCGCTCTCGGCCCGTGAACCGCTCAGGTCCGCCGACCGCGGCGTCGTTCGCCAGGTAGCGGTAGCACAGCTCCTTCAGGGATTGATCCACGGTGCCCGATCGCAGGACGTTCGCCTCGATCTCCTCCCAGGCGTCGCGCGCGGCGGGCTGCAGCGCGCGGATCGCGATGCCGGTGCGACCTGGCAGATGGGGCATCAGCGCTCCGCCGCGGGCGCGAGGCCCGCGCCGGGCTCGCCCGGGAGCTCGTTGTGGCCGACGTGCCACGTCTTGATGAGGCGCTGCTGTCCGAATGTGACCGCGATGAACGATCCGAGCTCGACGATCTGCGGATCGCTGAAGTGCTCTCGCAGCTTCGCCCAGACCCCGTCGTCGGCCCGCTCGGGATCCCACACCAGCATGCTCGTGTAGAGGAGCGCGGCCTTCTGGCGCGGCGTGAAGCGATCCGAGGCCTCGAACTTCAGCAGATCGACGTAGTCATCCTCGGTGAGCCCCTGGTCCCTCCCACGGAGGGATCGCTGCGAGCCTCAGTACTCGCACTCGATGGTCTGCGAGACGTAGACGCGGCAGAGCTCCTTGAGCGAATGCTCCATGACGCCCTGGCGGAAGATCCGATCCCACGCGCGCGAGAACGCCTTCGCGACGGCCGGAACGTGCGAGCGGATGGACTGCGTCTCGGGGCGCGGAGTCCCGTAGCGGCGCGCGAGATCCATGTACTCGCGCAGCTCGGGGTCCGTGAGGTCGGTCACATAGCTGATGCGTGCCACCGACCCATTGTGCCCTTGAGGATGTACAGGCCGCCGCGGAGCCGATCGGTCACGAATACGGTGCCTTCACGATCGACCAGCACGTCGTTCAGCTGGATGGTCGGTTGGCCGGGGGGCGCTTCCGGGACGAACGAGGCGATCTCGCGCGGCGCATGCGGAGCCGCGGTGTCGTACACGCGCAGGCCGGCATTGAAGTACGTCACGAACACGATGCGGTCGCTCTGGAACGTGCCCGGACGGTTCTCGTGCAGGTTGTGCGGGCCGAACCGCAGGCCGCGCGAGCAGTAATCGCCCTCTGGAACGGGGAAGCGGGACACCTCCCGAGGGTGCAGCTCGTCGGAGATGTCCACGAGATGCACGTTCTTGGGCGCGCCCTCGCAGTTCGGCTCGATCGCCTCATCCGTGACGACGAGCAGGTTCCTCGATCCGAGCGGCAGCGCGGTGTGTGTGTGTGAATGTCCGCCTTCGGGCCAGGCGAGCGAGGAGAGGAGCTCGAGGGTTCCGTCATTCCGCACGGCGTACACGACCGCACCCTGATCGAAGTAGCCACCGTAAGCGCGGTCGCCCTGGACGATGACGTGGTGCGCGCCGACGTCGTTGTCTTCGGGCAGCGTCGCTCGATCGCTCTCACCTTGACCCGGCCACCACCAGCGCGATGCCAGACGCGGCGCCGCTGGATCCGCAAGGTCCACGACGATGAGGAAACGCCCGCGGATCCGCTTCTCGCGCGCTGAAGCGTAGGCGTAGCGTCCGCCGGTCCACCAGATGCGATGCACGCCCAGACCGTCGATCGGCAGAAAGCCGACGCGCTTCGGCTCCGCGGGCTTCGAGACGTCGTATATGAGGAGGCCGCTGCTCTCGGGGACGCCGACGCGATACGGATACTGCTCGTGGTTCGCCAGCAGGAGATCGCCGGCCAGCTGGACCTTGTGCGAGTGCGTCCCCTGCGGCACGTCGATCTGACGGACGACGCGGGGCCGCGTGAGGTCGGAGACATCGACGACGCTCGTGCCGACGCCGAAGTCACCCATATGCCCGACATAGAGCACGTCGCCGTTCCGCATGATCTGCATGCCGTCGCCCCTGCCGGCCAGATCGGTGTGGCCGACCAGCTCGAGACCGTGCGCCTCCAGGGCCCTGGGAAGGCTGCTCACGCGGCGATTCTGGGGCGGGTTGACGCTGCGCACCTGCGGGCATAGCCTCGTCGGTGCGCCTCGCGCAAACGTTTTCCGACCTTTTTCGAGAGGAGCGATCCCACGGCTCCACGACGCACGATCCTCGACGTCGCGCGCCTCGCCGGCGTGCACCCGTCGACCGTCTCCCGAGCGCTGCACCGCGCCGACCTGCCGCTGCGGGCGGAGACACGGCGCAAGGTGCTCGCCGCCGTCGAGCGCCTTCAGTACAAGCCGTCGGTCATCGCCCGCGGCCTGCGACTCCAGCGCACCAACACCCTGGGGATGCTCGTGCCGGACATCACCAACCCGTTCTTCCCACCGATCATCCGCGGAGCAGAGGAAGCGGCCCGCGAGCGTGGCTACGAGCTGGTCATCTGCAACACCGACGACTCGACCGAGCGCGAGACCGCCTCTCTCCGGCTGCTGCGCGAGCGCCAGGCCGACGGCCTGCTCATCGCGACCAGCCGCATGGCCGATGCGACCCTGGCGGCGGTCCGCCGAGAGCGCTTCCCGTTCGTCCTCCTGAACCGCGGCTCGCGCGTCGCGGCCGATCTGTCGGTCGAAGTCGACAACATGCGCGCGGCGGAGGATGTCGTCGCGCACCTGGCCGGACTCGGCCATCGTCGCATTTCGCACATCTCGGGACCGCTGACCACCACGACCGGCGCCGAGCGCGCGGCCGGGTACCGCCAGGCGCTCAAGGCGCGGGGTATCGCGGCGCCGGCTTCGCTCATCGTCGAAGCGGATGCCTACTCCGAACAGGCGGGGTACGTCGCCGCGACCCGACTGTTGCGGGCGAGGCCGACCGCGATCTTCGCGGCGAACGATCTGCTCGCGCTCGGCGCGCTCCGCGCGGCGCGCGAGGCGGGACTCCGCGCGCCACGGGACATCTCGGTCGTCGGTGTGAACGACATCCCGTTGGTCGGGCTCATCGATCCGCCCCTCACGACCGTTCGCGTGCCGCAGCGTGAGATGGGCGAGACCGCGGCGCGGATGCTCATCGCGGCGATCCAGAACGAGCCGGTCGCGCGGCGGCACGTGTTGCTGAACACGATGCTGGTCGTGCGAGGCTCCACCGCCATGCCGAGCGGCGCGGCGCGGAGCGTCGCATGAGCGCGCAGCTCGCGCGGATCACCGTCGAACGCGCGACCAAGCGGTTCACCGCGGGCGCCGTGACCGTCTTCGAAGGCCTGGACCTCGCGGTCCGCGACAGGGAGGTGCTCTGCGTCCTCGGCCCGTCCGGGTGCGGCAAGACGACGCTGCTCCGCTCGATGCATGGGCTGGTCCAGCTGGACGGCGGCCGCGTCGTGATCGACGGCCATGAGGTCACCAAGCCACGCCGCAACGTCGCGATGGTCTTCCAGCACTTCGGTCTCATGCCGTGGAAGCGCGTGCGCCAGAACGTCGCGTACGGCCTCGAGCTCTCGGGCGCGCCCAAGGCGACGCTCGCCGAGCGCGTGGACCACTACATCGAGATGGTCGGCCTGCGCGGCTTCGAGAATTCGTACCCGCACCAGCTCTCCGGCGGAATGCAGCAGCGCGCCGGCCTCGCGCGCGCTCTCGCGCTCGAACCGGACATCCTGCTGATGGACGAGCCCTTCGGAGCGCTCGATGCGCTCACGCGCGAGGACCTCCAGGACGAGCTTCTGCGGATCTACCAGCTCGCGCCGCGAACGATGGTCTTCATCACGCACTCGATCGAGGAGGCCATCGCGATGGGTGACCGCATCCTGGTGCTGTCGCCACGGCCGGCGCGCGTACGCGAGCTGATCCAGGTGGACATCCCGAGGCCGCGCACGGTCGCGAGCGTCATCGCGCACCCGCGCTTCGTCCAGCTCCGCGACCACTGCTGGCGTCTGTTGCGAGAGCGTGCCGCATGACGTTCCACCAGGTCGGCGTCGAGGTCGAGGAGGCGCGCACGGTGGCCGTGCGCACCAGCCGCTGGCGCAAGCTGCGTCCGGGCGATTGGACCGTGCGCCTCGGAGCGATCGCGGTGGTCCTCGGCGTGTGGGAGCTCTTTGGCCCGACGCTCAACAAGCTCATCCTCCGCCCGCCCTCGGACATCATCCGGGCGTTCTTCGAGCTGGTCGCCAATGGCGAGCTGCAGGACGCGATGAGTCAGAGCTTCCGCGAGCTCTTCGGCGGTCTCGGTGTCGCCCTCGTCCTCGGCCTGGTGATCGGGATCGCCTCGGGCCGGTGGCGCTTCGTGTACAACGCGATCGATCCACTGGTGTCGGCGCTCTACTCCGTGCCGTCGGTCGCGCTCGTCCCGCTCATCGCCGTCGCGTTCAAGTCGATCGGCGACCCGCCGCGCATCGCGACGGTGGCGCTGTTCGCGATCTTCCCGATCCTCATCAACACGCAGCAGGGCGTGCGCAACGTCGACCGGCAGCTGTTGGAGGTGGCGCGATCGTTCAACACGAGCGAGCGGCGGCTGTGGACCGACGTGATCATCCCGTCGGCCACGCCCTACGTGCTGGCAGGCGTCCGTCTCGCGATCGGGCGCGGTCTCATCGGCATGATCGTCGCGGAGTTCTTCATCGGGCTCGTCGGCTTGGGGTACCTGATCATCGCGTACGAGAACGTCTTCCGGATCGACCGCATGTTCGTGCCGGTGATCGTCGTCGCGACCATGGGCATCCTGCTCATGGGCTTCGTTCAGTGGGTCGAAGGGCGCATCGCGCCATGGCTAAAGAAGGATCAATAGGAGGTACAGATGGGTACGCGTGTGTTCGGGGCCATCGGTGTCAGTCTTGCGATGCTCGTCACAGCGTGCACGAGCGGGGGCGGGGGCGGCCCGGGCGGGGTCGCGACGTCCAGCGTCGCGCCGACCGTGGCGGCCGCGACGGCGCCGCCAAAGGCCAGCTGCACGGCGAAGAAGATCACCATCGCGGTGCCGGTGACACCGCCGAATGTGGTGCACCTGACGCCGTACGTCGCCGACGCGTTCGGCTACTTCAAGGACGAGAATCTGACCGTCGAGCTGGTGCGCTTCGACGGAGGGGTCGGGTCGCTCCGCGCCTCGGCATCAGGCGCGATCGACCTCGCAGGCTCATCGGCCGAGCCGGTGCTCGACGCGATCGCCAACGGGGCCGACGTCAGGATCATCTACACGTACGCGCCGAACGTGGACGTGTCCTTCGCCGTCGGGCCGGGGATCAAGACGCTCGCGGACCTGAAGGGCAAGAAGCTGGGCGTCCAGGAGCCGGGTGGCTTCGCGGACGTGATGACGCGGATCGTGCTCAAGAAGGCGGGCGTCGACGCGAAGGACGTGACGTTCATCACGACGACGACCGCGGGCCGCGTGCAGGCGCTCGCGACCGGCACGACCGACACCGCGGTCCTGCACATCGACCAGGTGAAGACCGTTCAGAAGCAGACTCCCACGATCACGGTGCTCGCGAACATGTGGGAGATCCTCACCGACTACCAGTACTCGGTGTACATCGTCCCGACCGCGCAGCTGAAGGACGATCCGAACACGCTGGAGTGCATGGTGCGCGCGCTGATGAAGGGGAACCGCGCGATGTATGACCCGGCGAACCGTCAGAAGATCATCGACCTCGGCGTGACGCAGACGAAGGAGGCCGCCGATGTCGTTGCGGATACCTTCGACCTGCTCGTGAAGGCCAAGGCCTGGCCGCAGAACGAGGGCCTGCTCAAGCTGAACATCGAAGGGACGATCAAGAGCGAGAGGGACTTCGGGAAGATCACCAAGGCCATGACGTTCGAGGACGTCACCGACCTGACGATCGTCAAACGGGTCGTTGAGCAGCTCGGACGCGTGAAGGACTTCCCATATTGAGCTGGAGCACCAGATGAAGCTCGTCGATCTCACTCAGCCGTGGGGCGACCGGATGCCCACCTGGCCACAGTTCGAGGCGATCCAGGTGACCGACATCACGACGCACCAGCGGGACGGCAAGAGCACGGTGCTGGTGCGCACGAACATGCACACCGGCACGCACATCGACGCGCCAATCCATTACTGGCCGACGGGCAAGCATCTGGGCGAGATCCCCATCGGTGACCTCTATGGGACGGGCTTGGTGATCGACGTGCGACCGATCACCAAGCCCTGGTCCTACTACTCGCTGAAGGACGTCCTCTCCTGCGTCCCCAAGGGGGAGCAGATCCGCGAGGGCGACATCGTGATCCTCTACACCGGCTGGGACAGATACAACTGGACGAAGTCGACGCGCGACGACGTCACCTACTTCGACCGCCACCCCGGCCCGATGCCCGAGGTGTGCGACTACCTCGTGGGCAAGGAGATCCGCTGGTTCGGCGGCGATCTCGCGTCGATGGACCACTCGCTCCACGTGCGCGTTCGGTACTTCCGTCCGGACCTGGTGAAGGAGTACGAGGCGCAGACCGGCAAGCCCATCGACGAGACGCTT
>JBGPKU010000053.1:0-19233 GCA_041486085.1 Candidatus Limnocylindria bacterium | reverse complement strand
GGGCGAGCTGCTGCTGACCGCGGCTGGCACTGAGCACGTCGTCGGAAGCGGCGGCTTTGTCTTGGTGCCCGCCGGTGATGTGCACACCTTCGGTAATGCCGGATCGGATGTCCTCAGTCTCTTGATCCTCCACTCGCCCGCTCTTGATTCGTACTTCGTCGAGCTGGATCAGCTCGATCGGGGCGGCGCGCTCGACCCCGAGTCGGAGCGCGCCCTCATGCGCCGGCATGGGCTCGAACCCGAGTAACGCCGGGCCGCCTGATTTCATCAGGCAGCGCCGCGCGTGAGGAAAGCGACCAGCGGGCGAGACGACCCGACGGCGTTGAACGAGCTCCCATTCAGCGCGCCTGCGCCTTCAAGTACGCACGCCAACCGCCGAAGCGCGTGATATCTGTCGCTCCAGCGGTCGCCCAGCTCTCGCAGAGGAACCCTTGTACGTGATCTCCGTCGTCGAGCTCGATACTTCCGATGCCGAGCGGCGAGGCGATCCCCGCAACGAACGAGCCGAAGGTAGTCGCAGGCATCCGCCACACCTCGACCTCGATGGCGCCGGCGGCGGCCGCATCGCGCACCAAGCCGGGTTTCGGCGGCGTCGTGCCGGGAAGCGCGACGAGGCGATACCCGACGGAGGTGCGCGCGGTTCGCTCGAGGCGCGCGCCGCGCTCGAGGAGCTCGCCATTGAGCGGCAGGCCCCGCAGGTGCGCGCCGACGACCGCCACCGACACCCCGTCATGACCGCGCGGAAGCGCGACCGGTGGAGGAAGTGGCTCGTCGAGCGCGCCAAGCTTCAACGCCGTCCGTTGGTGGAACCGTTGACCCAGGTCCGCGAGCATGCGGTCGCTGCCTGCTGGCCCGATCAAGGTGATGCCGAAGGGCAAGCCAGCGGTGCGGATCGCCGACGGCACGGCCAGCGCCGCCTGATCGAGCAGGTTGACGAAGTTGGTGTAGTAACCGAGCCGCCGATTTGTCCGGAACGGATCCGCCAATACCTCCGCGATGCGATACGCCGTTGGCGCGGTGGGCACGACGAGGACATCGGTGGACTCCCACACGCGCGCGGTCACCTTGCGGAGCTCGGCGAGACGCCGCTCGCCCTGGAAGAGGTCGGTCGCGTCATACTTCGCGGCCCCACCGATGATCTCACGCACGACCGGATGCATGGCGCCCGCGTGACCATCGAAGAAGGAGCGGATGGCCGCCATGCGCTCGGCGACCCACGGGCCCTCATAGAGGAGGGCGGCCGCCTCGAGGAACGGCGCGATGTCGAATTGCGAGCGGCGGGCGCCGCATGCGTCGAGCAGTTCGAGTGCGCGGTCGAACGCTCGCCGCGTCTCATCGTCACCATAGAACTCGAGAGGTTCGGGGATGGCGACGCGGACCTCGGTGGGGCACGCGTCAGGCCAGAGTGCCACCGGGCGGGAGTAAGGGTCGTCGGTGTCGGGGCCACGAACGACATCGAGCACGGCGATCGCGTCCGGCACGGAGAGCGCAAACAGCGAGACGCAGTCGAGCGACTGGCAAGCCGGCACCACACCGCGGGCACTGACCAGGCCACGGGTCGGCTTCAGCCCAACGATGTTGTTTAGCCCCGCCGGCACGCGCCCGGAGCCAGCCGTATCGGTGCCAAGCGCGAACGACACCCGGCCACGGGAGACCGCGACCGCCGAACCGGAGCTCGAGCCGCCGGAGATCCAATCGGGTAGGAAAGCGTTCGGCACGATGCCGTACGGCGAGCGCGTCCCCACGAGACCAGTGGCGAATTGGTCGAGATTGGTCTTTCCCACGAGCATCGCCCCCGCGGCCTCGAGCTTCTCCACGACCGTGGCCGAGCGATCGGCAACGTAAGAGAACTCGGCGCACGCCGCGGTCGTCGGCAACCCGGCGACGTCGATGTTGTCCTTGACCGCGTACGGAATACCGAAAAGGGGCAAGTGGTCGATCGCGCGCGGGTCGGCGATCATGCGCTCTTCGAGCTGCCGCGCGCGCAGCCGGAGGGCGCCGGCGTCCAGTCGGTGGATCCACGTCGCCGCGTAACTGCCCGCGTCGCTCTGCGAGAGGAGCTCGTCGACGATGCCCGAGGGTGTGAGCGACTCGCTGCGATATCCCTCGAGCAGCGATGCGATCGTCAGCCGCATCGCGAGCTAGAGCTCTCCGACGTAGGCGTGCTCGCCGTGAAGCGCCTCATCGAGGCCGACTTCGGCCTCGGCGTCAACGCGCACGGGCGTGATCCGGTCAATGAGCCAGAGCATCGCGAATGTGAAGGCGAGCGCCCACACGATCGCGAGCGTGACTGCCCCCAGTTCGGCGATAAAGAAGCTCGGGTTACCCGAGAGGAGGCCGTCGGCGCCGGCGGGATTGAAGGTCTTCGTCGCGAATAGGCCGAGCATGAGGATGCCGAGCGTGCCTCCGATGCCATGGACGCCCCAAACGTCGAGTGCGTCGTCGAGCTTGAGGCGATTCTTGAGCGCCACCGCCGCGTAGCACACCGCGCCCGCCGCGCAACCGATGATCACGGCGGTCGTCGGGGACACGAATCCGGCGGCTGGGGTGATCGTGGCCAGCCCGGCGACAGCACCTGTGAGCAGGCCCAGGAACTTCGGCTTGCTGGCGCGGTTCCAGTCGATCGCAAGCCACACGATCGCCGCGAACGACGCCGCGATATCTGTGTTGAGGAACGCGACCGCAGTCACGGCGTCCACCCGGAACTCGCTGCCGGCGTTGAAGCCGTACCAGCCGAACCAGAGAAGCCCGGTCCCGAGCGCCACGAGTGGAATGCTGTGCGGTCCGCTGTCGATCGTCTTCCGTCGTCCCACATACACGACTGAGGCGAGTGCCGCCATTCCCGCGATCGCGTGAACGACGATGCCGCCCGCGAAGTCAAGGACGCCCTGCTGAGCGAGCCAGCCGCCGCCCCAGATCATGTGCACGAACGGAAAGTAGACAAGGAGCAACCAGCCGGTCAGAAAGAGCATGTACGCCTTGAACGTCACGCGGCCGGTGAACGCGCCCGTGATGAGCGCTGGCGTGATGATGGCGAACATCATCTGGTAGGCGATGAACACGATGAGCGGGATCGTGTCGTTGAGCGGCGCCGGAGTCTCGAGCGTCACCCCCCGGAGGAACGCCATGTCGAGGTTGCCGATGATGCCGCCCTCGCCGCCACTGAAGCACAACGAATAGCCGACAACGAACCACACGACCGTGGTCCAACCCATCGAGACGAAGCTCTGCATCATGATCGTGAGGACGCCGCGACGGCCGACCAGCCCGCCATAGAAGAAGGCCAGACCCGGAGTCATCAACATCACGAGGCTGGTGCAAAGGAGCATGAACCCGGAGTTGCCCGTATCAAGATGCAGCATCGTTTTCCTCTCTAGCCGGATCGATGGCGGGCGAATACCGCGGGGCGGCGGGGGCGAGCCGCGACGGCTCGCCCCCACGACGTCGGTGCGATAGGCGTCAGGCCACTTCACCCACGGGAGTGGTGAGCCCGCGAAGATCCTTGCCGGTGAGCGTGCCATTGCGCCAGGACACGACGAGGAAGACCACCGCCATGAAGATGTAGCCGAGCTCCACGGTCGGCGTGACGTTGAGGCCGACATCGCCGGCCGCGTTGATGAGACCGAAGTACGCGCAGATCGCGCCGAACAACGAGGCAATCACCGCGCGATTGAACTCGCGGTCGATGACGAAAACGGCGATGGCACCGAGCACCATGCCCGCCAAGACCGCGCCCCCGCCAAAAAGAGCCATTCCGTGATAGATGTCGCCGGTCCCGACCTTGTCGAGCCCCACCGTTGCCGCGTTGGTCCCCGCTGCCTGGAGCGCGTCGTCGACGAGCCCCTTCGCCCACAGCGCGACGTTCGGCAGGATCGCGAGGACGACGGCGGGAGCGTGCTTCGCCGGAGTGGTCTGGAACGCCTGCGCGCCGATCACGAGCCCGATGAAGAGCAGGATCGGCACGAGGGCCTGGATCGGGATGAGCGCGAGCAGCAGCGCGCTCAGGCCGAGGAATGCGATCAGTGCGATGACGACGCCGGTCGCCAGCGAATAGCCGATCCGGCCACCGACCGCCTTCCAGCCGGGGTGACCGATATAGACCGCCGGCGGGAATGGGCTCCCGAGGAACGACCCGATGACGGCGCCGACGCCATCCGCAAGAAGGATGTACCGCAAGTTGTACTTGTCGCCGGCCGCAGCCGCGCTCTCGACGTTGTTCATCCCCTCGGTGAAGTTGTAGATGCCGAGCGGGATGGCGGTGGCGAGAAGCGGACCGATGTTGGATAGGCCGGTGAGGACATCACCCGATGGGATCGGGAGGTGGACGCCCACCTGTTTCAGCGCATTCGCGACCGTGCCCGAGAGCAATGCGTCTGCCTGGCCGGGCTGCGGCGTCTGACCGATCAGCACCGCGAACCAGTAGACCGCAGCGCCGATGAGCACCGCCGCAAGACCGCCCGGGATGCCGAACGGGAGTCGGACGTTTGCGGTCCAGGACACGAGGATGATGGCGAGCGCGAAGAAGGCGACCCAGGGAACCTCCCACATCTGGAAGGCCGGTCGCATCGAGATGAAGGCGATCGAGATGCCGGCGAGCGTGCCCAGCATCGCGGCTCGTGGTGTGTAGCGACGGATGTATGGGCCGATGAAAGCGCCGATAAGGACGATGACCCCGATGATGAACGCCCACGCGAGGCCCGCCTGCCATGCCGCCACTGCATCCTTGGTCTTGAGGTAGACAGGCAGCATGATGACGAAGACAACGATGAACATGTGCGGGACGCTCGGGCCGTACGGCATGGCCGCGACGTCATCGCGACTCTCTTCGCGCGACTTCCGGTAGGCGAGCCACGCGTAGAACAGATTGCCGATCGGAAGCGCAATGCCGAGCGCCGGCAGGATCCGGCCGAATACGGTGTCCGCCGGGATCTGGACCACTCCGAGCGACAGGCCCGCTAGAACAAGCACGTTCAAGACCACATTCGTGAACAGACCGAAGAACGCGTTCCAGTCGCCGCTCACCCAGAGCTTGGGCTGGTGCGCAGTTGTTGCTTGCGCCATGTACCCTTCCTCCTCCCGCGTGACAGCGCGACGGTGTTGTTCCGGCGATCCTCCTCTCAGGCCTTCGCCAGGGCGGGGATCTTCCCGAGCGAGTCGAGCGCCCTCGCCGAATCGCTCACCCAACCGAAGATCCCACCCTGGGCCTTGATCATCTCGAGTGCCACGCGCTGGAACTCAGGGAAATAGGAGCCGACACAGTCGGAGAGCACGACGGCGTCGTATCCTCGATCGTTCGCCTCGCGGACGGTCGTGTTCACGCACACCTCGGTGGTGACGCCGCACACGATGAGACTGCGGATGCCACGCGTCTTCAGGATGGTGTCGAGGTCGGTGGCATAGAACGCGCCCTTGCCAGGCTTGTCGACGATGGGCTCTCCAGGAAGCGGCCGGAGCTCGTCCACGATGTCGTGTCCGTACTCGCCGCGCACGAGGATGCGACCCATCGGCCCCTTGTCGCCGATGCCGGTCTTGAGACGGCCGCGTTCCTTTTTCGCGTCGGTCAGGTCGGAGAGGTCGGGACGGTGTCCCTCGCGCGTATGGACGACGAAGATGCCCTTCTCGCGAGCTGCCTTGAGCACCTTCTCGGCCGGTGGGACCGCCTTCATCAAGAGCGAGGTGTCGTTCCCGAGCGCCTCGCCGAACCCGCCCGGGTACACGAAATCACGCTGGAAGTCGATCATCGCGAGCGCCGTCGTCCGCGGGTCGAACTCGAAGTCATATGGCTCCGCCTTGATCGCGTACGTGGCCATCGTCACTATCCCCTCGCTCAATCCGGCACGATACGGGTGCCGGTCTTGCCCCTCACTGCCTCCTCGATGAGCATCGGCGTCGTGATCAACACCTCCCGCCCCCCGCGCTCGAGGAATGCCATTGCCGCGCTGATCTTTGGCCCCATGCTGCCCTTCGGGAACTCGCCCTCCGCCATGTAACGGCGGGCGTCCGAGAGCGTAATCCGATCGAGAAAGCGCTGGTCTGGCTTGCGAAAACGCACCGCGACGCGCTCCACGCCCGTCGTCACGCAGAGCAACGGAATGCCCAGGTTCGACGCGAGAAGCGCGGATGCGAGGTCTTTGTCGATGACCGCCTCGACGGCCTGGTAGACACCGGGCGCCCCCTCGACAACGGGGATGCCGCCGCCGCCCACGGCGACGACGATGTACCCCTGGTCTATGAGCGAACGGATGGCCGCGGACTCGACGATCCGGAGCGGCTGCGGTGATGGCACGACTCTCCGGTAGCCACGACCCGAGTCCTCGACCATCGTCCAGCCCTGCTTCTCGCGCTTCGCAGTCGCCTCGTCGGCGGTGAACGCGGGCCCGATCGGCTTGGTCGGCTCCCGGAAGGCGACATCGTGCTCGTCGACGACGGTGTGCGTGAGGACATACACGACACGATCGCGGATTCCCACGGCGGCGAGCTCGCATAGGAGCGCCGTCGTCAGAATATGCCCGATGCCTCCCTGCGAATCGGCGGAGGCCATGTCGAGCCGGATCGAGGGGACGAGCGGTGTCTCGCCGACGAGTTCGCTTCGCAGGAGGATGAAACCCACCTGGGGACCGTTGCCGTGGGTGACGACGATCTTCCAGCCATCTTTGACGAGCACCGCGACATGTCGCGCCGTCTCGCGCGCGTTGTCCATCTGATCCGCGATCGTGCCCCGCTGCCCCTCGAGAATGAGGGCATTCCCGCCGATCGCGATGACGGCGCGCCGGTCCTCGATCATGCCGTCACTCCGAGCTCGCCGGCCAGCGCCCGCAGCGCCCCCTCGAAGCAGCTCAGCGGCGCTCGCGCGATGCCCGCGCCGATCTGGCCGATACCCGCGTCCCTGTGCGCGATGCCGGTGTTGATCACGGGGGTGACGCCGCCGTCGACGACGCGCCGGACGTCGATCCCGGTCGGCGTCCCCATGAAGTTGAGGGCGGGCAAGCTGAAGCCCGCGTTTTGCGCGAGTGTGATTCGGTACATCTCGCGCGTGTACTGGAGCGCCTGCTCGGCGGTCCCGCCAACGAAGCGCACGATCGCGGGCGCGCTCGCCATCGCGAACCCACCGATGCCGCACGTCTCCGTGATGGCGCTGTCGCCCAGATCGGGATTCGCGTCGTCCGGTCCATAACCTGGGAAATACAGCCCGTCCGGTACGGTGGCGGGCGCACTGAACCAACGGTCGCCCGTCCCGGAGACCCGGATGGCGAAGTCCACGCCGTTCCGAGCCATGGCGGTGACGACCGTCGAACCGCTGACGCCATGCGCCGCGTCGAGCGTCGCCTTGCACGCGGCCATCGACAGATTCAGATAGAAGTGGTCGTTGCGGCGAAGGAAGTCGAGGACCGCCTCGGCGTCGGGCCGCTCGACCGTCCGCACGAGCGCCGGCGCGAGCGTACGCGTCAGCAAGCCTGTGGCGGCGGCATTGCGGTTATGGCACTCATCGCCCATGTGCAGCGCCTGCGCCGTAACGGCGTTCAGTTCGATTGGTCCGTGCGCCCGGAGGGTCGCGCTGAGCGCGGGGCCGAGAACGGTCGCCATCCATCGCAAACGATCCAGAACAGCCGGCTCGTACGCACCGAAGCGCAGCACCTTGCCGAGACCTTCATTCAGCGATGCGTAGGCTCGGTTGCCGTTCGCGGCGTTCTCGACCACCACGACGGGGAACGATGGCCCGAGCACGCCGGCCATCGGGCCGACGGCTGCGGAGTGATGGCAGGGCGCGAAGCCGATTTCGCCGCGCGCCGCCATTGCGCGGGCATCCTCCGGCGTGTCCGCCCAGCCCTCGAAGATCGCCGCGCCGACGATCGCTCCCTGCATCGGCCCGCACATGCGAATCCAGTCGATCGGCGGCCCCGAGTGCAGGAGCATCTTCCCGCCGAACCCCGCGATGGCCTCGCCAGCGGGACGGACGTCGAGCAGCGTCGGTCGCGCGCCGAGGATCCGGCCCAGCGCCGTCGCATTTGCCGCCGCGACGCGAGCGCCGATCGTGTCGTCGGGATCGTCTTCGAGCCGCGCGACGAGCAGGCCGAGTTCGCGATCGGCGCTCGCCGGCGGTCGCCATGCGAGCTGAAGCGCGGTCGCGTCGTGTTCCCGCAGCGGTTGGGCGAAACCGGCGAGACCGATGTTGACCGCATGCACGCCGTCCGTGAAGAGCGTGGACGTCATGGCCGTGCCGCTCTCACGATCAGTGCCGCAAGGCGCGACGCGCGCGCGTTGCTTGGCTGCACCAACACGCCCGCGGCGACGAGTGTCGCTTCCTGCGCCGCCAGGCCCTGAGCGTCACGGTCCGTGCCGCAGACCGATGCGACGACGGCGAGGTACCGACCGGCCCGGTTCGCGATCTCACGCGCCTGAGCGATCGCGGGCACGAGCGCGCCGGCGGGATCCGGGTGCGACGCATGACCGATGACGACGTCGAGAAGGAGCACCGCGGCCTCCACGTCGCTTCCGATCGTGACGACATGCTCGTTGCGAAGGCGTGGATCGATCATCGGATGGGGCCGGCCGACCGTGTATTCGTCATCGCCGAGGTCGATGATGGTGTGCCCTTCCGCGCCATCGCCCAGCTCAAGCTTGATCACGACCTTCGCCTCGTACGCCAAAGAGCCGCCGCTGTAGAGCCCGCGCGCGGATCGCTGCCCCTTGCCCAGCTTCGCAGCTTCGGTGCGAGCGACAGGGGAGAGGTCGCTGCTGCCGCCGTCAACCGCCGGTGCCTCACCGCGGCTGAGGGCAACGGCCGTACGCGCGGCATCCTCCAGTGTGACGGCGGGGATCAGACCTGCGCTCCGCGCGAGCGACGGGTCGCTGCCCAGGAAGTTCACGACGACCGGTTTCCCAGCCGCGCGGGCTTTCGCAAGGACGCGCTCCGCGACCGCAGGCGCCGGTGGCTTGGAGAGCAGGACGATCACCCTCGTGCCCGGGTCCGCGGCAAGGAGCTCGAGCGCCGCGATCATCATCGTTCCCCCGACGCGTGCGTCCAGGTCGCGTCCGCCGACGCCGATCGCCTGTGAGACGCCCGCCCCGAATCGATCGATGAGACAGGTCACCTGCTGCAGCCCGGTGCCCGAGGCACCGACGAGCCCAACGCTGCCGCGGGTGACGGCGTTCGCGAAGCCCAGCGGGACCCCATCGATGATCGCGGTGCCGCAATCGGGACCCATCAAGAGCAGGTGCTTCTTCACCGCCAACGTCTTGAGCTCGATCTCATCCTGGACCGAGACGTTGTCGCTGAACAAGAAGACGTGGAGCCCGCGCTTCAGGGCCTTCAGGGCCTCTGCCGTCGCGTACGTCCCCGGCGTCGAGATCAGCGCGAGATTTGCCGGACCGAGCGAGAGCGCCTCCGCAAGGGTCGTCGGCGAGAAGGCCTCGCGTGCACCAGCGACATCGGTGGTCGGTCCGGTCAGCAGAGCTGCCGCACGCTCGAGCGCCGCTTCGGCGGACGCCGGATCCGACCCAGCCACCGCCACGATCAGATCGTTCGCACCGGCGGTGTCCGGCACGGCCGACAACAGACCTGCCTCCTGAAGCACCGCCCGGTTCGCGGGCGTCCCCATGACCAGCCCCGCGCGCACGATCCCGGGAAGCCGCTCCAGCTCGGATGCGATGCGCATCAACTCGACAGAGTCGCGGTATGAGGAGGCGAACACGCGGGCTCGCATCAGGGCCACGCTCGCGGTCGCCGTCACGCCGCGCGTGCCTCGCCAGTCGCCCACGCCGCCCGAGCGCCAAGCAGAATGCCGAGGACGAGGTCTGCCCCGGACGTTGCGCCCCACGACATCCCGCGCACGACCCGCACTTCATCACCTGCCGCCACGGCGGTGATGAGGTCGTGCACGCGCTCGGCGTACTCGCCTCGTGCCGCATGATCGAGGTAAGTTCGTCCGATGAGCGTGGTCCGCGCGCCGGCGTAAGCCGCAGCGCGCGCGATCGGACGCGCGAGCACGGCGCGAGCCGCGGTCAGCGCGGCGGTGAAACCGACGAGAACATCGTCACCAGACGGTGTCAGGCCGACACCGAGGCCGACGAGCGGGGCTGCCGCCGTCTCCGCGGCCCGCCGGTCGCAGCGCTGCACCGCCGCGAGCAGGGCGCGAAGTGCGGGCCGGGCGGCGACCCGGAACACATCGCCGTCCTCATCATCCAGTTCATCCAGCGAACGCAAGAAGGGGCCGAAGCCGCCGGCGGAGGCCCGGGCGGCAGCGGCGAGCGCGACGCGGGCGACTGCGGGTGTCGATGGTACGTCCGCGAACGGGAGAAGCACGGGAGACCACGGACGTGCGGACGACACGTTCACGATGACGTCCTCGCCGGTGGTCGCGATCGTACGGAGGTCGTCCGGGCCTGCAACGGTGATCCCATTCGGCAACGCCCCAAGCTCGGCAAGGCCGCATGTCAGGAGCTGCCCCGAACAGACGAGGTTGAGCGCGGCACGATGCGAGGAGACGACCATGCCGCGCAGCTCACCCGCGCGGAAAAGCGGCAACACAGCAGAGCTGACCCGCGCGCCGACTAATATGCGGCTCGATGCTGGCACGGAGGACGTCGGTCTAATCGCTCGACGACAGGAAGTCAACGCGAGCGCTTCGGCTCGCTCGCGGCGGCGGAGGCGTGATGGATCGCGGCACCGTCCCCGAGGGACCCCGGCTGTCGAGTCAGACCGCAGCCTCTGCCTGATCGATCGCGTACACCAGCGCACGCATGAAGGCGGCGTCGAAGATCTCGCTTGGCCAGGACCAAGTCACGAGCGGCGCGCTGAACGCGCTTCGCCGCCCGGCGGAGAACGCGTCGTCCTCGACTTCAGATACCGGCCGCACACACCGGTCTTCTTGGATCGAGCTTCATCCGCGCTGCGAGGTGGAACCCGGGTTGATCGTGGCGAACATTCGCCTGTAGCTATGACCACGCCGAGCCCGATCCAGGATTTCGCGGAGGCGACGGCGGTGACGCGACGGCGGGATCGAACCCGCGATTCGGAGTTCACAGACCCGCCGCTCAGGAGCGGTCCTAGGCAGCTCTCACGCGAGGCTGCGCGTGCGACTCGGCCCCAGGCACGGCGGTGGGGTCCAGGAGGGGCAGTTGCACGTGAAAGACGGAGCCCTGTCCTTGTTCACTCGTCGCCCAGACCTTTCCTTGGTAGAGTTGAACGATCTGACGCACGATCGGGAGTCCGAGACCGGTTCCCTGGATGGTCGCCGTCGCTTTCGAAGCGATGCGCGAGTATCGATCGAAGATCGTTTCCAGCTGATCGGCCGGGATGCCGAGGCCGTGATCCCGGATCGTGAGGAGTACGGTCGCGGCTTCGTGCGTGGTCCGCACCTGAACGGCGCCACCGGCTGGCGAGTATTTGACGGCATTGCTCAGGAGATTGGTGACGACCTGCCTCAACCGGTCGGGGTCTCCAGCGATCACTGGTAGGCCGTCCTCGAGGTCGAGCTCGATCGGATGGGTGCTCGCGCTCAGCCTGAACTGCGCCGACGCGGCAGCCACGATGCCGTTCAGATCGAGCGGCTCCAAGTGAAGCGTCATCCGGCCGGACTCCATCCGGTCAAGGTCGAGCATGTCGGCGATGAGCCGCGCAAGCCGGAGCGCATCCGTGTTGATGTCGCCGGCGTATTCGCGCATCTGCGCGACGGTGAGGTCCTCGTCGCGCATCATCTCGCTGAACCCTTGGATGCCGGTGAGAGGCGTTCGGAATTCGTGACTGACGGTGGACACGAACTCGGCGCGCAGTCGGCTGAGCTGCTCGATCTGGCGGTAGGTCTCTCGGGTTGTGCGGTTGTAGCCCTCTAGGACACGCCAGAGCCCGAACATCAGACCGAATCCGATCACGAAGACGAACGGGACGAGGATCAGCATCCATTGCGCGGTGCTCCGGGCAGCCGCGAACGCTGATTCCGCCTCGGTCAGGCGTTGGCTCGTCGCCTCGGTGATGCTCCCGCGCATCGCTTGGAGAAGCGGGTCGCCCTCGTTGATGTCGATGAGGCGCGCGTTGAGTTGGTCGCCCGCAGCCATCGCCGCAAACAGGCGAACGGAGGTCTCGCGATACCGCTCGTGAAACCCGAGTATCAGGACGGCCCGTTCCGCGTCCGGCAGGTTGCCTCGCGTTGCGATGTCCCTGACCGCCTCATCGATCTTGTCGTTCGCGATCAAGACGTCGTCGCGATGCGCCAGGGACGGTTCGAGACGGAACTCGACCTCGGCCATCTCCGCAGCAAGCAGCGCGACGGTCGCGAGCTGGTAGGCATGAAGAAGCGCCTCTTGCTTCTGCGCGCTATCGACCTGCGTTCGGGTGGTGTATGCGGCGACGATCGAAAACACCGCAAGGCACAGGACGACCCCGGCAAGGCCGAGCGACGCCGCGCGGGTCGATCGGCTGGAGGTGGGCGCCAGGACCGAACGGGCCTCCGACACAACTGCCTCCTTCGTCCCCGGATGCTGAGACGTCGCCTGGCCTGCGGCATGACGCTCCCGTCATAGGCCTTCGAGGACAAGACAAACGGCCCGAATGCCACAATCGGTCGGTCGTGGCGGGCCATCCATGACGCGCACGCGATCCACCGCGCGAACCCCCCGACCACCGGCGCGATGGCCGGCCGGACAGCTAGTGAAGCCGGGTTGCGTGCGGCACATGCTCTACGCGCCGGTGGCGCGCGGCGTGGCATTGCTGCCTGTCGAGCACCGCGGGTTGCGGACTTCCTAGCTTCTCTCCCTAGCGTGCGCTGAACGGCGAGAAGGACCGCGTTGGCGAGGCTGGCCTTCTTGTGTCGAGCCGGCGCGGAGCCGCCGCGTTGCCACATCGATCGCGACATGGAGGACGAGCGCTCGGTCCGCGAGACAAGGGACCGGGCGGCGTTGGCTTTCCACTGAGGCACGGCGGGCATCGAACCCCCGATCGGGGTTTGCAGCTCCCGCCAAAACTTGTCAGAGAGTTACAAGAGGTCTGGTTTGGGCCTATTTGCCGAGTGAGTTCGCCGGCGTACCGCTGAATTCCGCAGCGTTGATGTCAGCGTTGTCGCAACTGCTGATGCTCCGCGAATGCGTCTCTTCACATCACCCGACGTCCCGCAACCTCCGCTGATCAAGTGCGCTCGTCGAGCGCATCCAGGGCGAGGGTGATGGCGTCGTCTGCCGTCAGCTTGCTTCCCTGCTGCCACGCGACGTCCAAGTCCGCGGCGTCGAGTTGGGCGCGAATGATCGCGAACGTCTCCTCGTTCATCCTCGTGACCCATAAGTAATGGCCCCCGATCTCCTCGGACAGCGCCTCGTAGCAGGAGATGAGCCGGGCTGCAGTTGCGGCTCGTCCCGTGGCTGCGATCGTGCGGGCTGCGTGACAGAGGCCGATTGCCGTCTCGAAAGAACGCGTCCCCTTACGTGTCGACCTCGACGCCACCCTGCGCGCCGAACGCCGCGCGCAGGATGCGGCGATGTTCCGCGAGTGCCTTCGCGTACTCAGCCGGGCCCCGCTCGTGCAGAAGTCTTGTCGAACTCTCTACGTCAGTGAAGAGGAAAGTGACTGTTCCTGAGGGTAGGTTGCGTTGCACAAGCGTCATCATGCCCGCGAGCGCAAGGCCGTCGTTTGCCAAGACCTACCCAATGGTGGGTCCGCTGGTAATGGCGGCGCAGCGTGGCGCCGACTTAGTCGGATCCGGACTGGGGCAAGATCGCCCTGACCGAGCACGCATCTCGGACGATCGTGGTGTTGCCCCGTCGCTCCCAGTTCCGGCCCATCCGCGCGTGCCGGAGGGTATCGCGGCCATTCCCGGAGGCGAACGGCGACCGAAGCCGCGTTGCAGGCGTGGGTGCGCGCGGAGGCGACACACATGATTCTGCTCGCGTTGTTGCCAGGAACTGTGCCAGAGCGTGATTCCGTTCGAGACGTCTGCAAGAGACGCCCCCAATGGAATCTGAGGCGACGGCGGGAATCGAACCCGCGATCGGGGTTTTGCAGACCCCTGCCTTAGCCACTTGGCTACGTCGCCGAGACGGCGAGGTCAGCTGACCCGGTCCCTCCGCCGAGGGACTCAGTCTACCGATTACGAGGTCTCGGCGGTCCGATTGCATACTGTCGGCCCATGCTTCCGATCGGCGACGAGGACCAGCCCGGCGGGCTGCCGGTCATCAACCTCGTCATCATCGCGCTCAACGTCCTCGTATTCGTTCTGCTCCAGCTCCCGAGCGACGCGTTCACGATGGGCTTCAGCGTGATCCCGGCTGAGATCACGCACGGCGTCGACCTCGTCGGCCCGGTGCCGATCCAGCTACCCGATGGCACGGTCGCGACGATCGTCGAGGCACCCGGCCCGAGGCCCATCTGGCTCACGCTCTTCAGCTCGATGTTCATGCACGGCGGCTGGGCACACCTCGGGGGGAACATGCTGTTCCTTTTCATCTTCGGCGACAACGTCGAGCGCTTCCTCGGGCACGTGAAGTACCTGGCCTTTTACCTTGTCTGCGGTGTGATCGCGGCGTACGCGCAGATCCTCGCCGGCCCCGAGTCGGTGATCCCGAGCCTCGGCGCGTCTGGTGCGATCAGCGGCGTGCTCGCCGCGTACCTGTTGTTCTTCCCCAGAAACCGCGTCCGTGTCCTTGTCGGTTTCCGATTCGTGACCGAGGTGCCGGCGCTCCTCATGATCGGGCTGTGGGCGTTGCTCCAGTTCGTGAACGGCATCGGCTCGATCGCGGTGACCGACCAGACCGGCGGCGTCGCGTATTGGGCGCACATCGGAGGCTTCATCGCGGGTCTCGTACTCGCGTTCCTCTTGAAGACCTTTATGAGACCCGGGCCTGCGGAGCGACTCGCGATCTAGCGGGGACCGGCCTAGAGGATCCTGGCGAGACGCTCCACGTCGTCGGCGACGTCGGCGCGGCCGTCCAGGCGGTAGGCCTGAGACAGAAGGTTGCACTTCTCCTTCGCCACGTCGCGTCGGCCGAGGGCGCAGTCGACCTCGATGAGGAGACGTTGCGCCTCGCGGTCGGTGAACCCGTGACCGATGAAGTCGAGCAGCACGTCGGACGCCGACTGCAGCTTGCCGAGCGCCAGCAGGCGCCGTGCGGCGTCGATGACGGCCTCCGAGGCACGCGAGTCGCGAGCGCTCGTGAAGAGCGCGGCCCGCGACGCGGCAACGGCGGCCCCGTCGACGCCGCTCCCCATCGGCGGAAGCGCGGACAGCTGCTGATCGAGGGTCAGCGGGGGACGCGCGGTGCGCGTGACGCGCCGCGTGAGCCCGGTACGCGCGAGCATGTCCACCGGCACGTCACCGGTCTGCTGCGCGTGCGTGATGGTGCTCGCTCCGTTCAACACGACCGCGGTGTGCGAGGCATCCGGCCGGGTGCGCGCGGAGAGCGATGCGGACGGCCTCGCAACCGCCGAGGCTGCTCTGCCGATCGTCGGCTGCGTCTGCGTCGGCTGTGCCGGCGTTGTCTGGCGCAGGGTGGTCTTCGCCGGCGGCGTGGCAGACGTCTCTCGCGTTCCCTCTACCCGCAAGGTGGAAGTGGGTGGGACGGGGTGTGAGGAGGGTGCGGGCGAGTAGTGCGCGAGAGGCGCCTGCCGCGACGCCGGACGTGGAGCATCAAGACGCGACTGCGTGCCAGTGACACGGTCGACGAGAGCGAGGAGGCCAGGAAGATCGCCGAGGGTCTCGCGACCGTAGGCGAGCTCGAGCAGGGCGCGACGCGAGTCTCCGGTGGAGAGCGACACGTCGACGAAGCGCGCGTACTCCTCGACCGCGCCCGGCATGTCGCCCTGGTTGGCGAGCGCGGCGGCGAGCCGCCGATGCGCGGAGAGGTCGCCGGGCACGAGCCCGACCGCCTCTGCGAGCAGGGAGACCGCCGTGGCACGGTCCCCAGCGCGCGCGAATCCGGCCGCGCCTTCGCGGAGCGTGTTGAGGGCCGCGGTCTCGTCCTCGAGCGCGATCTGTGTGCGGGCGAGACCGACGTAGATGTCGATGTCCCCGTGCTTCACGAGCAGCGCCGCGAAAGCCTTCTCGGCCTGACGGAGCTTCCCGCCCTCGAGCAGCTTCTGCGCCGCGTCGGTCGCGAGCTTGTGGGCGGACGTGCGCGCCGGTGCCGGCCCGTGGCAGCGCCCCAGCGCCTCGGCCAGCTCGGACGCCTTCTGCGCGCCCATCAACCGTTCCGCGCGCTCTCGGACGCGCGCCGAGAGCTGGACCACATCCTGTGGCGTCACGCTGTTCGCGTTGACGCCCAGGGCATGCAGCTCCGCGGAGAGGAACTGCTGCGCCGCCGGTCCGAGGTACCCCTTCGCGACGCCCAGCAGCGATTGTGCGAGTGCGTTCACTCGTCGCCGCCGGCGGCGCCCTCGTCCGCGAGGGCGTAGAAGCGCAGGGCATTGAGCATGCGATCGAATGCCGAAGCGACCTCGCGCGTGATGTCGTCGCCCGAGCCCGTGTCGAAGGTCGCGACGCGGAGGTCGACGTCGCCGGTCGACACGGCCGTCGCCTCGCCGACGAGCACGCGCAATGGACCGACGAGCGACCGCGTGAGCACGACGCCGATCACGAACGACAGAAGGAGGCCGATCGCCACGACCGAGATCGCGTTGTAGGTGGCGTCGTCGGCGGCCTTGGTATACGTCGTGAGCGGCACGGCGAGTGAGTAGGCCCACGGCTTCGCGGTGAGCCGCGTGACCACGCCGCGCTGCTCCCCTGCGCCGGCGCCGTACGCGAACTGCGCGGACGACGTCACGCCTTTCGGCAGCACGTCGAGCTGCGCCTTCAGCGTCGGGAGCGGGTCCACGATGAGCTGGTCGGGGGTCTTCTGGCCGAAGCGCTTGTCGGCGACCAGCTTCGTGACGGTCGCGGCGTCGATCGGCGCGATCGGTTTGTAGATGAGCGACTCCGCCTGGTCGCGCCGGCCCTTCGTCTCGGAGACCGCGAGACGGATGCCGTAGTCATCGACGAGGAAGCCATGGGCACCAACGCCCACAGCGCCCTGATCGGCTTCGACGATGTCCCAGACGGCGGCGAGGTTCACGCGGGTGCGCACGACCGCGAGGACGATCTTTCCATCGGTGACCGGCGCGGAGAAGAAGAGCGCCGGCTTGTTCGTGATGACCGAGTAGCTCGGGTCGCTGATGTACGGCGTGCCCTTGAATGCGGTGGTGAAGTACTCGCGGAACTTCACGCTCGTGCCCTCGTCGCTCTGGATGGACGCGGCCACGATCGTGCCGTTGGGATCGACGACGGCGACGCTTTCGTACTCGGGCGAGCGCGCGGCGGCTGCCGAGAGCGCCTGCCGGGCGGCGATCTTGGCCGAGCTGTCCGTGAGGTTCTCGCCGAGCCGAACGATGTCGGGGAGCTTGCCCACGAGCACGATGTCGCCAAGACGGCTCTGCAGGTACGCGTCGAGCGCGCCGGCCGTCGAGGTGGATCGCTGCTGGATGTTCGTGACGCCCAGCGCGGTCAGGTCGCTGCGCGTGCTCTGGATGGACACGAAGCTGACGAGCGCGATCGGAACGACGCCGACGAACAGCAGCGCCGCCAGCACCTTCTGCCAAAACTGAATACGAAGAGTCATGATCCCCTGCCTCCACGCGCCACCCGCCCTGCGCGTGGAGTCACTGTGCGAAAACGCCGAGCCGTGTACGAGTCACCCACACGGGAGCCGGTCGTACTGGAAGAGGGCTAGTACCCCCGGTCAGCGGATGACGCGAGTGCTTCGGCGCGCGTCGCGCAGCAGCCCCCGAAGGAGGCGTTTGGAGGTCTCGAGCTCCACACGATCGCCGTCGGTCGGACCACCGCGCTCGGTGTCCACGCGCCACCAGCATTCGAAGCCCCAGACCCGCTCGTCGCCGACGCGCAGCCTCGGGATGCCGCTCCCCGAGCGGCGAAGCTCACCGGTCTCGAAGTCATAGAAGCCCTCGAACACCGCCGGCGCGCCGCTGCGGTCGGGCTCACCCTCGCGGCAATCGAGGAGGATCACGCAGGTCGTGCCCGGGCCGATGTCGTCCGCGCCGCGCGCGTAACGACCACGTCCCCCGCGTCGCGTCCGGCGATCGCGTTGCGCGCCCGGCGCCGGACGGGCCGGCACGCTCCCACGATCACGCGGCGCGAGCCGGCGATCGTCGGGCGGCAGCGCGCGGTCGCGTCCGGGTCCGCGGTCACGGCTCGGGGGGCGGTCGCGGCTCGGCGCACGATCGCCACGGAGCGGACCGGGGCGCTCCGGCTGGGTCGGCGACTGATGCGGACGGGGCGGACCACGTCTGCGTCCTCGCGGACGCCTCCGCGGCGCTCCCTCCTGCGAGCCTTCAGGCATGCAATCAGTTTGGCATGCCCGCGGTCAGTCGATCTTGCCGGGCCCGCTTGGGATCGCGCGCGCTCGCATGCGTGATGTTGCACATGGACGAACACCTCTCTGTCTATGCGACCGCGCAAGCAATGACCGTGCCTCGCGCCGGTACACTCAGGACCAGACGCATGGGCATGCACGAGGTCTTCGACGAGTTCAAGCGACAGCTTCCGGACGTCGATCCCCAGGAGACCGAGGAGTGGATCGAGTCCCTCGATGCCCTCATGAAGCAGGGCGGCCCTGAGCGCGCTCGCTTCGTCCTCTACAAGCTGCTCAAGCGCGCACGCATGCTCCAGATCGGCCTGCCCCCACTCACCCAGACGCGCTACATCAACACGATCTCACCCGAGCAGGAGCCCGACTTCCCCGGCGACGAGGAGATGGAGCATCGCATCCGGCAGTTCATCCGCTGGAACGCCGTGGCGATGGTCGTGCGCGCGAACCACCACTACGACGGCATTGGCGGTCACCTGGCCACCTACGCCTCATCGGCGTCGCTGTACGAGGTCGGCTTCAACCATTTCTTCCGGGGGAAGGACGACCCCGGGGGCGGCGACCAGATCTTCTTCCAGGGCCATGCATCGCCCGGCATCTACGCGCGCGCGTTCCTTGAAGGGCGCCTCTCCGAGTCCCAGCTCGATCACTTCCGTCGCGAGGTCAATCCGGGCGAGGGCCTCTCGTCGTACCCGCATCCGCGGCTCATGCCCGACTTCTGGGAGTTCCCGACCGTCTCGATGGGCCTCGGACCGCTCGCCGCGATCTACCAGGCGCGGTTCAACCGCTACCTGCACAACCGCGGCATCAAGGACACGTCCGGCCAGCGGGTCTGGGGCTACCTCGGCGACGGCGAGTGCGACGAGCCCGAGGCGCTCGGCGCGCTCCACGTCG
>JBGPKU010000052.1:0-19471 GCA_041486085.1 Candidatus Limnocylindria bacterium | reverse complement strand
GACAACGAGCGTTTGAGAACGAGCGTTTGAATGAAATGAAGACGAGCGAGGAGCGGCTCTGCCGCGACGAGCGAGACCGACACGCGAGTGACAACGAGCGTTTGAGCAAGTGACGCAGCGGCTTCCCAACGACGAGGTGGTCGACCGCGCGCTCGCGGCGCTCCGCAGCGCCGGAATCGCCACGGGCGAGGTGTTCGTACGTGACGCGCAGTCCGGATCGGTGGAGACGAAGGACGGCGAGATCGAGAACGTCATCGCGCGCGGCGAGCGCGGGCTCGGAGTGCGAGTTCTCGATGGTCAACGCATGGGCTTCGCCCACTCGTCCGATCTCGCCGCCGCGGGCATCGAGGCGTGCGTCGACCAGGCGCGCAGGATGGCGAAGATCACCGAGCCGGACGCGGATCTGGAGATAGCGAGCGGCGCGCTCGTGGACACCGACCTCGCGATCTACCACGCCGGCCTCGAGCAGCGCCCGCTGGCCGAGCGAGGCGCCATCGCGCTCGCGGTCGAGAAAGCGGCGCGGGACGCCGACAGCCTCGTGACGCACTTCCGCAAGACGTCCTACAGCGACGCCGAGGTGACGACGATCATCGCCACGACGACCGGCGTGCGCGCCTCCTATCGCGAGAGCTTCTGCGGTGCGGGCACGAGCCCGGTGGCGACGAAGAATGGCGAACGGCAGATCGGCTTCCATGGTGAAGGTGCCCGGCAGCTCGAGGACCTCGACCCCCAGCGCATCGGCACACGCGCAGCCGAGCGCGCGGTCGAGAAGCTCGGGGCGCGGACCTTCCCCACGCAGAAGCTGCCCGTGGTGCTCGATCCGTGGATGGCCATGAGTCTGCTCGGCGCGATCTCCCCGCTGTTCTCCGCGGACAACGTGCTGAAGGGTCGCAGCCTCTTCGCGGGCAGGATCGGACAGCGCGTCACGAACGAGCGCGTCACGATCGTCGACGATGCACGGCTTCGAGGGGGGATGCGCAGCGCGCCGTTCGACGGCGAGGGGATCGCCACGACCAGGCGCACGCTCGTGGACGAAGGCATCCTGCGAGGTCTCCTGACCAATCAGAAGACCGGGAAGAAGCTCGGGGGCACGTCGACCGGGAACGCGCGCCGAGGGTCATACGCCTCTCCCGGCCGGATCGGGCCGTCGAACTTCTACATCCAAGCCGGCACGGACGATCCGCAGGCGCTGATAGGCGGGCTGGACCGGGCGCTGTCGATCACGAGCCTGCTGAATCTGCACACCATCGACCCGGTGTCGGGCGAGTTCTCGCTCGGCGCGACCGGCACGTACCTCGAGAAGGGTGCGCGGCAGCACCCCGTGCAGGGGATAACGATCGCCGGAAATCTCACGCACCTGCTGTCATCCGTGACCGGCGTCGGGAGCGACCTGACGTTCGGGCCAAGCGGCATTGGCAGCCCCACGCTGGTCATCGCGGAGCTTTCGATCGGGGGCACCTGATGCTCTGGCAGACGCTGCTCCACGGCGATCCCCTGCCCTGGCTCCTCGAGAAGGCCGACCCCGCCGTCCGCGCGCTCACGCTCCGTCAGCTCCTCGACCGTGGTCCGCGCGACGCGGAGCTGCGCGAGACGCAGCAGCGCGCCATGAGCTCGCCTCCCATCTCCACGATCCTGAAGCGCCAGCGCGCGGATGGCCGGTGGCCGGGGCCGAACTTGTACGGACCGAAGTACCAGGGCACGCATTGGTCGAACCTGCTGCTCATCGAATACGGCGCCGATCCAGGCGACCCACGGGTGCGCCGCGCCGCGCGCCGCGCCCTCGACGACCTCGCCGACCCGGAGAAGAGCGGAATGGGATGGGTCTTCGAGCGCGACCACGGTGGATCCTGCTTCGTCGGCAACATCGTTCGCTACGTGTCTCTCGCGGGATTCGGGACGGACGCGCGCGTCGAGCCACTCGTGCAGCGGCTGGTGCGCGAGTCGAAGAAGTACGACGCTGCGTGCGTGATCAACGGCGACGATCCGTGCGCCTGGGGCTACGCGCGGCTTATCTGGGGCCTCGCCGCGCTGCCCGAGGCGGCGCGCACGCGCGAGGTCGAGCGCACGCTCCGGCGCGGCGTCGAATTCCTCCTCTCGTACAAGCTCGAGCGCGGGCGCTACCCCAGCGCGACCGAGCCGTCCTATCTGTGGCGTCAGCTGTCGTTCCCGCTCTTCTATCAGGCCGACGTCCTGTTCGTGCTCCGCGCCATCGACGCGGCCGGCGAGCTCGACGATCCCCGCGCGCAGCCCGCGATCGCCTGGCTCCTCGCGCGCCAGGACACGCGTGGGCGCTGGGCCGGCCGGGCTCCGTACTCGGACCGGATGGCGTCGCGCGTCGACGCCTCGAAATGGGTGACCCTACAGGTCCTGACGCTCCTCAAGCACGCGTTCCCTTCAGGCGAGAACGGCGCGTAGGCAATACGCTTCGAGCCAGCGCATGGCTCGGAGTCGCATGCTCAAGGACACTCCCCCACTCCGTTTCGGCGAAGGCCGGGACTGCACGTTGCCCGCGTGCCTCGCGATCGCCGCCGGAGCCGAGTACGACTGGGTCATGGGCGTCTGCGGAGCCGCGTTCACCGCGACCATCGACGCGGCGACATGGGATCCGCTCGCCGCCGCCCCGCTGGACGACGCGACGCTCTCACGTGGCGCGCTGGCCGTGGGGACGAGACCGGACATCGTCGGTCCGCCCTTCGATGAAGAGATGCGTGCGCTCGTGCTCGACCGCGTCGCCGAGTCGATCGATGCGAAGACACCGCCGCTGGTGAAGGGCATCGCAGGCCCGCCCGAGTACGGCCTCATCGTCGGCTACGACGAGGACGGGACCTTCCTCGCGCGCACGTATTTCGACAAGACCGACAAGCCCACGAAGATCGATTGGACCGCGTTCGCCGATGCCGAGCACGGCCTCGTGGCTTTCCTCGATCGGGGCGCCGCGCCGCCGAGGGAGGAGCTTGCGCGGAGCGCCGTAACGCAGGCGACGGCCACGGCGCAGCTCAGCGAGGACGCGCTGCGGACGTGGCTCGACGGCCTTCGGGACGATGCGCGCTGGTCGGACACCAAGCACGCCGGTGCCGCGGCGTTCGGCGATCACGCGATGCGCACGCTGCTCGCGGACAAGCGGCGCGCGGCGGCGCGCTTCCTGCGCGGAGCGCGCGGCATCTTCTCCACGTCTCCGGGGGCGGACCTGCTGCGGGCCGCCGAGTCCTACGGCTTCGTCGTGGACGCCTGCGCGAAGATCGGCACCGGAGCGTTCGACGGCGGCGTCGCGATGCGCTTCCTCGATCCGGGTCACCGGCGCGCCTGGGCCAAGCAGCTCGAGGCGATCATCGGCCACGAGCGCGAGGCGCACGCCGCCCTGGCGGCCGCACGCGAGACGATGCATTGAACGACATCGCGGCGGCCGCGATCCTCGGGCTGGTGCAGGGTCTCACCGAGTTCCTGCCGGTCAGCTCCACCGCACACCTGATCCTCGTGTCGAACGCGCTCGGTCTCGATCCGGCGCGCTTCGGACTGTCGTTCGACGTCGCACTTCACCTCGGGACCGCGCTCGCCGTGCTCCTGTACTTCGCCCGGACCTGGATCGGCCTTGCGGTCGATCTCGTTCGTGGCCGCTGGCACATGCCGTTGCTTGTCGTCGTTGGCACCGTCCCCGCGGCGGTCGCCGGCGTGCTGCTCGAGAGCACCGTCGAACGGACGCTCCGTTCCGCCTGGTGGATCGTGTTCGGTCTTGTCGCCGGCTCCCTGATCTTCGTGGCCGCGGAACGCGTCGCCGCGCAGCGGAGGCGGATGGGTGACCTCACCCTCGGCGACGCCATCTTCATGGGCCTGGCGCAGGCGATCGCCCTGCTCCCCGGCATCAGCCGTTCCGGCATCACGATCTCCGCCGGCCTGACGCGGCAGCTCGCGCGCGAGGACGCGACCCGATTCTCGTTCCTGCTCGCGACCCCGGTGATCCTGGGCGCCGGCGTGAAGACGCTCCTGGATGCGCGCAAGGCCGAGGCGCTGTTCGCCCAGCCCGACATCGTCATCATCGGCTTCGTCGTGTCCTTCCTCTCGGGGCTGGCGGCGGTCGCGTTCCTGATCCGCTTCGTCAGAGGCCATTCGCTCAACTGGTTCGTCACATACCGACTCGCGCTCGCGGCCGTCGTGGTCGCGGCGATCCTCCTGGGCTATCCCCTCTAGCATCTATCGCGTGGACCTCGGGCTGACCGGCAAATCCGTCCTCGTCGCCGCCGCCTCGAAGGGCCTCGGACGCGCGAGCGCCGAGCTCTTCGCGGCCGAGGGCGCGAAGGTCGCGATGTGCAGCCGTGAAGAGGCCGCCATCACCCGAGCCGCGGAGGAGATCGGACGCGCCACGGGCAGCCGGACCGTCCTTCCGATCGCCGCTGATCTCTCGACGAACGAAGGCTGCGAGGTGTTCGTTCAGACGGGGCTCGCGGCGTACGGCGCGATCGACGCGCTCGTCGTGAACGCGGGAGGGCCACCACCCGGTCGCTTCGACGACCTCGATGACGCTGCCTGGGCAAAGGCCTTCGAGCTCACGCTGATGTCCGCCGTGCGGCTGACACGTCTCGTGCTCCCGCAGATGCGCAAGCAAAGGAGCGGGTCGATCGTGTACTCCACATCGACGAGCGTGAAGCAGCCCACGCAATACCTCACGCTGATCCTCTCGAACTCGCTCCGCGCCTCGGTGCACGGGATGGCGAAGACGCTGTCATCGGACCTGGCGAAGGACGGGATCCGCGTGAACGCCGTCCAGCCGGGCCGGATAGCCACCGATCGGCTAGCGCAGCTCGACAGGGACACGGCGAGGCGGCAGGGCACGACGCCGGACGCGGTCCGCAGGAAATTCGAGGAGACGGTCATCCCGATGGGTCGTTACGGACGGCCCGACGAGTTCGCCGCCGCCGTGGTGTTCATCGCGTCGCCGCGAGCGTCGTACATCACCGGCGTCAGCCTGCAGGTCGACGGCGGCATGCTGACCAGCCTGTTCTAGCGGTCAGGATGAGTCGAGCGACGACGGGCTATGCCTGGAGGAGCGAGTCCACCCGCGAGCCCGCAGGCGAGGCGACGAGGCACGCCGCGTAGTGGGCGGAGCCGGGACGCGAAGATGAGGACCCAGCGATGATCGTCGGCGAGCGCTTACGACCCGAGATCTTCCGCCTCCCGATCGAAAAGATCCGTGCGGGTTACAAGTCGGACATCTACTTCGCGCGGACCAAGCTCATCCTCGAGCGCGACCGGCGCCGCGATCGCGTGACCATGCAGGTGTTCCAGAAGCATCCGCAGGCCGTGATCGTCGGCACCGATCAGACGCTCGCGCTGCTGCACGTCGGCGCGGGCGAGTACCGCGACCGCGCGCGCGCTGAGTCGCTGTTCGCCGGCTATCTCGAGGCGGAGCGGAACCTGTACGTCCACTGGCTCGGGCTGCCACACAAGACGTGGGACGACTACGCGCCCGCCGCGCGCCTGGTCTTCGACATCTCGCGTGAGCTCGCGGAGCTATGGCAGCCCGCATGGCGGGATCTCAGTGTGTCCTCGCTCTACGACGGCGAGACGGCCGATCCGTGGGAACCAGTGATCCATGTCGAGGGTGAGTACGCCGCCTTTGCGCATCTCGAGACGCTCTACCTTGGTGCGCTGTCTGAGGGCACGAAGGTCGCCACGAACACACGCGACGTGGTGACCGCCGCGAACGGCAAGCCCGTGATCATGTTCGGCGCGCGCCACCAGGGCCACGAGGCGCAGGCCGGCGCCGGCTACGCCGCGTACGTCGGCGGCGCGGTGGCCGTCTCCACGGACGAACAGGGCGAGTGGTGGGGCTCGACCGGCCTGGGCACGGTTCCGCACGCGCTCATCGCGGTCTACGGGGGTGACACCACGGTCGCGACGCTCAAATTCGACGAGTACATCAACCGGGCTCCGGACGCGATCGGTCACCTCACGGCGAAGGGAACGCCCGAAGGGCACGTGAACGTCACCGCGCTCGTCGACTTCCGCGACGACGTCGTGAACACCTCGCTCGGCGTCGCGCATGCGCTCGGACAGCGACTGTGGGGCGTTCGCGTCGACACGAGCGAGTCGCTCATCGACAAGTCCGTGCTGCGCGAGATAGCGGAGGCCGATGGGGTCACGCGCGAGGGCGATGTCCGCGGTGTCACGCCGCGATTGGTCGTGCTTCTGCGTCGCGCGCTCGACGACGCGGGGTACGGCCATGTGAGGATCGTCGCGTCCGGCGGCTTCGACGCGGTGAAGATCCGGCGTTTCGAGGAGCTCGCGGTGCCCGTCGACGTGTACGGCGTCGGGTCGGCGCTGGTGTCCGGCACCGGGTTCGATCACACCGCCGACATCGTTCGCGTGAACGGCAAGCCGATCGCGAAGACCGGCCGGCGCTACATCGCAAGCGAGCGACTCCACCCCGTCGACTGGCGTTCGCTCGTTTCGGAGGCGGATTGGGCCCGCTCGAGCTAGTCATCCTCATCGTCGGCCTTGGCGTGGCCGGTCTCGCAAAAGGCATCTCGGGCATGGGACTTCCACTCATCGCGACGCCGATCCTCGCCGGGGTCTTTGGGCCGCGTATGGCGGTCACCATCGTCACGATCCCGATCTTCGCCGCCAACTCGCTTCTCTTGATCCAGGGCTTCCGCAACCGGCACCTGCTTCGCGCGATCGTCCCGTTGTTCGTCGCATCGGTCATCGGTACGGCCATCGGCACCCTGCTCCTCGCCCTGGTCGATCAACGCACCTTCGCGATCCTCATCGCGGCGATGGTCGTGGTCTTTCTCGCGCGCGGTGACCGACTTCTGGGCGACGACCCGGCGGCGCTCCGCGCGCGGATCCTCGGTCCCGCGGTGTGCTTCGTCGGCGGCGTGCTGCAGGGCACGACCTCGATCGCCAGCCCGCTCGTCGGTTCGTATTTCCATGCGCAGCGTCTTAAGCCGTCGGACTTCGTCTTCGTGCTGGCGGCGATCTTCGAGCTGAATGGCATCACCCAGCTGATCGGCTATTCGTTGCAGGGTCTCTACACGCCGGAGATCCTCGCGCTCGGCCTGCTCGGCCTCGTGCCGACGCTCCTCGCTCTCGCCGTCGGGATCTACGCGCGCGGCAGGCTCGACCCCTCGCTCTTCCGGAAGTTCATCGTCGTGCTCGTGGTCGTCTCCGTCGTCAACCTGCTCTGGCGGACGTTCGTCTCCTAAGCGCGCTCGTAGCGCAGCTCGACGTCACCGAGCCCGATGAGATCGCCTTGGCGAAGCGCGCGCTCAGCGCCGATCTTCGCGCCGTTCACCAGCGTGCCGCTCGTGCTACCCAGATCGCTCAGCACATGCGCGCCTCCCCGCGGCACGATGCGCGCGTGCCGGCGGGACACGCTGGGATGCGGCAGGAAGATATCGGCCGCGCTCGCGCGACCGATCGTGTACTCGCGGTCGACGAGGCGGAAGGAGCCACTCAGCGTCTTCGTGACGACGAGCAGCGCGTCGGCGGGCGCGCGCTCCTCAACTATCTGAAGGGCTGCACTGACCACGCGCTCCTGTCCGCTCCACTGCTTGGTCACCGCGGCGCGGTAGCCGCGGCGCGCGGCACCGTCGCCGGTCGTTCGGACGGCCTCGCCGTGCACCGCGCGAAGAAGGGAGCGGAGGAACGGGACCACCTCATTGAGGTCGGTCCGGTCCCGCACCGCGCCGAGGTCGATGCGACCCTGCACCAGCGATAGTGGCGCGCCAAGCGGCGGTCCCGCGGCGGCAAGCCGCGCGGCCACGTCGTCGTTCCAGATGACCCCGCCATACGTCTCCCCCGCGTACTCCGCGATGAGAGCGTTGACGAGGGCGGCGAGCGCCACCGGCATCCAGACGTTCGCCGCCGCGGCCGGCTCGTCGAGGAGCGACGGAGCCTTCATGCCGAACGCGGCGCGCCGGATGAGCTGCTCGCGCGTGACGAGATCGAGACGCGGCACCGTTCTGCCGACGAGCATCGAGAGCGAGGCACGGACACCTTGGGGCTGGGCTTCGATGTTGGTCGGACGCGCCGCTCGCGCGGTGAACGAGAACGTCACGGGCTCCGAGGCCTTGAGTGCGTCGAGCGCGATCCTGCCGATCGTGCCCGCGTGCCACGCGGCGACGGCGCGACCTTCGGCAACATCGATCTCGCCGTCGCTCAGCGCGAGCGTGCCGGTCGCGCGTGTCGAATCGAGGAAGCGCAGGATCTTCTCCACGTCAATGGTCGACACGACCGCGCGACTATAGCCGCGCTTCCGCGCTGCGCGTCGCCGCCGCGAGCCAACGGCGGCGGATCCACCTGGAGAACCGTCGACCACGGGCCAGTAGATCGCGAAGCCGGAACGCGACGCCGATGCGGATGCAATGGTCGGTGAGAGGACGCCGCCATACTCGCGGTCGGTGGTCGTCGGATGGAATCCCGGCCCGCTGCGAGCTGGGCGACCGTCATGCCCGGCTACGCGGGCGGCGGATCTTGAAGAGCGCGCCGACGATTCCATCGGACTGGCAGGGCGAGCAGAGGCGCGAGCGCGGCTTCTGGGGCACATGGCCACCTAGGATTACCGCGTGGAGGTCGCGGAGGGGCTGCATGCTGTGCGGCTCATCGGCTCGAACGCGTTCGTGATCGTCGAAGACGAGCTGACGCTCGTCGATGCCGGTCATCGGGGCTCGATCGTCGCGCTCCGCCGCTACCTCACCAGCATCGGACGGGATCTGTCCGAGATAACCCGCATCGTGTGCACGCATGGCCATCCCGACCACATCGGCGGCGTCCAGGAGATCGCACGGGCCTCGGGCGCCCAGGTGCTGATGCATCCCGCGGACATGGAGCGATTGCGCATCCGCCTGAGGGAGGTGTTCAGCGGCCGGCCACGTCCCGGCGCGATCATCGCCTACCTCACGCAAGCGCCGTCCGACGCCACGCCGCTCGCGGACGGTGATCGGCTACCCGTGCTCGGCGGCCTTCGCGTCGTCCACACACCCGGCCACACGCCGGGAAGCATCTGCCTGTACTCACCCACCCGGAGGCTCGTGATCGTCGGCGACATCCTCCAGCGCCTTCACGGACGCGTGACCTATCCGAACCAGATCTTCACCGACGACATGCCGCTCGCACGCCGGTCGATCGCGAGGCTCGCCGAGCTGGACATCGAGACGATCCTCTTCTCGCACTATCCGGCTTTGCGGGAAGGTGCGCGCGACGCGCTGAAGGGGCTCGCCTCGTGATGGAAACGCTGAACGACATCCTCGGGGAGTCCGCGGCGAAGTTCGGCACGAAGCAGGCGCTGATCATCAAGCCCGGGTTCCGGACGCGCGCGTGGACGTACCGCGATCTGAACGACGTCGTGCCGCGTATCGCACGCTACCTCGCGGAGTCCGGCGTCAAGAAGGGCGATCGCCTCATCACGTTCGGGGTGAACCGTCCCGAGTACGGCATCGCGATCCTCGCCGCGCTGCGGATCGGCGCGGTCGTCGTCCCGTTGGACGTGAACTCGACGGCGGAGTTCGTGTCCAAGATCGCCGGGCGGACGCGCGCGTCGGCGATGCTCGTGACGACACAGACGAAGGAGCGCGCGGCCACGCTGGGCCTCCCGCTGCACGAGATGGAGCTGCTCCCCGACCGGGCCCGTGGGTTGGAGCCGCTCCCGAAGGCTGACATGCGCCCCGATGACCTCGCGGAGGTCATGTTCACGTCGGGCACCACGGGCGAGCCGAAGGGCACCATGCTCAGCCATCGCAACCTGCTTTCGAACGCGATCGCCGCGACCCAGATCTTCCCGATCGGACCGAGCCAGCGCCTGCTGTCCTTTATCCCGCTGTCGCACATCTTCGAGCAGGGCCCCGGCTTCTTCTGCGTGCTCGTGGCCGGCGCCTCGGTCGTTTACCCGACGAGCCGGCAGCCCGCCGTGATCCGGCGCACGTTCAAGGAGCGCCGCGTGTCCATGATCCTGATCACTCCGGCGGCGGTGCGATCGCTCTTCATCGCCATCGAGCGCAAAGCGCAGTCCGATGGCAAGGGTCCGCTGTTCGCGAAGCTGCGTGCCATCGCGAAGCGGCTGCCGATGCCCCTGCGTCGTCTTTTGTTCATCTCGGTCCACAGGAATTTCGGAGGGCGCTTCAAGTACATCGTGTCGGGCGGTGCAGCGCTCGATCCGGCCCTCGGAGAGGCATGGCGCGACCTTGGCGTCGAGGTGCTTCAGGGGTACGGTCTCAGCGAGACCTCGCCCGCGCTCACGTTCAACCGTCTCGATCGGAACCGCTTCGGTTCGGTCGGGGTGCCGGTGCCGGGAATCGAGGTGAAGATCGCCGAGGACGGTGAGGTGCTCGCAAAGGGCCCCGGCATCTTCCAGGGCTACTGGGAGAACGACGAGGCGACGCGAAGCGCGCTCGACGGCGAGTGGTTCCACACCGGCGATCTGGGCAAATTCGACGAGGACGGCTTTCTCTGGCTCCACGGCCGTAAGAAGGACATGATCGCGCTGCCGGACGGCCTGAAGGTCTATCCGGAAGACGTGGAGAACATCCTCGCGGCCGATGCGCGGATCCAGGAGCTCGCGACGCCTCTGCGTCCCACGCTCGCGGTGGTGCTCGGGCTCGAGCGACCCGGCGAGACGCTGCACGTGCATGCGGTCTTCGTCGAACCGAAGGACAAGGACACCGTGGCGTCGATCGTGCGCGACGCGAACGTGAAGCTCTCAGGGAGCCAGCAGATCCGTGGCTGGAGCGTCTGGCCCGAAGACGCGTTCCCCACGACGCCGACGCAAAAGGTCAAGAAGCGCGAGGTGATCGAGCGGATCCTCACGATGGGTAAAGACGAGGCGCCGGCGCGTCCCGCGGCGGTCGCGCAGCGGGAGCTCACGGAGATCGAACGTCTGGTCGTGCGGACGGCCAACGTACCCGCCGAGCGCGTGTGGCCAGAGGCGCAGCTCTCCGCGGACGTCGGTCTCGATTCGCTGGGCCGAGTCGATCTTCTGGGCGTGATCGAGGAGGAGCTCGGCGTCTACATCGACGACGCCGCGCTCGCGCCGAGCGCGACGGTGAAGGATCTCGAGGCGATGGTCGTGGCGGCGCGCGACAGCAAGCCCGACACGGGGATCTTCGGGTGGCCGCTCTCACCGCTGGTGCGCTCGGTCGGGCTCATCCTCCAGCAGTTCCTGCTCTGGCCCCTGGTGCGCGTCTTCTATCGGGTCAAGGTCACCGGAACGGAGAAGCTGCAGGGCCTCGCTGGTCCCGTGATGTTCGCGCCGAACCACTGCCTGCACTGGGACAATGGGATCATCCTCACGTCGATCCCGCTGGCGTGGCGATGGCGCCTCGCGGTCGCCGCAGCCGCGGACGACGTCTTCGGCAACAAGCTCAACGGTATCTTCTCCGCGATCCTCGCGAACGCGTTCCCGCTCGCGCGCGAAGGTGCGATCCGCCGCAGCCTCGAGCTGCTCGGCGCGCGGCTCGATCGCAGGTTCTCGGTGCTGATCTACCCCGAGGGCAAGCTGACCCTCGGCGGGCCGACCCAGCCGTTCAAGTCGGGCACCGGCCTCATCGCCGTCGAGGGCGGCACGCCGGTCGTGCCGATGAAGCTGAAGATCGGGAACGTTTCGATCCTCGACCACTGGGATCGGAAGTGGGAGCCGTTCCGCTCGAACGGCTGGCGTGGGAACGTCGAGGTCGTCTTCGGCGATGCGCTCTACTTCCCCGCCGGCACCGCACCGGCGGACGCGACGGCGAAGATCCAGGCGGCGGTCGCCGCGCTCTAGAGCGGCGTCGCGACCCCCCACGGCTCCCCCCACCGGTCGGATCACTCTCGACCTCATGAGAATGGTCTTCCCGGCGACCGCCCTCGCGCTCCTCGTCGTGGTGCTCGCCTCGTGTGGCGGCGCAGCCTCGTCACCCACCTCGCCGACCACCACAGCCACCGCCACGAGTGCGCCGCATGCGAGCTCGGCGACCGCGCCGACGGCAACCCCGGTCCCGTCACCGACGCCGAACACCGTGCTCGAGTTCGACTCGCGTGGCGGCGCGGGGTCGGTCATCCCGCTCGCCGATCGCGTCATCTGGACCGCCGTCGAGCGGGTCGATCGGGACCACATCGTGGGCCGGATTCTCGAACGCACGCTGGCGGATGGCACGACACGCGTCCTGTACGAGACCTCGGCGACCGTCCAGCGTCTGACCGCGAGCGCGACGTGGCTGGTGTGGGTCGAGTACGCGGATCTCTGGACCGCGAGCGACGCGAAGGTGTACGCGATGCCGCGGACCGGCGGCGCTCGCAGGCTCATCGCCTACCCGCTCGCTGCGCCGGATTTCTGGGGCCGCTTCTTCGATATGACGCTGATAGACGATCAGGTCTATTGGAACGTGAATCGCGAGATAGCCGGCATTTGGCGCGGCGAGCTATACCGGCGGACGCTTCCCGATGGAAGGGTCGAGCTGGTGACCGCGGTCGCCGGTTCGCACATCGGGTGGCCGGCTGCCTGGAACGGCGCGGTGGTCTACACGCGGACCGAGCAGGGCGACTACCCCGTGCGCTCGAACACTCCTGGACCGTCGCATCTGTTGCGCCGGACCGCCGACGGCACAGCCGTGAAGATCGGTGACGGGGGCTTTGCGGCCGGCGGGCCCGGATTCATGGCGTACCTCGACGGGGCGAACAATCCGACGGCGCTCTTCGTCGACGGTCACGTCGTGACGCTCGGCAGCTCGTACTCGCCCGGCTACGCCCCGGTGGTGAGCGGCGACTGGGTGCTCTGGGCCGATGCGTTCCTCTTCCACATCATGCGGCCAAGCGACGGCTGCGCCCTGAACCTCAACATGAGCATCGGCGGCGGCGGGTCGAGCGGATCGACCTACGTTCCTGTGGGCATCGGCCCGACGTTCGCCGCACTTCAGCACGTCACCAACGACACCGGCACCCGCACGCTCGCGCTCATCGACCTCCGGAGGATCCGCTGCGGTCAGTAGACGCGACTCGATCGATGGCGGCCCGCTACGGGGAGCCGACGATCGCGCGGGGCTGCGAGACCGCCGCCTTCATCTCAACGGTCATGAAGGCGTACTGACGGCCCGAGCGGTTCGTGGCCGCGGCGTGTGAGCCGTCGGCGCTCAGTACGACGATGTTGAAGGCGGCGGCGTCGAGCAGGTTGGCATCGGCGATCGCTCGTCGCGCGACGGTGAGAGCGCCAAGACCGGTCTGCAGACGGTCGACCGCGGTCTTCGCGGTGACGTTGCGGATCGCGAGCTCGCCGAAGCCCGTACAGCACGCACCGCCGGCCCGCGAGTCGCAGAAGTTGCCGGCGCCGACTATCGGCGAGTCGCCGACGCGGCCGGGATACTTGTAGGCCCAGCCGCTCGTCGTGACTGCGGACGCGATGTTGCCCCTCCTGTCGAGCGCGATGAAGTTCACGGTCCCACGGTTCTCACCCACGGCCTTCTTCACGATGGGGATCAGCGCCTTGAGCTTGCGAATGCTCGATGGCGTCTCGCGGACTTTGGCGAGACGCTCGATCCACAGCCTGCGTGTCGACGCCGTGAGGTTGTCCGTCCGTTCTGCGCCGACCTCCGCGGCGAAGCGCGCGGCGCCGTCGCCGACGAGCATCACGTGCGGCAGCTGCTCCATAACCGAGCGCGCGACGGAGATCGGGTGAAGGAAGCCCTGGAGCGCCGCGACGGAACCGGCGCGGTGGGTCGTCCCGTCGACGATCGACGCGTCGAGCTCGACCTGGCCGAGGATGTTCGGGAGGCCGCCCTTGCCCACGCTGATGTCGGTCACGTCCGCTTCCACGTAACGCGCGCACGCCTCGACCGCGTCGAGCGCAGTGCCTCCGCTCTTCAGGACACGGACGCCATCCGGCAACGCTCTCGCCCCGTTCCCGCTCGAGATGACGATGGGCGTCGGGTTCATCTTCCAGTCATCCCTCTCACGACCCTGAAGCCACGGCCAAACAATTCGCTGGTCCCGCCCTTGTCGCTCGTCTCGCTTTGCGGGCGTAGCCGTCTGCTCGGAACGCAATCAGCCAGCTCGTCCAGATACGACCCGCCGCGCAGCACCCGGCCGTCAGCCCAGGTATTCGTCCACTCCCGCACGTTGCCGATCAGGTCGAGAAGCCCCTCCGGCGACGCGCCGGCCGCGAATCGCCCAACGGGAGAGGTGCCACCCACCTGTGTTTCGCTGACGTTCGCACGCGCGGGATCGTCGTCGTCTCCCCACGGCCACTTCCGGCCGCGCGTACCGCGCGCAGCCTTCTCCCATTCACGTTCGTCGGGCAGCCGATAGATCCTGCCGAACGAGACGCTGAGCCAGCGGCAGTACCCGACCGCGTCGGCCCAGGACAGCCCCTCGGCCGGGTGAGTCTCCGGACCCCTGGGCCAGCGCGTTCTGGTGTGACCCGTTGCGGCTGCGAATTCAGCGAACTCGGCGTTGGTCACGGGTCGACGGGCGATGGCGAACACGTTGACGTGGATCGTGCGCACCGGATCATCGAGAAGGGCGTCGCCGGCGGGGATCACGACGACATCTGGCTCCACCGGCACGCGCGCAATGTAACGGCGCAGGCGGTCGTTCGCCCGAACGGGTGAGCGGAGTTCCCCACCTCGCGTGAGCGGAGTTCCCCTCAGCGTGCGATGGCTCGCGGCATCCGCTGCGCCAAGATCATCGCGTGATCGAAATCCGAGCGATGTACTGGGACGCGAGGGTCATCGGACCGAGCCAGGCGAACGACGTGACCGTCCTCGTACGAGTCACGTACCAGTCGATCGAGGCTCTGTGCGGCGATCTCACCGCGTTCGCCGAGCTCACCGAGGCTGCGAACGCCCTTCTGTCCTAGGCCGGCGTCGCGACCCTCTCCCGCTTCTTCCGGTCCTCTTCCGCGAGCTGACGCCGTAGCGTCTTGCCGATCAGCGTCTTCGGCAGCGAGTCACGGAATTCGATCTCATGCGGGACCTTGAAGGGAGCGAGCTGCGTGCGCGCGTGGGCGATGAGCTCGTCGACGGTCGCCGCCTGGCCAGGCTTGAGCACGACGAACGCCTTCACTTCTTCGCCCTTGATCGGGTGCGGCTTGCCGATCGCCGCGCTGTCCATGACCGCGGGGTGTGAGGCGAGCGCTTCCTCGACCTCACGGGGGTACACGTTGAAGCCGGAGACGATGATCATCTCCTTCTTGCGATCGACGATCGAGTAGTAGCCGTCGGCGTCGACCGTGGCGATGTCGCCGGTGTGCAGCCAGCCGTTCCGGATCGTCTTCGCGGTCTCCTCGGGCTGGTTGTAGTACCCGTCCATGAGCTGTGGCCCGCGAAGCACGAGCTCGCCCGGCTCACCCTGCGGCATCTCGCGCTCGCCCGTCTCGCTGTCGACGATCTTGCACTCGACGTCCGGGTACGGGACGCCGACCGTGCCGGTCTTCTGCTTCCCCTTGCCGTAGAGCGGGTTGCAGTGCGTCACCGGCGCCGCTTCGGTCAACCCATAGCCTTCTACCAGATTCGCGCCGGTCAGCGCGACGAACTTGCGGTGCGTCTCGATCAGCAGCGGTGCGGATCCGCTGATGCAGGCGTCGATCGAGCGAAGGTCATACTTCGTCGCGAGCGGCGAATTGATGATGGCGTTGTAGATGCGCGGCGCGCCGCTGAAGGTCTGCGGCTTGTGCTTGGCGATGTCCTTGAGCACGCGCTCGAGCTCGAACTGCGGCTCCAGGAGCATCGCGCTCGCCGATTGGACGGCCTGACCCATGACCACGGTGAGGCCGTACACGTGGAAGAACGGCATGACCGCCATACCGACGCCCTGACCATCCGTTGTGTGTACCTGCCAGGCGCGGCATTGAAGAGTGTTCGCGACCAGCGCGCGGTGCGACAGCATCGCACCCTTGCTCACGCCCGTCGTGCCCCCGGTGTACTGGAGCACAGCGATGTCGTCCTCTTTGGTGCCCGCGTCGAACCTGTCGGGCGGGGCCTTGAGAACGTCGCGGAACGCGACCGCACCGGGATCTCCGGCGAACGGCTGACGGTGCCCGTCCTTCTTCTCTTTCGCGAGGGTGAAGAGCGTCCGCAGGACGAGCGGCATCTCCTCCTTGATGTTGGTGACGATGACATTCTTCACGCTGGTGCCGGCGCGCGCCGCCTTGACCACGGGATACAGACGCGAGAGGACGACGATCGTGTCCGCGCCGGAGTCAGCGAGCTGATGGCGCAGCTCGGGGACCGTATACAGCGGATTGCAGGGGACGATCGTGGCGCCGGCGCGGAGCGCGCCGTAGAAGGCGACGACGAACTGCGGCGTGTTCGGCAGCATGATCGCGACCCGATCGCCCTTCTTCACACCGAGCGCGCGCAGACCGTTCGCGAAACGCCAGGCATCGTCGGAGATCTGCCGGTAGCTGCGCTTCTTGTTGAAGAAGATCGTCGCCGTCGCGTCCGGGTAGCTCTCCGCGGCGTCGTCGAGGAAGGCGTGCATGGTCGTGTCTGGATAGCGCAGCGTCGCCGGGACGCCCTCGTCGTAGTGCTTCGTCCAGGGACGTCCCGCGAGCGGCGCTTTGTCCTTCGCGACGACGGCAATGCGCTTCGCCATGGCCTTCCTCCCCAGCCCGGTACCTCGCCGAAGGATAGGACGCGTCTACGGCTCTGCTACATGCACCGCGGCAATGCCGAGAGAAAGCCGCTCGAAACGGACGCTGCCGAAGCCGGCTTCGGTGAGGAGCTCGGCGAGGCGAACGGCGTCGGGGAAGCGGGCCACCGACATCGGCAGGTAACGGTACGCGTCGGGATCTCCGCCGAGAGCCGCGGCAATGCGCGGTGAGACGCGGTGGAAATAGAGGCCGAAGGCCCAGCGGACGACCGGGTTCGGCGGCGTTGACAGCTCGAGGATCACCGCGCGGCCATGCCGCCGGAGGACGCGGCGCATCTCGCGCAGGCCCGCGGAGAGATCACCGAAGTTGCGGACGGCGAAGCCCGCGACGACGCGGTCGAAGGTGGCATCGTCGAACGGCAGCTCCTGCGCGTCCGCCGTCTGTGCGTCGAACCGCCAACGGAGATCGCGCGCGGCCGCGCGTCGCCGCGCGACGTCGAGCATGCCTTCGGACAGATCGACGCCGATCACCCGCGACGATTTGTCCGACGCGGCGAGGAGATCGAACGCGAGGTCGCCCGTCCCGACCCCGACGTCGAGGGCGCTATCGCCGGGGCCGAGCCGGGCAAGCTCCACCGCGCGCCTGCGCCAACCGACGTCGCGCCGGGCCGACAGCACGCGGTTCAGGAAGTCGTAGCGCGGCGCGACCCTGTCGAACATCGCCCCGATCTGTCGCCCTTGCGCTCGGGACCGTGCGTCCTCATCGGAGCGGCTCATCGTGCTTCACGCTAACGTGGGGCCATCGCCACCGTCCTCTTCATTTACGCGCACCCCGACGACGAATCCTTCGGCATCGCCGGCACGGCCATGAAGCTCGCGGCCGAGGGCCACGCCACGGCGCTGCTCACCCTGACCCGCGGCGACAAGGGTCGGTGGTTCGGGAAGGAGCTCGGATCGTGGTCGCCGCAGGATCTCGCCGCCGAACGGGCGCGCGAATGGCACGCGGCAGTGAGCATGATCGGCTTCACCCATGCGCGCCTGCTGGAGTGGCCCGACGGGAGCCTCGCCGCGTCACCGGTCGATCGCGTCACCGCGGACATCGTGCAGCATGTGCGCGAGATCAAGCCGGACGTCGTGTGCACGTTCGGTCCGGAGGGTGCGGGCAGCGAGCATGACGATCACCGCGCGGCATCGTTCTTCACGGTCCGCGGATTCCACCGCGCGGCGATCGCGACGGAGTTCCCGGAACGCGGTCCGGCGCACGTCGCCGGCCGACTCTACTTCAACGCGTCGCCCTACAGGCAGGATCAGCCCTTCGTGGCGATGACGCCGACACACGCGGTCGACATCTCCCGATACGAGGAGCGCAAGGCGCAGGCGTTCGAGTGCCACAAGACCCAATTCAAGGATCGCGACCGCTTCTACGAGATGCTCGATCGCCGCGCGGGGCGCGAGTTCTTCCACCTGGCGATCGATCGTGGGGCCGCGACCCCGGCGGAGGGGCCGCTCGCGTGAATGCGATCGTCACGCTCCCCCTCGTGCTTGCGGTCGTCCTGGTGGAGCTCGCGGTCGGTGGTGCGTTCCTGGTGTGGTTCCTCGATCGCCGCGGCCTCGCACCGGGCGGCTTCCTGAAGCTTGCGGCCGGGGTAGACGCGGTGTCTGCCGCGGCCGCGGTCGGCCTCATCCCGACGATCATTCCGAGCGATCTGCAGAAGGTCGGCCTCGATCCTGGTCCGCTCGGCTCCTTCGGTCAGGCCCTCGTCGTCTTCCTCGTGCTGCTGGTCGTCCAGCTCGCACTCACGTTCCTGCCGAGCAGTCTCAAGGACCTGCGCAACCTTGTCGGGGTGATCGCGGTGCTCGTCGGCGTGGTCACGCTGGAGATCGCGGCGATCTCACGACCGTCCCCCGCGCCCTACGACGTGTTCGCGCTCGCCGTGCTGCCGCTGGGATCGTTGGCTCTGGGCGGAGCGTGTGCCGCGATGCTGCTCGGACACTGGTACCTCGTGACGCCGAAGCTGAGCCCGACGCCGCTGCAGACCGCGGCGCTGGTGGTGGTACTCGCCGTCGTCCTCCAAGCGATCGTCGTCGGCGTGACCCTCGTCCGCGGCGATCTCGTCGGCACCACGACGCAGATCGGCTTCGTCGTCGCCGTCGGCATCCGCGTCGGTGTTGGACTGCTCATGACGCTCGGCGTGGCGCTGGCCGCATGGTGGACGGCGCGCATGAACACGCAGTCGTCGACCGGGCTGCTGTACGTCGGCCTCGGCACCGCACTCGCCGGCGAGATCAGCGCACGCGTGCTGTTCTTCCTGACCGGCGCCGCGGTGTAGACAAACAAGGGCGAGCGAGTCGCGGCTGGCCGCGATGAGCGAGTCCACGCTTTTCGCGCTCGCTTCGGCCGGGCATTCAGGCGGCCTGCAGCTCGCCGCCTCGCTTGGCTCGCTGTTGGGCGCTCGTCGCGGCAAAGCCGCTCCTCGCGCGACCGCGAAAACAGCAGCGGACCCGATGGGATGTACTGCTCCATGCGGCCGATCGGCTCGGTCCACAGCAAGTGGGAGTTGCGCTGCAGACGGAGTCCCGCGCGAAGCACGGCGTCGAGGGCGGTGCGATTCATTCCGGGGACCGCGATGCTGACCTCGTCGGCCGTCTGGACCGCGTCGCGCATCGCGATCTGCAGGAGCGCGGCACCGTCGTCGGCCGCCAGCCACGCTGCGGCGCCGATGCGTCCCTTGTAGATGTAGTAGTAGCCGGCGACCTTCCCGCGCTTCGCGACCGATCGAGCGATGACACCATCCCGGGCTTGCCACCACTCGTGGTCGACCACCCGAGGCACGCCGCGGATCCCGCGGTCGACCGACGCTGCCGCGTCGACGGTGAGCGGCGCGGTCTCCATGCCGGCGGTGACCGAAAGCGGCGCACCGGG
>JBGPKU010000051.1:0-19921 GCA_041486085.1 Candidatus Limnocylindria bacterium | reverse complement strand
GGCGCGGGCCGTCCAGGGGATCGGGATGGACGGCCAGGGCAGGTCGAGCCGCCGCCGGAGATCCGAGGCGGCCCCCGCGAGCCCGCGCGGCGCGAACACCACGGTGGCGACGATCAGCCCGCCGTACGCGAGCTGCTGATACGTCTGGACGCCGGTCAGCAGATTCCGAGCGGTGATGAGAAGAACGGCTCCGACGACGGCGCCCCAGATGCTGTCCTGCCCGCCGATGATCACCATCGCGAGCAGCAGGAACATGACGCCGAGGCCGAACGTGTCGGGACTCACATAGCGAGCGTTGTGCGCGTAGAGCACGCCAGCGACGCCGCCGACCAGACCCGCGAGCAGGAACGCCATCAGCCGGTAGTAGCGAATTTCGATCCCCGAGGCGGCGGCGGCGAGCACGTCATCGCGCATCGCTTTGAAGCGGCGGCCGAGCGTCGTGTTCGCGACGAAGAGCGCGAACGCAACGACGAGCATCAGCGCGAGGGCGACCAGATAGTAGTAATCGCGCGGACCGCTGAGATCGAGGCCGGGCAGTGCGAACGGCGGGATCTTGCTGATGCCCGAGGCGCCGCCGGTGAGATCGCTGTTCGACAGCAGACTGGAGAACGCCACCGCGAGACCCAGGCTGACGATCCCCAGATAGTGTGACTGCACGCGCAGGGCAGGGACCGCGACGGCCAGGGAGAAGGCACACGTCGCGAGCACCGCGACCGGGGCCGCCAGCCAGGGATTCCAGCCGAAGGTCGTGCTCAGGAGCGCAGAAACGTAGGCGCCCGTACCGAAGAACGCCGCCTGGGCGAGATTCACCTGACCGCCGAAGCCCATCACGAGACTGAGCCCGACCGCCACGATCGCGAACAGCATGATCAGGATCGCGACGTGGATCGTGTACGAGTCGAGGACGACCGGGAGGACGAGCAGGAGGGCAACGAGCAGCGGTTTGCCAAATCCGATCCGGATCACGCGCGATCGACCGTCCGCTCGCCGAAGATGCCGGTCTGACGCACCATCATCGCGAGGGCGAAGACGACGAATGTCAGCAGCTCCGAATACGCCGACAACGGACCCGAAGAGAACGCCTCGATCAGGCCGAAGATGAGCCCACCAACGATGGCGCCCGGGATGCTACCGAAGCCACCGAGGATCGCGGCCGCGAAGCCCTTGATGCCGACGTAGACACCGAGCGTCGGATTGACGTACAGCAGCGGCCCGACCAGGGCACCGGCCACGGCTGCGATGGCCGATCCGATCGCGAACGCGATGGCGTTCGACGTCGACACGTTGACACCCATCGCGGTCGCCGCCGAGCGATCCATCGCCGCGGCCTGCATGGCCGTTCCGAGCTTGGTCCGATCGAGGAAGAGATACAGCAGAAGCATCACGACCGCCGAAACTGCCAGCACGAGCAGCTGATACGTCGTGACGATGATGCCGCCGACATCGATCGGGACGTTGGGGATCGGCGTCGGTACGGCGACGCCGAACGAGCCCCAGATCAGTATCGCGACGCTCTGGAGCACGATGCCAAACCCGATGGTGCCGATGAGCATCAGGTTGAGGTCCTTGCTCTCGAGCGGGCGGAGGACGCGCTCCATCGCGAGACCGATCACGCCGGTGAGAAGAACGGCTGCCGTGATGGCGACGACGAACGGCAGATGCATCGTGACGAAGAACGTCGCCGCCAGGAAGGCGCCGATCATGACCACGTCGGCGTGTGCGAAGTTCACCAAACCCATCGTTCGGTACACGATCGAGAAGCCCAACGCGACGAGCGCGTAGACCGCCCCCATGCCAAGTCCGCCGACGAGCGTTTGAAGGAACCAGGTCATCGCGGCGAAAAGCCGCGTGGGCCGCGGAGCGATCCGCGGCCCACGGCACACGCCGGGCATTGTCGCCCGCTACTGCGCAACGATCTTTCCCGCCTTGAGGATGCCGATCTGTGTCGCGTGGAGGCCAAGACCGGTCGCGTCGTACTTAAACTGACCGAGCAGGCCTTCGTACGTGACTCCGCGGACGGCGTCAGCCAGCTTTTGCCCGCTGAGGTCGTTGGGGGTCGTCTTCATCGCGGTGATGAAGACGTTCATCCCGTCATAGGCCTTCGCGCCGTGGAACTCCGCCTCCGAGTTGAACGCCTTCTGGTACGCAGCGGCGAAAGCCTTGGTCTTCGCGTTGGTGTCGTTGCTGAGATAGGGCGAGGTCATCACGCTACCCTCGGCCACATCGACCCCGGCCGTCTGGACGAATGTCGGAGTGCCGATCGGCGCCGCCCCGACGAATGTGGCAGTGATGCCGAGGCTGCGCGCCTGCTTCGCGATCAGTCCACTCTGCACCTCTTCAGCGCCGATGAACAGCACCTTGGGACTCGTACCGCGGATCTCCGTGAGCACCGAAGTGAAATCCTTCACGTCGGGCGCGATCACTTTATCCGCCGTCGGCGTGATGCTCGACTTCGTGAGCTCCGCCAGGAACGAGTCGTGCTCGCCCTTCCCGTAGGTGCCGTTGTTCGAGATCATCGCGATCGAGGTCGCCTTCATCGTGTTGAGGACATACTTGGCGAGCGTCTGGTCGAAGACCACGCTCGTCGTGCTGTCGATGAAGATGAACGGCGAGTTCTGCTGGAGCAGCGCGGGAGCCTGGCCTGATGTGATCTGCGGGATCTTCGCGGCGGTCAGGATCGGGATCATCGCCAGCGAGAGCGTGCTGAGGTTTGCTCCATAGACCATTACGGTCTTCTCGCTGATCGCGCGTTGCGTGAGGTCGGTCGCGATGGTCGGCTGGCCCTGGTCGTCGTACTTGATCAGGTCGATCTTGCGGCCGCTGATGCCCCCGGCCGCGTTTGCTTCATCGACCGCGAGCTTCACCCCGTTCCACATCCAGTTTCCAAGGTCCGCGTTCTGGCCGGTGAACGATCCGATCAGGGTCACCCTGATCGGATCCGCCGCCACACTTGGCGCGGTCGATGGTGTCGCCGCCACCGAGCTGGACGGATTCGCTGTACCTGTGGATCCGCCGCAGGCGGACGCGACCAGACCCGCGATGATCAGCCACGCGAGGACTCTCAGTCTGAACACTTACGTCTTCCCCTTGCGTTTATTCGGCATCTTCTCGACCGCTAGGTCTTCGGCGTCTCGCCGGGTGGCGTGTAGATGAAGACGAGCCACAGCGGCTCGGTTCCCGTATTCACATGGCGATGGACGACGCCCTTCGGGATGAACATGAAGGAGTTGGACCCGAACTCCTCCTCCTCGCCCTCGGACAGGACCGTCCCGCTCCCGCGGACGATGTAGTTGATCTCCTCGGACTGAGGATGGTTGTGCACCGAGCTCGACTCGCCGGGGTCGAAGATGGTCAGACCCGCGACCATGAACTCGGAATTCACGAGCTCGCGATCGACGATCTTGAATACCTTGCGACGGTAGCCGGGTTCATCGAGTCCGAGCCAAAAGGCATTGGCATCCCGAAATGGATTGATCGTCCTTATCTTCAATCGAACCTCCCTTCGTAGATGTCGTTGATGTTCCAGTGACCGGGTGTCGGCACCGGGTCGTTCGTCATGGGTACGTCGATGAGCGCGGGGCCACCGGCCTGCAACGCGTCCCGGAGCGCGGCGCAAAGATCGGAGGCCTCTTCCAGACGCTTGCCCCAAGCGCCACACGCGCGCGCGATCCCTGCGAAGTCGGGTGTGTACGCCTCACCGCCCGGCAGCTTGAACAGCGTGCCGTGATTGACCCCGTAATGCGACATCTGGAGATCGGCGATCGTTCCATGCGCGGCGTTGTTCATGACCAGCCAGACCACAGAGATGCCCTGCTCCACCGCGGTCGGGATCACTGGGAGCTGGCTGCTCATCGCTCCATCGCCGACCAGCGCGATGACCGGTCGATCGGACGCTCCGATCTTTGCGCCGATCGCCGCCCCCGGGCCGAAGCCCATCGTTGCGAGACCGCCTGGCGTCAGGAACACACCCTCATCGGGCAACCGATATCGCTGGGCGACGCCGTTCTTGTTCCAGCCGACATCGGTCACGAGCACGCTGTTCGCGGGAACGGTCCGGCGGACGTCTTCGAGGATGCGCTCTGGCTTGAGCGGAAAGTCATCGAGCCGGCCGCGTTCGGCGGTCTCGTCCCAGATCGTGCCGCGCGCTTTGGCGATCTCGTCACGCAACCTGGCATGTTCCCGGGCGGGTACGGCATCGCTTGCGGTCGCCAGCTGCCGCGCGGCGTGGCGCAGGTCGGCCACCGCACCGAGCGCCACGGGGAAATTGCGACCGATCTCGGCCGGATCGATGTCGACGTGAATGAGCTCTGCGGTCTTCGTATTCCAGGTGAAGCGCTCGTCCCAGGAGCTCGAGTCGGTCTCGGCGAATCGCGTCCCGAGGGCCAGGATCACGTCCGCCTCCCGCGCGTAGGTGTTGGCAAGCGGGGTGCCCCAGAACCCGGTCATTCCCATGACGAGTGGATGGCCATCCGGGAGGGCACCCTTCGCCATCAGCGAGTGCGCGATCGGCAGCCCGAGGCGTTCGGCGACTCGCAGCACGGCCGCGCGCACGTCGGGGCGTCGAACGCCACCGCCAACGAGCAGCAGCGGCCGCTTCGCGGCGGCTATGCGCGCCACGATCTGCTCGGCGACGCCGGCCTGCAGCGCTGGACCGAAGAACTCCGCGGGGAGCGGGTAGCGTGCGGCCTGCGACGCGTCGAGGGGACGCGACCACATGTCCATCGGCACGCTCAGGAGGACCGTGCCGGGGCGGCCGCTCTGTGCCGTCCAGAATGCACGTTCGGTGAATCGCGGAAGATCCTCGGGCCGATCTACGCGCCAAGCGCGCTTGCTGAATGGCCGGTACAGCTCCCACTGATCCCCGTCGACATGCAGATTGAGCTCTTGATGAGGGCCACGGCCGCGGTAGTAGGACGGCACGTCCCCGGAGATGACAACGAGGGGAATGGAGTCGAGCGCGGCGGTCGCTGCTCCGGTGATCGCGTTCATCATCCCCGGCCCGGCGTGCGTCAGCACGACGCCGGGCTTACCGGTCATGCGCGCGTAGCCGTCGGCCATGTGGGCCGTCCCCTGCTCGTGCCGCGTGGTCACTAAATGGATCCGGCTGCGCGACAACGCATCGAGCACGGCGATGTTGGTGTGTCCGCAGAGTCCGAATACGACGTCGACGCCGTAGGCCTCCAGCTGTTTCACAAAGACCTCGGCACCGGTCGTCGGCGATCGTCCGGACGGCCGTCGCTCATCGGGCGTCAGCGTCGATGTCATGAGACCTCCCGCGCGGAGCTGATCGCGATCCACGACTTTCCAGGCAACCTCGGAGCCGATCGCAACGCCTCGTCGGACTCCTCCAGCGCGAAGGCCCTCTTGAGCGCGCGTCCGGGGTGAAGGGAGCCCTCCCCGACAAGACGGATCGTGGAGAGGAAGTCGACGGGGTGCTGGTAGATGATCGAGCCGTGTATGCGCAGTCGCTGCCGGACCACGCGAACTGCGTCGAGGGTGATGGCCTCGCTGCCGAGTCCGAGCAGTACGACGATCGCGCCAGGACTGGTCGCCGCGATCGCGGAGGTCAGCGCACCCTGGCTGCCCGAGGTCTCGAAGATGCAATCCGACGGTGGTCCCTCGGGTGCGTCGACGGCCACCGAGCGGGCGCCGAGCTCGCGCGCGATCTCGAGGCGTTGTGGCTGCGGGTCGATGACATGGGGAGCGCATCCACGCGCCGCCAGCGCGAGCGTCAGCAGGAGGCCCTGCGAACCCGCACCGAACACCGTCACCCGCTCACCAGGCTGCGGATTCCCTTCCCGGATCGCCGCGAGCGCCACGGCCAGCGGCTCGATGCAGACGGCATCGTCGGGCGGCACGGTATCGGGCAGCGGCCAGGCGAATGCCGCCGGCACGCGCGCGAACTCGGCGCAAAGGCCATCGCTGCCCACGCCGAGCGAGCGCTTCCGCGGACACATCGAGGACTGGCCTCGTACGCACAGAGGGCAGATGCCGCAGACCACATTCGGCTCGACCACCGCGAGCGAGCCGACGGCGCGATCGCGCACCGCCGAGCCCACCGCGACGATCCGCCCGTAGCCCTCATGCCCGATGACGAACGGCCGGGGGAACTTCCAGTGACCCCCGTACATGGCGAAGTCGCTCCCGCAGATCCCGACACCGGTGACCTGGATCAGCACGTCGTCGGGTCCGCATTCGGGGATCGCCGCGTCCACGACCTCGAGATCCCCCGGACCGCGCAGGACGGCGGCCTTCATCGAGCTCACGCCCATAGCGGCATCCCGCGGAAGTGCACGGTCTTCAGGTAGGTGAAGTCCTCGATCATCCAGCGCGGGCTCTCTCGCCCGATGCCCGAGTCCTTGATGCCACCGAACGGCAGGTGATCCAGACGGTGATTCGAAGTGCCGTTGACCACGAGGCCACCGACCTCGAAGTCGTGGATCGCCTCGAACACGCGGCGCAGATCGTTGGTGAACAGGCCACCCTGGAGCCCGTACCGCGTCGAGTTCGCCTCGCCGATCGCCTGCGCAAAGTCTTCGAAGGGCAGGATGGAGACAAGCGCGCCGAACACCTCTTCGGACACGACCTTCGCTGTGCGCGGCGGATCGGCGACGACCGCCGGGGTCAACGTCGCGCCGTGCAGCACACCTCCGGCTTCGAGCCGCGCCCCTGCTGCCACGGCTTCGTGGATCCAGCCGGACACGCGCCGCGCCGCCTCCACATCCACCATCGTGCCGATATCGGTCGCCGGATCCAGCGGGTCGCCGACACGAAGGGCCGCGACCTGCTCCCGGAAGTGGCCGACGAATTCCTCGAAGCGCGGCGCTTCGACGTAGACCCGCTGCACGGAGATACAGCTCTGGCCCGAATTGCTGTAGCCGGTGCGCGCACACAGTCGCGCGGCTTCCGGGAGATCGGCGTCACCGCAGACGATCGTGGCCGCGTTTCCGCCGAGCTCGAGCACGAGCCGCTTGCCGGCCGCCGTGCTCGCCACTTGGCGGCCGGCGGCCGCGCTGCCCGTGAACGCCACCGCGCCGACCTCTGGGGCCGCCACCAGGGCGGACCCGAGCGCGACGCCGCCATGCAGGAGCTGTATCGCCTCCTCCGGCATTCCGGCATCCACGAGGATCCGCACGAACAACGTGGTCGCGCCGCAGGCCTGTGGCGGGGACTTCACGATCGTCGTGTTGCCGGCCGCGAAAGACGCCGCGACCTTGTGCGCCAGGAGGTTGACCGGCGCGTTGAACGGTGTGATCGCGAGTACCACGCCGATCGGCAGGCGGACGGCGATCGCGCTGGACCCTTGGCCCGTCGGCCATCCATCCGTGGGAAGGACCTCGCCACCGATCCGACGTGCCTCCGCGGCCGCGATCTGCAAGGTCTCCGCCGCACGTACGACCTCGTGGGTCGTTTCCTTGATGGGCTTTCCGAGCTCCGCCGTCTCCAAGCGTGCGAGCTCATGTCGCCGCTCTTTGAGCAACGCTGCCGCACGCTCGAGGGTCTCCGCCCGTCGGTGTGCCGGCACCTTGCGTATCGCGCGCGCCGACGCGGACGCATAGCCGCATGCCTGGGCGACCTCGGCGTCCCCACACAACGCGGCGACCGAGACAGCGATGCCGGTGTGCGGCGAGCGTCGTACGGCGACACCGCCGGACGTGTCCTGCCGCCAGCTCCCGGCCACCAAGGCGGCCGCCGCGACGGCTCCACTATCCATCACCGCGGCACAATAGCCGATGTCGTCCACTACGTGGACGGATTGGTCCATCTAGTGGTTTACTTGCCCGCGTGGATCCAAAGGGACAGCTGGATGGACTGCGGGTGCTGGAGCTCGGCTCGCTCATCGCCGGTCCGTTCGCGACACGGCTGCTGGCCGATATGGGCGCCCGCGTCATCAAGGTCGAGCCCCCTGGTGGCGATCCCCTGCGCAACTGGGGCATGGTCACCGAACAGGGCTCGCTGTGGTCGATGGTCCAATCCCGCAACAAGGAGTCGGTCGTCATCGACCTGCGGCGTCCCGAGGGGCAGCGGCTCGCTCGGCGATTGGCGGCGACCGCGGACGTCCTGGTCGAGAACTTCCGTCCCGGTCGCCTTGAGTCCTGGGATCTGGACCCGATCGCGCTGCGCCTCGAGAATCCCCGGCTCATCGTCGTTCGCATCTCGGGTTTTGGACAGAGCGGTCCGTACCGCGATCGGCCGGGCTACGGCAGCACGGGCGAAGCGTTGGGCGGCCTTCGGTTCATCACCGGGTTCGAGGACCGTCCGCCGCTGAAGGTCGGCGTCAGCCTCGGCGATGCTGTGGCGGCCCTCTATGCCACGATCGGAGCGCTCGCGGCACTTCACCGGCGCGAGGCCACTGGGTGCGGCGAGATCGTGGACGTTGCGCTCTACGAGACCGCGTTCTCCCTCCTCGAGGCGATCCTGCCGGAGTACGGCTTCGCGGACTCGATCCGCCAGCGCCGCGGCAACGCGCTGCTCGGGTCGGCGCCGTCGAACGTCTACCCCACCGGCGACGACCGCTGGATCACCATCGGCGCCAACGGCGACTCGATCTTTCGCCGGTTCTGTGCCGCGCTCGAGCGACCCGAGCTCGCCGACGATCCACGCTTCGCCGACAATCAATCCCGACGCGTGAATGTCGCGGCGCTGGACGCGCTGATCGAATCATGGACGCGTCGTCATGATCTTCACGAGATCTGGGAGATGTTGGTGCGCGCGGAAGTGCCGGCCGCGCCGGTGTACAGCATCGCCGACATCGTCGCCGATCCCCAGTACGACGCGCGCGACATGATCCTTCGGATGGCGGGCCCGCGAGGCATCGGTGAGCTCCTGGTCCCAGGCGTCGTGCCGAAGTTCGTCGATGCACCCGGCGGCGTGCGGTGGCTCGGACGCGCCATCGGCGCCGACACTGCGGCCGTGTTCAAGGAGCTCGGGCTAGACGACACGGAGCTCGAGCGGCTTGCGAGCGACTCGATCATCGACCTCGGCGGCAGGGTCGGTGCGTTGGCGGGCACGACGGCGGCGATGGAATGAAGTCGATGCCGGTCGATAGCCGAGATGGCGTCCGGAGCGTGCATCGCGCTCTGTCCCTCCTGACGATGTTCGACGAGGAGCATCCGGCTCGCACGGCGCGCGAGCTGGTCGAGATCGCCGAGCTTCCCAAGACCACCGTGCTACGCCTGATCCAGACGCTCGAGCAGTCCGGCTACCTCTACACACGACCTGACGGGCGCATCTGTCTGGGTCCGAGGCTCATACGGCTCTCGCGCGCCGTCGATCTCGTGTGGCGGTTACCGATCGCCGTCGATGCGACGATGGAGCGGTTGTGCGAGCGCAGCCGCGAGACCGTGAACCTCTACGTCCTCGAGGGACACTGGCGAGTGTGCGCCGCTCAGAAGCAGGGTCCACAGACCATCCGTTACGTCATTCCTGTCGGAATGCAGCTGCCGCTCTGGGGGGGTGCGGCCTCCAAGGTCCTCCTGGCGGAGGCATCGGCCGAGCTCATCGCCGAGGTCATGGAGCGGGGCGGCAAGGACGCGAGTTACCGCGCGAAGCTGCAGCACGAGCTCCAGCGCGTGCGGCAGGCCGGATTCGCAACCAGTCACGGTGAACGCGAACGCGGCTCCTCTTCGGTCGCGGCGCCGATCCGCACCGGCGGCCGGACCGTGGCGGCGCTCGCGATCTCCGGCCCGACCATGCGCTTCACCGACACGCGCGTCCAGGAGTTCGCGGAGCTCTTGAAGAACGCCACACAGGACATGGAGCGCTCGTTCATCAAGGACATGGACCGGGACGCACTGGGAACCGCATGGGTCGGCACGAGCGCAGCGCGCTGAGTCGGTTCCGCGACGGCGGTCACGCGTGGTGGGAGACCGCCATCAGCGACGTGGAGCCTGGACTGATCCTCATCCGCGGCCAGCGCGTCGAGCACCTGATCGAATCGATGTCGTATGCCGGCGTCGTCGGTCTGCTGGTCGGCGACCTGCGGCTCTCCGCCGGCCAGACGCGACTGCTCGACGCGGCATTGGTCGCCGGCGTCGACCACGGAGTGCGTGCCCCGTCGATCGCCGCCGCGCGGATGGCGGCAACGTGTGGCGTCCCGCTCAACTGCGCCGTTGCGACCGGCATCAACCTTCTCGGCGACGACCACGGCGGCGCCGGCGAGCAGTGCATGCAGCTTCTGTACGAGACCGCTGACCGCGCGGTCGGCGATCCGGGCTCCATCGATTCCGTCGCGACCGACGTGGTCGCCGAGCGACTCGGGTCCGACGCGCGGCTTCCCGGTTTCGGCCACCAGCTCCACAAGGACGAGGACCCGCGACGTCGCCCGATGCTGCGACTCATCCATGACGCGATCGCCGCCGGTGAGATAGGGGGATCGTTCACACGGGTCGCGCTTGCTCTTGAAGCGGCGCTCGCCCGCGCGAAAGGCCGGACCCTCGGCTTGAATGTCGACGGAGTGACAGCGATCGTCTACTGCGAGCTCGGGTTGCCGCCTGCGGCCGCCAAGGGGCTGTTCTGCCTGTCGCGCGGCGTCGGCATCGTGGCTCATGCGCTCGAAGAGATGCAATCCGGCGCACGCATCAAGGGTCCCTGTCCGCCGGGGGACGATCTTGTGAAGTACGTGGGCCCAGAAGAGGCAGGCTGAAGATCCACGTCCTTGGTTGCGGGCGCCGGATGACTCGCGCTGTCCAAGGAGAACGCGCCGGCGGCTAGCATCTCCGGCCGAGTGCCCAGCGAACAGCCGACCGACACCTCGCGACTCGAGGCGTTCTCTGACGCCGTCTTCGCCTTCGCGTTGACGCTACCGGTCGTGTCTCTTCAGGTGCCGAGCTCTTTCGACGAGGCTCGCCCACACGCTGCGGAGCTTCATCGCATTCGCCGCCTCGTTCGCGGCGCTCATCTGGATCTGGTACCTGCACCGGCAGTTCTTCCGGCGCTACGGTCTGGGCGACGGACCGATGATCGTCTTGAACGCGATCCTCCTCTTCGTCGTCCTGCTCTACGTCTACCCGCTGAAGTCCTCGCGACACTCGTCCTCGGCTCGCTCGTTGATCCGGCGAGTCTTCCGTCGATCGAGCCACACCAGGTGTCACAGCTGATCGTGATCTATGGCATCGGCATGTCGCTGTGTTCACCGTCTTCCTCCTGATGTACGTCTACGCGCTCAGGAAGCGCCACGTGCTGCATCTCACCCACCTCGACATGTTCGACGCTCGCTACGCGATGGAGGCGAACCTCATCAACATCGGCACAGGGATCGGCAGCATCATGCTCGCGCTCGTCGGCGCGCCGCCGGCCTCTTCTATTTCGTACTCGGTCCGGTACGAGGCGTGCACGGCGCATCGAGCGGCCGAAGGCGGCGTTCGCTGGAGTCCCAGGCTCGCGACCTCTTCGCGACCTAGTCGGCGGCCTTCTTGCGGGTGGTCTTGCGCGGCGAGGCGGTCGTCTTCTTGGCCCTCGGTGCGCGCTTCTTGGGCGCTTCCGCCTCCGGTGACTCGGCGCCCGCTCCTTCGCCGACGTCCTCGCCGGCGCGATCGGCATCGACGGCCCCCGCTTCGATCTCACCGTCCTCGCGCGCGAGGTCCGCGACCTCTTCCGCGCTCAGCTCGGCGTCCATCTCGGACTCATCGCCTTCGGCGTCGGCGATGTCTGGCATGCGCTCCTCGGTGCCCTCCGCGTCGTCCATGTCCTCTGCGTCCTCGGTGTCGTCCATGTCCTCCTCCTGCGGGGTCAGCGCGGCGGCGCGCTGCGGTGGCGGTGTGCGCGTGTCGGCCGGCGGTACGTTCCGCCGGCGCTGGCGCAGCGCCTCATAAAGGACGACCGTGCCAGCTGCGGCCGCGTTCAGTGACGCGACCTGACCTTCCATCGGTATGCGAACGACCTGGTCGCAGCCTTCGAGCACGAGGCGCCGGATGCCCTCGGCCTCGCCGCCGATCACGAGCGCGGTCGGTCCGCGGTAGTCGACCTCGTCATAGAGGAGGTCGCCGGACTCGTCCGTGGCCACGACCCAGATGCCCTTCTCCTTCAAGGCGTCGATCGCCTGGCGGAGGTTCGCGACGTCCGCGATCATCAGATGCTCGCTCGCACCTGCGCTGGTCTTCGCGACCGCGGGCGTGATGCCGACGGCGCGGTGCTTCGGGATGATCACGCCGTCGACGCCGGTGCCCTCGGCCGATCGCAGGAGCACGCCGAAGTTCTGCGGGTCCTGCAATGAATCGACCGCGAGCACGAGGGCAGGGTGACTCAGCGTGTCGAGGTGCAGAAGGAACTCGTCGAGATCGACGCCCGGCTTGCCTTCGGCGATCGCGACCACGCCCTGATGGTTCTCGATCGGTGAGACGCGGCTGATCTCCATCGCGTCGACGTAGCGGATGAAGATGCGCTGCTGCTGCGCTTCCTGGATCAGGTCGTTGACCGGCCCGGTCTGGGTTCCGCGCTCGTTCGAGATGAACAGACGCTTGATGACACGCCCTGCGCGGATCGCTTCGAGCACCGCGTGTGGGCCGGCGATCGGCTCCCCCGCCTCGTGCGACGGCGCGGCCTGCGCGCGCGGGCCGGCGGTCACGCGGCGGATCTGCTCGGTGTACTGGGCGCCCGTCCCCGGACGCGGACGTCGCATGCCGGGCATCGGCGGCCGTCCCGCGCTGGGACCGCGGAACGCGCCGCCGCTGCGGAACGCCGGAGCGCCGGTGCGGAATCCGGTCGGACCCGCTGCGGGTGCCGGTGGCCGGGCGCCCGCGACCCAGCCGGGTCCGCGCCACGGCCCGCTCGGCCTGCGCTGTTGCTGCTGACGACGCTCGTACGCCGCGAGCTCGTGTGCCTGCGACGAGTCTTCATCCTCGCGCGGCGGCATCGGCCCCCGCGGCGCGATCGGTCCGCGCGGCGGTGCCATGCCGAAGCGCTGACCGCCGCCACCACCGCGGCCCCGCCGACCGCGACGGCGCGCGCGATTCGCGAAGTCGGCGCCCTGAGCCGGGAACGGCCGCGGCCCCGTCGGCGCCGGCGGCGCCCCTTCGCTCGGAGCGCGTGACGGCTGCCCTTCCGGTCGCTCGCCCTCGTCCCGTGGCTCTTCCATGGTCATGCTCCTTCGCGGTCCTGGCGCTCCCAGCGCTGACCTTCCTTGGTGTCCTTGACGCGTATGCCGTATCGGCGCTCGAGCTCGACGCGGAGCTCATCGGATCGCATGAAGTCCTTGTTCGCGCGCGCCCTCTCGCGTTCGGCGAGCAGCGCCTTCGCCTCGGGCGGCAGGTCCGTCGCCGACTCCGCGCGCTCGCGCAGCGACAGGCCAAGCACGCGGTCCATGTCGAACAGCAGGCCGAGGGCGCGCCGTTTCGTCGCGTCGTCGCCGGTCGCGGCGTGGCCGACCGCGGCCTCCGCGTGCGCCAAGGCCGCTGCCGTATTGAAGTCGTCGGCGATGGCCGCCGCGAACGCGCTACGGATCGGATCGTCGGCCGCAGGGTCCGTGCATTTGCCGCCCGTCGACTGCCACGCCTGCGCGATCACGCCGCGCCACTTGTCCAGGCGGCGCTGCGCCGATTCGATGCTGTCCCAGGTGAAGTCGAGACCCTTCCGGTAGCTGGTGCCCAGCGCGAGCAGCCGGAACGCGAGTGGATCGAAGCCCTTTTCCTCCACCTCCGCCAGCGTCAGGAAGCCACCGGCCGACTTGGCCATCTTGGCGCTGTCGATCCGCAGGAAGCGTGTGTGCATCCAGTAGCGGACAAAGGGTTTCCCCGTCGCGGCCTCCGACTGCGCGATCTCGCACTCGTGGTGCGGGAAGAGGTGGTCCTCTCCACCGGAGTGGAGATCGAACGTCTCGCCGAGATATTTCATCGACATCGCCGAGCACTCGATGTGCCACCCCGGATTGCCTCGACCCCACGGCGAATCCCATTGCTGCAGGTCGTCCGGCTTGGCCTTGCGCCAGAGCGCGAAGTCGAACGGACCACGCTTGTTCGGATTGATCTCGACACGCGCGCCGGCCTTGCGCTCGTCGGGCGGCTCGGGGTTGAGCCGCGTCCCATATCCCGGAAAGGTCGCGGCGTCGAAATACACGCCATCCGCGGCTACGTACGCATTGCCCTTCGCCAGAAGGCCCTCGATCAGCGCGATCATCTCGCGGATGTGCGCCGTGGCCTTCGCGGTCACGTGTGGCTCGAGGATGTTCAGCTTCGCGCGGTCGATGAAGAACTGCCTCGTATAGCGCTCCGCGATGACGAGCGGGTCGACGTTCTCCCGTCGAGCGCTGACGGCCATCTTGTCCTCGCCGCCGACGTCGGCGTCCCCGACCAGATGTCCGGCATCGGTGATGTTCATCACCTGCTTGGGGCGGTAGCCGAAGTACTCGAACGTCCGGCGCACGACGTCCGCGGTGAAGTAGCTGTAGAGATTGCCGATGTGCTGGTAGTCGTAGACCGTCGGCCCGCAGTTGTAGACGCCGATCTCGCCTGGTCGGAGCGGCTCGAAGTCGCGGACCGTGCGGGAGGCACTGTCGTACATCCGGATCGCGGGGAGAGTCTGCGCTTGAATTGGTCTCTCCTTACAGAACCTCCATCAGGAGGTTCACGTATCGACGCTAGCGAGTGAAACGAGCTGGCCTCGCTATTCGAGCTGCGCGATGGCAAGCGCGGCGATGGCCTCGCCCGCTCCGACGACCCCGAGCCCGTCGTTCGTCGTCGCCTTGACGCTCACCCGATCGACATCGACGCCGAGCGCCTTCGCGATCGTCTCGCGCATCGCCTGCATATGCGGTACGAGCCGCGGTGCTTGCGCGATGACCGTCGAGTCCAGCGAGCTCACGGTGAGGCCCCGCTCGCGGACCAGCCCGCCTACCCGGCGCAGCAGCTCCATGCTGGACGCCCCCGCATACGCGGGATCATCGCTCGGAAAGTGCCGACCGATATCCCCGAGGTTCGCGGCACCGAGGAGCGCGTCCATGAGCGCGTGAAGAAGGACGTCGCCGTCAGAGTGACCCACAAGACCCATCGGGTGCTCGATCGCGACACCGCCGAGCACGAGCCGGCGATCGGCCGCGAGACGGTGAATATCGTAGCCGATACCCGCCCTCATCGGACCTGCAGCACCGGGAAGCCAACCAGCCCCTTCGCCACCAGCTCGCGTGCGTAGGCCAGGTCTTCGAGCGTCGTGAGCTTCAGATTCCTCCGCTCGCCGAGCACCATCCTCGGCTGGATCCCCGCCTCGACCAGCGCCGCCGCGTCGTCGCTGTAGGAGCGTTCGCCCGCAGCTTCGCGCGCGCGCGCCAGGAGCTGGCGCCGGAAGACCTGAGGCGTCTGTGCCGACCAGAGACCGTCGCGCGAGAGCTCCTCGGTGGCCGATCCGGCTTCGTCCGCCCGCCGCACGGTGTCGGCCAGTGGCAGACCGGCGATCGCCGAGCCGTTCGCCGCCGCGATCTCGACGCACCGCGTGAAGAGGCTCGGCGGCACGAACGGCCGCGCCGCGTCGTGGATCGCGATGATGTCGGCGTCGGCCGCCGCGTCCAGTGCCGCCCAGCTGGAGGCGGTGCGCGTTGCACCGCCACGGACCACGCGCGCGGTCGGTGCTCGTTCGTGGACGACAGCGGTAATGCGAGCGAGATTGGTGTGTTGCGCGACGACGACGATGTCATCGAAGCAGCCGGCGGCGAGGCCGGACGCGAGCGACCACACCAGGACCGGCTGGCCACCGAGATCGGCCAGCACCTTGTCCACGCCGGCACGGGTCGCGTTCCCCGCGGCGAGGATCGCGAGAACGCGACGCATTAGTGCGCGGCCGCTCGCGGCCTTCGACTGTCGAATGGCTCGCCCTTCGGCTGCGCGAAGATCATTCGGCCGCCCACGGTCTGAAGGACGCGCATGACCGTGACCGCGACGTCGCTGTCGAGATAGCGGAGCCCGCCCTCGACCACGACCATCGTCCCGTCCTCGAGATATGCCACGCCCTGGCCCGCCTCGCGGCCTTCCTGGGTCACCCGGACGGTCAGCTCGTCGGTCGGCAGGACCACCGGGCGCACGGCCTTGGCCAGGTCGTTGACGTTCAGCACGGTGATGCCCTGAAGCTCCGCCACACGATTGAGCCCGTAGTCGTTGGTCATGATCGGCACGCCCATCGAGGTCGCGAGCGACACGAGCTTTCCATCGGCGCCTGCACCCGGAGGGTCGGCCTCCAAGAGCTCGATGCGGACCGTCGCCTCCTTTTGCATCTTCGCCAGGATCTCGAGACCGCGGCGCCCGCGCTCGCGCTTGGACCCGTCCGAAGAGTCGGCGAAGTGCTGGAGCTCCGCGAGGATGAAGCGTGGCACCACGAGCGTTCCACGGATGAAGCCGCTCTTCACGATGTCGGCGACCCGCCCGTCGATGATCACCGACGTATCCAGGAGCGCCCGCTCCTGTCCCAGCGAGTCACGTTTGCCGGGACGGATCTCGCGCACGAACGCACCAAGCTCCGCGCGCTTGATCGTGCCCGCCGCCATGCCTCCGAGGCCGAGGAGCACCGCGCCGACGATCGGCGCGAACCTCCCTACGTTGCCTGGAAGGAACGAGAGCGGGAACGCGAGGAAGAGCGCAAGCATGAGCCCGACCGCGGCACCGAACGCGCCGCCGACCAGATCCCCGGCCGAGGTCCGCTGGATCCAGTTCGCGATGACCCGCGCCGGCTTGACGGTGACGTACGGAGCGCCGAGCCAGCCGAGGATCGCGCACGCCGCGGCGAAGAGAAGAACGACGGTGACCTGGTTGCTGAACGGCGTGACGTTGGTGACCTCGAGCAGCGACGCGCCGAGATAGAAGCCGAAGAACCAGCCGATAAGAGCTGCGCCAAGACGAATGAAGAACACGCTGACAACTCCTTTCTATATGCGCTGAGGACGCCCGGCAGACCTGCCGTCCGGCCGATGAACATGTGGCCGCCGACGGTGGACCCCTGCCGACTGATAGATGGGGACGACTGATGGATCACGAGGACGAGTGTACGACCGCCTCTTTAGCTGTCCGCGATCCCGGAGCGCGTGAGCGCCTCGCGCAGCGAGGCCGCGCCGACCACTTCCAAACCCAGGGGTAGGGGCCCCTGTGCGCGTAGCGAGCCGTTGAGATCGGCCAGGCTCGCCTGCGGCACGACCGCGCGATTGAAGCCCAGGCGCTGCGCTTCCTTCAGCCGAGCGGAAAGGCGCTGCACCCGTCGCAGCTCGCCACCGAGACCGAGCTCGCCCACGAAGACGGTGCGCGGATCCGCGGGCTTGTCGCGCAGCGCCGACGCGAGCGCGACGGCGACAGCGAGGTCGGCGGCGGGCTCACGCACGCGCAGCCCGCCGACGAGATTCACGTACACGTCGTGCTGTCCAAGCGCGATCCCGGCGCGTTTCGCGAGCACGGCGAGCAGCACCGCGAGGCGCTGCGGGTCCGCGCCGCTCACCGTGCGCCGCGGAAGGCCGAACGACGTCGGCGTGACGAGCGCCTGCACCTCGACGAGGAGCGGGCGCGTGCCCTCGACCGTCGGTACGATCACGCTGCCCGCGACGCCCCTGCTCCGCTCCTCGAGGAAGACCTCCGACGGGTTCGCGACCTCGCGCAGGCCGCTCTCGCCCATCTCGAAAACGCCGACCTCGTCGGTCGAGCCGAACCGGTTCTTCGTTCCGCGAAGGATCCGGAACGCGTGGAAGCGCTCGCCCTCGAGGTACAGCACGGCGTCGACGATGTGTTCGAGGACGCGCGGCCCGGCGACCGCGCCCTCTTTGGTCACGTGACCTACGAGGAAGATCGGCACGTCGTCGCCCTTCGCGACCTCGAGGAGGCGCGCCGCGCACTCGCGCAGCTGCGAGACCCCACCTGCGGCCGAGGCGATGACCTCCGAGGACATGGTCTGGATGGAATCGATGACCGTGAAGATGGGGCGAATGCGCCGGATCGCCTCGATGACCGTCCCAAGGTCCGTCTCGGCGAGCACGAGGATGGTCGAGCTCTCGATACCGAAGCGGCGCGCGCGCAGCTTGATCTGCGCGGCTGACTCCTCGCCCGATACATAAAGGACAGTGCCGCGGGTCGCGAGAGAGGCGGACGCCTGCATCAGCAGCGAGGACTTCCCGATACCGGGGTCGCCGCCGAGCAACACGAGCGAGCCGCGCACGACGCCACCACCGAGGACGCGGTCGAACTCCCCGATGCCGGTGGAAATCCGCTCTTCGGCATCCGGCGGGACGTCGCTCAGCGCGATCGCCTCGCGCGGGGCCCGCGGCATGCCGCGTCCTTTGGGCGGCGCGACCACGCGCTCCTCGATGAGCGTGTTCCAGCCCTGGCACGACGGGCAGCGACCGATCCACTTGGGGAACTGGTTGCCGCAGGACTGGCAGACGAAGGCGGTCTTCGGAGCGGGGGGCATACGACCAAGTATCGGCCACGGGTTGCTCCGGGCCCGACCGCTACGTCGGCGCGCCCTCCCGTTCGAAGCGGTACTCGTCGACGTCGCACACGGCCTCGTACCCGATGTCCTGATAGATCCTGTTCGACGTCGGATTCGCGAGGTCGGTGTAGAGAAAGCAGAAGCGTTTGCCCGCGTCGAGCTGCTCCTGGCTGAGCGCGGCGACGAGCGCGCTCGCGTATCCGCGCCGCCGCAGCGCGGGCGGCGTGTACACCGCGCCCACGCGGATCCCACGCGGCGTGGCGCCGGAGGCGCCCGCCATCGAGACAGGTGTGTTGTTCTCCCAGACGCGGAGCGTGCCACCGTCGATCCAGCGGTCGGCGTTCTCTCGCGCCGCCTCGACCGAACGACCAAGGTGCGGCTGCGCCTCTTCGACGAACGCGTACATCCAGCGCGCAATGAGGTCGCGGTCGGACGTGCCCGCGCTGCGCATCGAACCGGGGACCGGTCGCGGCGGGATGACTGTTCGAAGCTGGTAGATCCGCTCGGCCATCTGAAGGTGCGCTGCGGCGCCCGTCCGCAGGGACCACATCTCCACCGCGGTCTTGACGAGATCCTTCGGACCGAGGAGGCCGGTGAGGTCGCTCGTCTCCTCGGCGAGCCGATGGAGGATCGGCGCGAGCGCGCGGGCCTCCGTCCCCGATGCGAGGAGCAGGTTCAACGGCGGTGTGCGCAGGGCCGCGCCGATCACGTCGTCGCGGTCGCGGACGACCGCGAAGAACGGCGGGAGCGGCCCGAAGGTGCGGCCGCGCTTCAGACCGGAGATGAGGCCGAGGATGAGGTTGTTCTCCGCCTCGCGGGCCGAGAGGAACGGACCGGCCTCATCCTCGAATTCGGATGGCGTACCGGGCCGCGAGACGTCGAGCGCCGAGGCGCCCGACACCTAGGGGGCGACGGGCTCCGGCTTGGGTACCTCGACGTCGACGCGCTCGATCACGAGCTTTCCGTCGACCGGTTGCACACGCACGGTGTCGCCTGCGTGGAACGCGCCCTGGAGGAGCATCTCGGCGAGCGGATCGGCGATCTCGTTCTGGATCGACCGCGCGAGCGGCCGGGCACCGAAGTTTGAGTCGTAGCCGACCGACGCGATGTAGTCCTTGGCCTCGATCGTGACGTCGAGCGTGATCTCCTGCGAGGCCAGCTGCTTGCGCACGCCGACCAGCTCGAGCTCGACGATCTTGCGGATCTCTTCCTTGCTAAGCGGTTGGAAGACGACCGTCGCGTCGATGCGGTTCAGGAACTCGGGCCGGAAGAAGCGCTTCATCTCTTCCTGCACCCGCTCCTTCATGCGCTCGTAGGAGGCATTCAGATCGGCGGCTTCGCCGCCCTCACCCTTTGAGCGGAAGCCAAGGGCGGACTCACTCTTGAAGAGCTTCTGCGCCAGGTTGCTGGTCATGATGATGATCGTGTTGCGGAAGTCGACGGTGCGGCCCTTCGCGTCCGCGAGACGGCCCTCGTCGAAGATCTGCAGCAGGATGTTGAAGACCTCGGGGTGCGCCTTCTCGATCTCGTCGAG
>JBGPKU010000050.1:0-20418 GCA_041486085.1 Candidatus Limnocylindria bacterium | reverse complement strand
CAGTGAGCGGATATACGTCCCCGACGAACACACCACGAAGAGCCCGAGATCGCCGTCGCTCGACCAGCGCGTCACTTCCAGGCGATGCACCTGCACCTCGCGCGCCGCGAGCTCCATCGTCTCACCCGCGCGCGCCCGTGCGTATGCCGGGCGACCGCCGACCTTCACCGCGGCGTAGTCGGGCGGTCGCTGCGTGATGACGCCACGAAATCCTGCGAGCCCTGACTCGGCGTCGACGCGGACGGGCGGCGCCGCCGTGCGCGTGACCCTTCCCTCGCGATCGTCGGTGGTGGTCTCCGTCCCGAAACGAACGATCGCGGCGTACACCTTCGGGGCTGCGTGCATCGAGTCGAAGAATTTCGTGCCCGTCCCGACCAGCACCGGCAGCAGCCCGGTCGCAAGCGGATCGAGCGTGCCGCCGTGCCCGACCCGGCGCAGGCCCAACACCCTTCGGACCACGGCAACGACGTCGAACGACGTCCAGCCCTCGGGTTTGTCGATCGCGAGGACGCCAGCCGGGAGCTCCGGTGCGCCGGTCAGGCGACTCCCGGTACGGCCGCCGGGGACATGGCTTCGCGCGCCGCGGCGAGGATCGGGTCGCGGACGTCGGACAGCCGGCCCTTGATGAGCGCGCCGGCAGCGCGGACATGTCCGCCACCACCCCAGCGCGACATCAGCGCGGCCGCATCGACGGCCGGCGCCCAGGCCGACGTCCGGCACGACACCTTCACCGCGCCATCCTGCTCATTGAAGAGGAGCGCGACGCGCATCCCGTTCGAGCGCGCGACCTGCTCCACCAGACCGCTGATGTCCTCTTCCCGGGCCTCGGATTCGCGGAAGTCCGCAGGGCCGATCTGCGTCCACACCAGCCTGCCGTCCAGCTCGCGTTGCAGGCGGGCGAACGCGAGACCCCACAGGCGCAGTGCCTCGAACCGTTTGTTCCGGAAGATGTTGTAGGTGATGGCCTGCAGGTCCGCACCGGCGTCGCGCAGCCGCGCCGCGCGCTCGAGAGCGCGCGAGTCGGTCGAGGGGAACTGGAACGATCCGGTGTCGGTCATGATCCCGATGAGCGCAGCGGTCGCCATGTCGGCGGTCCAGCGAACTCCGAGCGCGTCGATGACGCGTGACACCAGCTCGGCCGAGGCGGCAGAGGTGACGTCCACCAGGTTCACCTGCGCGAAGTGGTCGTTCGAGGCGTGGTGGTCGATGTTCAGCGTGCGAGGCTTCGTCGGCAGCGCGAACTTGGCGCGCTCGATGGAGCCGAAGTCGACCGTGACGACGAGATCGACGTCCTCGCCGGGCGGCGTCGTCGTGAAGCGATCGGCACCCGCGAGGAACCTGGCGCCGTCTGGCACCGGGTCGGCGCAATGGAGCGTGACGCGCTTGCCGAGCATCTCGAGCGCGAGCCCGAGCGCGATCGCGGAGCCGATCGTGTCCGGATCGGGGTCGCGGTGCGAGACGATCGCGACGCTGCGCGCGGCGTGAAGCTCGCGCACGGCGTCGTTCATTCGTCCGGCTCCGGCTGTTTGGCGGCGCGCAGGAGCGTCGTGATCCGCGCGGACCGCTCCGCCGAGCGATCGGAGATGAACGTCAGCGCGGGGATGTAGCGCAGCTCGGTGCGCGACCCGAGCTCGCGCCGGAGGAACGCCTTGGCCTTCTCGAGCGCCTGCAGGGTGCTCGCGATCTTCTCGTCATCTCCGAGCACGCTCACGTGAACGCGCGCCGAGCGCAGATCGGGCGTGACCTCGACGCCGGTCACCGTCGGGAACGCGATGCGCGGATCGCGCAGCTCCTCGCTGATGAGCGTGCCGAGCTCGCGCTGGAGCAGCGCGTTGACGCGGTCGGTGCGCTTGTACGTCATCCCCGCGGCTTGGGCTGCACGACGAACGCCTCGATGAGATCGCCCACGAGCACTTCGTTCGTGCCGTCGAGCACGATGCCGCATTCCAGACCGGCGTTCACCTCGCGAACGTCGTCCTTGACCCGGCGCAGCGATCCGATGGAGCCCGTCCAAGCCGGCGCGCCTCCCCGGACGAGGCGGGCCTGAGCGCCGCGTCGCATGGCGCCGTCGAGCACGATGCACCCCGCGATCGTCGTCTTGCCAGCGGTGAAGATCTGACGCACCTCCGCGTGCCCGAGGATGCTCTCGACCATCTCCGGCTCGAGCATTCCGGTGAGCGCCTTCTGCATGTCGTCGAGCAGCTCGTAGATGACCTTGTACTGGCGGACGTCGACCTTGGTGGAGTCCGCCACCCGTCGGGCCGGCGCCTCCATCTTCGTGTTGAACCCGACGACGACCGCGCCCGAGGCGGCCGCGAGCGTCAGGTCGGATTCGGTGATGTCGCCGACGCTGTCGTGAATGACCTGCAGTCCGATCTCGTCCTGCGGGACCTTCGCGAGCGCGCCCTTGATGGCCTCGAGCGAGCCCTGCACGTCGGCCTTGAGGATGATCTTGAGCTCCTTGGCGCGGCCCTCCTTGACCTGCGCGAACATCTCGTCGAGCGTCGCGGGCTTCTCGGCGCCAAGCCCAAGCGCGCGCTCGCGCTCGTTCTGGGCGACCAGCGCCCTCGCCATCTTTTCGTCGGGGACGGCGCGGAACACGTCGCCGGCCTCCGGCACGTTGGGCAGGCCGAGGATCTCGACCGGGCGCGACGGCTCGGCGCGACCGACGTTCTTTCCCTTGTCGTCGGTCATCGCGCGCACGCGACCGAAGGTGATGCCGGCGACGACCAGGTCACCGCGCGCGAGCGTGCCGGTCTGGACGAGCACCGTCGCGACCGCGCCACGACGCGCGTCCATGTGCGCCTCGATCACGCGACCGATCGCCGGCCGGTCGGGGTTCGCCTTGAGCTCGGCCACGTCGGCGACGAGCAGGACGACCTCGAGGAGCTCCTGGATCCCCTGTTTCGTTCGCGCGGACACCGGCACGAGTGGCGTGTCGCCGCCGTACTCCTCGATCGTGACGTTGTGCTCGGCGAGCTGCGCCTTCACCTGATCGGGGTTCGCGTCAGCCTTGTCCATCTTGTTGAGTGCGACGACGATCGGCACGCCCGCGGCCTTGACGTGCGAGATGGCCTCGATCGTCTGGGGCTGGACGCCGTCATCGGCCGCGACGACGAGCACGGCCACATCGGTCACCTGGGCGCCGCGGGCGCGCATCGCCGTGAAGGCCTCATGACCGGGCGTGTCGAGGAAGGTGATCTTGCGATCGTTGTGCTCGATCTGGTATGCCCCGATGTGCTGCGTGATGCCGCCGGCCTCGCGCGAGGTGACGTTGGTCGACCGGATCGCGTCGAGGAGGCTCGTCTTGCCGTGATCCACGTGTCCGAGGATGGTCACGACGGGCGGCCGGTCCTTGAGCTTCGCCGGCTCGTCCTCCGTGAACAGCTCGATCTTTCCGGGGATCGCGTCGGCCTCGGCGCTCTCGGCCGGCGCGGGGGCCTCCTCCTGCTGGGTCGTCTCCATACCGAGCTCGTTCGCGGCGAGCGTCGCCGTGTCGAAATCGATGGTCATGTTGATCGAGGCCATGACGCCGATGCCGACGAGCTTCTGGATCACATCGACGCGGCTGACGCCAAGGACGTTCGCCAGCTCGCCGACGAGGATGGTCTTCGGCAGGACGACCGGCGGACGACCGTTCGCGCCGAGCACGACCGGCGCAGCCACCGGCTCCGGCGCGGGCGCGGCCGGCTGCGGACGCTGCGGTCGTCGTCCCCTCGGACGCGGTCCGCGCTGCGGCGGTAGCCGCCTTGGTCGTGCCTTGGGCATCAGGGCTTCTCCTCTTGTCTGGGTCGCTCGGCTTGCCTCACGTTTGCCGCGTCAGCCATCTCTCTTCGCAGGCGCTCCGCCATGGCCCCATCGATCGTCACTTCGAGGGCTCGCGCGATCGCGCCGTCGCGAAGCCCGCGATCGAGACAAGCGGCGTCGGGATCGCAGTACGCGCCGCGTCCGGAAGCCTTGCCTCGGAGGTCCACCGTAACCTCGCCCGATGGCGAGCGCACGATGCGCACCAGGTCGCGTTTCGCTCGCACCCTCCGGCACGCGACGCAGGTCCGCTGTGGTAGCGGGCGAGCAAGCACGCCGCCCGGTCTAGCGTCGCTCCTTTTTCTTCTTTCCTCCGAGGAGCGCGCGGTCCTCCTCATCCAGGTCCTCCTCATCCGCGAGCGCGGACTCGGCCTCCACTTCGGCAACGAGGTCGTGTCGGATCTCGGCGTCCTCGGCCTCCGTGAGCACCGGCGCCTCGACGACGACGGCCTCGACTTCCGGCTCCGGCTCGGGCTCGAGCTCCGCCCGGACCTCGGATTCGCTGCGGATGTCGATGCTCCAGCCCGTGAGCTTCGCCGCGAGGCGGGCGTTCTGCCCTTCCTTGCCGATCGCGAGCGACAGCTGGCGATCCGGCACGACGACGTAGGCCGTCTTGTCGTCCGCCACGATGTCTACGCGGACGACGTGCGCCGGCTCGAGCGCGTTGGCGACGTACTGCTCGGGCTTCTCGTTCCATTCGATGATGTCGATCTTCTCGCCGCCGAGCTCGTTCACGATCGCCTGCACCCGCAGACCCCGCTGACCGATGCACGCGCCCCGCGCGTCGATGCCGGGCTGACGCGCGCGCACCGCGAGCTTCGTCCGGGACCCCGCCTCACGCGCGAGGCCGACGATCTCGACCTGCCCGTGATAGATCTCCGGAACTTCGAGCTCGAAGAGACGCTTCACGAGCGCCTTGTGGGCGCGACTCACGATGATCGCGGGGCCACGCAGCGTGCGCCGCACTTCGAGCACCACCACCTTGCGGTGCTGACCGATGAAATACCGCTCGTGTGCCGCCTGCTCGTTGCGCGGCAGGATCGCCTCGGCCTTGCCGAGCTCCATGATCGCGGAGCCCGCCTCGAAGCGGCTGATCTGACCGTTGATGATGTCGCCCTCGCGGTCGGCGTACTCGGCGAAGACCTGCTCGCGCTCGGCCTCACGCAGCGACTGCTGGATCACCTGCTTGGCGGTCTGCGCCCCGATGCGGCCGAGCGCCGCCGCGGACTCCTCAAGGGGGACGATGTCGCCGAGCTGGGCGTCGGGCTTGATCCGCTGAGCGGCCTTCAGCTCGATCTGGAGCTTCGGGTCCTCGACTTTTTCGACGACCGTCTTGAGCAGGTAGACCTTGAACGCGCCGGTCTGGATGTCGACCTTGACGTCGATGTTCTCTTCGGCGCCGTAGGCGCGCTTGAGGGCGCGCGCGATGATGTCGCCGACGACCTCTTTGGGGAGACCCTTCTCTGCGGAGAGCTGTGCCAGCCCGGTAACGAGCTCACGGTTCATGCTGGCGCTCCCCCTTCTTCAATTCCGTTCGGGCGACAAAAAAGGTGGGGTCGACCCACCTTTAGCGGTGCCCGAGGCACGACGGCGAGCCCGTCGGGCCTGGGGGAATCATATCAAAAGGGGCTCAGCTCTGGAAGAGAAAGCTGGCTGCCGCGCCGCGACTAGGTCAGGTTGTTTCCGATATTCGAGAACAAGTTCATCAGATTCCCTCTGAAGAACAGCATCGCGATGAGCATCGTGATCGAGATGACGGCGAGAATAAGTGCGTATTCGATGAGGCCCTGCCCCTGATCGTTGTGCCAAAAAGCCATTGCTACTCCTTGCGTGGCGCGGCAGCCGCGTCAAGCGTGCCATGCCAGGGGAGTAGCTGCCAGCCTGCCGGGCCCTTCGTCACCGTCCTGCCACCGCTCCCCGGCCCGCGGCCCTGAGCGCGGCCGTGACGCGCTCTTCAGTACTCCCCGAGCCGGCTGGCGGTATCGACCGTAACGCCGCCAGCGCCTCAGCCGGCGTGTAGCCGAGGGCCTGCAGGGCGGCGGCCGCCTCGTCCTCCAGGACCGTACCGACGGGCTCCCGTTCAGGACCGCCACGCGAGATCTTCCCCTTGAGGTCGACGATGAGCCGCTCGGCGGTCTTCTTCCCCACACCGGGTGCGCGCGACAGCGCGCTCACGTCTCCCGACGCGATCGCCGCGGCGAGCTGCGCGGGTGTCGAGATCGACAGGAGCGAGAGCGCCGCGCGGGGCCCGACGCCGGACACGCTGATCAGCATCTCGAAGAGCGCGAGCTCCTCGCGCGATTCGAACCCGAAGAGCTGCTGCGCATCCTCGCGCACGACCTGATGCGTGTGCAGGCTCACGATGTCGCCGGCGGGATGCCGTGGGACGAAGACCTTGTAGCCGACTCCGCGCACGTCGACGACGACGTGATCGCTGGCGCGCGCGACGATCTCCCCGCGGATCAGCGCGATCACCGGTTGGTTCTCTCGGGCCCGCGGGTCCTGCCGCCGATCTCGGGGGTCGCACTCTCGCTCGGGGTGGGCTCCCCATGTACGCCGCGCGTGCTCTCGCGGTCCGAATGGGGCCCCTCCACCCCCTCGCTCGTACCCGACCCCCTCGCGGCGTCACCCGCGGGCCGCCCAGCAAGCGAACCCCTCGCCCCGTCACCCGCTGCCGGCGCAGCGCTCATCGTCTTCACTTCGCGAGTGCGATCGCCGCGGCGAGCTTCGCGCGTTGCGCGTGCGTGACAGCCACCGCGATGGCGTCGGCGACGTTGTCGTCGGCGGTCGGCGCATCCAGCTTGAGCACGTGCACGAGCATGCGCTGCACGGTCTTCTTGTCCGCGCCGCCGTTTCCGCAGACGCTCTGCTTCACTTCCTGCGGCGTGTACTCGGCGATCTCGAGTCCCGCGCGCGCGCCGCAGAGAAGGGCGACCCCGCGAGCCTCCGCGACGCTCATCGCGGTCTTCACGTTCTTGTTGAAGTAGAGGCGTTCCAGCGCGAGCGAGCGCGGGGCGTGTTCAGCGATCAGCGCATCGAGGGCGCTCGCGATCGCCAGCAGACGATCGGCTGTCGACAGCTCTCGTGAGACGTCGACCAGCCCGCAGCTGACCAAGCGGGGTGGATCGCCGTCGAGCGCGAGGAGCGCGTACCCCATCCCGGTCGTCCCTGGATCGATGCCGAGGACCGTGCCGGCGCTAGGCGTGCTGCAGCACCTCGACCGGGATGTCGAAGTTCGCGTGCACCTTCTGCACGTCATCGAGCTCCTCGAGGCCCTCGACCAGCCGGATGACCCTCTGCGCGTGTTCGCCGTCGACGCGGACCGTGTTGGACGGTCGCATGCTGATCTCGGCCGAGCTGATCGGGATGCCGGCGGCTTCGATGATCTTCTTCACGCGCTCGAAAGAGCCCGGCGTCGTGTAGACGGTGATGAGCGAGCCGTCGACCTCGACGTCCTCGGCCCCACCGTCGATCGCGGCCAGCTGGACCTCGTCGGCCGAGCGTCCCGCGGCGTCGATCTCGATGATGCCCTTCTGCTCGAAGATCCACTGGACAGAGCCGGACTCGCCGAGCTTGCCACCGTTCTTGTGGAAGGTCGCCCGGATCTCGGAGGCGGTGCGATTCCGGTTGTCGGTGGCCGCTTCGACCATGACCGAAACGCCTCCGGGGCCGTACCCCTCGTAGACGACGCTCTCGATCTGCGCGCCATCGCCGCCACCGGTGGCCCGCTCGATGGCGCGATCGATGTTCGCGTGCGGCATGTTCACGGCGCGAGCGCGATCGATGGCCAGCCGGAGCCGGAAGTTCGCGTCCGGGTTGGGCCCACCCTCACGAGCGGCGAGCATCACCTCGCGGGTCATCTTGGTGAACATGACGCCGCGCTTGACGTCGGCGGCGCCCTTCTGGCGCTTGATCTGGCTCCACTTTGAGTGTCCCGACATGGTCTGAATAGTATGTCCGGGAAGATCACGGGATACAGCGTTTAGGGGAGAGTCATGGCCGCTGTCGCTCCTGACAAGATCCGCAACGTCGCCGTCGTCGGTCACGGTGGCTCGGGCAAGACGACGCTCGTCGAAAGCATGATGCACGCGGCCGGAGCCACGGCGCGCCTCGGGAAGGTCGACGACGGGACCAGCATCCTCGACACCGATCCTGAGGAGCACAAGCGGCGCATCACCATCAACGTCGCGGTCGCCTCCTTCAACAGCGACGGCATCAAGCTGAATCTTCTCGATACACCGGGCTTCGCGGACTTCGCGGGCGATCAGCGCGCCGCACTGCGCGTCGCGGATGCGGCGCTCGTTCTGGTGGACGGCTCCGCCGGGATCCAGGTGGGGACCCAGCTCGTGTGGAGCGAGCTCGACAAGGCCAAGATGCCGCGGGTCGTCGCGGTCGGCCGCCTCGATCGCGAGAACGCCGACTTCGACCGGGTGCTCGGGCAGCTGCGCGACGCGTACGGGATCCGCGTGGTGCCGCTACACGTGCCGGTGGGATCCCAACAGGGCGTCAGCGCGACCATCGACCTGCTCCACGGGACCGTGCTCAAGGGTCCCAAGGACGCGCCGACCGACATGAACGGCGCCGACAAGGAGCGGGTCGGCACGTACCGGCAGCAGCTGGTCGAGGCGATCGTCGAGACGAACGAGGATCTCCTCACGCGGTACCTCGACGGCAAGGAGCTGACCTACGAGGAGCTGCGGGATGCGCTGCACGCCGCCGTTCGCGAAGGCACGGTGCTCCCGGTCATCGCGACATCGGCCTTGAAGAACGTGGGTTACGCGGCCCTTCTCGCGACCATCCGGGAGATGCTCCCCTCTCCGCTCGAGACGGGCTCGGTCATCGGGAAGTCGCCCTCGGGTGACGAGGTCGCGCGGAAGGCCGATCCGAACGAGAAGCTCTCCGCCTTCGTCTTCAAGACGCTCGCCGATCCGTTCGTTGGCAAGCTCTCGTACGTGCGCGTCTACTCGGGCACGCTGCATCACAACTCGCAGATCTTCGACGCGGCCAAGAACGAGACCGAGCGGGTCGGCCAGATCTTCTTCCTGCGCGGCAAGGAGCAGGAGCAGACCGACGCCGTCGCGGCCGGCGACATCTGCGCGATCCCGAAGCTCACGGCGACCTCGACGAACGCGACGCTCTGCGACAAGGACGCGCCGCTGTCTTACGAGGGGATCGACTTCCCGCCGCCCTCGTTCTCCGTCGCCATCGAGCCGCAATCGAAGGCCGATCTCGACAAGCTCGGCTCGGCGCTGCACAAGCTGACCGACGAGGATCCCTCGCTGCACGTGCGGCGCGACGACGCGACGCACGAGACGATCCTCTCTGGCATAGGCGAGTCGGCGATCGACACGGCCGTCCACCATCTGAAGGAGAAGTTCGGCGTGCAGGTCCAGACACGCACGCCGCGCGTGCCGTACAAGGAATCGATCAGGCGCAAGACGTCGGCGCAGGGCCGCTACAAGCGGCAGACCGGCGGTCACGGCATGTTCGGCGACACCTGGCTGGAGATCGAGCCGCTCGTACCCGGCAGCGGCGTGGAGTTCACCACACGCATCGTCGGCGGATCGGTGCCGCGCAACTTCTGGCCCGCGGTCGAGAAGGGCGTGCGCGAGGCGGCCGAGAAAGGCGTCATCGCCGGCTACCCGCTTTCGGACTTCCGAGCCACGCTGACCGACGGCTCGTTCCACGCCGTGGACTCGAACGAGATGAGCTTCCGCATCGCCGGTTCGCTCGCATTGCAGAACTGCGTGAAGGAGGCCGACGCGTATCTTCTCGAGCCGATCCACGAGCTCGCCGTCCTCGTGCCCGAGGAGCAGATGGGGGACGTGCTCGCGGATCTGAACAGCCGCCGCGGACGGGTCCTCGGCATGGAGGCGACCGGCGGGGGGTACCAGAGCATCAAGGCGCATATCCCGCTCGCGGAAATCTTCCGGTACGCGACCGACCTTCGGTCGATGACCGGCGGGCGCGGCACCTTCAGCTCGACCTTCCTCGGCTACGAGGAGTGCCCGTCACATATCGCGCAGAAGGTGATCGCCGCGCACACCGAGACGGCTGAGGAGGGCGTCGCGACGCACTAGCGCCTACAACGGCGCCGTCGCCAGCTGCAGTGTCCGGCGCGCTGTCCACGCGCAGTTGTCCCACTCTTCGCGTGAAGCCTGGTACGCGATGGCGCTCACACCGATGTCAAGCTCGCAGCAGCGAAGGCGCTCGGCGAACGATGCGACGGCATGGCCGGTACGGCGGTAATGGCGCTCGACTTCGGCTCGGATGTCGATCCCACCCCAACGACCCTCGTACCACGGCCACCAGAACGTGAGCAGCGCGACGTCGTACAGGGAGTCACCGTAGATCGAGGCGCCCCAATCGAGGAGGATGACCCCGGCGTCGTCGACGAACACGTTGAAGTTGAGCAGATCGTTGTGCACGAGGTGGCGGTCCTCAGGGCAGAAGCCGAGCAGCTCGCGCATTCGCGCGAGGCCGGCGTCGAACTCGACGTGGCCGACGCGTGTCCGACCGAGTCGCTCACGCTGCTTCGCGCGTTCGCCGGGTGGGTCTTCGCGGACGAGGTTGTCGCGCCAGGTCGTGTGGTCGGCGTTGCCGTCGCCGTGCCACAGGCCGAAGCCGCGCGTGCCCGTCAGGTCGGCGGCACGCATGGCGTCCATCGCGTCCAAGAGCGAGGGCAACCGGTCTCGGAACGTGGCCTCATCGAGGTCGTCAAGCGCCGCGCCCCAGACACGCTCCGAGATCGCGTACGTTCCTCGCTCGTGATCCGCGATCTCCACAATGCGGGGTATCCGGAGCGCGCCGCCGGCCCAGCGTTGCGCGAACCGATCCTTCTCCAGATCATCGCGTCGCTCGTGGAAACGCACGACGTAGTCGTGGCCGCCCTCGCGGAAGGCATAGGTCGTCGACCACACCCCACCGGTCACTGGAACGAAGTCATCGGCGGAGTGGCCGCGCGCACGGAGCAGCTCACGCGCTTGGGCCGCGCTGATCGCGATCGGCACGCTTAGAGCCTAGGGAATGTCGATCACGATCCGGCGGGAGAAGTACGACAGGATCCACTCCATGAGCAGCGTGGCGCGGTTGCGCACCCCCAGCAGCTGCATCAGGTAGTTCGCGCGCCACACCGTCCAAGCGAGCATCCCCGACAGGACCAGTCCGAGACGGTCGAACTCCGCACCGGCGCTGGTCCGGCCGAGGGCGATGAGATCGCCCTTGCGGTGATACCGGTAGGGCTCGAGCGGCTCGGAGCGGACAAGATGCGCCAGGTTCTTCGCAGCGGCCGGCGCCTCGAGGACCGCGACCTGCGCGAGCATCGGCAGCGGCTTGCCTCGGTAGGTGAAGGCCGCGGCGTCGCCGAATGACAGGACGTCGTCGCGGCGGCCGACGCGGAAGTACTCGTCCACGACGAGGCGGCCATCCCGGGCCCTCGGAAGGTCGAGCGTGTCCAGCAGCGGACTCGCCTTCACACCGCCGGCCCAGATCACCGTGTTCCCAGGCAGGAATCGCCCGTCCTTGGCCGCCACCCCGTCCGCGCGGACCTCCCCGACGAATGTGCCGAGGTGGATCTCGACGCCGAGCCGGTGCAGCCGTCGCGCCGCGATCTCCGACAGCCGTACATCCATCTGCGCGAGGACGCGGTCCGAGCCGTCGATCAGCGTGATGTGTGGCTCGTGGTCGAAGTCGATCGTGGGATAGATGCGCCGGAGCGTGTGGTCCATGAGGTCGCGCATCGATGCCGAGAGCTCGACGCCCACCGGACCGGCGCCGACGATCACGAAGGACAGCATCTGGCGGCGCGTCACCGCGTCGGATTCGGCCGCGGCGTCCTCGAACACGGAGAGGATGCGGTGCCGCACGGCGCGCCCGTCGGTGAGCCACTTCACCGTGAGCGCGTGCTCGCGCACGCCGGGGATGCCGAAGTCGTTCGTGACGGATCCGGGGACGATGACGACGTGGTCGTACGGGAATTCGCCGTCGGTCGAGCGCACGATGCGCCGGCCGAGATCGATGGTCTCGACATCGGCGCGCACGAAGCCGTATCCGGTCCGGGCCAGCGGCACCCGCAGCGGATAGGCGACCGCGTGCGGCGGGAGCTCGCCCGTGGCGACCTGATAGAGCAGCGGTGTGAACAGGTGGAAGTTGTTCCGGTCGATCACCGTGACCGCCGCCTCGTCGGCGCGCAGCCGCTTTTCGAGATGGCGGACCAGATGCAGACCCGCGAAGCCGCCGCCGACCACGACGATGCGCTTCATCCGTCGAGCTCCCGGCGCCAGAGTCGCGGCACGCGGTCATATTCGACGTTTCGGAGGCCGAGCCAGCGGCCGAGCGCCTTCACCTCTCGCGACACGACGTCCGCGCTCGCCGGCGTCACGCCTGGCTCCGCGTACAGCGCGAGCACGCGAAGCGTGCCCGTGTCAGGCTCGCGCCGCGCGTCGAATCGCGCGATCACCTTGTCGCCGTGGAGCACCGGAAGGACGTAATAGCCCCAGCGGCGCTTCGCCGGTGGCACGTAGATCTCGAGGCGGTAGTTGAAGTCGAAGAGCTCCTCGGAGCGCACTCGATCGTGGATGAGCCGGTCGAACGGCGAGAGCACCGCACTGCGGCCGCGAAAGGGTCGCTCGAGCAGCGGCGCCCACGCGTAGAAGGAGCCGCGAAGGTCCTCGATCCGCGCCGGCACGGCCAGGCCTTCGCGCTCGAGCTCGGCCAACGCTCGCTCCCATCCCGGAGGGCGTCCATCGAAGCCGTACCCGAACTCCGTGATCCGCGCGACGCCCTTGCTCGCGAGCTGGCGCGACAGGATCTCGCGCGCGACCTGTCGCTCCGAGGCCCGCTTGCGCTTCTTCGGATACCAGTCTTTCGCGAGGCCCCAGACGCGCTCTTGGCCTTCGCGTCCGACGATCGCGATCTCGCCCGTCGCCCACAGCACGTCCAGCATCCGCGTGACGTTGCTGCCATCGTTCCAGCCGCCGACCGTGTAGCGGACTCGCGAGTCATCGGCGATGTCGCGCGACTTCAGCGGGCCGTGACGCGCCAGCTCGCGGAGGACGCGACGACGGAAGGGCGCGTTGTCCTTCAGCCACTTCCGGATGTAGCGACCGCGTGACGAATCGCGAATGAGCACGCGCTTCATCGTGTGCCGGTACAGATGCATGTCGGCCATCGGGACGATGAACGCCCAGTACTCGAACAGCTTGCGATCCTTCCACATCAGTCGCTCGAGCGCCGCGCGCTCGTACGCGCCGATGCGGCTGTAGAGCACCATGTGCTCGGTCCGCGCGACGACCGCGGTCGGGTCCATCTGCACGCGCCCGAGCCGCTCGACGGTGTCGAGCGGGTCCTTCGGGCGCTCGGCGTCGAGCAGCTGACCCATGATCGCGAGCCGCCGCGCGCGCTCGCGCGTGAGCCGGACCGTCACGATAGGTCGCCCGCGTCGGCCTCGACCCGTTCGAGCTCTCCCAGGTACGACTTCGTGATCGGATCGTTCGCGTCGAGGCGCGCGGCACGCTCGAGCCGCTGGCGCGCGTTCGCGAGGTCGCCCGCGCGGAGGTGCGCGAAGCCAGCGTCGGCGACGTACGCGGGATCGTCGGGCCGCAGCGCCGCCGCGTGATCCAATGCCGCCAGCGCATCGGTCGTCTTGTCACCCATGAGCAGGGCGACGCCGAGCTCGTGCAGCGCGTCGGGCTGGTCCGGGACGAGCTCGAGCACGCGACGGAAAGCGGTCTGCGCGGCCGCGGCATCGCCACGCTGCCGCGCGACGATCCCGGCGCCGAAGTGGGCTTCCCAGAGATCGGGCGCGGCCGCGAGCGTCCGCTCGAAGACGTCTCGCGCTCCTTCCAGCGCCGCGGCATCGCCCGCCAGCGCGGCCCTGCCGGCGCGCTCGAGCTCTCGCTCGAGCTCCGGGTCGCGCAGGCCGAACCGCAGCCGGTAGGCCTGACCAAAAACCTCTCCCGATCGTTCAGTCCCAATCACGAGGTCGAGCTCACGGAGCGCCTCGCCGAGAGTGCCTTCTGCGTCCCCCTTCGCGAGCAGCACCCGCGCAAGATTCAGCCGCACGACGGCGGGCGCGCCGGCCGCGAGCGCGTCGCGGTAGCGCCTCGCCGCGTCGTCGAGCTCGCTCGCCGCGTGAAGGGCGGCGCCGTACGACGCGTGCAGCTCCCAGCTCGTCGTTCCTGCCGCGACGGCGCGCGCGAACGCCTCGCTGCCCGTGGCGCGGTCTCCGCGTTGGAACGAAATGATCGCCAGCAGCTCCTGAGCCGACCCGTACGCCGGCGTGACGGGCGCGATGCGCCTCAGGTGCGCGAGCGCGGGCGCCGGCGCGCCGGCGTTGGCGTACAGCTCCGCGAGGCGCACGACGTCCGCGTCGGGCAGCGGATGGAGCGACTGGGCGTGCTCCATCGCGACGATCGCGCCGTTCGCGTCTCCGGCCTCGGCGCGAAGCTGTCCGAGGATGTAGTTGGCCCTCCAGGAGCGTGGGCGGAAAGTGACCAGGTCCTCGAGGGCGGCGACCTCGTGCGTCACATCGCCTCGCTCGAGTGACTCCGCCGCGAGGACGAGGACGCGCTCCTCCGGCGCGGCGCTCGACGGGTCGGCGCGCGCGGCGTCCACGTAGCGTCGCAACGCCGACTGCAGCGATCGGTCCGCGCGCGCGGCATCGGATGGCCGCAGCAGCGTGGCGTTGATCTCCTCGTCCATCGCCTCGAGCAGCGCCCCGTACGCGGCCTCGTTCGCCGCCGCCGGCGTCGCGAGATCGCTGCTGGGCACGAGGCCGAGCGTCAGGACCAGCCATGCGGCGATCTCGACCTCGGCGCGCTGGAACGCATCTGGTGCGACCGGAAGCTCGAGCCTGCGCGCATCGGCCGGCCGCGATGCGTCGACGAGGGCGACATCGAGCGAGCGGGTCCGCTCGTCTTCGCGGTAGATCGCCGTGAGCGCGTGCGTCGCCCCGAGCGAGCTCGCGTACTGCGCGGCGAGGGCGGCGTCCGGCGACGAGCCGAACACGAGGTACCCCGCCTCCGCGGACTCCTCGGGCATCGCGACCAGGAAGACCGGCCGCAGCTCGACCGTGGCCTCGTGCGCGAAGCGATCGACCAGGCGGCGCGCCAGCTGCCGGGCCCAGGCGCCGGACCGCGGGCCCGTTCCGCGTGCACCGAACGGCACCACGGCGACGATCGGACGCGTGCTCACGGTCCGGCTAGCGCCAGTGAATGCGCGCGTGGCTGCGCTTGCCGAACTTCACATGCTGCTCGCCGGTCGTCTCCACGGTCGTCTCGAGATTGGCCCTCGAGCCGTCGACCGACACGCCGCCCTGCTCGACCAGACGCCGGGACTCGCTGCGACTCTTCCCCAGGCCCTTCATCAGCAGCTCGACGATGTTGATCTCCTTGGCGCCGTCGGCCTCGAGCGTGAGGTCGGTCATCTCTTCTGGCGCGGCGCCCTCTTTGAATTGACGCTTGAACTGCCCCGCGGCCTCGTCGGCCGCCTTGGGCGAGTGCAGCTCGCTCGTGATCCGCCAGGCGAGCCGCTCCTTCGCCTCTTTCGGACCCAGCTCCTTGCTCGCGAGGGCGGCGATCGTCCGCTTCACCTCGGCCCACGGGAGGTCGGTCGCCCACTCGTAGTAGTGCGGCATGAGCGCGTCGTCGATCGACATGACCTTCCCGTAGACCTCGCTTGGCGCATCGGTCAGCCAGATGCCGGTCTTCGGCTTCGACTTGCTCATCTTCTCGCCATCGAGACCCTCGAGGAGGGGCACGATGAAGACCTGCTGCGGGCGCTGACCGACCTGTGTCTGCAGCTCGCGTCCCGCAAGGATGTTGAAGAGCTGGTCGGTGCCGCCCATCTCGACGTCCGCCTCGATCGCGACCGAGTCGTAGGCCTGCAGCAGCGGATAGAGCAGGTCCTTTATCGGGATCGCGACCTTCCTCTCCATGCGCTTCCGGAATTCCTCGCGCGCGAGCATCTGCTGCGCCGTGAACCGGCCGCCAAGCTCGATGACGTCGCGCAGCCCGAACTTCGCGAACCACTCGGACTGGAACACGATCCGGCTGTTCTCGCGCGGCACGATCTTGTGGAACTGCTCGAGGTAGGTCTCGGCGTTCTTCAGCACACGCTCGTGCGACATCGTTGGGCGGGTCTCGTCCTTGTCCGTCGGGTCGCCGATCTGCGTCGTCCAGTCGCCCACGATGAGCACGATCTCGTGACCCCACCGGGCGAGCGCACGGAGCTTGCGCAGTCCGACCGCATTGCCGATGTGCAGGTTCGGTCTCGTCGGATCGAAGCCCATCTTGATACGAAGCTGACGTTCGCCTGAGCGCAAGAGGTCAGCGAACTCCTCGCGAACGATCACCTCTTTGACCGCGCGCGTCAGGAACTCATCGAGTTCCGCCTTCGACGGAGCGATGGGCACGTCTCAAGGATAGGAAAACGCGCCCTCGCGCGGTTAGCATGAGGACATCGCCCGAAACAACAAGACCACACGCGACCACGCGCTCCGGCGGGGGCCGTATCAGAAGCTTCGGCGCCCGCGTGGGGGCGGCGTGCGTGGCAGGCTCGCGGTCCTCCCGTCGATCCTGGCGGCAACGCTCATCGCCGGGATCGCCCTCACGACCATCGGAGGTGTCGCCGCGCTCGCCTTCTTCGGGGCGGACCTGCCCTCCGCGGAGGAGCTCGCGAAGGATCCATTGGCGCTGTCGACGAAGGTCTACGACCGCACCGGCAGCGAGCTCCTGTTCCAGTTCGAGGAGGAGCGCCGCGAGATCGTCAGCTTCGACCAGGTGCCCATGCAGCTCGTGGACGCCACGCTCGCCGCGGAGGACAAGACGTTCTGGACGAACCCCGGCATCGACGTGTTCGGCATCATCCGGGCGGTCCGGGATGACCTCCTCAAGAAGCAGGTCGTGAGCGGCGCGTCAACGATCACCCAGCAGCTGGTGAAGCAGCGCATCGTGGGCGGCGAGGTCAGCGTCGCCCGAAAGATCAAGGAAGCGATCCTGGCGGTCGAGGTCACTCGGACGTACTCGAAGCAGCAGATCCTGGAGCTCTATCTGAACCAGATCTACTACGGCAACCAGGCGTACGGCATCAAGGCCGCGGCCGAGACCTACTTCGGGAAGTCGGACCTCTCCACGCTGACGCTCGCGGAATCTGCGCTGCTCGCGGGTCTGCCGCAGGCGCCGTCGACGCTCGATCCGTCGGATCCGGGTAACGTCGCGAACGCCACCGAGCGGCGCGCGTACGTGCTTGGGCAGATGGTCGACATGGGCGTGATCACCGAGGCCCAGGCTGCGGCGGCCGACGCCGATCCGATCAAGGTCGCAGGCGCCCAGATCACCCAGATCAAGGCGCCCCACTTCGTGTTCCAGGTGAAGCAGCAGCTGCAGCAGATCCTTGGTGGGGAGGCGGCGATCACCCGCGGCGGCTACAAGGTCATCACCTCGCTCGACATGAAGAAGCAGGAGATCGCGGAGCGCCAGGTCCGCGAGTGGGTCGACTTCCTCCACAACCGGAACGTCTGGAACGCGGCGCTCGTCTCGATCGATCCGCGCACCGGCGAGGTCCTCGCGTACGTCGGCTCCGTCGACTATTACAACCGCGACGACCCGCGCGTCCAGGGGCAGTTCGACGTCGCCGGCCTCGGTCTCCGGCAACCCGGCTCGTCGTTCAAGATGTTCAATTACGTCACCGCCCTGAAGAAGGGCGCGACGCCGGCGACCGTCGTCGTCGACGCGCGCACGGACTTCACCAACAAGGCCGACCCGGCCAATATGAGCCCGAACAGCTGCGGCTACTGCCCGCAGAACGCCGATCTCCAGTACCACGGCCCGGTGACGATGCGCCAGGCGATTCGCGAATCGCGGAACGTGCCGGCGGTGAAATTCCTCCAGCAGTACAGCGGGATCGAAGACATGATCCAGACCGCGAAGGACATGGGCATCACGACGCCGATCGATCCTGCCCAGGTCGGGCTGTCGCTCACGCTCGGTGCGAAGGAAGTGCACCTCGTGGACATGGCCAGCGCATACGGCGTGCTCGCGAACATGGGGGTGCGCATCACGCCGACGTATGTGATGCGGGTCGAGGACGCGCGCGGGAAGGTCGTGTGGGAGCACAAGGACTACGAGCAGAAGCGTGTGGTCGACCAGTCCATCGCGTGGCTGATGACGGACATGCTCAAGGACACGACCAATCCGGCGCGCGACTTCATCTTCGGCCAGTGGACGAACATCGGCCGCGTCGCGGCGCTCAAGACCGGCACCACCGACAACCTGCGCGACGTGTACAGCGTCGGATACGTGCCGCAGCTCGTCACCGGCGTGTGGATGGGCAACAGCAACAACAGCGAGATGTCCGCCGTGGACTTCTCCAGCGCGATGGGTCCGGGGCAGCTGTGGCGCGACTTCATGAAGGAAGCGCTGGCCGACACGCCGGCGGCCGACTGGGACAAGCCCGCCGACATCGTCACCGTGAACGTGGTCTCGGCGCCCGGCGCATTCGGCGGCTATGGGTCGGGCCTCCTCCCTTCCTCGCTCTCGCCGTTCTCGATGCCCGAGAACTTCGTCAAGGGCAAGGTGCCGGCGAAGCAGGACGACTGGTTCGTTCAGGGATGCGCCGGCGCCGACGGCACGCGGAAGGTCGCGCTGCAGCTGAAGGAGAGCGCTCCGGCGCAGTGGACGCGCTATACGGACAGGTGGGTCGCCGACGCGAACGCCGGACGGCACACCTACGGCCGGTACTCGTGGAACGTCCTCGGGTCGCAGCCCTGCCCATCACCGTCGCCGACGCCGAGCCCTTCCCCATCGCCGTCGCCTTCGCCAACGCCGCGGCGGTCAGGGACGTCCGTGCCCTTCCCGACGGCCATCCTCCCGCCCGGCGTCACGCTGCCGCCTACTCCCACGCGCACACCCGTGCCGACACCCTAGATTTTCGCCGATGCTCATCGGCGGCCGGCGCCTGACGGCGATCGTCGCGTGCGTCGACGACGCCGGTCGGGTGCTGCTTGTGAAGCAGCGCGGTGGTCCGTTCTCCGGCGCGTGGCTCCTGCCCGGGGGTGGCGTCGACGCCGGCGAGACGCTCGTGGACGCGGTGCGGCGCGAGATGCGCGAGGAGACCGGCTGCGAGCTCGAGGGCCTGCGGCACGTCGCGGCGTACGAGGTCGACGAGCGGACGCAGGACTTCAGGGCGCTCGTGCACCTCTACCGTGGCAGGGCGATCGGCGAGCCGCGCGCCGAAGAGGGGTCGGCGGTGCGTTGGTCGTCGCCGAGTGACAGCGGCTACCACCCCGCGCTGCGCCGTGAGCTCGCCGACGCAGGGCTGCGGGTCGAGGATGAGGCGGCGCTCGCGGACGCGATGTCGCGGACCGATCTCCGGATGCGGCGCGCCTAGCGGTACTCGAGCTCGATGTCCGCGGTCTGTCCCGCCCAGCGCAGCGTGAACTGCCAGCAGCCTGCGATCGGGACGTCGATACCGCTCGGATAGATCTCGCCGGGGAACGAGTTCGGCGCCTGCGCGTAGTGCACCGTCGGCGCGCTCGCGCCCATCGGGTGCCCGTCGACCACCAGATCGCCGGTGCGCGGCGTCGCGACGACCCACAGGATCTTGTTGCTGTACGTGATGCCCGAGCCCGGCATGTGCAGCGGATATCCGAAGATGAAGCCGGCGGCCATGGCCGGATGCGCGATGGCGTACGGTCCACCTGGAGGGTTGTTCCCGGTCGCCTCGACGAGCGACTGCGGGACCCCGCCTTGCAGGATCGCCGTCTGGCCACATCCGCCGCTCATCGGCTTCGCGTCGGATCCCGCGACGAAGGTGCGCGGCGTGGACGTCGGTGGCGGGACGAGCATCAGCGACGCGCGCGAAGTGGCGGATGGCGGTGCCGTCGGTGTAGCGCTCGCGCCGCAGGCGGCGAGGCAGAGCGCGACGACAGCCAGCGTGGCTCTCACGACCCACCTACAAGCACGATCGTCCCTCGGTTCCCCAGTCGAGGGCGCGAGGCAGGCCGAGCCTTCAAGGCGGCGGTTCAGAGACGGACGATCGTCGCGCCGTCCCCGCCCTCGCTCGCTCCGGCCACGACGACCTCGCGCACCAGCGGGTGCGAGGCGAGCATCTCGCGGACCGCGGCCCGTAGCGCGCCGGTGCCTTTGCCGTGCACGACACGCAGGCGGTCGATGCCGGCCACCGCCGCGTCGTTGAGATAGCGATCCAGCACGGCGAGTGCCTCATCCGCGCGCGCGCCGCGAAGATCGAGCTGCAGCGGCACGTTCGGCGCGCTTCCGCCGATCGTCGGGCGAACGGGGCGCGTCGGGCGTTCGTCCGGCGAGGGTGCCTCACGCAGGCTCGACTGCGGCACCCGCAGCCGTAGCGCGCCCGCGGCGACGTCGGCCATTCCCTTGTCGTCGACGGCCAGGAGCGTGCCCGGCTCGCTCACCCCCTCGACCAGTACCGGCTGTCCAACGGCGATGGGCGTCGTCGCGAGCGGTCGCGCCGGCTCCGCTCGCGATGCGCCTCGCGTTCGCTCGGCGTCGGCCAGAGCTTCGCGCGCCTCGTCCACGAGATTGCGCTTCGCGGCTTTGTCACGTGCCTGCTCGGCCTGGCGCAGCGCGCGCCGCGCCT
>JBGPKU010000049.1:0-20463 GCA_041486085.1 Candidatus Limnocylindria bacterium | reverse complement strand
GACATCGCCTTCGAGGACCGCATCGTCGACAACATGTGCATGCAGCTCGTGCAGAAGCCCGAGCTCTACGACGTCCTCGTCCTGCCGAACCTCTACGGCGACATCGTCAGCGACCTCGTCGCGGGGCTCGCCGGCGGTCTGGGAGTCGCGCCAGGCGCGAACATCGGGGCGAACGGGGTCGCGGTGTTCGAGGCGATCCACGGCTCGGCGCCGAAGTACGCCGGAATGAACAAGGTCAACCCCATGGCGCTCATGCTCGCGGGCGTCCTCATGCTCCGCCACATCGGCGAACGCGAGGCCGGCGACAGGCTCGAGCGCGCGATCGCGGCGGTGGTCAAGGAGGGCAAGAGCGTGACCTACGACCTCAAGGCCGACCGCGACGATCCGACGGCCGTCGGCACGAAGGAATTCGCCGACGCCGTCATCAAAAGGATGGGTGCCTGATGCCAGAGCAGCGGAGTGCCGTCAGCACCGGCACCAAGTACGAGTTCCAGTTCGGCTACTCGCGCGCGGTGCGCCAGGGCAACGTCATCAGGGTCTCGGGCACGGCAGGCTTGGGCGACAACGGGCAGGTCGTGTCAGACGGCGTGATCGAGCAGATGCGCCGTGCGCTCGAGATCGTTCGAAGCGCGATCGAGGAGCTCGGTGGGACGCTCGACGACGTGATCATGACCCGCATCTTCGTCTCCAACGTCCACAACATCGACAGCGTCGCGCTGGTGCACGGCGAAGTGTTTCGCGACATCCGGCCCGCGTCGTCGATCCTCAAGGTCGAGTTCATCGACCCGAAGATCCTCGTCGAGGTCGAGGCCGAGGCGCTGCTCGGCGGAAAGAAGGTCAAATGAGCAAGACCATCAAGGTCGTCGTCACCGGTGCCACTGGCCAGGTCGCGTATGCGCTCCTTCCGCGGATCGCGGCCGGCGAGATGTTCGGCCCGGACACGGACATCGACCTCCGCCTCGCGGACATCCCGCAGATGATCGACAAGGCCAAGGGTGTGTTGATGGAGCTCGAGGACGGCGCCTACCCGTTGCTCTCCCAGCTCACGGCGAGCGCGGATCGCGCCGTAACGCACAAGGACGCGGACTGGGTCCTGCTCGTGGGCAGTGTGCCGCGCGGCCCGGGGATGGAGCGCGGCGACCTCATCCGGAAGAACGGGCCGATCTTCGTCGACGAGGGCCGGGCGATCGCCGAGCACGCCGCGTCGGGGGTGCGCGTCGTCGTCGTCGGCAATCCCTGCAACACGAACTGCCTCATCGCGCGTGCGAACGGCAAGAGCGTTCCGGACGATCGGTGGAGCGCGATGACGCGGCTCGACCAGAATCGCGCGCGCTCGCTGGTCGCAGGCAAAGCGAACGCGCGCGTGCGCGATGTGAAGCAGCTGGTCATCTGGGGAAACCACAGCGCGACGCTCTTCCCGGACTTCACGAACGCGAAGGTGAAGGGGAAGCCCGCGACGGAGGTAGTCGACAGGGCCTGGCTCGAGAGCGCATTCATCCCGTCGGTGCAGCAGCGCGGCGCGGCGGTGATCGCGGCGCGCGGAGCATCGAGCGCGTTCTCCGCGGCGCAGGCGCTCATCGACCACGTCAGAGGTCTCATCACACCCAGCTCTGCGGATGACTGGTTCAGCGCCGCGGTCGTGAGCGACGGCAGCTACGGCGTCGCAAAGGGCCTGGTCTCCTCGTTCCCATTGCGCAGCAAGGGCGACGGCGGCTACGAGATCGTGAAGAACGTCCCGCTGAACGAGCTCGCGAGGGCGAAGGTCCAAGCGACGATCGCCGAGCTCGAAAAGGAGCGCGACCTGGTGAAGGACCTCCTGGCATGACGACATACAAGAGCGAGCCGCTCACCGGCACCAACCTCAAGTACTACCCGCTGTCGCAGCTCGGCAATACGGTGAAGCTGCCTGCGACCGTGAAGATCCTGCTCGAGGGCATGATCCGCGGCGGCGCGAACGACCGCGACATCCAGGCACTCGCGAGCTATCCGGCCACCGCACCGGACGACGCGTCAGTGCCGTTCCGACCCACACGCATCCTGCTTCAGGACTACACCGGCGTCCCGGCCGCCGTGGATCTCGCCGCGATGCGCGCCGCGATGCAGCGCGCCGGCAAGGACCCGGCATGCATCGAACCGCTCATCCCGGTCGATCTGATCATCGACCACTCCGTTCAGGCCGACTTCTTCGGCTCGAACGAGGTCTACGAGCAGAACCTCGAGCGCGAGTACGGGCGCAACCGCGAGCGTTACTCGCTGCTTCGCTGGGCCGGCCAGGCGTTCAAGACCTTCCGCGTCGTGCCCCCCGGTGCGGGCATCTGCCACCAGGTGAACCTCGAGCGTCTGTCGCAGGTCGTGCAGCGGCGCGACGGAGTCGCAATGCCCGACACGCTCTTCGGCGCCGACTCGCACACGACGATGGTGAACGGGCTCGGCGTCCTCGGATGGGGCGTCGGCGGCATCGAGGCCGAGGCTGCGATGCTCGGCCAGCCAACCTATCTGCCCTGGCCGGTCGTCGTCGGCGTGAAGCTCAAGGGCGCGCTCCCGACGGGAACGACGGCGACCGACCTCGTGCTGACCCTCACCGAGCTCTTCCGCAGGAAGGGCGTCGTGAACAAGTTCATCGAGTTCGCGGGCGACGGCCTCGCGTCGCTCCGCGTCGAGGAGCGCGCGACCGTGTCGAACATGTGCCCGGAATACGGCGCGACCGCCACGTTCTTCCCGGTCGACGACCAGACGCTGCGCTACCTGGACCAGACCGGACGCGGCGATCTGGTGCCGCTCGTCGAGAAGTACACGAAGGCGCAGGGCATGTTCCGGTTCAATGGCGCCCCGACGCCATCCTTCGACGAGCTCATGGAGGTCGACCTGTCCAAAGTCGAATCCAGTGTCGCGGGGCCACGGCGGCCGCAGGACCGCGTGCCGGTCTCGCGCGTCTGGCAATCGTTCGTCGGCGAGACGCCGCCCGTGGCGGGAAGCGTGCCCGCCGCCGGCGATGCCGGCCCGAAACCGGTCAACGACGCGGCGATCCCCGCGCCGGCCAAGGCCACGCAGACCACGGCGGTGCTGGACACGGCGGACTTGCGTGCCACGCACGTCCAGGACGGATCCGTGGTCATCGCTGCGATCACCTCGTGCACGAACACGTCGAACCCGGCGGTGATGATCGCTGCGGGCCTTCTCGCGAAGCATGCGGTCGAGAAGGGCCTGACCGTCAAACCCTATGTGAAGACAACGCTTTCGCCAGGCTCGCGTGTGGTCATCCGCTATCTCGATCAGGCTGGGCTCACTACAGCGCTAGATAAACTAGGTTTCTACCTGGTCGGTGTGGGTTGTTTTACCTGTATCGGGAATAGCGGCCCGCTCGCGACTCCTGAGATCGAGTCGGACGTGAACGAGCGCGATCTCAACGTCGTCGCTGTGCTCTCCGGAAATCGCAACTTCGAGGGACGCGTCCACCCGCTGGTCCGCTCGTCGTATCTCATGTCACCACCGCTAGTCGTCGCGTTCGCGCTCGCGGGAACGGTCGGCATCGACCTCACCATCGAGCCGATCGGCACGGGATCCGATGGCAAGGCCGTGTTCCTCAGGGACATCTGGCCGTCGAGCGACGAGGTGCAGGAGACGCTCCGCACGGCGATAACTCAGGAGATGTTCACGACCGAGTACGGAAAGATCTTCGACGGCGACAAGTACTGGAAGACGATGCCCTCCCCCACCGGGTTGATGTTCGACTGGGGCGCGAAGTCAACATACGTGGAGGAGCCCCCGTTCTTCAAGGACATGGGTCCCGTCGCGAACGTGACCGACATCGCGGGCGCTCGCGTGCTCGTCCAAGTCGGCGACTCCGTGACGACGGACCACATCTCACCCGCGGGATCGATCCCGCAGGCCAGCCCGGCCGGTCAGTACCTGATGAGCCTTGGCGTGAAGCCGGTGGACTTCAACCAGTACGGCACGCGCCGCGGCAACCATGAGGTCCTCATCCGTGGGACCTTCGCGAACATCCGTCTGCGCAACCGGCTCGTTCCGCACAGGGAAGGCTGGTGGACGAAGCACATGCCGTCGGGCGACGAGATGACGATCTACGACGCGTCGCAGCGCTATCAGAAGGAGAAGACGCCGCTCGTCGTCATCGCGGGCCGAGAGTACGGATCCGGCAGCTCGCGCGACTGGGCCGCGAAGGGCCCGCTGCTGCTCGGCGTCCGCGCGGTCATCGCCGAATCGTTCGAGCGCATCCACCGTTCGAACCTCGTCGGCATGGGGATCCTCCCGCTGCAGTTCAGGCCCGGGGAGACGCCGACCTCGCTCGGGCTCTCGGGCGAAGAGTCATTCACGATCCGCGGTCTCGACAAGCTCGCACCGAGGGCCGTCCTTGACGTCGAAGCGCGTCGCGAGAACGGCGACGTCACGCGCTTCAAGGCGATCGCGCGCGTCGATGATCCTGTCGATCTCGACTACATGAAGAACGGCGGCGTGCTGCCATTCGTCTTCCGCGAGCTCCTCGCGAAGAATTAGCGCCGAGGCTCGGCGACCGGGCTCGGCGAGCCGAGCATGGGCGCTCGCGTGGGCGCCCAGGGATGCTCGGCAGCGCCATACCACGTGCGCCAGTCACGCAGCTCGTGACCGAGCACGACTGAGCTCGACAGAACGACGACCGCGAGGACGATCTCGACCAACGCGGTGGTGAGGCGGCCGAAGAACGCCCAGGGGAGCGTGCGCACGATCGCGACGACGGTGGACATGCAAGGACTCTCCGGCCGTGTGACCCGTTCGCGCATCCGCGCTCACGGCCACAACTCGTACAACCGTCCTAGAAGAAGGTTCCGTCCGACCATGGCCGCCGAAGCTCGCCCGACCGGACGTATTGCGGAACTACAGCGTCGCGATGAAGCCTGAGGCGGGCCTCGTGAGCCTGCCCGCCGAGACGAGGGCGTTGATCGTCGGGCGCTCGACCGGCCAGGTGAACCAGGTCCGCACCTCGTCCTCGTGCGTCACGACCGCGGACGCGACGCCGAGAACGATGATCTCGTCGAGCGCGGTGTCCTCGGTCGCCTTCCAGGGCTTCCGCCAGACCTGGTCCCACCGTGAAAGCACGCTCGAATGGCGGTGGCCACCCTTGCTGTCCTCCACGGAGATGCCCTTCGACACCACCGCTCCACTCTTTTCGAGCCCCTCGCGGACCTTGCGGAGCGTCGTCGCGTCCAGGGCGAGCTCCTGCTTCAGGTCTTCGACCGTGCTCGGACCCGCGGCTTTGAGGTGGCGCACCAGGCGAGCGCGATCGTCGGCCGCGGAGTCGGCCTCTTCGAGCGCGGCGCGGCACAGCGGATCCACCGCGCGCGCTCCCTCGGCCGAGAGGAACAAGGTCTTGCCGCGGTGGAGCTTCGTCTCGTACACGTCATCACGAAGCGCGAGCTCGCCGCCCCATGACCACTTCGTTTTGGGCCATGAGGCAAAGCCCTTCTTCGTTGGATCGAACGCCTCCTCGTGCGTCGCGGCGAACAGCGAGGGGAGGCTGCAGTCCTGTGTGAGAGTGAGCACGCGGCGCTCGAGGAGGAACGCGACGGCGTCCTCCAAGGTCCGCAGCTTCCGGTCAGGAGTCAGTCTGCAGTCATGGAGCCTCCGAGCGCGGAGCTCCGCTAGCGGGATCGCTTCCTCGCATAGGCACGCGTGTCGGCATTCTCCACGAGCTCTTGCGCCGTGCGCCCGTCGAGCGGGTACGACGCAACGCCCCAAGAGAGCGCGGGCATCTGGATCCTCCGCCCGCCCGGAAGCTCCACCATCCTGCCGTCCAGTATCGCGATAAGCCGCGTCACGACCTTGTCCGCTTCGTCGCGCGGCGTGTCGGGCATGACGATCGCGAATTCGTCGCCGCCGTATCGCGCCGGAACGTCCTCCGTCCTCACGTGGCCGCTGATGGCCTCACCGAGCAGACGGAGGACCTCGTTCCCCGCGAGATGGCCGTAGGTGTCGTTCACGTTCTTCAGCTTGTCGAGGTCGAAGAACGCCACCGCGAGCGGTGCCGAGCGGCGCTCGGCGCGCGCGATCTCTTCCTCTAGCCGGTCGTAGAAGTAGCGGTAGTTGTGCAGACCCGTCAGCGCGTCGGTGTTCGCGGCGTGCTTCAGGCGCTCGTGCAGCTCGGCGACGTCTATCGCAGCCGCGATCTGCGCGCCGACGGTCTGCATCAGCATCAGGTCGCGCTGCGCGAAGGCGCCCACGCTCCGGTGCGACAGAACGAGCACGCCGATGGCCCGGCCACCCGAGACGAGGGGAACGACCATCTCCGACCGGACGCTCGTGTCCCCGACGTACCGCGGGTCCGCGCGCACGTCCTCGATGTTCTGGGGCTCGCGGTGCTCGAGCACCCAGCTCGAGATGCCCCGGCCCGAGTGCAGACGTCCGGGCGAATCGACGGCGATCCACGAGCCGGCCGCGGCGCGAACGACGAGATCGTCGGTCTTCTCGTCCTTCAGCAGGATCGTGAAGCTCGCTCCGTTGATGTTGCGCTTGAGGATCTGAAGGATGCGATCGAGCAGCTGCTGCAGGTCGAGGAGCGTGTGGAACTCCGGCGTGAGCTCCGCCAGGATCGAGAGCTCTCGGCTCGTCTGTCCGACCTCTTCCTCGACCGCCTGGATCGTGCCGCGCGCCTCGATCATCGTCGTGAATTGGTCCACGATGTGGGCGTCGTACCACGTGCCCGCAAGACGGCGCAGCTCGGCCAGCGCGGTTTCGGGTCGAAGCGAGACGCGGTAGGGACGGTCGACGAGCATCGCGTGATAGTCGACGACGACACGCAGCGCACGCGCGCCGCGGGGGATGGCCTCGCCGGCAATCTTGGTGGGATAGCCGGTGCCGTCCCACCGCTCGCGTCCGGCGCGCACGATCGGGACGACGCCGCGAAGGAAGCGGATCGATTCGAGGATCCGGGCACCGAGCAGCGGATGCTCCTCCACGATGCTTCGCTCGTCCGGCGTCAGCGGTCCACGCTTGGCGAGTATCGCGCCCGGCACGGCGATCTTGCCGATGGAGTGGAAGAGCGCGGCGAATCGGAGATCACGCAGCTCGTCCTCTCCCATAGCGAGGCGCTCGCCAAGCGCGACGGCGTCGGCCGCCACGCGCCGCTGGTGATCCTCCCGGTACTGGTCGCGCGCCTCGATCGTCGCGGTGAGCGTGCCGACGGTGGAGAGATACGCGTCGTCGAGCTCCCGATAGAGCTGGATCCCGCGGATCTGGGCCGCTCCGATGCCGGCGAGAAGACCGAGCAGCTCGCGTTCCTCCGCGGTCACCGGGTGGCGCTCGTGCCACGTGATGAAGGTGATGCCGACCAGCCGGTCGGCGACGCGCAGCGGTTGCAGGAACACCGTCTTGTGGCCGAAGCGCTGGAGCGAGCGGCGCGTCTGCTCGTTGGCGCCCTCCTCATCGTGCACTTCGACGGTCTCGCCGTGCTCGACGACGCGAGAGATCGTCGGAGAGCCCTTCGATATCGACAGCACGTCCTCCGGGGCGTTGCCCGTGGTCACCGAGAAGTCGAGGGCCTCACCGCCCGTGTCGAGGTAGATCGCCACCGCAGACGCTCCAAGGAGGCCCTGCACGCTGCTCGCGAATGCGCGCGTCAGCGCGCCCAGCTCCTTGTGCGCGGACAGCTCGCGGCCGAGGCGGTGGAGGTCGAAGAGACGCCGGGACAGGGCCGTCGTGCGCTCATAAAGGTCGGCGCGTTCGATCGCGATGGCCGCCTCGTTGCCGATCGCCGCCAGCAGCTCGAGGTCACCCTGGTCGTAGGCGTTGGCGCGCGCGCTCTGCACCGAGATCGCGCCGATCGCGCGCCCATGAAGACGGAGTGGGGCGACCATGAGCGAGCGCTCGACCAGCGTCCCCCATGGGCTGCGCTCGGGCAGGCCCAGGCGCGCGCGATCGTGGTCGGCGTCGCGCAACAGGATGGGCTGATCGCGATCGATACAGATTCCGGCGAGCGTCCCGTCGATCGGGCTTTCCTCGGGCTCCATCTCGTGGCCGTTCTCGTAGAGGTAGCGGAATGACAGACTGCGGCGCTCCGCATCCGCGATGGCGACGTAGAAGGCATCGACGTCGAGCGTTTTCTGCACCTGCGCGAACACCTCGCGGAACACCGTGACCGGGTCGAGTGACATGCCGACGGCATGTCCCACATCCACGAGCGTGGCGAGGAGCCGCGCGCGGCGCTCGGCCGCGAACCGCGCCCGGATGTCCAGGTAGCCCATCACGAACAGGGGGACGCCAGGCACGAGGAACCAGGGCTCGATGAGCACGACCTCGAGCGCGATGATCGCGGCGAAGCTCCAGAGCAGCTGTGCCCGGATCGTGCGGCTGACCCAGTTCCACGCGCTGCGGTCGAAGGTGATGTTCCGCAGCGCGCGCTGCAGCAGCACGATCTGACCGATATCGAAGCCGACCAGCGCGATGACCGCGACGACACCCGCGAGGATCGTCGCGGGAGCGGGTTGCACGACCAGCGCGGTCTGTGACAGCACCAGCTGATAGACCGTGGCCGCCGCACCCGTCGCGATCGTCACGGCCGCGGCGTTCCGGATCACCTGCACCGGCCGCTTGCGTGTGACGACGTCGGTCACGAGCCGGGCGCCGGCCGCCATCAGCGCTACCGAACCCGGTGGCAGCAGCACGATCCCGGTCAGCACGGCGACGTCCGACGGGCTGAGCTCGGTGTTCGCCTGCACGCGTATCGGCCGGAGCGAGAGCACGAACGCCAGGATCAGCAGCGGGACGATCAGATCCGGACGCGCGCGACCGCCGGACAAGTCCGTCGCCCCGATGAACACGAAAGGGAGGGCCAGAACGACGGTTGCCGCGACCAGCAGGTATACGGCGCGCGGTAGTGGCTTTATGGCGGACCCCTCGGGTGCCGAGCCTAGCACCCGACCCTCCGCGCTCCGGCGTCAGCGGTGGATCAGCGAGTCCTGAGCCATCGCTCGACGAGCAGGACGGCGAGGAAGATGACCGCGACGATCGCGAGCTCGCCCAGTCCGCCGCGCGCGAAGGCCGGCTGGATGACGAAGACGAGCAGCAGCACGGCCATGACGATGCCGACGACGATCTGGAACGCGAGGCGGCGGCTCAGGAGGACGGCGGCTCCGGCTCGCCCGCGCCGAGCCGTGCTGGCTTGCCCCGCATGCGGCGCAGCGCCCAACCGATCGGGTCGTAGGTGCCGCTCACGATCCGCTCCTTCAGCGGAATGATCGCGTTGTCGGTGATGTGGATGTGCTCGGGGCAGACCTCAGTGCAGCACTTGGTGATGTTGCAGAAGCCGAGCCCATGCTTCTGTCTGATCAGCTCGGTGCGATCGTTCGTGTCGAGCGGATGCATCTCCAGCGCCGCGAGCCGGACGAAGAAGCGCGGTCCGGCGAAGGCCTTCTTGTTCTCATCGTGATCGCGGATGACGTGACAGACGTCCTGGCAGAGGAAGCACTCGATGCACTTGTGGAATTCCTGAACACGCTCGATGTCCTGCTGATACATGCGGCGCGTACCGTCGGCTTCCTTCGGCTTCGGCTTGAACGCCGGGATCGTCTTGGCGACCTCGTAGTTGAACGAGACGTCGGTGACGAGGTCTCGGATCACGGGGAACGTCTTCAGCGGTGTGATCGTGATCTCCTCGCCCTCGGCGAAGGTGTTCATGCGGGTCATGCACATGAGCGCCGGCGCACCGTTGATCTCAGCGCTGCACGAGCCGCACTTTCCGGCCTTGCAGTTCCAGCGGACCGCGAGATCCGGCGTCTGCGTGGCTTGAAGACGATGGACGACATCGAGCACCACCATGCCCGGATCCGTCTCCACCTCGTAGCCCCTGATGTCGCCACCGGCGGCGTCGCCGCGGTAGATGTTGAGCCTCACGCTGGCCATCAGCTCTTCCCCACTTCGACCGGCACGGCGACCGGCGCCGTCGACTTCTCTTCGGCGAGGAGCGCGGCCAGCTCCGGTGGGACCTCCGGCAGCGGCTCGGTACGGAGCTCGAGCCTGCCGCCGCGCCCGCGCGTCACGACATTCCTCTTCCCCCACTCATGGTCGGGCTTGGGGAAGTCCTCGCGCGTGTGGCCGCCGCGGCTCTCCTCGCGCATGAGCGCGGAGCGCGTCACCACCTCCGAGATCAGCAGCATCGTCTTCAGATCGAGCGCCAGATGCCAGGACGGGTTGTACGTCCGGCCGCCGGCGACCGCAGTGCGCGCGGCGCGCGCCTTGAGCGCGTCGAGCCGCACGAGCGCCTGCTCGAGCTCGGTCTTCGTGCGGATGATCCCGACGAGGTCCTGCATCGTCTCCTGCAGCTCGGCGTGCAGCGCGTAGGCGTTCTCGCCTTCACGGCGCTCCAGCGGCGCGACCATGTCGCGCTCGAGCTGGGTCGCCTGCTCATCGTCGACCATCGGCATGCGCGGCAGCCGCTTGGCGTATTCGGCGGCGTACAGACCGGCGCGGCGGCCGAACACGAGCAGGTCGGAGAGTGAGTTGCCGCCGAGGCGGTTCGCGCCATGTAGACCGGCGGCGACCTCACCCGCGGCGAAGAGACCGGCGACGGTCGACTGCGTCGAGTCGGGATCGACGCGGATGCCGCCCATGATGTAGTGCAGCGTCGGACCGACCTCCATCGCTTCCTTGGTGATGTCGACGCCCGCGAGCTGCATGAACTGGTGGTACATCGAGGGCAGCCGACGCTTGATGTAGTCCGCGCTCCGGCGAGAGGCGATGTCCAGGAACGCGCCGCCGTGCGGCGTCCCGCGGCCGGCCTTGACCTCGGCGTTGATCGCGCGCGCGACCTCGTCGCGCGGCAGGAGGTCCGGCGTGCGGCGGTTCTTCTTGTCCTCGTACCAGGCGTCCGCCTCGGCCTCGTTGTCGGCCGTCTCCGCGCGGAAGAACTCGGGGATGTACTTGAACATGAACCGCTCGCCGGCGCTGTTCTTCAGCGTTCCGCCGTCGCCCCGCACGCCCTCGGTCACGAGGAGCCCGCGGACCGACAGGGGCCACATCATCCCGGTCGGATGGAACTGCGTCATCTCCATGTCGATGAGATCGGCGCCCGCTTCGAGCGCCATGCCGAAGCCATCGCCGGTGTATTCCCACGAGTTCGACGTGACCTTCCACGCCTTGCCCACGCCTCCAGTGGCGAGGATGACAGCCTTCGCGCTGAAGAGGACGAGCTCTCCCGTCTGGCGGTCGTAGCCGATCGCGCCGGCGACGCGGCCGTCCTCGGTGAGGAGGCGGTACATCGTCATCTCCATGAACACGTCGATCCCTTTGTGCACGGCGTGCTGCTGGAGCGTGCGGATCATCTCGAGGCCGGTGCGATCTCCCACGTGCGCGAGGCGCGCGTATCTGTGTCCGCCGAAGTCGCGCTGCAGGATGAGGCCGTCCTTCGTGCGATCGAACAGCGCGCCCCACTCCTCGAGCTCGAGGACGCGATCGGGCGCCTCTTGCGCGTGGATCTGGGCCATGCGCCAGTTGTTCAGCAGCTTGCCGCCGCGCATGGTGTCGCGGAAGTGGACCTTCCAGCTGTCCTCCTTCCACACGTTGCCCATCGCCGCGGCGATCCCGCCCTCGGCCATGACGGTGTGGGCTTTCCCGAGGAGGGACTTGCAGATCAGGGCCGTCTTGACGCCCATCGCGCTCGCCTCGAGCGCCGCGCGCAAACCCGCGCCGCCCGCTCCGATGACGATCACGTCGTACTCGTGTCGCTTCGCGATACTCGTTGCCAACTAAACCCTACTCGTCTCGCTGCCTTCGGCTGCTCCACTCGTGGGGGCCGATACGGCAACTCGGACGGGCAAGGCCCGTCCTCGCACGTTCATCAAAACACTATCCGCGGATCGACGATGACGCCCATCGCGTTGAGGCGGATGTAGAGGTCGGTGAGGGCGACACCGAAGAGCGAGAACCAAGCCCAGCGCGAGTGGCGCTCGTTCAGCCTCGTCGCGAACTCCCACAGGCGGAAGCGCAGCGACTTGCCATGGAACGAGTCGAGGTAACCGCCGACGAGATAGCGCGCGGCGTGACAGCCGAAGGTGTATCCGGAGAGAAGCAACACATTCACGACCATGACGACAGTCCCGAGGCCGACACCGAAGTGGCCGTTGAAGTTGAACGCGAGGATCGCGTCCCACCACAGGATCGCGAGGACGACGATCGCCAGATACAGCGTGTAGCGGTGGATGTTCTGCAGGATGAACGGGAACTTCGTCTCGCCGCTGTACTTCGCGCGGGCGTCCGGGATGGTGCACGCGGGCGGCGACCAGAAGAATGCGCGGTAATACGACCGGCGGTAGTAGTAGCAGGTCACGCGAAAGGCGAGTGGCGATCCGACGATGAGGAATGCCGGCGAGAGGTTGTACCAGTCGCCGATGATCGGGAAGGTCGGATGGATGCAGCTCGTCGTCAGGCACGGTGAGTAGAACGGCGAGAGGTACGGCTCGTAGAAATAGCTCGCGTTCAGCACGCTGACGATGAGCGAGTACACGACGAAGGCGCCGAGGATGCCGACGATGAGGACCGGCTCGAGCCACCAACGGTCGCCCCGCTCGTGTGGGCGCTGCCGCACGTTCGCTATCGACGCCACCCGCCGCACCTCCAGCCGCGTCGCACCGTAGTCCTGGACCCTACAGAAGACAAATACATGGACACTGTCATCTCAATAGTCATAGGCTATGAGAGTGCAGATCGGACAGCTCCGCGCTTTCCTCGCGGTCGCCGAGCTGAAGCACTTCACGCGCGCGGCGCGCGACCTCGGCATGGCACAACCATCGGTGAGCGCACACGTGAGGCGCCTCGAGGCCGACCTCGGGAGCGAGCTGTTCCACCGCATGAAGGGCAACGTCTCCCTCACGCCGGCCGGCGAGACGCTGCTGCCGTTCGCACGCCGGATCCTCGCGGACGTCGACGCCGCCGCCGAGGAGCTCCGCGCTGTCGGCGGTCTCGCGCGCGGACGGCTTGCCATCGGCGCGACTCCGAGCCTCGCCGCGACGCTCCTTCCCGCGGTCCTCGCCCGTTTCCACGGCGCGTATCCGGGCATCGACCTCGCGGTCACTCAGGCAGGCTCGGTCGACCTCGTCGCCGCCCTGGAAGAGGGCGCCGTCGATGTCGCGCTCGTGATCCTTCCGGTCAGGCACGACGTGCTGGAAACACAGGCGCTGCTGCGAGAGGAGCTGGTCGTCGCGGTCTCCCGCACGCATCCTCTCGCGCGCCGGCGGACGGTCAGGATCGGCGACCTGCGCGACGTGCCGCTCGTGATGTTCCGCGAGGGTTATGACCTGCGCACGTCCACCGAGGCGGCTTGCCATGCGGCCGGCTTCGCACCCACGTTCGCGGTCGAGGGCGGTGAGATGGACGGTGTCCTGCGTCTGGCGGCTGCGGGCCTGGGCGCCGCGATCGTCCCGAGCCTGGTCGTCGAGCCGCATGGACCGCTGCACGCCGTGCGCATCACGCAGCCGGCGCTCACGCGGACGATCGGCCTCGCGCATCGCCGCGATCGGCGGCTCTCCCGCGCCGCCCAGGAGCTCCTCGACACCGTGCGTGCCCTGGTCCGCGACCGCTCCTGGCTGACGACCAACCCGCCGGGCATGACGGTGCTGCGCTGATGGGCGGTTGGCCGTTCACCGTCGGCGCGATCTGGGGCCTGCTGAGCCCCGTCATCCACATCGCGATGACGGGTGTCTCGCTCCCGGCGCCGTCGCTCGATCCGCTCGGCATCCTGCGCGTCGCGGTCGATCTGCCGTTCATCATGGCCGCCGGCGTCGAAGTCGCGGTCGGGCGGCCGTCGCCGTCGCTTCAGGAGATGGCGCTCGTCGGGATGGTCGTCGGGGCGCTCACCCTGTGGATCCCCTACCGGCTGTTTCTGTTCGTCCGGCGCCGGATGCGGCGCTGGTAAAGGCCGCCTAAATCCCTCTGCGAAGGAGCCACCGGGTCACGCCGCGTTGTTCGCGAACAGATCCACCGCATTGCCGTCGGGGTCCAGCACCGTGGCATAGCGCTGGCCCCAGAACGCGTCGAATGGCGGGGTCTTTCCCTTGAAACCCGCCCCGGTGACCTTCGCGAACGTGGCGTCGACCTCCGCGGGCGACGCGCAGAGGAACGCGAGGGAGATCGGATGTCCGGCCGGCTTCACCCAATCCGGGTCCAGCTGCTTGATCAGCTCGAGCGCGTCGAACATGACGCGAAGGCCCCCAGGCAGCGTCGCCTCGATGTGGTCCTCGGTGCTCTCGGGAACATCGAGACCGACGAGCCGGTAGAAGCGCACCGACGCCTTCAGGTCTGCGCTGACGATCCCGATCGCGTCGAGCTGTGGCACATCGGCAGCCTAACGCAGCGCACGCACTGCATAGACTCCGCGGGATGGCGCTGCACATCGTCGAGAGCGGCACCGGCGAGCCAGTCCTCCTGATGCCGGGATTCACCGAGGGCGCGAAGGACGTTGGAGGCATCCTGGCGGCGCTCGCGACGCGATTTCACGTGCTCGCCGTGGATCTTCCTGGCTCGGGAGAGTCGAGCCCGATCCCGCGCCCGTATTCCTCGGATCTCTACGAGGAAGACGCCCGCACGATGGCCGAGCTCCTTGATGCCCGCGGCATAACGAGAGCGCGCGTCGTCGGCTTCAGCGACGGCGGCGAGGTCGGGCTCGTGCTCGCGGCGCGCCGGCCCGATCTGGTGCTCGCTCTCGCGGTCTGGGGAGCCGTTGGCGTCGTGCCCTCGACGGTGCGTCCGATCCTCGACATGTTCGCGCAGCTCATCGATCACCCGCCGGCAGGCCGCCGCGCCTGGCGGCAGGCGCTCGTCGAGCGCTATGGACTGGACGCCGCGCGGCAGACGCTGCGGTCTTGGAGCTCCGCGATCCGTTCGCTGCTCGACAGGGGTGGAGACATCAGCCTTTCCATGGCGAAGGACATTCGGTGCCCGGTGCTGCTGATCGCCGGTGAGAAGGACCCATTCGCGCCGGCGACCGAGGTGCGAGAGCTCGGATCACGTCTGGTGAAGGTCGACGTCGAGATCGTCCCTGACGCGGGACACTCAGTGCATGACGATCAACCGGAGTGGTTCAACGCGTATGTCCTTGGGTGGCTTGGCGCGCAGACCGAGGCGTCGGCTCGCTAGCCTAGCGCAGCGTGAAGATGCGCATCGCGGCATCTCTGCCTCGCACGTGCGCGAGCCCGAGCGGCCGAAGCGAGTCCTGGCCGCTGTCGAGGAGCTCGACCGTCTCGCCGGACAGGACCGTCTCGACCTGGTACTCCTTGGTGAGCGCCTCCATCCGAGATGCGGTGTTGACGGTGTCGCCGATCGCGGTGTAGTCGGAACGTTCGGGCAGGCCGATCGCGCCGAGGACAGCGTCACCGGTGTGCAGCCCGATGCCGAAATTGACGACCGGCTCCCCGCGGCCCTCGCGCACGGCGTTCAGCCGCCACAGCCGCGACCGCATGTCTATCGCCGCGCGGGTCGCGGCGGACGCCCCGTGCGTCGGATCCCCCATCGCGCCGAAGATCGCCATGAGGCCGTCTCCGGTGAACTTGTCGATGATCCCGCCGGCCGCGATGACACAGCTGGCCATCACGCGCAGGTACGCGTTGATCACGTCGATGACCTGCTCGGGCTGAAGGTGCTCGGCCATGGCGGTCGACCCGCGAAGATCCGAGAACAGGATCGTGACCGTCTGGCGCTCGCCCTCGAGTCGAAGGGGGTCGCCCTGAAGGACACGCTCGACGACGGTGCGCGGCAGGAAGCGCTCCAGGCCGCGACGGCGATCGAGCTCGATGAACAGCGCGCCGAGGGCGATGGTCGCCGCCATGAGCATGAGGACGTGGTACTCCCACCACGCCGGCGTCCACACCGGCCCGAGGAACTGCGACGCCTGAGCCTGGGCCAGCAGGAGGTACGCGACCGCCAGCGCACCCTGCATCGGCATCCGCGTCCGAAGGAAGTCACTGCCCTGTCGTAGCGCGGCGAAGACGAACAGCAGAACAGCGCCGACCGCGAGGATGTAGGGCAGCAACCCCGCACCCCCGAACGGATCGGGCACGCGATACGCCGCGGACCCGTAGCTGTATGGGTCGTAGTCGTAGTACGAGCCGGCCGCAACGAGCATCCAGCGCGCGATGCCACCGAACGCCGCGGGATATGCGAGGGCGATGGCCGCGTAAGCGCCGAGAGCGACGAGCAGCCCGCCGAGCAGCGCTCGCGGTGGAACGCGGCGGTCGAGCCACGCGGTGAGCGGTGTGTAGCGCGTCGCGAAGAAAAGGGCGGGGACGAGCAGCGCGAGCTGCCCCGAGACCGCCACGACGAGATTCGCGTCGGTCGCGCGGTCGCCGCGCTGGAGCACGCCGGGCGTCGAGAGGCCGTGGACGGTGAAGACGCCGGCCATGGACATGAAGCCGAGGGCGACGAGCAGCGTCGGGTAGTGACGCACTTGCAGAGCGGCCCGCGCGGTGAGGACGGCCACCAGGAAGGTGACCACTGAAACGTTTGTCGTGATCACGAAGTGCTCTATCGGGCTCGACAACGGCTGGTTCGCCGCGGGCGTCACGAGGAGCCAGGCGAGGACCGGGAGCGGGAGGAGGACGGCAAGGAGGAGCGCGAAGGGCCGCACGGTCGCAGAGTCTAGGCGGCGCTCCCTCGGGCCACGCGGGCGATGCACGGAAGGAGGGTCTCGATATCGAACGGCTTTGGCATCACGTCGGCGGCGCCGAGACGGCTCCCGTGCCGCTTCACGTCGGTCGCGGCCGAGAGCACGACGATGGGGATGTTCCATCGCTCGCGCATCCGCTCCGCGAAGGTCCAGCCGTCCATCACCGGCATCATCAGATCGAGCACGACGACGTCGGCCGTCCACGTGTCGAGCACCTCGAGCGCATCGCGGCCATCGCGCGCGGACCGCGCGTCGTACCCGTCCTCGGACAGGAGCGAGACGAGCAGCGCGCGGATATCCGGGTCGTCATCGACGACCAGGACGCGTCGTTGACCCACCGGTGCGAAAGACTGCCACAACCGAGCTTAGTCGCCGAGCGAGCGAGCGTTCCGCTCCGTGTGCAGTGAGGCTGCGAAGACGGCGGGGATCACGAGCGTGCCCACCGCGAGGACCAGGGTCCAGAGCCACAGCGCCTCGACGTGACAGGTACCGAAGCCGCACTGCTCGAGTGACCGCTCGCGCTCGACGATGAGCAGCGGGAGGCTCGCGGGCGACGCCACGACCGTCGTAGCGGCGAACGTGGTGGCGACGGTCGGGATCGATCGCGGCAGGATGCCGATCCGCCGATCGGGTGCACGCGCCGCGTGCCTGGCCCACACGATCGCACCGAACGAGGTCACCGCCACAGCACCAACGGACAGAGGAAAACGTTCCGCAAGGGATCGGCTGTCGACGAAGGGAAGGGCGATCTCGATGAGCGTGAGCGCCGCCCAGTACGCGAGCTTGATCGTTGTCACGCGGCCGACGAGGAGCGTGAGAGTCGCGCGGCGCGGGAGTGGTGCCCCGGGCGCCGGGTCTAGCGGTAGGTGGTCCACCACTTCTGCAGGAAGTACAGCGCGGCGATCATCACGACGGTCGCGACGAGCACCATGTAGAACTCGTGGGCCTCGCCGACCTGTGCGATCAACCTACTTCCCCAATCCCTGGAGATACTCGACGATCGTTCGGATCGTCGCCTCGTCGAGCGAGCCGCCCTCTTTGTCGAGCCATGGAGGCATGATGATCCCTGGCTTGATCTTCGGCGCGTTCGACACCCACTTGAACAGCCAATCCGCGTCCCCCGAGCCCTTGAGCGCCTTCAGCTGGTCGTTGAGCGGCCCTTCGACGCCGTATTTCGACAGGTTCGGCGCCTGCGGCACGGGGCTGGTCGTCCCAGCCACGAAGCTGTGGCAGGTCACGCAGTAGGTCTGGGCCGCGTCAGCGCCAGTGGGCTTGGCCGGCGGCAGGCCGGGATCCGGCTCGGGACTCGCGCCCTCGAGATGCGAGCGGATCGTGAGGATGTCGGCCCAGTCGTCTTCGGTGCCGTACATGATGAAGTTGATGAGCTGGCTGACCTGCTCCTCGTTGAATGGGCCGCCGTCGGTCTGACCCCACGCCGGCATCGAGAACGTCGGCGGCGGGTTCGGCTTGCCGCGGGTGATGCGCAGGTGGATGAAGTCCTGCGCCGCCTTCAGCTTCGCCGGATCATCCTTCAGGGTCTCGTACTTGAAGTCGGGCTTGTTGAGGGGCTTACCGGGCAGAGGCTGGCTGTTGACGCCATTCTCGCCGCTGCCGAGGCCAAGCTTGCCGTGGCAGTTGTAGCAGAAGTTCGCGTACAGATTCTTGCCGCGGTGAATCGACGTCTCGAGCTGCCGCTCCGCGCCGAGCGCGCGCAGGTTCACGCTGCCCGGGATGATCTGAAGAAGGAAGTACCCGCCGACCAGACCGACGAGCGCGAAGAGCATCACGCCGCCTGCGACGATCTTGCGGTCGAGGTTGCTCGAGATCTCGAGCGGATCCGGCGCGGCGGGGATCGGAGCCACCCAGTACGGCGTCGGCTGCTCGACGGTGTCGCCTGGCGCGTAGTGCTGCCTCAGCAGCTCCACGCCGTACACCGGCTTCTCCTCCGGATCGACCTGCTGCTGGTGATAGATCACGTAACCGAAGTAGCCGATGAACGCGATGAACAGAATGAGGCTTGCCGCCGCCAGGATGATGTTGGGATCCATCAGGCGTCCGTGACCTCGACCTGCGACGGGTCCCACTCGTTGTTCGGGCGCTTCATCACCTCGAGTGGGTTCGTGTTGACGATGAGCGCGCCGTTCGCCTCGGTGATGTGGAACAGGTCCAGCCCGCGCGGCGCAGGGCCGCCGATCTTGATAGCGGTGAGCTTGTCGTAGAGCGATCCGTGGCACGGGCAGTGGAACTGGTTCTCGGACTTCGAATACGGGACCGCGCAGCCGAGGTGCACGCACTTGCGATAGGCCGCGGCGATCGCGCCCGGGGCGTGGATGAGGAAGAAGCGGCCCTCGGTGACCAGGATCGGCTCGTCCTTTGTCTTCGCGAAGCTCGCGAGGATGTCGGCCTTCTTGCCGGCGGTGATCTTCGCGCCGAGGCCCTCGATCTTGATGACCCTGATGAAGATCGGCAGGACGCCGAGCAGCTCACCCGTGGCGAGCAGCGTGGCCGTGAGGAAGCCGATGCGCAGCAGCTGACGGCGCTTGACGCGCGAGACGAGCCCACCCTGGACGATCGAGGTGTCGTCGTGCGGCCGGATCACCTCAAGGACTCGGCTCGAAGCATTGATGCGTCTCTGGCAGCGACCACGGCGCGTAGAGGTCCATCCCCGGTCCGCGCATCGAGGTCCCGACGACCGTCAGGACCACATACGACACGACGAATCCGGTGAAGATCGCGATCATCCACTCGCGCGTGTTCGCGCCGAAGAGGCGGATGCACAGCTGCACCAGCACGAACGGCAGGATGAGCATCAGGATGATCGGGACGATGTAGTTCGGGATCAGCTCGCTGCCCCCCGGGAAGTTCCTCGTCGCGAACTCCGAATAGCCAGGCCAGCCATCTCCCTTGATGTTCTTGGCCGCGTCGATGATCGGACGCCGGTCGACCTTGATCACGACGTCGATCGCGATGAGCGCCGGCACGATGACGCCGGTGAAGACCGCCGAGAAGATCGCGCACTTCTTCCCGATCTCGTTGGTGAACCAGTGGCCGATGCCGTCGCGGCTGCGATCGATGTACGGGATCGCTGCCATGAAGGTCAGCCACAGCGTCGGCACGACCACGCCCGCGAGGCCCTTGTCCATGTGGAGCAGGAGCTCCTGCAGGTTCAAGAGGTACCACGGCGCCTTCGACGGGTTCGGCGTGCAATCAAGAGTGCTGTGGTCCTGCAACGGCGCGTTGAAAAGCGCGGAGATGATGAAGAGCCCGAGCGACCAGATCATCGCGGCGATGAACTCGATCACGAGCAGGTGCGGCCAGGTCATGGCCGTGTCCTCGACGCGCTTGTCGACGCGCACGACGGAGTCCTGACGCACGAACGCCAATAGCCGGAGCCGCTTTTCCTGCCCCGTGAACGGTTGCGGGCCCCTTGGGGCCGTCATCGAAGTCCCTCGTGAGCGTGACCGAGCACGACGTCGGGCCCGATTCGCACGAGCGACGACGGAGCGGCACTCCTCGAGCGAGCGCTTGCGCCCAGCCGGCCCGTCCGGGTCGCGGACCACGAAACGCGGGCCGGCGTAGCCAACAGCGAGCGAGAGGACCGCGCCGAGGTCGCGCATGCGCGCACTGAGGCGCTTTCGCGATGACCGCTCCAAGAGGTCCGCAGCCATTCACGGGACAGGAGAAGCGCCTGCGGCTGCTCGCGTTCGTGCGGCAGGACTCGGTCGTGCGCGTCGACAAGCGTGTCGAGGACACGGCCATGACCTGGCCGCACCTGCTCGTCATCGAGTTCATCGCCGCGATGATCTGGTCGCTCGGGCTCT
>JBGPKU010000048.1:0-20709 GCA_041486085.1 Candidatus Limnocylindria bacterium | reverse complement strand
GCGCACCTCGCGGAGCGCGGTCTGCTCGATCGTCTCGCCGCGGTCGGGTGTGCCCTTTGGAAAGACCCAGGTGCGGTCGGCGTCCCGGCCGGCCACGATGACTTCCAGGTCGTCGCCCGAGCCGCGCAGGACGACACCACCGGCGGCCGTGGCATCGCGAACACGTGACGTGCGTCGCGCGCGCGGAATCGGCATGTTGGGGCCCTCCCGAATCACTAGCGAGGATAGGCGAGCGTGCGGCGAGCAGTCAGGACGCGCCCTTTGACGGAGCCGCGAGCGGGCAGCGTCGCTTGCGGGTCGAACGAGGCCTGGGCCCGCCAACGCGAATGAGCGCGGCACATGAGCGCACGGCGTTGGCGTGGCCCAATCGCCGAGCGAGAGACGCAAGCGGCGCTAGACCGCTCGCGCGCGCCCAAGAGACGCGGTCATAGCAGCCGCACCTTGTTTATCACGAGCGCGAAGTTGCAGTGGAGGAACTCGGCGGCACGGCGCGACAGCATCATGCGCGGCAGGAAGATCTCGAAGTACTCCATGATCGGCGCGACCTCGGTGTCGACCTGGAGCTCGAGCGTGATGAGCTTCTCTTTGCGGCTCACCTTTATCTCCGAGGCCGTCGCGGCGTAGTTCACGCGGTCGTGGATGTCGAAGGCCGTCGTCTTCGGATTGCGCACCCGGCTGCGATGCACGTCGCTCTTGTCGGCGATGATCACCGCCGCCGAGACCGCACTCACCGGTAGGCCGCCGTCGGCCTCCTCGTGATTCGCGATCGCGCCCATGATCGTGGCGATCTCCTCCACGTCGAAATCCATCGACTCGAGGATGTCCTTCGAGATCAACGCACCGGTCTGCCCGTGCATCTGTCGGGTGACGACGTTGCCGATGTCGTGCAGATACGCGGCGACAGCGGCCACCTCGCAGCGTCGCGCCTCGTGACCGAGGGACTTGAGGATGAAGCGCGCGCCGTCCGCGGCCGTGTTCGCGTGGCGCTCGCCGTGCTCGGTGTAGCCGATGGCGCCGGTCTGCGCGTTGGCCGAGCGGATGTAGGTCTTCACGCGCGTGTCGGCTTTCACCTGCTCGAGGGTGGGCCCCTGTAGCTTCGCCTCGGCGGGCGTCTTCGTCTTCGGCTCGGCCCGATGGACCTTCTTCTGCTCATCAGGACGTGCCGTGTCGTCGCGCCTCGGCGTGGGTGCTGCCTCAGCCATCCAGAAGCACTCTAGTCGGCCTCCGGCTAGGCCTCCATCCGGAGCTCCTCGAGGTCCAGGTCGCGCTCGATCCGGCGCAGCATCTCGTCGTCGATGACGCCGCGCTCGTGCAGATCGATCGCCGCACGGCGCTCCGCCTCGATGACCTCACGGCGGATCTGCTCGTGCTCGAGCGTCTCCTTGACCGCCGCGCCCGGTTCGTCGCTGTGGTGGATCTCGGCGTGGCTGGCGCGGTGCTGGTACTGGGCGCGGATCGCGTCGATCAGCTCCTTGTGCGTGGGCCACTCCGCCTCAAGGTCGTCGATGCGCCGCAGCGCGGCCTCCGCGGTCAGGGCGCGAGCGTGCGCCTCGGCATGTGCGACGTCGCCATCGGGGGCGAGGCCGAGCGCTCGGATGACGAGCGGGAGTGTGAGCCCCTGGCCCACGAGGGTGACCATGATCACGGTGAAGGTGAAGAACAGGATGAGCCCACGCTCCGGGAAGGCAGCGGGCAGCGCCAGCGCGGCCGCGAGCGAGACGACGCCGCGCAGACCCGACCACGCGACGACGACCACCCCGCGCCACGGCGGCGCCGGGTCGCCGCGTCTGATCGCGGGCAGGAGCCGTGTCAGATAGGTGGCCGGGATGACCCACACGAAGCGCGCGCCGAGCACTGCGATGACGATCGCGATCGCCGCGATGCCGGCCTCCGCGGTCAGGTGCGCGTCCGCGAGAACGAAGCGCAGCTGAAGACCGAGCAGGAAGAACACCAGGCCGTTCAGCAGGAAGAGCCAGATCTGCCAGACCGCCGCTCCGACGACGCGCGTGTCGGATGAGGAGTGGCGGATGGCGTGCCGGGCCCACAGCCCGCCGGTCACCGCGGCAAGCACACCGGACACGCCGAGTGCCTCGGCGGGCAGGTAGGCGGCATACGGCGCGACGAGCGTGATCGCGACAGCGATCGCGGTGTCGCTGATGCGCTTGCTCAGGATGTCGACGATCACGCCGATCGCCGCGCCCACGAGCACGCCGCCCGCGAGCGCAAACGCGAATGCGCCGGCCGCATCGGTCAGCGAGAACGCCGCGGCGGCCGTGGCGGCGACGGCGAATCGGTAGATGACCAGCGCGGTAGCGTCGTTCACCAGGCTTTCGCCCTCGAGGATCGTGACGATCCTCCGTGGCACGCCCAGGCGCTGGAAGATCGCGGTCGCCGCGATGGCGTCGGGCGGGGCGACGATGCCGCCGAGCGCGAACGCCCCGGGCCATCCGAGATCCGGCACGAGCGCGTGCGCGACGAAGGCGACCACGGCCGCGGTAAAGAGGACGAGGCCGAACGCGAGCAGGATGATCGGGCGCAGATTCGCCTTGAACTCACGCAGCGACGTGAAGTAGCCGCCGGCGAAGAGCAGCGGCGGGAGGAAGCCAAGGAAGACGAGATCGGGCGGAAGCTCCACCCGCGGGATGAACGGAACGAAGCTCAAGATCAGCCCACCGAGCACCATCGCGATCGGCGTGGACATGCCCAGGCGCCGCGACACGGCGGTGATGGCGATGACGATGGTGATGAGGAGCAGGACCAGCTCGAGCGTGGTCATGGACGCGCAGCGTAGCGAGCGGCGCTAGGTCGGGTCTTTCTTCTCGGCGTGCTCCTCCTTGTAGGCCTGCTGCAGCCGCTCGGCGACCTGCTGCAGCCAGCGCAGCTCGCTGAGGCCGGCGCGCGCGACGACCATGCCGCGTGTGAACGCGAGCCATGGACGGAGCGTCCCGGAGACGAGACCGAGCCAGGTCGCGCCCGTGGCGTCGACCTTTGGACCCTTTCCCTTCGGCTCCGCGGGCTCGGCCTTGATGACCCCGTCCCCCGCCTCGAACTCGATCGCCTCATCCGAGTCGGTGAAGCGCAGGAGCGCGCGGCCCTTGGGGACATCCTCGAGGTTGTGCTTCACGCGCTCGTCCTCCGCGGCGGCGCGGAGGATCTCCAGGACGAGGTCGCGCGCGTGTCCCTCACGCGGCGGCGCGGTCGCGGCGACGCGGGCGGCATCGATGGCCTCCGCAAGCCGCGTCATGCGAGCCTCAGGTCGCTGCGCACGGTCGTCGGGATCTCCGTTCCATGATGGCGCAGCACGAAGAATGCCGCCGCCCCGATCATCGCGCCGTTATCCGTGCACAGCCGCGGCGGAGGCACGACCAGCGCATGACCGATGCGCTTGCTGATCTCGTCGCGCAGCGCGAGGTTCGCGGCAACACCGCCGCCGAGGAGCACCGTGTCGACGCCGTGCTCGGCCGTGGCGCGGGCGGTCTTCTCGGCGAGCATCTCGGTGATCGCCTTCTGGAAGGACGCAGCCACGTCGTTCACGGGCACCTCACCCTTCGCTTCGAGCGACCGCACCAGCCGCATGGTCGCGGTCTTGAGGCCCGAGAACGAGAAGTCGTAGCGGTCCCCACCGGACGCGCGCGGCAGCGGGAACGCGGCCGGATCGCCGAGCTTCGCGGCCTTCTCGATGAACGGGCCGCCGGGAAAGCCCAGCTTGAGGAGTCGGGCGACCTTGTCGAACGCCTCGCCGGCCGCGTCGTCGATCGTCCGCCCGAGCGGACGGAACTTGCGGTGACCCTCCATCAACACCAGATCGCTGTGGGCGCCACTCACGATGAGGACGATCGCCGGGATCTCCGGCTCCTTCGGTGCGGTCGCTCCTTCATAGAGCCAGTTCGCGTAGACGTGTCCCTCCAGGTGGTTGACGCCGACGAACGGAAGCCCCGCGGCCAGCGCGAGGCCGCGCCCGTAGTTGGCGCCGACCAGGAGGCAGCCGACGAGCCCCGGGCCGACGGTCGCCGCAACGGCGTCGACCTCACGCAGGCCGACCCCGGCTTCGCGGAGCGCGGTCTGCGCGACCGCATCGAGCGATCGCAGGTGCTCGCGCGCGGCGACCTCTGGAACGATGCCGCCGGTGTCCTGATGCGCGAGCTGCGAGGCGACGATGTTGGACACGATGCGCCGCCCGTCGTCGACGACGGCGACGGCAGTCTCGTCGCACGATGTCTCGATCGCGAGGATCCGCATCTAGCGGCGCTCATCCATCGCTGGTCTGCTCCAGCGCCGCGCGGAGCTTCGCCAGACGCTCGCGCACGGCGTGGTCCTTGAGGCGCTCCGTCCACATGATGATCGCGTCCTCGTTGTTGTCCGAGTAGTAGCGCCGGCGGATGCCCGCCGGCCGGAAGCCGTACTTCTCGTAGAGCCGCTGCGCCGGCAGATTCGAGGCGCGCACCTCGAGCGTGAGCCATTCGGCGCCAAGGCGCGCGGCGCGATCGAAGAGCGCGACGAGCATCCGTTCGCCGATCTTGCGTCGCCGGTAGTCGGGCAGAACGGCGAATGTAGTGATGTGGGCTTCGTCGAGCGACATCCAGAGACCGGCGTAGCCGACGATGTGGTCACCCTCCCGCGCGACGATGTAGTGCGCGTTCTTGTTCTGCGTGAGCTCGTGACGGAAGGCGTTCGCCGGCCAGGGCACCGGGAAGGAGGCGCGCTCGACGAGCTGCACCGGATCGATGTCGTCGAGCGTCATGTCCTCGATGACGATCGGATAGAGGGCCACCATCACGATCTCCTCGGCAGACCAAGTGCCACGTCGCCGGTCGGGACCGGTGCGAATGGCTGGTCGAAGGACGGATGGATCGACGGCTGCTTCACGTAGATCGGCTCGATCTCGGCGAGCTTTGCCTGCGGCTCCGTCTCCAGCGTGCGCCACCCGAGCTCCGCGAGGTAGCCCGCGCGTCGCATCCGCGAAGCGGGCGAGGCGAACAGCGCCTTTGGTCCGAGGAGGTCGCGAAGCGTCTGCTCGGCCTCGTCACCGATCTCGCCGACGAACAGGGTGTGCGTGCCGATCTGAGTGCAGAGCTCGGGGAGTGTCGCGGCAATGTAGGGAGAGCGGCGGAGCCACCGGCGGTTTCGCTCCTGATAGAGGGCCGCGTACCACTCGCTGCGTCCGGCCGGCAGAAGCGCGCAGGTCCGCTGCTTCGACGGCGCGTGGGGATACGCGAGCACGTCCAGGGTCGAGACGCCCACGAGCGCGGCGCCCGCGCCGCGCGCGATGCCCTGCGCCGCGGCGATCGCGACACGAAGGCCGGTGAACGACCCGGGCCCTGTGGCCACGGCCACCCGGTCCACGTCCGCGATGCTCGAGCGGGCCGACGCGAGCATCCGCTCGATCGTTGGGAACAGCTCGTCGCCGTGCCGGCGCTGGGCGTGCCAGGTCTCTTCCGCGAGCACGCTCTTTCCGTCGTAGAGCGCCACGGACGCCCAGTCCGTCGAGGTATCAAGCGCCAAGAGAGTCATGGAACCCCCGTAGCAGCTCGGCTGAGCGCGGGCCGGTCGAAGAGAGCACGACGCGCCGCTTGGTATCGGCGATGTGCTCGAGCTGGACGTCGACGCGGTCCAGGGGCAGGCCGGCGCTCGCGCGGTCGGGCCACTCGATCACGGTGATGCCTCCGCCCTCGAGCGTCTCCTCCCACCCGGTGGTGCCCAGGTCCTGTCCTTCGAGCCGGTACAGGTCGAGATGGAACAGCGGGATGCGCCCACCGTAATGCTCGTGGAGGATGACGAAGGTCGGGCTCGAAACATCGCCGCCGTCGAGACCGAGACCCGCCGCGACGCCCTTCGTCAGCTGCGTCTTCCCCGCGCCGAGCTCCCCCCACAGCGCGAGGACATCTCCGGGCTGGGCAAGGCGCGCGAGTCGCTCGCCGATGCGTTCGGTGTGCAGGGAGGAGTGGCTCACCAGGTCGATCGAGCCGGTGCTACGCGGCGCGTCCGCTCGTCGTTCCGCGCTCGAATCTGCGGCGCTCAAGTCTGAGCCGGATGGTAAGGCCGAGCCACGACCCGAAGAGGGCCGCTCCAATGAGCAGCCAGGCGTCGCGCGGCACGGCACACAGCACCTCGAGCGGCGTGCCGGCGCCGCACGCCAGCGAGGCAAGCGAACCGGCGACCGGCACGACGAGCAGCGCGACGAAGAACGTCCGGCGGCGCGCGATGCGTTGCTGGCTCGCGACGAACGCGGCACGTCGTTTCTCCGTCTCGCGATCCGCGCGCTTCTTCTTCGCCACGACCGGAAGACTAGGTGAGCGCGCCGGCCCGGTTCGCAGACCGACGAGTCCCGACTAGTCGCGCGGCGCACCCAGCGAAAGCACGTTCGCGGCCGGGATCGGTCCATCGTCGACCATCACGGCCGGCGCGGTGATCTCGCTCGGGAACGTCACGTCACCCGACAGAGCGGCCGGACCGTCGAGTGGGCGCGTCGCGCCCCACTCCGCCAGGAGCGCGAGCGACGGCGCGACCGCACCCACGTTCACCGCATCCGGCGGCGCGAAGACGAACAGACGTGCGGTCGCGCTGTGGATGGCCGCGCGCGCCCCGTCCAGGGCGGCGAGCGGCGCGAAGAGCTCGGCGGGCAGCCGCCCGGTGCCGAATCCGAGGAGGCAGAGGAAGGTCGGCGCGTCGCTGCGCGAGACCGCGCCGTGAGCGCCGGCTTCGTCGCCAAAGACCACACGCAGGCCGCTCGCGGGGACGGAACCCGCGACGACGGCCGACACACCGCAGGCGTGCGCACGCGAGATTCCCTCGGCCCCGCTCCGCCCGCCGCCGATGAGGATGCGACCCCGCTGCCGGACGTCGATGCGTGACGGCTGAAGCTCGTCCGAGGGTCCGGTCACGGCGAGCGCCAGCCCGCCGATCGCGTTCGGCCCGTAGCCGGCGAGGCCCTGGAGCCCCCACGCCAGGCCCTCGACGACGACCTCCGAAGTATCGGAAGATCTGACCACGCCATCGAGGGTCGAGCGCACCGTCCAGCGATCGAGGACCGGAGCCAGCTCGATGTCGCCGTCGGCCCGCACGTGCGCGAGCCGTCCGTCGATCGGCGCGCTCACCGCGCGCGCGAACCGCCGACCGGTGCGGGCGATGATCGCGCCGCGCTCGACCTGCGCGCCGGGCGGAACGTGCATCACGCGTGCGAGGTCCGCCGGCGCGACGCCGAGCCGGCGCGCCGCGGCGACGCGCACCGGCTGCCCGTAGGTCGTTCCTGCGGCGATCACGTCTCCCGCGCGGACCGGACGCCCCGCCGGCGCGTACTCGACGCTGCCGAGTGGCAGGGGATGCGCCGCAGTCCACGCGCCATATCGCCAGATCACAGCGCCCCACCATCGATCGGCAGCGCGGCGATCGCCGCGGACCAGCGCGCGATCGTCGGGATCCGCTCGGCGTCGCGCTGCGGAAGCTCGAGTGGACGGCCGCGCGCGTCGACGATGACGCCGAGAGCGAGCGGACCGGCAGCGTGACGGCCAGCCGATCCGGGGAGCTCGAGCCGCGCGGCGCCGCTCGTCGGGATCAGGAAGAAGGCGCCGCGCGCGACGCGCTCGGCGATGGTCCCGTTCGCATCGATGACCGTCAGGCTCGTGTCGCGCTTCGGCCGCACGGCGGTGACGAGCGCGATGTCCTCGATCGCGTCGGCGATCGGAGCGGTCGAGCGTGTCGCGATCGCTCCGGCGACGATGAGAGCATCGTGCCGCTCGCGAGAGAGGAGCTGTGTGACCTCGGTCGCGAGAGCGTCGACCGCCACGAGCGCGGTCTGCGCCACGCGCGGGAACCGTGCGAGCCTTCCGGTGGCCACGACGCGGTGGGCGTTGCGCAGCGAGGCGAGATCGAGACCGGCGCGGCCGGCTTCCCTCAGGACGTGGGCGACCGACTCTCGCGCGAGGGCCATCTCGAGCGCGAGCGCCAGGACGCCGGTCGGGACCGCCTCCGGCCAGCGCGCTCGGTTGAACACCCGGTCGAGGAGTGCCGGCGCGTCGATGGGACGTGGGATCCAGCGCCGGACGCGCTCGACGCCGGCGCGGGCGACCACGCGGTCCGCGCCGGATCCGATGCCGATCTGCGAATGGACAGCGGTGAGCCCCCCGTCGGGGAGCGCGAACGCCAGCGAGGTGGTGGCCCCATCGACATCGATGACGAGCGCGGATAACGACGTCGCCGCCGCGATCGCCCGCGCCGCGGCCTCGATCGCTTCGTCCCGAAGCACCACGTCCGCGTCCCCGCGCCGCATCGCGCGCAGCCGGGCGACGATCGCCTCGCGCGCCCGCGCGCCGGTCGGAGCGGGAATGGCCTCGACATCGATCGGACCGGCGCTCGCGGCGAGGCGTGCGCGCGCACTCTCGTCCGCGGCGACGAGGAGCGAGATCGACCGCGGACGATCGCCGCAGCCCAGGCGAAGCGCCTCGATGAGCTCGACCAGGCCGCGAGCGTCGCCCCGGTCGGCCACGGCCAGCACGGCATCCGGCCTGGCGTCGCGCAGGGCCGTCGCCCGATCGATGACCGACGCCTGGCTCGTGGTCGCGAGCGCGAGCACGACATCGGCATTGGCGCCGAGCGCGACCGCGTGCGCGCTCGCGATGTTCCGCTGATCCCGCTCGACCAGAAGGGCGAGCCGCAGAGGTACGCCCGCACCGACGCGCAAGTCGGCGCCGTCGACCCTTGGACCGGTGCGACTGCTGCCCGCCTCGTGCGCGACGTCGACCGTGGCCTGGAGCCCGGTCGAGACCGTCAAGGCGTTCGGACGGGCGAGCGGCTCGCCTCTGCCACGAAGGCGCTGAAGATGCGCGCCGCCGCCTCATCCACCTCGGCGGTGCGCTCGGGATGCCACTGCACTCCGACGACCCAGCGATGACCCGCCGACTCGAACGCCTCGACGAGGCCGTCGTGCACGACGGTCGGTCGCAGAGAGGGGGCGAGGAGCTTCTCCGTGACCGCTTGATGGTGACGCGAGTTCACGCGCATGTCCTCCGCGCTCGTCGCCCGCGCGAGCTTGCTGCCGGCGTTCGGTCGGACGACGTGCGCGATGACCTCATCGTTCTTCGCCTGATGTCCTTTGATATCCAGTGCGAGCTTGCCGCCGAGCGCGACGTTCAGGACCTGGAAACCGCGGCAGATGCCCAGGATGGGCAGATCCGCGTCCAGCGCGCGGCGGGCGGCGGAGAGCTCGAGCTCATCGCGCTCCGGGATCACGTTCTCGCAGACCTGCTCGCCGTCGACCTCGCCATAGCGCTCCGGTGCGATGTCACCGCCCCCTGAGAAGCAGATGCCGGCGATCGCGTCCGGCACGGCATCGCTCGGCTCGAGCACCACGACGTCGGCGCCGGCGTCGGTGAGCGCGTGGACGTAGCGCTCGCGCGCGGCGAGACTCGCTGCGGTGCGCGTGCCGGAGACGGTGAGAGCGATGCGCGGCCTCGTCATCGACACCATGCTATCGAGGACGCTAGAGCAGCTCGACGAGCACCCCGCCCGTCGCGCGCGGGTGGATGAACGCGACGAGACCTTCGACGCCCCTTCTCGGCGAGCGATCGATGAGCTCGACCTGCTCGGAGGACAGGCGGTCGAGCGAGCCCGCAAGATCGGCCACCTCGAAACAGACGTGATGCACGGTCGCGCGTCCGCGCTCCGCCAGAAAGCGCGCGACTCCTGATTCGGCATCGGTCGGCTCGAGCAGCTCCACGCGGGAGTCGCCGCGCGTCACGAACACGACCTTGACGCGCTGCTCGCGAACGTCATGCTCCGCGCCCACCGCGTAGCCGAGGATGTCGCGGTAGAAGGGGATCGCGTCCTTGATCGACGGCACGACGATGCCGACGTGGTGCAGCGGACCCGCGCCGGCAACGGCGCTCACCGTCGGCGCGGCTCGTAGACGCCGAATACGCCGCGCAGATCCTCGCTGATCTCGCCGAGCGTCACGCCCGAGCGGACCGCCGCAAGGATGAGCGGCACCAGGTTGGCGCTCCCGCGCGCGCCGCTCTCGAGATCCGCGCGAGCGCCTGCCGCGGCCGCCGTGTCACGACGGGCGCGAAGTGCTTTCACGCCCGTGGCGCGCCGTCGCGCGAGATCCTCGTCGACGCGCAGCAGCTGCGGCGGTGGCTCGTCGCCTTCGGCGCGGTACGCGTTCACGCCGACGACGATCTGCTCCTTGCTCTCGACCGCGCGCTGTTGGCGGTACGCGGCCTCCTCGATCTCGCCCATCTGGTAACCCGCTTCGATCCCGGCGAGCGCGCCCCCCAGCGCATCGATCTTGGCGATCTCCTCGTGGACGCGCGCCTCGATCTGCGCGGTCAGCGCCTCGACCGCGTACGCACCTCCGAGCGGATCGATCGTGTCGGCGACCCCGGACTCCTCGGCGATGATCTGCTGGGTGCGAAGGGCGATGCGTGCCGATTCCTCGGTGGGGAGCGCGAGCGCCTCGTCGTACGCGTTCGTGTGCAGCGACTGGGTGCCACCCAGCACCGCCGCGAGCGCCTCGATCGCGGTGCGGACGATGTTGTTGAGCGGCTGCTGCGCCGTGAGCGTCGAGCCCATCGTCTGCGTATGGAAGCGGAGCGCAAGCGCCGCCGGATCAGTGACGCCGTAGCGATCGCGCATGATGCGGGCCCAAATACCGCGCGCGGCTCGGAACTTGGCGACCTCTTCGACGAGTGTGCTGTGCGCGGCGAAAAAGAAGCTCAGCTGCGGCGCGAAGCGCTCGACGGCGAGGCCGCGCGCCCTCGCGCTGTCGACGTACGCGATCGCGTCGGCGAAGGTGAACGCGAGCTCCTGTACCGCGGTCGAGCCCGCCTCCCGGATGTGGTACCCGCTGATGGAGATCGGGTTCCAGCGCGGCAGATGCTCCTCGGCGTACGTGATCAGGTCCGTGGCGAGACGCATCGAGTGCCGAGGCGGGTAGATGTACGTGCCGCGTGCGATGTACTCCTTGAGGATGTCGTTCTGGGTGGTGCCGCCGAGCCGCTCGGGCGGCACGCCCTGCTTCTCGCCGACGGCGATGTAGAGCGCGAGCAGGATCGGCGCGGTCGCGTTGATGGTCATGGACGTCGTCACGTCCGCCAGCGGGATGCCGGCGAACAGCTGCTCCATGTCCTCGATCGAGGCGATGGAGACACCCACCTTCCCCACCTCGCCGGCGACGCGCGGATCGTCGGGGTCGTAGCCCATCTGGGTCGGCAGGTCGAACGCCACCGACAGCCCGGTCTGCCCGTTGCCGAGGAGCGACTTGAAGCGCGCGTTGGTGTCTTCCGCCGTGCCGAAGCCCGCGTACTGCCGCATCGTCCAAAGGCGACCGCGATACATGGTCGGTTGGATGCCGCGCGTGAATGGTGGCTCGCCCGGCAGGCCGGCGGAAGCGGCGGCCTCCCGGGTAGGCTCGTCGTCCACGTAGACGGTCTGGAGGGGCGCGCCGAACGTCGTGCGGAACTCTTTGCGCCCCGGAACGCTCTTCTTCACGTGATGATGGTAGGCAGATACGGTAGGCGCGTGCGCCGGTATGTCGTGCTCACGCTGATCGCCAGCGTCCTGTTCATCGGCCCGCAGCCGGCGCTCGCGTGCACTTGCGCGCCGAGCTCGAAGGCACGGCTGGGCGAGGCGGCGGCCGTCGTCTTTACCGGTGTCGTCGCCGGTATCAGCCGTCCGTTCGACATCCGCTCGGCCTGCACTGTGTCGAGCATGGATCCGGTGTTCGTCGCCTTCGACGTCGAGAGCGTGTACAAGGGTGAGGTCGGAAAGCGCGCGACCGTCGGCACGGTGGTCAGCGGCGCGAGCTGCGGCGCGACCTTCGAGATGGCCAAACGCTACACGGTGTTCGCAAGGCGCGACGGTGATGCCCTCGAAACGAATCTCTGCCAAGGGAATGCCGACGGCGCGATCGTGCCGTCCGAGTACGGGCTCGCCGCGGGACGTCCGCCGCGCTGAGAACGGCCGCTTAGCGCGGCCGGAACACCAGGCGGCCTTCGAGCTGCCCGAGCGCTTCGCGCGACAGCGGCATCGGCTTCGTCTGACCGTTCGCCCAGAGCGCCGTCTGGTCGCCCCAGTGGCGCCCGAACGGCTGCCCGCTCTGCCCCACCGGGATGATCGAGACCGAGGCGTCGAGGTCGCCCAGATCCACGATCTGCCGCTCCGACGGGTGGACGCGGAGCGTGAACGGCTTCGTGAGTGAGTACGCGCCGTTGTTCACCGAATACCCGTCGCCCGCGCGCTTGAGCGGTCCGATGGTGAGGAAGAGATCGAGCGGCTTCACCGCGGAGAGCGGATGCTCGAACGCGATCGTGTGGATGTCGCCCCAGCGCCACTTCGTGGGATCCGCGCCCATCCGCTTCACCAGATCCTTCGCGGCGGCGTCGAGCGCGGCGCCGGAGATCGCGTCGCGACCGGTGACCGAGGGATCGCCGAGCTCGGTGAACCACATGCTCGTGGTGTTCGGCAGGAGCTGGTAGAGGGCGTACGTCGCGGGGGCGCCCCCGATGTAGTCGTCGTACAGCGTCACCCCGATCTTGTCGGCGAATGTCAGGCGGCACATCTGCAGCAGCCATGACTCGTACACCGCGGCGCCCGTGGATTCGATGCCGAGCGACCCGTCCCAGTCGTGAGCGATCTTCTGCACCTGCTGGCCGAGCGCCGTCGTGGGACGTCCCGCGTCGAGCACTTCGCGGAAGCGCACGACCGGCGCCGAGGTGTAGTCATTCTGCAACCGGCTCGTCGCGGCGACGTCCGCGCTGCGCTGCTGATCGAGCTGCGTCCGCAGGTAGGCATAGCGGAAGCCCGGATCCCAGTCCCCGTTCCATCCGACGTCCGACGGCCTGCCCACGGGTCGGTTGTTCGCGTTCAGCACGATCCCCGTCGGCGGGTCGAACACGAACGGGTTCGCGCTTCCCGCAAGCAGTCCGCGCCAGTCGTTCGCACCGGTCCACCCTGCCATGGGCAGGCGTCCGTCGCCGGGCCGGTCCGGCAGGCGGCCGACGAGCAGGTAGCCGATGTGGCCGGCAGTGTCGGCGTAGCACACCGACAGCGACGCCCCCTGGAAGTCCAAGGTGGCGCCGCGGAATTCGTCCCAGGAGCGCGCACGGTTCATCGCCCGCACCGAGTCGAACGTGCGCGTCGCCTCGAGCGCGCTCCAGCGGAGTGCCAGCTGCGCCTTCTGATTCGTCAGCACGGGCGTGATGATCGGTCCGTGTCGCGTGATCGCGACGTCGATCAGCACCGGGTCGGTGCGGCCCTTCACGGTGATCGACTCGCGGACGAACGTCGCGGGCTCGAAGCGGCCCTGGTATTCGAACCGCCGGAGATCCGTCGGATCCTGGTGCTCGACGAAGAGGTCCTGCGTGTCGGCGTAGCCGTAGGTGAAGCTCCAGGCGACGTGATCGTTGTGGCCGATGACCACACCAGGCACGCCTGGGATCGAGAAACCGATGAGCGAGAGGTTCGCGCTCGCGAGCGCGATCTCGTACCAGATCGACGGATTGCGCACGGCCAGATGCGGATCGCCCGCCAGCAGTGGCCGTCCGCTCTTCGTCTTGCCGCCGGCGAGGGCCCAGCAGTTCGAGCCGAACCCCTGGCCCGCGCCGCCCAGGATCGATCGCAGCGCGACCACACCGGGCGACGACGCCGACGGCGACAGCGAGGCGGCGACCTCGTTCCAGGCATCAACGTCGTACGCGACGAACCCGCCGGGATCAGGGAACAGCGCCGGTAGGACGTCGAGCCCGAGCCGTTCGGCGATGCCGGCGCGGACGAGCTCCAGCGTGTAATTGCCGGCGGCGTCGTAGAGCTGCAGCTTCGCGATCGCGAGGCTGTCGGTGGGCGTCCACTGCTCCGGCTTGTAGCCGAGGAGCAGGAACTCGAACGGCAGGCTCGCGCCGTGTTGCTCGAGGAACTTGTTCACGCCCTCCGCGTACGCCTCCAGATCGGACACCGCCGCCGGCGATGCCACGTTGAGATCCAGGGCCGCCGCGCGAGCCAGTCCGAGCGTGCGCATGAACCGGTCGCTGTCGAGACCCGGCTCGCCGAGGACCTCCGACAGGCGGCCCGCGGCGGCGCGCCGGTACAGATCCATCTGGAACAGGCGATCCTGCGCCGTCACGTAGCCCTGCATGAAGGCCATGTCGTGGTCGTCGGCCGCGTAGATGTGCGGCACGCCGTAGTGATCGCGAAGCACCTCCGTCCGCTCATGCAAGCCCAGGAGCCGCTCGTCCCCCTCGATCGTCGGCTGCGGGCCGAGAAAGACGAGTCCGAACGCCGTGGCGAGCGATCCCACGAGAAGGATCAGGACGGCGCCGACGATGATGAGGCGCCGATCTCTCCTCACTCGGCGTCGACCAAGACGGCCAGCACGGCGCCGCCTTCGACCTTCGCGCCAGCCCGGGCGCTGAGCTTCGTGACGCGGGAACGCGCCGGCGCCCGGAGCTCGTTTTCCATCTTCATCGCCTCCAGTGTCATGAGTGGCGCATCACGCTCGACGATGTCCCCTTCCTTCACGTGCACGGCGCGGAGCAGCCCGGGCATCGGCGCGCGGATCTCGTGCCGGCCAGCACGATGCTGAGCCATCCCGCGCGTCGCGGCGAGGGTCCGTTCGTCGGCCGCCTCCGCCTCGACCTCCGCGCCGTCGATGGTCAGCCGCAGTGGCCGGGTCCGTGCCAGCGCGGTCACCTCGTGCGACCGGCCGTCGATGCGGATGAGCCACTGACGGCCGCGGACGGTCTCGCGTACGTCGGCGGCGACCGCGACACCGTCGACCAGGAAGCCCCCCGCACCGTCGACGTCCACACGCATGGCGCGATCGGCGACGCGCACCTCGTACCTCATCGAAGCGCGTCCTCGCGGGCAACTCGAGACCAAACACCAATCTCGCCCGAACTGTCGGCGACCGCGCGTCGAGCGTGCGTCGTCACCCTCCTCGCGAGCACCGCCGCGAGCGCTCCCGCGACGAACGCGTCCGCTTCGAGCTGAGGCACATTCGACGGCGGCCACTGCGCGGCGACGTATCCGGTGTCGTACTCGCCCGCAAGGAACTCCGGGTCGTCCAGCATGTGCGCGTGGAACGGCAGGCTCGTCGGAATGCCCGCGATGATGGTCTCGCGCACGGCACGCCTCGCGCGCGCGAGCGCCTCGGCGCGGTCTGCGCCCCAGACGATGATCTTCGCGAGCAGCGGGTCGTATTCCGTCGGGACGAACATCCCCTCGAAGAGCGCGTGGTCGACCCGCACACCCGGACCCGACGGGAGCCGGACGATCTCGATGCGTCCGCTGGCCGGGAGGAACCCGCCGCGCGCATCCTCTGCGGTCACGCGCAGCTCGATCGCGGCACCCGACCGCCGCACGTCGTCCTGCGCGAACGGCAGGCGCTCTCCCGCGGCGACGCGGAACTGCAGCACGACGAGATCGAGTCCGGTGACGAGCTCGGTGACGGGATGCTCGACCTGCAGGCGCGTGTTGACCTCGAGGAAGAAGATCTCGGCAGGCCCGTTCACGAGGAATTCGACGGTGCCGGCGTTGCGATAGCCCGCCGCCCGTGCGATCCGGACCGCTGCGTCGCCGAGTCTCGCCCGTAGCGCGTCGTCGACCGATGGTCCCGGTGACTCCTCGACCAGCTTCTGGTGGCGGCGCTGTATGGAGCAGTCGCGCTCGCCGAGCCACACGATGCCGCCGTGATGGTCCGCGATCAGCTGCACCTCGATGTGACGCGCGCCTTCGATCAGGCGCTCGAGGAAGAGCGCCGGCGTCCCGAACGCGCTCGTCGCTTCGCCCGTGGCGACGCGCCACGCGGCGTCCAGCTCGTCCGCGCCGCGCACCGTGCGCATCCCCTTGCCGCCACCACCACCCGCGGCCTTCAGCATCACCGGGTAGCCGAGCCTGGCCGCGACGGATCGTGCCTCCTTCAGGTCGTGCAGCGGCTCGAGTGTCCCCTCCGCCACGGGCACGCCGGCGTCCTTCGCGAGCCGGCGAGCGCGCGTCTTCTCACCGAGAAGGCGCTGCACCTCGGCCGGCGGGCCGACGAAGGCCAGACCCGCGCTCGTGACCGCGTCGGCGAAGTCGGCGTTCTCCGAGAGAAAGCCGTAGCCGGGGTGCATGGCATCACATCCGGAGCGTCGTGCGACGGCGATGAGCTTCTCGATCGAGAGGTAGCTCTCACGCGGCGCGGCCCCGCCCAGCGAAAAGGCCTCGTCCGCGAGGCGCACGTGGAGGGCGTCGCGGTCCGCATCGCTGTACACGGCGACCGACGCCATACCGAGATCGCGGCACGCGCGAATGATCCGCACCGCGATCTCGCCGCGATTGGCGACGAGCACCTTCCGGAAGGGAGACCCTGAGGGCGTGGCCGTCGCTCCCGCTCGGATCAGAGCGGGATATTCCCGTGCTTGCGACGCGGGTTGGTGTCCCGCTTTCCGGCGAGCGACCGCAGCGCCGCGATGAGCTTCGGCCGCGTCTCGTGCGGCTCGATGACGTCATCGACGTAGCCGCGAGCCGCGGCCACGTACGGGTTCGCGAACTTCTCGACGTACTCCGCCACGAGCTTCTTGCGAAGCGTGTCCCTGTCCTCGGCCTTGGACAGCTCCTCGCGATACAGGATGTTCACGGCACCCTCGGGACCCATGACCGCGATCTCCGCGCTCGGCCACGCGACGTTGTAGTCGCCGCGGATGTGCTTGCTCGACATCACGTCGTACGCGCCGCCGTAGGCCTTGCGAGTGATGACCGTGAGCTTCGGCACCGTCGCCTCCGCGTACGCGTAGAGGAGCTTCGCCCCGTTCCGGATGATGCCGCCGTGCTCCTGCGCCGTGCCCGGCAGGAACCCCGGTACGTCGACGAGGGTGACGAGCGGGATGTTGAACGCGTCGCAGAACCGGACGAAGCGCGCCGCCTTCGTCGAGGCGTCGATGTCGAGCACGCCGGCGAGGACGGTCGGCTGCTGCGCCACGACGCCCACCGTCTTGGCGTCGAGGCGCGCGAACGCGCACACGATGTTGCGCGCCCAGCCCTCGTGCACTAAAAGATATGTGCCGTCATCCACGAGCCGTCGGATGACCTCGAGCATGTCGTAGGCCTTCATAGGCGAATCCGGAACGATCGCGTCGAGCTCGGGGTCCTGTCGGTCCACCGGATCGTCGGTGGCCACCACCGGCGCGGGGTCGAGGTTGTTAGCGGGCAGGTAACCGACGAGGCGCCGGACGAGTGCCAGGCACGAGACCTCGTCGTCGGATTCGAAATGCGCGACGCCGCTCCGATGAGCGTGCACGTCGGCGCCCCCGAGCTCCTCCTGCGTCACGTCCTCGTGCGTCACCGTCTTCACGACGTTCGGGCCCGTCACGAACATGTAGGAGGTGTCGCGGACCATCGCGACGAAGTCGGTGATGGCGGGCGAGTACACGGCACCCCCCGCGCAGGGGCCGAGGATCGCGGAGATCTGCGGGACGACACCCGAGGCCATGACGTTCCGCAGGAAGATGTCGGCATAGCCACCCAGCGAGACCACGCCCTCCTGGATGCGGGCACCGCCGGAGTCGTTCAGACCGATGATCGGCGCCCCGGTCTTGACCGCGAGGTCCATGACCTTGCAGATCTTCTCGGCGTGCGCCTCGGCCAGCGAGCCGCCGAAGGCCGTGAAGTCCTGGGAGAACAGGTACACCAGACGGCCGTCGATCCGCCCGAAGCCGGTGACGACGCCGTCGCCCATGACGCGCTCCTCGTCGGCGACGAGCGCGGTGGTTCGCGCCATGACGAAGGCGCCAAGCTCGGTGAACGAGCCCTCGTCGACGAGGAGGTCGACCCGCTCGCGTGCGGTGAGCTTTCCCTTGGCGTGCTGCTGCTGGATGCGCGCCTCGCCGCCGCCCAGTGCGGACCGGTGGCGCATCTCTTCGAGCCGGTCCCCCATCGCCATCAGCCGGAGGATATTCGGTATGTGCGGCACCCCCCCGGGGGGGTGCCGGTGCTCAGATCTGCGGCGCGAAGATCACGAGCGCGCGCAGCGCGAGGACGCCGAGGAGCGCGATCAGCGGGGCGGTGACCGTCGGCCAGCGGCGGGCCAGGGCCAGGCGCGAGACGAGGAAGGGCGCGGCGAGTCCGAGGACGACGACGATCCACAGCACGATCCAGACGCCGAGCATCTTGCCGATCGTTCCCGCGATCGCGACCGATGCGGCGAACAGCACGAGGAGGATCGCCTCGAGCATCGCGAAGTTGCGATCCGCGGCGGCGAGACGGATGTTCGTGCCCGGATCTGCGGACCGGCGCGAACCCAGCGCGAGGAGCAGCGCCGCGGAACCGGTCAAGGCCGACGCCAGGAACAGCCCCGCGAGCACCCAGCCGGCGTCGGACCACACCGGCTGGTTGGAGACGGCGAGGAGCACACCGGTGTACCCGGCCACGAAGAAGCCGAGGCCGGTCCCGATGACGCTCCACACCAAGCCGGCAGTCCCGCGCAGGATGCGCGCGAACAGGTCGAGCGCGCGCGTCCCGCTCTCGCCAAGCGCGCCAAGGAGTGAGACGAAGGAGAAGACGCCGAAGCCGAGCAGCGCCCATGACCCGAGGGACATCGGGGACCAGTACTTGAAGGACAGTCCGCCCGTGTTCGCGTCGTAGAGCATGTTGATGAACCGGAGCGGCTGGCCGAGGTCCAGGATGAGGAAGATCGGGCACGGGAGGAGCGCGAGGAAGCTCACGATGTAAGCGATGCGCGCCACACGCTGATCGGCCGCCGCGCCGAACAGACGGATGAGCGTCCCGATCGCGTAGCTGCCACCCGCCAGGCCGCCGAAGAAGAAGTAGCCGAGGATCCACCACTCCCAGAGGGGCGGCGCGGCGAAGTGCTCGGCGGGCGTCATGAGGGCTTGTCCGTCCCGCTCATGCGCGAGCTGCGGAAGGCGATGGCGCCGGCGATGAGGCCCGCGATCGCCGTGACTGCGCCGCCGAGATAGCCCGGCACGTTGTTGCGGCTCGGCAGCTTCGCGTTCTCCGCATTCGGCAGGTTGTACGTCTCGGGCTTGTCCATGAGGAGGAAGAACGCGTTCAACCCGCCGTAGACGGTCGCGTCGCGGCCGTAAAGCTGGGCAACTTTGTACCCACCCTTCTGCAGCGTCGCCAGGCGCGCGTCGGCGGTCCTCTGGAGCTCGTCGAGGTAACCGAACTGGATCGACTCGGTCGGGCAGGCCTTCGCGCACGCGGGCTGCATGCCGTTCTGGAGCCGGTCGTAACACATCGTGCATTTCTGGGCGGTGCCGGTCTTCTGATTGAAGCCGATGACGCCATAGGGGCACGCCGAGATGCAGTCACGGCAGCCGTTGCAGACATCCTGCTGGATGAGGACGGTGTCGAACTCGGTCCGGACGATCGCGTCGGTCGGGCACACCTCGAGACAGCTGGCCTGCTGGCAGTGCTTGCAGACGTTGGACATCATCAGCCACGCCTGCCCGCCGGCGATCGGCGTCGGCGTCGGGATGAAGCCCCTGTTGTCCGCCGGGATCCGCTCGATGAACTCCACGTGACGCCAGTTCTGCGCGTCCAGCTGCCCGGTGTTGTCGTATGAGTCGGCGAGGAACTTCGGCGGATCGCCCTCGAGCTGGTTCCATTCCTTGCAGGCCACCTCGCAGGCCTTGCAGCCGATGCAGATGGACGTATCCGTGAAGAAGCCGACCGGTCGCGCTTCTATCGTCGCCATCTAGAACCCCATCACATTCCGCGCGATCTTCTTGTACCCGCGCTCCGCCGCCAGCAGATCCAGCGGAAGCGCCGCGATCTCGTCGATGAGCGGCACGGCCCCGGGCTCCCGTCGCACGTCGACGGTTACGAGATAGGAACGGCAGGTGTCGCAGGCGTCGACGCGCAGGTGCGGCAGCCGCGTTTCGTCGGCCAGGATCGGCATCCTTCCCGCCTCCGTCTCGCGACAGCTGACGCAGGTCATGCGCGCGTACGTCCACTCCGTCGCGCAGCGCGAGCAGAGCAGACGGCGCTGCGCCGTGAGCAGCGACTCGCCGGTGTCGTCGAAGATCGCGAGCTGGGGCAGGCCGCCGCAGGCCGGGCAGCGACGCTCGTCGGTCGCTTCGCCCCGCAGCGAGGCGCCGAGCTCGGGCAACGCCTCGAGCACGGGCGCGGCCGCGGCGCGCGCGAGGTACTCATCGGTCTCGCTCAGCGGGTCGCCCGCGAGCCACGAGTTCACCACCCCCGCGAGGTCACCCTCGTGGAACCGCAGGAGCACCGCTTCACGCAGCACCTCCGTGCCCGCGGTCATCGTCGCGTTCATGACATCCGGCAGCGATGCCCGGACGATGTACGCGACGAGATCGGCAGCGCTCGGCCGGTCGTCGAGCGCGCGGACATAGGCCCGGTCCTGCGCGTCCATGAGCGCAGCGGCAAGCCGCATGGGCTCGGCGACGAAATCGAAACGGGCGCCGAGCTCGAGCGCGCGCCGCTTGCGGTCGCCGTATACCGAGGTGCGCTCCGCCACGGCGCTCACGAGATCTTCTCGATGTTCACGAGGAACGCCTTGAACTCCGGCGTGCGCGCGTTCGCATCACCGACGAACGGGGTGAGCGAGTTCGCGAGCCAGTTCTTCGAGAGCTCTGGGTTCCGCTCGGCCGAGACACCGATGAAGCCCCAGTGGATCGGGATGCCGATGTGGTAGACCTTCTTGTTGCCGGCAAGGATCACCGGCCCGAGACGCTTGGTGACGGCCGCGGCGACCTCGAT
>JBGPKU010000047.1:0-21394 GCA_041486085.1 Candidatus Limnocylindria bacterium | reverse complement strand
GATGCGCGACCTCATCAGCCGACGCGTGCGCGAGATGGAGATCGAGGCGCGCGAGCACGTCGACGCGAAGGCCCGCGACATCATCACCATGGCCATCCAGCGGTTCGCGGCCGAGCACACGACGGAGCACACCGTATCGGTCGTCGCCCTCCCGTCCGACGACATGAAGGGGCGGATCATCGGCCGCGAGGGTCGCAACATCCGCACCCTCGAGACGCTCACCGGCGTCGACCTGATCATCGACGACACACCGGAGGCGGTGGTCGTGTCCGGTTTCGACCCCATCCGCCGCGAGGTGGCGAAGCGCGCACTCGAGCGACTCTTGGTGGACGGCCGCATCCATCCAGCCCGGATCGAGGAGATGGTCGCGAAGGCCAAGACCGAGATCGACCAGGTCATGAAGGAGGCGGCGGAGTCCGCCATCTACGAGGTCGGCATCGCGGGCCTTCACCCGGACCTCGTGAAGCTCCTCGGCCGGCTCCACTTCCGGACTTCGTACGGTCAGAACGTGCTCCGGCATTCGATCGAGGTCGCGCACGTCGCGGGCATGCTCGCCGGCGAGATCGGCTACGACATCCAGACGATGAAGCGTGCCGGTCTGCTGCACGACATCGGCAAGGCCATCGACCACGAGGTCGAAGGCGCGCACACCGTCATCGGTGGCGAGCTCCTGCGCCGCTACGGTTTCCCGCAGGTGGTCATCGACGGCGTCGTCGGTCACCACGGCGACGTCGAGCCGGTCACGATGACCGGCACGCTCATCTCCGCGGCCGACGCGATCAGCGCGGCCCGGCCGGGCGCGCGAAGCGAGATCGTCTCGAACTACATCCAGCGCCTGCAGGAGCTGGAGGGCGTGGCGAACAGCTTCGAAGGAGTGGAGAAGTCATTCGCCATCCAGGCGGGTCGCGAGATCCGGGTCATCGTGAAGCCGGAGCAGGTCGACGACCTCACCTCGGCGCGCCTGTCGCGCGACATCGCGCAGAAGATCCAAGAGACGCTCCAGTACCCGGGTCAGATCAAAGTGACCGTGATCCGCGAAACCCGGTCGGTCGAATACGCGAAGTGATCGCGAAGCGGCGGTGCGTTCCTACGTTGCGTCGATAGCGCGTAGGGGTCAGACGACACGGAACGGGCCGAGGACATATATCGCCTCGGCATTGCCTCCGACTGTCGGCGTGTCACGTCGACAAACAAGCCCATAGCTGCCGCTTATCAGCGTCACCCCGAACGTCTCGGTCTGCCCCGGGTTCACGAAGCGCTGCGCTTGGAGCGTGGTCCAGGGCGGCAGCTGCAGCTCGGCTATGTCGGCGCCCGCCTCAATGCGCTGCTGGCGTTGCTGGACCAAGAGCTCGAGCTCGCCGTACGCATGACCATCCTGTAGCCGACGAAAGTTGAACACCGCGAGGGACGATGTCTTGTTCACGACGACGGCGTCGAATTGCGCAGACAAGAGCGCGCCGACGCCCTCAGCCGTGCAACCGGTCGGGGTCATCGTGCACAGCGCTATCAGGGCGATCGTCCCCCTTCGCCGCAGTGGTCTTCCGACGCAGAGCACGAGGCTCGCCTCCGTTCCTCGACCGCAAGGGTAGTGTTCGAACGCAAGTGCGCATCCTGTTCGTGGGCGACGTCGTCGGTCGGCCCGGCCGCGACGCGGTCGCGGCGCTCCTTCCCGCTCTACGCGAGGAGCTCCGCGTCGATCTCGCGATCGTGAATGGCGAGAACGCCGCGGGCGGCGCGGGGCTCACCGCCGAGATCGCGCGCGAGCTTCAGGCCGCCGGTGCCGACGTCGTGACGAACGGCAACCACGTGTGGGACCAGCGCCAGTTCATGAAGGACATCGACACGCTGGACTTCTGTCTCCGGCCCATCAATCTCGCGCCAGGCAACCCCGGCCGCGGCTGGCTGGTGATGAAGGATGTGCTCGTCGCGAATGCGCTCGGTCGCACGTTCATGGCGCCGGTGGACGATCCTTTTCGTGCCATGGATGACCTACTGGTCGAGATCGGTGAACGGGCACCGCGGGTGCGGATCCTCGACTGGCATGCCGAGGCGACGAGCGAGAAGGTCGCGATGGGCTGGCATCTCGACGGGCGCTTCAGCGCGGTCGTCGGCTCGCACACGCACGTGCCGACCGCCGATCCGCGCATCCTGCCGCAGGGGACCGCCCACGTATCCGACACGGGCATGGTCGGTCCGCGTGACTCCGTGCTCGGCATCGAGCCGTCGATCATCGTCAGCCGCTTTCGTGACGGTATGCCACGTCGCTTCGTGGTCGCCGAGGGTCCGGTGCAGTTCAACAGCGTGGTCCTCGAGGTGGACGCGGCCTCAGGACGCGCGACCGGGATCCAGCGGCTCGACAAGCTGTGGTCGGCGTGAGCACGGGCTACGCCATCGACCTGCACACGCACTCGCAGCGGTCGGACGGAGTGCTCACGCCAACGGAGCTCGTGAGGCGCGCGTCGGAGCGCGGCGTGCGCATACAGGCGCTCTCCGATCACGACACGCTGTCCGGCGTCGCCGAAGCCGTCGCCGAGGGTGTTCGGCTGGGCGTGCGGATCATCCCCGCGACCGAGCTCAACACCGAGTCGGAGTGGGGGGATGCCCACATCCTCGCGTACTTCATCGACCCCGCGGACGCGGCGTTCGAGGAGAAGATGAAATGGCTGCGCGACAACCGCGGACGGCGGATCGACCTCATGGTCGAGAACCTCAATCGCCTCGGCCACACCGTCTCCCTCGAGCGCGTGCGCGAGATCGCGAGGGGTGGATCGTTGGGGCGCCCGCATCTCGCGCAGGCGCTGTTCGAGGCTGGCCACGTCCCGAGTTACGAGGCGGCGTTCGACACGCTCATCGGCAAGGAATCGCCGGCGTACGTCTCGCGCGTCGGTCTCGCACCTCTCGAAGCCGTCGAGCTCGTTCGCGCGCACGGCGGCGTGCCATCGCTGGCGCATCCCGGAACCGTTCTTGGGCTCGAGGAGCTTCTTCCGCTGCTAAAGGACGTGGGCCTTGCCGGGATCGAGTGCTACTACGGCTCCCACACACCCGCGTGGACGGCCTCCTGTCTTCGATGGGCGGCACGTTTCGGACTGGTACCGACCGGTGGCTCCGATTTTCATGGGCGCGGTGACCACGGCGTCGATCTTGGCGGCGTGTTCGTTCCACCGGAGAACATCGCTGCGCTCGAGTCACAACGGCGGCCCTCGACCACGCCTCAAGCAGGCGGTTGAGCGATTACCATCAGCGCGCGTGTTGGGGGTGGCTTAAGTGGCGGGGGCGCTTCGACCGGTCGTCCTGCTGATGCTGCTTGCCTCGGCCCTCTTCGTGGCGGCAGGCCTCCTCGACGGCGTGTACCCGGGTGGCCCGGCATGGTCGGTGACCGACCTATCGGCGATCTCGTACTTCTTCGGGATCGCGAACACCTTCGTCGCCGTGCTGGTCGCGCGCGGAAGCGAGCGCAGCCTGGCCCTCCGGATGGGACTCTCGCTCTTCTTCGTCGTGGAGCGCCCGGCATCGGCGTTCCTCATCGAGGACAAGTCCGCGCTCTCGGTCGCGGTACATCTCGTGACAGCGGTCGTCGAGCTCATCATCTTCGCCTCGGCTCTCCGGGTCTGGCGTCTGGGTCATTCGATCGCGACCGACGATATCGAGCACATCTTCGCTCTGGACGACGCTATCCCGGCGCCGCCGCCGCCCGAGGCCGACGAACCTTCGCCGCGTGCCGCCAGGAGCGCGCTCCCGACCCGGGCGGCGTGGCTTATCGGGATCACCACGCTGGTGCTGGCGGCGGTCCTCGTCTCCGACGGCGTCGTGTCGGGATTCATGCCCGGAGGACGCGAGTGGGGCCTCGCGGGAGAGAGCAGCGGTTGGCTGGTCTATCTCTTCGCAGCGGTGGCCCTCACCGTCGCGACACGCGCGGTGAGGGGCGGGCGTCTCGCCCTCCGGCTGCTCGGGATCACGGCGCTCATCTTCTTTCTCGAGCGTGCGTTCAGTCCGTTCGCGCTTCGCGTCACCGATCCAGTCGCCCTCGCGCTGCACGGTCTCGCGGCGTTCGCGGCGATCGCGGTCGCGCTCTCCGCTGCCAACGCGATCCGCGAGAGCAGACGTCCGGGCGGCGGCGTGAGCTCGCTCGAAGCGGCATAGCCGCGGCTCGAAGCGGCATGGCGTCGCTGAAGTAACCTCGACTCATGACATCCGTACGCGATGCGTCTGCGCGCCTCGTGGAGCAGGTCGCGCGCGTCGTGGTGGGGAAGCGCACCCCGACCGAGCAGCTCTTCGCGGCGCTGCTGGTCGAGGGGCACGTGCTCGTGGACGACGTGCCCGGGGTGGGGAAGACCACCCTCGCGCGTGCGGTCGCGCGATCGTTCGCGCTCTCGTTCCACCGCATCCAGTGCACACCCGATCTCGTGCCGTCCGACATCACTGGAGTCTCGATCTTCGACCAGCGGACGCAGCTGTTCGAGTTCCGCCCCGGGCCGGTGATGGCGAACCTCGTACTCGTCGACGAGATCAATCGCGCCACACCGCGAGCGCAGTCGAGCCTCCTGGAAGCGATGCAGGAGCGGCAGATCACGGTCGACGAGACTACGCATCCACTCCCCGATCCGTTCTGCGTCATCGCCACACAGAACCCGATCGAGCTCGAGGGAACGTTCCCGCTTCCGGAGGCACAGCTCGACCGCTTCCTGTTCCTCGTGCGGCTGGGATATCCGGATGCGGACGAGGAGGATCAGATCCTCCGGATGCACGGACCCGCGAACGTGGAGACCGGCTCGCTCGAGCCGCTCTACGACGCAGCGGCGCTCGCGGGGTTCCGCGCCGAGGTACGTGCGGTGAAAGTGAGCGACGCGGTCCGTCGATACATCGTCGACCTGGCGCGCGCGACGCGGAAGGCCGACGGCGTCGAGCTGGGTGCGAGCCCGCGCGCGGCGCTCGCGCTCTACCGCGCCGCGCAGGCGAACGCGGCCATACGCGGCCGCGCGTACGTGCTGCCCGACGACGTGAAGGCACAGGCGACGGCGGTGTTGCAGCACCGGATCTTCATGGGCGCGGACGCGCAGATGCGCGGACGCACCGGAGCGAGCGTGGTCACCGAGGTGTTGACCCGCACGCCGGTGCCTGCGGAGGATCTCGCGCGCGCGGCGGGATGACCCTGGACGGTCCGCGTCTCCCATGAGCCTGTCCGGTCGCTTCGAGTGGCCTCTGGTACTGCTGTTCGTGATCCTCGCGATGGTCTCGAGGTCGCCTGCGCTCATCGTTCTCGCCGCTGGCGGTCTCGTGGTGTGGCTCGTCGTGTGGATCACATCGCGGGTCGCGCTCGTCGCGCTCGACGCGGAGGTCGCGCTGTCCGTCGATCGGGTCGTCGCGGGCGAAGGTCTTGTCGCGACGGTGCGCATCGCGAACCGCAAGCCGTTGCCGCTTCCGTGGCTCGACCTGCGGCTGTTCCTGCCCGAGGGTGTCGAGCCCGCGCACGTCGTACCGGGAATTCCGCGGACCTTCGTGAATGCGGGATTCGCGCCTCGCGGTCATGAGAAGCTCACGGTGCGATTCCCGATCGTCGCGGCCCAGCGCGGCGCCTACGCGATCGGTCCCCTTGGCCTTCGCGCCAGCGATTGGCTGGGCTTCATGTCCGTCGAACGCACCGTCCCGGTGACGCTCTCGATCGTCGCCTACCCCGCGCCGCTCGCGACGCGCGATCGGCATCTGCCCAGCCTCCGCCCACTCGCCGAGACCGCGGTGCGCCGCGGCCTGCTTCCAGATCCGCTCCGCTTTCGTGGCGTCCGCGAGCACCAGCTGGGCGATCCGCGAAAGGAGATCCACTGGAAGGCCTCCGCCAGGCTGCGGACGCTCCAGACAAAGCTGTACGAGCCCGCGACGAGCCTCGACGCCGTCTTCCTGGTCAACGTCGCGTCGTACGAGCAGTACTGGATCCAGGCCGATCCGGAGGCCGTGGAGCTCGTGGTCTCCGCAGCGGCGGATCTCGTCCGACAGGCAGCCGGCGCGGGCCGGCAGGTCGGGCTCGTTACGAACGGTCTCGACAATCTGACCCACGAGCGACCGCGATCGGCACTCTCGCGCGGGCCGCGATCGCTGACACGGAGCCTCGAGATCCTCGCGCGCCTCGGACCGTACGCGGTCAACTCGCCCGAGGTCGTGTTCCTGGCCGAGCGGGGCCGCATCCCGTGGGGCGCGACGCTCGTCGTTGTCACGCCGAAGATCTCGACCGGCCTCGCCGGAGCGATGCTCGCCCTCCGGCGCTCGCATCATCGCGTCCTCGCGGTGAGCGTCGCGCAGCCGGGCGCCGGTGTCGTGTCGCACCTCCTGGCTCGCGGCGTCGTGGTCGATGTCCTGCGGGCGGCGGAGCTCCGGCGTGCGGGGTAGCGGCGCGCTCGCGTTGCTCGCCGGCGCGCGCTGCTTCGTCGAGGCGGTGGCCTTCACGGCGCTTGCGGCGATCGGTCACCTCGCTGCTGTGGGCCGCGATCCGATGCCGGTGCTGCCCACGTTCCTCAGCCTGTTCGGCGCAGGCGTGCTCCTCGTGGCGGTGCTGCGAGAGATCGGTGGTGAGCGCCGGAGCGCGACGATCCTCGTCGTCACGCTCGCCGCGTCGGCCGCGTGGGGCCTTTCGCTGCCGATGAAGCAGCCGGATGGCTTCGCGGTGCTGTCGCGCGTCGTGATCTTCGGCCTTCTCGGCGAGGCGTATCTCTGGCGCATCGTCTCGGTGGCGCGGGGCGGAACGCGATGGACCGACGCGCGCAACGCCGTGCCGTTCGCCGGGTTGGCGATCGCGGTCGCGACGCTCGCGCCCGGGCCGGTCGACCGTGCGCCGTTCGCGGCGCTCGCGCTCCTCACCGTCGCCGCATCAGGTCTCGCGCTGTCGCTCGCGCGCACGACCGAGGAGCTCGCACTCGCGCGCGGTACGTCCGGCACGGCGCGAACCAGCTCCGCGACGAGCGCGACGGTCGTCGTCGGTGTCGTCGCGATCCTCGCCGCCGCGTTCGTGCCCACCGTTCAGGACGCGCTCGGCGCGTTCGGCGGATTCCTCGCGCCGATCGCGGGGCGCCTCTTCTACCTGCTCGTCCTGCCCTTCGCCTACCTGGCGGGATACCTCATCGAGCTGCTGCGTCCGCTGATCTCGAATCGATTGGACCGGCCGCCGCTGTTCCAGCCGACCACGCCCGAGCAGGAGGCCGAGCTGCTGCGGCAGATCGAGCAGACGCGGCCGTACGTCTTCGGCGCCGTCGAGCTGCTCATCGTCGCGGTCGCCGTCCTCTTCGGGATCCTGCTCCTCGATCGCATGCTTCGCGAACGCCGGCTCGACCTTCCTGAAGGCGTCTCGCTCGAGCGGGAGAGCGCTGCGGGCATCAGTCTCATGGACACGCTCCGCGGCCTTCGACCGCGGCGGGGCGCGGCACGGAGGCGTCCGCGAGAGGATGGGACCGCGAGCGGCGCGCTGCGCGTCCTGTACTGGCGCTTCCTGGCGCTCGCCGAGGCGCACGGAGCGGGCTGGCGCGAGCCGGCGGAAACGCCGGCGGAGCACGAGACGCGCATGACGAGATCGGCGCAGCTCTGGACCGTTGCGGCGCCGCTGGTGCGCTCGTTCGAGGATCTCCGCTATGGCGAGCACGAGCCCACGCCGGACGCCGTGCAGCACGCGCGCGATGCGCTGAGCGCGGTGGAGACGCAACTACGCGGGTCGTAGCCATCGTCGGCCCGACGGCGTCCGGCAAGAGCGCGCTCGCGCTCGACGTCGCGGAAGCGCTCGGCGCGGAGATCGTGTCCGCCGACTCGCGCCAGATCTACCGCGGCATGGACATCGGCACCGCGAAGCCGAGCCCGGCCGAGCGGACGCGCGTGCCGCACCACATGGTCGACGTGGCTGATCCGGGCGAGCGCTACGACGTGGCCCGCTACCAGCGCGAGGCGCGCGCCGCGCTGGCCGATATCGCGCGCCGCGGCCGAGCGGCGGTCGTCGTCGGCGGTACCGGGCTGTACGTGCGCGCGCTGATCGACGGCCTCGATCTCGAATCCGTGCCCACCGACCCGGACGTTCGCGCGGGTCTCGAAGCCGAGGCCGCACAGGGCGCGGACCTGCACGCACGCCTCAAGTCGATCGATGGCGAGGCCGCGGCGCGCGTGGATCCGCGGAACGTGCGGCGGGTCGTGCGTTACCTCGAGGCGTCGCTCATCGGTGGCGGGATCAGCGCTCGCTGGCGGCGGTCCGATGCCGTGCCCGCGACGAAGATCGGTCTCGCCCCGCCGCGCTCGTGGCTCCTGGAGCGCATCGAGCAGCGCGTTCGGTCGATGGTCGACCGAGGCGTGCTCGACGAAGCGCGCGCGCTCATGGCGCGGGGCGTCGATCCGCGCCTGCCCAGCATGAGCGCGCATGGGTACGTCCACTGGATGGCGAGCCTCCGCGGTGAGATCGACCTGGAACGCGCGACCCTGCTGACGGTGCGCGACACGCGTGCCTACTCGCGCCGGCAGATGACCTGGTTCCGCCGCGACACCGAGGTGCGGTGGTGCGATCCGTCCTCCGTGAATTCCGTCGCATTCGCGACCGCGGCGCTCGCCCAGACCGCATAGTTATGGCGTGATCGATACCAGGGAACCCCCGGAGCGCGCCTACCTCGTCGGCCTCGACCGCCCCCGCGCGCGATTCGAGGCAGAGGACTCGGTCAACGAGCTCGCGTCGCTGGTCGAAGCGACCGGTGCGGTCGTCGCCGGCCGCACGATCCAGCAGCGTCGCGCGCCCGATCCGCACACGTGGGTGGGGAAGGGCAAGGCCGCGGAGCTCGCCGCCGAAGCCGGCCGCCTCGGCGCCGACCTCATCGTGACCGACGATGAGCTGACACCGACGCAGCAGCGCGGGCTCGAGGCCGTCACGGCACGGCGCGTCGTCGATCGCTCGGCGGTGATCCTCGATATCTTCGCGCGCCACGCGCGCACCAAGGAAGGACGCGTGCAGGTCGAGGTCGCGCAGCTCGAGTACCAGATGCCCCGGCTGCGAGGTATCTGGAAGGGTCTGTCGCGGCTCGGCGGTGGGATCGGCACACGCGGCCCCGGCGAGTCACTCCTCGAGACGGATCGGCGCGTCATCGAGCGGCGTCTCCTTGATCTCCGGGCCCGGCTGGCGGACGTCCAGCGCCAGCGCCAGCAGAGCCGGCTGTCGCGGGGCCGCGAAGGATTGTTCCTGGCCGCGCTCGTCGGCTACACGAACGTCGGCAAGTCCACGCTCCTGAACGCGCTTGCGGGCGCCGAGCTGTTCGTCGCCGATCAGCCGTTCGCGACGCTCGATCCGACCACGCGGCGCATGTCGCTGCCGGGCGGCGGCGCGATCCTGTTGTCCGACACGGTGGGATTCGTGAACAAGCTTCCGCCGACGCTCGTCGGGGCGTTCCGCGCAACGCTCGAGGAGCTCAATGACGCCGATCTGCTGGTCCACGTGGTCGATGCGGGCCATCCGAATCTCCACGAGCGCCTGGGCGTCGTGAAGGAGACGCTCGCGTCGCTCGAGCTCGCGGATCGCCCGAGCCTCCTGGTATTCAACAAGATGGACACGCTGCGGGGCGCCGAGGGAGATGCGTTGCGGGAAGCGCTGACGGGCGAGTTCGCCTCCGCGGTGTTCTGCTCGGCGCAGAGCGGCGCGGGCCTCGACGCGCTCCGCGTTCGCCTCGGCGAGCAGGCGGCGGCGCGATGGAAGCACATCAAGGTCGTGTTGCCGTACAGCGACGGCGCGCTCGTTCAGCGCGTGCGCGAGCGCGGCCAGCTGCGCGCCGCGGCCTACAGCGAGCGCGGTATCGAGATCGACGCGAACGTGCCCGCGGATCTCGCGAAGGAGCTCACAAGCAGGCGTCAGCGCCTGAGCCCGTAGCCCATACTTGGCCGCGGTGAACGGGCGAGCGTACCGGCTGCTGCTCGCAGTCCTGTTCATCGTCGCGACCGTCCCGATCGCGCAGAGCACCGCTCTCGCCGCGACGTGCGACACCACCGCCCAGCAGCCCACGACGACGGTCTACCTGCCCAACGTGACCAAGACGCTGGGCGGACCAGCCGGCTGGGTCACGCCGTTCTACGTCCAGAACGCCGGCGCGCTGCAGACGTCGATCGACGTGTCGTTCTTCCGCTTCAGCGACGGGTCCCTGATCGTGTGCCGCCGAACGAGCGGCCTGGCTCCCGGCACGACGCTCGTCGACAACCCCAACGCCGATCTCGACCTGCCGAACGACACGCAGTTCAGCGTCGTCATCAAGAGCTACGGCGCCCAGGTCGTCGCGATCGTGAACCAGGTCCAGGGCAGCGGCGCGACACAGCAGGCGCTGTCGTACTCGGGCTTCACCCAGGGCGCCACGACGGTCTACCTGCCCAACGTGACCCGGCGCTTCTTCGGGTACGACGTGCCGTTCATCGTGCAGTCGCTCGGGACGCAGGCCGCGACCGTCACGGCGCGCTTCGTCAGCTTCGCCGGCACCCAGACCTTCACCAAGACGCTGCAGGTCGCCTCGGGCCGCTCGGGCGTGGTCGACCCCGACTTCGAGCCGGCCTCGACCGGCGCGCTGAACTCCGGCCTCACCGACGGGACGCAGTACGCGGTGACGCTCACCTCGACCCAGCCGATCGCCGTGGTCGTCAACGCGCACAACGAGCAGGGCTCGCCCGTCGCGTTCAGTCACAACGGCCTGGCGGGCGGCGGCATCAGCCTGTACGCGCCGTACGCCGTGAAGAGCGCGTCACTCTTCTCGCCCGTCGTCGTCCAGAACCTCGCGCCGACGCCGGTGGACGCGACGTTGACCTTCGCGCCGCTCGCCGGCGGCACCGCTCAGGTCTTCACGCTGAGCGGGATCCCCGCGGGTGGCTCGCGGGCCTTCGACCCGCGTTTCACCCTCGGCACGAGCGTGCCCTGCGCGACGGCCGTCATCGGCGCGTGTCTTGGGGCGGGGGAGTACGCCCTGCGCATCACGGCGCCGACCGCGATCGCGGCCGTCGTCCTACCGAACTCGGCGACGACCGCGGCGGGCTATCTGGCCTCGGCGACGCCGTCGCCCCGTGCGCTGCTCCCGGTGGTACTGCGGACGATCGGCGGTCCGAGCGGCTGGACGAGCACGACGTACATCCAGTCGACGGTCGCGACGCAGGCGACGGTGCGGTGGTTCTCGATCGACACCGGCGACCTGGTGACGACGCAGACGATCGCGCTCGCGCCCGGCGCGACCGCGAAGCTCGACCCGCGCACGGTGAGCGGCCTCGCGGACAACGCGCAGTACTCCGTGACCGTCGACGGCAACGGACCGATCGTGGCGATCGTCTTCGAGCAGGCCGCCACCGGCGGCGACGCCGCGATGCTCTACGAAGGGTTCGCGCTGCAGCCGCTCCCGCTGTTCGGAGGCCAGATAGCGAGCCTGAAGGTGGCGCCCGCCAGCCTCTCGATCACGACGAGCTCGGCGCAGCTCTTCACCCTGTCGGCGCGTGACCAGTTCGGCGCCACGATCCAGGCAGCCGGCGTTATCGCGACCGTAAATCCGGTGACGCTCGGGACGATCACCAACTCGCTGCCGACGGGCTTCACGTTCCTTGCGCAGACCCCGGGCGTGGGGACGGTGACGTTCGGCACCGGTCAGATCTCGACGACGGTGGCCGTCACGGTCGCGCCGCTCGCCGCGCAGACCATCGGCGGCATCTCGTTCGTCGTCCAGACGTCGGGCACGCTGGACCTTTACATCGAGAGCGGGATCAGCGTCGTCGATCGCGCCACCATCACGAGCCAGGCAACGTCCGACGTCGTGAAGGTCACGGCCGACTATGCGAGGCCGTACGCGAAGCATCCGCTCGTCTACGTTCTCGCGACGACGCCCGACTACATCACCGCGCTGCAGACCATCTTCGGCTATCCGTTCCTCGCCGCGACGAGCGTCGGGCAGTCGACCGCCGGCTTGTACACGGAGACACCAACGATCACCGGTATCGCCGTCGACTGGGGGAAGACCGGAACGGAAAAGCCGTTCTCAGCCCTCCGTCATGAGCTGACTCACTGGATGCAACATCAGATCGTCCCAGCCGACTCGATCCCGATGTGGCTGAACGAGGGAAATGCGGTCGTGGAGGAGTTCACCGTGCCGAACAACCTCTACTACCTGATGCAGAACAAGTACGGCGCGGCGTCGATGGCGCAGAACAACGCGCTGCTCACGCTTGCGCAGATGACCGACCGCAACCAGTGGCAGTCGAGGCCGTCGCCTCTCGCGTACTACCAATATTTCGCCGCGGCAGAGGGCGTTCTCTTTCTTCGCCAGGATCTCGGCCTGATCGGCGAGGTTCGGATCCTCGACCTCATGGCGCAGGGGCAGTCGTTCGACGCTGCCTACGCGACCGTGTCGGGACAGCCGTTCGCCAACTTCGCGAACACGTACGTCGCTCGCGTCCGTGCCCTGGCGCCGAGCTATCCGGGCCTCGCGACGGCCACCGACACGGTCCAGGGTGGTGGCCTCACCATCATGGCCTACGGTCTGCCGCCGAACGCTCCATTCACGCTCACCATCTCGAGCTTCAGCCCCGAGAGCCACAGCGCCGATGCGTTCGGCGCGTACATCACGTATCTGGGATCGACTTTCCCGCAGGGTTCGTACACCATCAGCGTGAGCTGGAGCGGCGGCACCATCACGACGACTGCCGCGAAGACCTCTGGGGCGCCCGATCCCGTCGTCGTGCCCTGATCAGCTCCGGCCGACGATGATCGGCAGGGTAGGGTCGTTGCCCCATTCCTCCCAGCTGCCGTCGTATGTGCGGACGTCGTCGTGCCCGAGCGCGGTGAGCAGGAGATGGGTGAAGGCCGCGCGCACGCCGCCCTGGCAGTAGGTGATGGTCGCGGTCTCCGGACCGAACCCCGCGTTGGTGTAGAACTCCTCGAGCTCATCCGCGTCGCGCAGCGTCCAATCCTCGTTGAGCGCGTCTTTCCAGAGGATGTTCACCGCACCGGGGATGTGACCGCCGCGCGCGGCGCGCTTCTCTTCGCCGGTGAACTCGCTGTCGCGCCGCACGTCGAGCAGCCAGGGATCGCCCGTGCGGACCGCGCCGAGGACTTCCTCCTTCGAGGCCAGCACGCCGTCGCGCGGCCGCGAGACGAACGTCGCGGGCGGCGCCGAGCTCTTGCCCGTCTCGAGGGGCCGGCCCTCCCGCTGCCATTTCTGAATGCCGCCCTCCATCACCGCGACGTTGTCGTGGCCGTAGCGCCGCAGCGCGACCCAGAGCCGCGCGGCATGGTGCCCACCCTCCGCGTCGTAGCCGATCACCCGCGTGTCGTTGCCGATCCCAAGGCGCGACATCGCCTGCGCGAACTCGCGCGGTCCGAGGAGCATGTCGCGCGGGTGTCCGGACGGGGGTGGGGGAGCCGAGAGGTCGCGGGACCAGTCGCAGTGCACCGCGCCGGGCAGGTGACCGGCCAGGTAGTCCTTCTCCGCATCGGCCTCGAAGAGAAAGCGGCAATCCACCGTGCGAAGGGAAGGCTCGCCGAGCAGACCAGCGACCTGGGCCGTGGAGACGAAGAGGCCTGGACGCGCGAACGGGCTCACGGGACGAGACTCTAGCCGGGCATGTCGGAGGTCGCAGCGTGCGCGGCAACCTGAGGCGCGGGCTCGCGCTCGTGCGCAAGCGCACGCCGCGCGGTGAGCCGATCGCGGCGCGGCTCTACGAGAAGGCTGGCTGCGGTCTCTGCGCGGAGGCGTACCGCACCTTGACGCGCCTGCGGATGGACACGCCGCTGGAGATCGAGCGCGTGGACATCGAGCGCGACGCGTCGCTCTTCGACCGATACGCGATCCGCATCCCGGTCCTGCGGGTGGGTGAGCGCGAGCTCGACGTCGCAGGCCTCGACGAGGCCGCGATCCGCCGCTGGCTCGAGCAGCGGTAACCAGTCGAGCATCGCGTTGGCGCCGGGAGCGCTCGGTTGACAGCCAGTTCATGACCAAACACTCTTCCCAGCGCATGTCGGTGCGCCCGGGAGCCGCGATCGCGGCGGCGTGCCTGGCGATCGTCGCGTCGTTCGCCGGCGGGCCGCGCGTTGCCGCCGCCGGCCCGCGTCTGGTCCCACTGCAGAGTCCAGCGCCGGGCTCGCCGGTATTCACGTCGTTCAAGAACACGTATGAGGACAGCCTCTCGTCGACGCTGTTCGACATCGTCGCGCAGGGAAGCGACCTCGCCTACGTGTGGTCTCTTCAGAACGTCACCTGCGGAACCCTTGGGCAGCCGCAGACCCGCGACCCGAAGAACGCGTACGTGCACCCCGGCTGTGCGACCGCGGCGGAGGTCCCCGTCCGCGTGACGGTCCTCGTCGCGAAGCGGGCCGACCTGAACGCGGACGGGACACCAAAGGCGGACGTCGCGTACTTCACGTACTCGCAGAGCGCGCGTGCGACCGACGGAGACCCGGCCATGGCGACCCTGCCGATCGCCTCCGCGCTTCAGTACTTCGGTCCGGTGCAGCCCATCCCCACGACGACCTCGCGTGCCTCGGCCTCGGCGGAGCCGAGCGCCGTTGCGGTCGGCGGGGGGACGGCGACCGCGGGTGGCGATCTCCCGTGGTGGATCATCGTCATCGTCGCGATCGCACTGCTCGGCGGCTTCTTCTTCGTGCGGCAGCAGGGCAAGACAGCGAAGGATCCGTGCGAGGAAGAGAAGGCCCGCGTCGCCCGGGCGAAGGCCGCTGTCGAGGCCGCGCGCTCGCGCCAGCAGCGGATCAACCAGCTGAAGGCGGCCAACGACAAGGCGCAGGCCGATCTCACCAGAGCGCAGGCCGAGCAGGCCTCCGCGACGAGCGACAAGACCACCTCGTACGGGGAGGATGTCGCGACCGGTCGCCGCGTGTATGTGAAGTCCGATCAGGTGCGGATCGATCGCGCCCAGGCGGCGCTGAAGGCAGCGACCGAGGCGGCCGCTTCGGCGAAGAGCGCGTACGACGCCGCAGGTGACGGCGGAGAGGTCACTCAGGCCCAGTACGCCGTCGAGGACACGCTGCGCGAGCTCGGTCGGGCGGAGGAGGCGCTCGCGCGCTGCCTCCAGACCAACGCACCGGCGCAGGCGCCGGTGCCGCCGGTCGCGCCGCCGACGACACCGGCAACACCACCGACCACGCCACCAACGACCCCCGGCACGACAAGCGGTCCCGGTATCCCCGTGGGCGGCGGCGGGCCGATGACGCAGGAGCGGAAGCCGCCGAAGTGCCCGCCGAACACGTACCGCGATGCGCCCGCTCGCTCGCGCGCGCCGCTGCGCGTGTCGCTGGCGGACATGAGCAGCGTGCGGCCGAAGTGCCTCAGCTCCGACGACCGGGACATCCCGTGGGATCTCATCGACGGCGCGATGACCTACGCGAAGAACGCGCGAAAGGGCCTGTCGTTCGTCGGCGACAACATCGGCAAGGTCTCGGAGGACATCGAGGAGGCGATGAGCCCGATGGGTCCGATCCTCGAGTTCACCGGTACGATGACCGACAAGGCGCTCGAGGGGCTCCAGCAGGTCATCGACATCTACAAGAAGAAGGCAGGCAGCGGCTACTACGGCATCACGTTCACGATCGAGGACTTCGAGCTTCGCTGCATCGCTCGTGACCGGTGCGTGAACGACGAGTGGGTCGCGGCCCCGCCGCGGTTCGAGGTCGCCAGCCTCGGCGCGCACGAGGCACAGCGCGGCAACGCCGGTGACGAGCGCGATCACGTGCAGGTCGTCTACGGGTCGACCAACACGCTGGAGCGGCAGCTCGGTGGCATCCTCTTCCGGTACGTGAACAGCCTGAAGGGCCAGAACGACGCTGCCGTGCGCCGGATGAAGGAATACCAGAACAGCTGCAAGTGAGCGCGCTGACCGACCTTGATCGGCAGCTGCGCGCTGCGGGAACGCCGGCGCGGGCGAGGAGCGATCAGGCGTATCTCAAGAGCGACCTGGTGTTCTACGGCGTGACCATTCCCGACATCCGCCGCATCACCATCGCGTACGCCAAGGCACACCCCGAGCTCGAGCGCCGGGAGCTGCGCGAGCTCGCCATGGCCGCGTACAAGACCGGGGTCCACGACCACCGCTCGATCGCGATCGGGCTGCTGGAGCGCAAGCGCGGTGCGCTGGAGGAGCGCGACCTGCCCTGGCTCCTCGACCTCATCGACCTGTCGAACACGTGGGCTCACGTCGACTGGCTGGCGATCGAGGTGATCGGCGACCTGGTGGCGCGCTATCCCGCGTCGGTGCGCTGGCTTCCGAAGTGGGCGAAGCAGAAGAACTTCTGGATCCGACGCACCGCGCTGTTGGCGCAGCACGACACGCTGAAGCGCGGGGAGGGGGACTGGGAGCTCTTCACGCGGCTCGCGGCGTCGATGCTCCACGAGAAGGAGTTCTTCATCCGCAAGGCGATCGGCTGGGTGCTCCGCGAGGTGAGCAAGAAGCGGCCGAAGCTCGTCTACGAATTCCTACACGAGCACCGTGAAGAGGCGAGCGGGCTCACCATGCGCGAGGGCGCGAAGTACCTGTCGGATGCGCAGCGCAAGAAGCTCGGGCTCGAACCATGGCGCGATCGCGAGGGAAAGGCCCACGGCGCCTAGTGGTTCGCGCGCCTGCTCTTCAAGGGTGTGGTACCCATGCGCGACGTCCCGTCGAAGACGGCACCCTTGTCGACGCTGAGCGCTGGGCTGGTGATGTCGCCCTTCACCTGCGCGCCGCTTTGGAGCGCGACCGAGTCGCGGGCCTTGATGTTCCCGGTGACGTTGCCCTTCACGATTACTGATCCGCAGCTGATCTCCGCCTCGATCGTTGCGCGCTCGCCGATGATCAGGACGTCGTTCGTCGTGACCGCTCCCTTGAACGTGCCGTTGATCTGAACGGAGCCCTGGAACTGGAGCGTGCCGTTTACGTTGGACTCCTCGCTGAAGAGGACGCCCAGCATCTCCCCGGCGACCGTGCCACCAAGCTCGATGGTGCCCTCAAAGCGGAGCTTTTCGGTCGGCTCCTGGATGGCGGCCGGGTCCTTGTAGTCGATCTGAGCCATGTGAGCGACCTCCTCCGCGCCTCTGCGCTGTACGGAGAACGCGCCGACCCCCCGCGGCGCTACGGTAGGACCGGCGCTTGTGACTGGACACGAACGGTTGGCTGCTCGCTGACCTTCGGGCAATTGTTGCTCTTCGGCGGGTCGCTGGTGAAGGTGCCGCCGGCCGGCGCCCGGCCGGCGTACAGGAGGTCCGCAGGCTCCGAAAGCCGGCGCACGACAGCGGGCCAGGGGAGCCTGCGCGCGTCACGAAGCTCGGGTCACCGAGTAGAGCGTCCAGTCTCCCGGGACGCCCTTGAGCGCGACGGCATCGCGCGCTTCAAAGACGAACTCGGTCCCGAGGAGGCTGTCCTTGACCGCCTGGGACACGAGTACCTCGCCTGCGCCGCCCTGGCTCATCACCCGTGCGGCAACGGCGACACCGATCCCGCCCACCTTGCCGGCGACGATCTCGCATTCGGCCGTGTGGACACCAGCACGAATGTCGATGTCGAGCTCGGAGCTCGAACGTCGCGTAGAAACCGTCACCCGACGTGTCCACCTCACTGCCACGAAACCTTCGTAACGTCGCGCGCGCGATGGAGTGGTGTCGCTCCAGCAGCGTCCGCCACGCCGCAGCGCCCAGCGCGGCGGCCTTCGCGGTGCTCGCGACCATGTCGAAGAACAGAAGCGCGACAAGCGAACGCTCCGGTGCGCCAACTCCGCCGCTCGATGTGTCATCAGGCGCGCGCAGCTCGAATAGATGGACGCGACCCTCGGCGAAGGACAGCAGGCCGAGATCGCGTGGCGGCTGATCGAGCTCATTGCGCACCAGCGCGAGCACGTTCTGCGTGATCAGGATCTGCCCAGGCCGTGCGCGGTGGGAGAGGGCCGCGGCGTTGGCCAGCGCTACGCCCACATAACGACCCTTCGCGCGCAGTGATTGACCCGCGTCGATGCCGATCCCGACGGAGAGCGCGCGACCGCCAGCCTTGTGCCGACGGAGTGCCTCGATGATGGCGTGCGCGGCCCTAACCGCCTCGGCGGCGCTTGAAAACACCAGGTGGAACGTGTCGGCAATCTGGTCGACCTCCGCCTCCTTGCGCGGAAGGGCAGCGCGCACGAGGCGCAAGTACGTGCGCAGCGTCCTCGCCGTCTCCGTGTTGGGCCGTTCGGCCAGAAGCCGTCCGAACCCCTTCAGATCGACGAAGACATGCGCTCGGAGCACCTGCGGCACGCGGCGATTGTGCGCCCGCCGGTAGCATCGGCCGTCGTGGTCGACGAGCTGCCTGCGCGGGCCGAGGTACTCGCTGCGTGGGCGGCTCGCGTTCGTGCGAATCGAGAGCAGGTCGACCGCCATCGTGAGGTCCAGGACGGCGACTTCTACGCGCCCGTCGCGTCGACGTTTCGCTATCAACCCGAGCAGACGGCTGACCCGGTGCTGGACGCGCTTGAGGCGATGGTCCGGCCGGGGGAGGATCTCCTCGATATCGGGTCAGGCGGCGGGCGCTATGCGTTGCCGCTCGCGAGCAGGGCCCGGAGAGTCATCGCTCTCGACCCCTCACCGGCGATGCTCGCGATCCTCCGGGACGGGATCGCCGCGACTCACGCGACCAACGTCGAAGCGATCATGGCTCGCTGGCCGATGGCGGACCCGCCAACCGCTGACGTGACACTCATCGCGCACGTCGCGTACGACATCGAGGAGATCGGCCCGTTCCTCGATGCCATGGAGCGCGCCGCACGGCGGCTCTGCGTCGCCGTGCTTTTCGAGCTGCCGCCTCCGCACGCGATCGACGCGCTCTGGCCCGCGATCCACGGCGAGCCGCGCGCAACGCTGCCGGCCCTGCCGGAGTTCCTCGCACTCCAGGTCGCGCGCGGCCGGCTCTGCGACGTGCGTCTCGTTCGCCTTCCCGCGGCCCCGGTGGATCCGGACGCGTTCCTCGCGCGCGCGAGGCGGCTGCTGTGGCTGCGTGAGGACAGCGAGAAAGACCGCGCGCTCCGCGACTCGCTCCACCGTGAGCTGCCGCAGCCGCGCAACCCTCAGATCGGGGTCGTGAGCTGGAGCATCAGCACCTGACCTAAGCCGACCAGCGCACGGATGCGGGGAGGCAGACTTGCATCGACCCGACCAGTAAGGGAGGCCACCGTGATCACAGGTGCCCACGCGATCGTCTACAGCACCAAGCCCGACGCCGATCGCGCCTTCATGCGCGACGTCCTTGGCCTCCCCAGCATCGACACGGGTGGCGGTTGGCTGATCTTCGGTCTTCCTTCGTCGGAGGTCGCGGTGCATCCGGCGGAAGAGAACGGGCGCCACGAGCTCTATTTCCTCGTCACCAATGTCGCCGCGTTCGTTGCTCGCATGAAGCGCCAGAAGATCACGTGCAGCGCCCTTCAGACGGAGCGCTGGGGAGTGATCACGAACGTGACGCTGCCCGGCGGCGGCACGATCGGCGTCTACGAGCCTCGTCACGCGCGACTGCCGGCTGCGCGGGCACCCCGCGCGTCAGCGAAGCCGCGTCTGGCGTTACGCCGGCGCACGAGCGTCAGCAAGCCGAAGCGCAAGACGTAACCTCGCGCTCGCAGGCACGCGCCGTGGCGGGCCGGGCGCTAACCCGCGGGGCTAGGGTTCGATCAGTTTTCGCGTGAGTTCTGCGTGCCCGAGATGCTCCCCGCTATGGGCGAGTGCGTGCACGATGAGCTCATGGATCGAACGCCCCCCGCTGGCGCCGCTGCTCGGTGGCTCGGCGCGCTCCAGTGCAGACTTCACCAACTCAGGAACGATGCGCTCGGCCTCGCCGATCAATTCCGCTAGTGCGCTGGCTGTTGGTAGGGCACGAAATTCTGCGTCGCGGTCGCGCTCGCTGGGTCTCCCGGCCGCATTGCGCAACATGTGGCGCTGGGCTCCAAGCGCGTGCCACACAAGGACCCCGATTGAGTTCTCGCCGTCGCGCGGTGCACGCTTCAGTGCGGCTTGGTCGAGCCCGTCGATAACAACGCGAAACCTCTTGTGAAGATCCGAGAATTCACGAACGATCGCGTCCGCTGTTTTCGTGTCGTCCGCTGACATCATTGAAGCTTCCTCGCTCAACCGCTCGCCCACACGTTCGCTACGTCGTTCGCCACCGCAGACGCCTGTGCTCGTCCCGCGCGGGCTGATGAGGCTCGGTGGGCGGGGTCGAGCACGTTGCGACCGATCGCCTTGCGCGACAGTTCGTCCGGACTGATCGCCAGGGAACGCGCCTGCGGTCCGAGAGCTGAGACCTGGACCGAGAGACGAGCGCTGCGACGCAACGCGCGCGTGATCGGAGCCAACATGACGACGCGCTCATACCCGGCCGCGAGGTCGGCGTTGACGATCGAGCGCACGCCGCCGTCCACGTAGCGGCGCCCGCCGATCGAGACCGGCGGCCAGACGAGCGGGACGGCGCAACTGGCGGCCACCGCGTCCATGAGCGGCACGCCGCTCTCGAGGTCGAACACTTTGCTCTCGCCAGTCTCGGCGTCCACCGCCGTGATGAACAGGCGACGCGCGGGCCACTGCCGCTCGCCGATCACCCGGCGAAACACCTCACGGCGCTCAGACTCGGCGCCGGTGTGCGCCCCGAGGGCGAGACGACCGATGCGGGCGCGCGCGGACTGGTCGCTGCCGGGCCACGCCGACGCCACCACGAACCGCAGCATGTTGATGACGCCGAGGCTTGCCCGGCTCTCTCCGGTGGGCTCGCGAAGTTGGAACGCGTACAACTGTTCCAGCGGGATGCCGCTCGTGATCTGCGCGCCGACCACGGAGCCGGCCGACGTACCGATCACGAGATCGGCTGCGGTCAGATCAAGACCGGCGTCGGCAAGACCTGCGAGGAGTCCCAGCTCCCACGCGATACCGGTGATGCCGCCACCGCCGAGGACGAGCGCTCGCGTGCCCGTAGGCATGTCGTTAACGATGTCACATGCCGCGCGTGGGCTGGAGCGATGAATTCACAACGCACCGGAATGAGCCTTACGGGCTTGATCGGGCAACGAGGAAGTAGTTAGCCGCAAGGGCAACGCAATAAGGTGCCCGAGCGCTCCCCAGAAAGCAATTTGCAGCAGGAAGCGGAAGTCCGACAACTCCCGCCGAGGCATGTTCCGTTCGTACGTGGACGCGGCGATGAACCCGGGCAACACGAACTGGGTGCCGGCGGAATCGCTGGGCGCCGGACTGTCAGGATTGCTCCGGGGTAGGCAAGGGGCTTGACGCCTCCAATGCACCTATGGCATAACCTACAGGAATGAAGATTTCACCACGTTCGGGTGAGGGCTGGCGCGAACTCCTCGCATCCGACTACCAGGATCCTCGGGATTTGAAGTCCAGCAGCCCGCTTCGATCGTTCGCGATCGTCTTCTTGCAAGAGCTTC
>JBGPKU010000046.1:0-21599 GCA_041486085.1 Candidatus Limnocylindria bacterium | reverse complement strand
CTCGTCGCGTTCCTGCAGCTCGTGCGCCTCGGCCAGCTGGATGCGTCGCAGCCGGAGTTCGCTGAGCTGCTCGGACTGTCCGAGTCGAACGTGACCGAGCTCCTCCGCATGGTGAATGCGCTCCTCGACGTCTACAAGATGGAGGAGGGCCGCCTCGAGGCCGAGCCGCGGTCGCTTCGCCTCGACGACGTCGTCCGGAAGAGCATCGCGCAGCTGACCGCCGAGGCGCGCGCGCGGGGCGTGGCGCTCGAGTGCGAGACAGGCGACGCCAAGGTGTTCGTTGATGAGACGCTGATGGTCCGCGTGTTCACGAACCTGCTCGCGAACGCCGTCAAGCACACGCCCAGCGGCGGCAGGGCGTGCGTCGAAGCGACGCCCGCGCAGGATGGCTGGGTCGCGGTCCGCGTGACCGACAGCGGACCGGGCATCGCCTCCGTGGATGCGGCGAACGTCTTTGACCGCTTCTACCAGACCGCTGGCGGCCGGAGCCGCGGCGGCTCGGGTCTGGGCCTCGCGTTCTGCAAGCTTGCGGTCGAGCTGCACGGCGGAACGATCCGCGTCGCCAACCCCGGCGAGCCCGGCGCGGTCATCGCGCTCACCCTGCCTGCGCCCAAGGCCGGCGAATGAGCCTTCGCGTCCTCCGGGTCCTGGCGAACGTCGTGCCGCTGCGCCGTGGCGAGTGGAAGCTCGCGCTGTTCCTCTACGGCGTGCTCACGCTGATGGTCGCGGCGGACTGGGTGGGGAAGCTCGGTGCCGACGCGCTCTTCGTGAAGCGGTTCGGCGTCCAGAACATCCCGCAGATGTACATCGTCACGCCGATCGTGATGTTGGCGGTGTCGGCCCTCATCTTCTACTTCGTCGACCGCGTCCGCCGACGGACGATGCTCCTCTGGTACGTCGCGTCTGTGACGGTCGCCTCGATCGTGATCCAGCTGCTCATCCCGGTCGGCGGGCTCATCCAGCCGATCTCGTACATCTTCGCGCACGGCGTGAAGGAGACGATCTACATCCTCTTCTGGGTCTACGCCGGGAATCTCTACGACGCGGAGCAGTCGAAGCGGCTGTTCCCGTTCTTCGCCGGGTCAGTTCTCGTCGGCAAGATCCTCGGTGGGGCGATCGGCGCCGGCATCGCGCCGGTCATCCACGCGGAGAACTTCATCGGGGCGCAGGCCGTCGGCTTCGCCGTGTGCCTCGTCGCGATCTTCCTGTACCGCAACCTTCCGGAAGGCCCGGGACAGCACGCCACGGTCATTCACAAGCCGATGGGCGTCAAGGAGACGCTCCGCGACTCGCTCGACGGATACCGGACGGTCGCATCCGACAAGCTGCTGCGGGTGTTCGGTGTGGGAGTGTTCTTCTGGTACTTCATCATGCAGTTCGCGAACTTCCTCTATCTCGTCGGTCTCGACCAGTCGACCGCGAGCGTCGCAAGCACCGCGAGCGAGGATCTGTTCAGCGTCCTGTATGCCTCCGTCTACACGAGCTCATCGCTCGTGGCCCTCGGCATCCAGAGCTTCCTCACCACACCGCTGGTGCAGCGACTCGGCGTCGCACGGGTCCTCTTCGCGTTGCCGGTGTGGTACGTGCTCACCTACGGCGCGGCCGCGTACGCATACGGCCGCTCGCTGGCCGGACTCATCCTGCCGGTCGCGGTCGCGCTGCAGCTGGGCGAGCGCATCGTGATCCCCGCGCTGCACCGGCCCGCGACCGAGCTCGTGTACAGCCAGATCGGCGCGTCCATCCGGCCGCGCGCGCGCGCGTTCCTCTCCGGCGGCGTGAACGCGATCGGCAACATGGCGGCCGCGGTGGCGCTGATCGCTGGCCTCGCGGTCTTCTCCATCACGCAGCTGCTCGCCGCCGGAGCCGTCGTCTCCGGCCTGTTCACGTTCAACACCTGGCAGACGCGCCGCGCCTTCGGCGCGCGCATCGCCGAGAACCTGAAATCGAGCGATGAGGCGGTCCGCCGCAACGCCGTCGACATGCTCCACGCCGAGGGCGAGGCCGTGCCGACCGAGATGCTCCGGAGCGTCGCCGTCGGGAGCGACGAGGTCGCCAATGGCGCGCGTCTGGCGCTGACGCGGCGCGGGGTCCTCGCGGTCGCGACGGACTCTGCGGACTAGGTGCCTACGATGACGACGCTCCTCTCGACGAGGATCACCACCGAGAACGAGCCGCGCAAGGAGCATCGTTTCCTCGTGAACGAGGCGGTGGCCCGCCTTGCCCTCCGCACGGCCGGCACGTATCTGCCGCTCGATCGCGAGGACCGGCCGTACCAGTGGTCCACCACGACCTACTGCGACACCTACGACTGGCAGGTCCTGCGCGCCGAACGGGAGGGTCATGCGACCCAGCTTCGTCTGCGTGAATACCACCGGACGCGGCCGAATCAGGCGTTCGCCGGCGAGTCGCTCTTCGTGGAGATGAAGGACGACTCGCCCGACGCGGGGATCAAGGAGCGCTATCTCGTGCCGACCCGGGAGGTCATGGGCTATCTGCGCGGTGAAAAGAAGATCGAGGCCGACAACAACGTCCTCGCATCGCGCATGGCCGGCCTCGTGGCGGTGGGCGTGCGGCCGGTCGTCGTCACGCAGTACAACCGGATCGCCCACTCCGCGCCCGACGGCACGGTCCGGATCACAGCCGACCACAACCTCATGTATCTCGCGATCCCCTGGGAGACCAACTCGGATGAAGCGATCCCGAGCCGGCTCGGGCCGGTCATCGAGCGTGAGCCTGGCGTGGTGATCGAGGTGAAGTGGTTCGACAAGCTGCCGCACTGGGCGGATGAGCTCTACGCCTACATCCGCGACCACATGGTGAACGAGCGGCCGTCGAAATACGTGGTCGCGATGAACCATCTGCTGGGCGAGGGGAGCCCGAACGCGTGACGCACGCGAGCGGCGTGAAGCCGCCGACGCACGTCGTCGTCGTCGAGGACGACCCCGCGTCAGCCGATGTCCTTCAGCGCCGTCTTCAGGCGAACGGCATGACCGTCGCGGTGGGCCGCGACGGTGCCGAGGGTCTTGCTCTCGTGCGCCAGATCGTGCCCGACCTCGTGCTGCTCGACGTGATGCTCCCGGACACCGATGGCTACGACGTGTGCCTGCGGATCAAGAGCGACGGGAAGACCGCTCAGATCCCGGTGATCTTCCTCTCGGCGCGTGGCGAGGTGGTCGACAAGGTCCGCGGCCTCTCGTGCGGCGCAGCCGACTACGTCACCAAGCCGTGGAACGCCGCCGAGCTGCTCGCGCGCATCGACGCGGTGCTCGCGCAGGCGCGGACCGCACGGGCTCCCCGCCTCGAGAAGCCGACCGAGCGGCCGGCGCGCGCTCGGCCTCTTGCTGCGATCGTGCTCTCGGACGGCGGCCGCCGGCGCCGCGCCCGCGGTCTGCTCGAGCGATCGTTCGATCTCGCCGAAGAGGGTGGCCGCGCGCCGGACCTCGTCCTCGTCGACGCAGGCTCGCTTGCTCCGGAGGATCTGGCCGACGATGAGACCGCCGTGCTCGAGATCGTCGGCGACGGCGTCGCGCCCGGACCCGACGCTGCGAGGCTCGACGAGGAGCTGCCGCGTATCGCCGCCCTCCTCGTGCGCGAGCAGCGCATCCAGCGCGACCTCGACGCCGCGGCGGACGCGCTCATCGTCCTCGCGACCGCTCTCGAGAGCCACGACCGGTCGACCATGGGCCACTCCGAGCGGGTCGCGTCGCGCGCCATCGCAGTCGCTCAGGTGCTCGGTCTGGACGAGCAGGCCGTGAAGACCATCCGGCTCGGCGCACTGTTGCGCGACATCGGCAACGCCAAGCTACCGCCGGCGCTCCTGCAGAAGGCCGGCGAGCTCACGCCGAGCGAGCGCGAGCTCGTGGAGCGGCACCCGATCCTCGGCGAGGAAGTGCTGAAGGGCCTCGCGCCGCTCCGCGCGATCCTCCCGATCGTGCGATCGCATCACGAGCGGCTCGACGGTGGCGGCTATCCGGACCACCTGCGCGCGGACCAGCTACCACTCGAGGTCCGGGTGGTGACCGTCGCCGATCGGTTCGAGGCGCTTCTTGTGGACCGGACGGACCGTGTCGCCGTGTCGGAGCCCGAGGCGGTGCGGATCCTTCAGGGTGCCGTCGGTCGCGGCGAGCTCGATCCGGCGGTCGTCGCCGCCCTGGCCGCGCAGGTCCGCTCGAACGAGGGCGGCCGATGACCCTCCGCGTGCTCGTGGTGGATGACGAGCGGCTCTTCGCCGAGCTCATGCGCGTGGCGCTCTCGAGAGCCGGCGACATCGAGGTCGTCGGCATCGCCCGCAGCGTGGCCGAGGCGGTCGCGACCGCGCCCGGCCTCCGTCCGGCGGTCGTCCTCTCCGACTACCACCTTCCGGACGGAACGGGTGCCGACGTCGCGCGCGCGCTGCGACGCGTGCATCCGGAGGTCAGCGTGCTGGTGCTCACCGGTGACCCGAGCGAGGCGGTGCTCGCCGACGTCGCGCGATCCGGCGCGGTCGGGCATCTCACGAAAGCCCGCGATCTCGAGGACGTGGTCGCAGCGGTTCGCTCCGCGGCGGGCGGAGAGATCCTCTTCACGCCGGGCGAGCTGCAGCGCCTCCTCGTCGAGGAGCGCGTCGCGCCCGCGCTCGAGGACCCGCTCACCGTCCGTGAGATGGAGGTCCTCCGACAGCTCGCCGGAGGTGCCAGCACGAGCGTCTCGTCGGACGCCCTCGGAATCTCGACGGCGACGCTGCGCGCGCATGTTCAGGCGATCCTTCGAAAGCTCGGCGCGCACTCGCGACTGGAGGCCGTCGCTGAGGCCGCGCGGATCGGTCTGATCACCCTCGACGCTCGCCCGCGCGACCCCTCCCCCGAACGGGGGAGCACCCTGGTGCGTGGCTAGTCCCCCTTAGGGGGATGGCCGCGTAGGCCCGAGCGCCTAACATCGCACGGATGGCAACTCTGCTCGTCGCCGACGACCTCGTCCCCATCCGCCAGATGGTGCGGATCACGCTCTCCACCCAGGGCTGGACGATCCTCGAAGCCAAGAATGGCAGCGAGGCGCTCGATGTGGCGCGCGCGCAGAAGCCCGACCTCATCCTGCTCGACGTCGACATGGGCCCCGGGCCGAACGGCTTCGAGGTCTGCAAGACGCTCAAGGCCGATGCCAGCACGAAGGACATCCCCGTCGTGATGCTGACGGCGCACGAGAGCGACAGCGACCGCGCCATCGGATTTGCGGCCGGCGCCACGCAGTACCTCACCAAGCCCTTCGGTCCACTCGAGCTCATCGACACGATCCGCGGCATCCTGGCCCACAGTTAGGGCGTCATGCCGGATGAGGATCCGCAGAGGATGACCGTCGAGGTCGTCGAAGTCTCACCCCACCTGTCGTTCATGCCGGAGAGTGTTTCGGTCAGCGGCGAGGTGTTTCGCCAGCTGCTCGAGCAGGCCATCCGCGTGGCCGACCAGGCGAACTCCCAATCGGTGCGCATGGCGTCCGACTTCGCCGAGGTGTACCGGCGCGAGCAGGCGATCCGCGCGGAATTCGAGGACAAGCTGCGCGAGCTTCGTCTCATGGAGCGGCAGACGACGCGGTACGCCGAGGACCTCGCGCAGATGCTGCAGCTGGAGCGCGAGCGCCGCGAAGAGCTCGAGCGCGCATTGGAAAAGGAGCGGATCGCCAACGAGGAGCTGAGGCGCACCGGTCTTCAGGGAATCAGTCACCTGCTCCTCGCGGCGACGCTGAAGGACCAGACGACCGGCTCGCATCTCCTGCGCGTCCGCCGCTACGTCGAGGCCATCGCCGCACGGCTCGGTTTGCCGACCGAGCTGGTCGAGGAGTTCGGCTATTCGAGCGTCATGCATGACGTCGGCAAGATCCACACGCCCGACCACATCCTCCAGAGCGAGCACCACCTCTCGAGCGAGGAGTTCGAGGTCATCAAGCAGCACTGCATCGACGGCGAGGTCATGCTGGGCGACGCGCGATTCTTCGAGACGGCGCGAGCCGTGGCGCGCGAGCACCACGAGCGGTGGGACGGCAAGGGCTATCCGGATGGCAAGAAAGGCAACACCATCAGCCTCGCGGCGCGCATCGTGTCCGTCGCCGACGTGTTCGACGCGCTCACCTCGAAGCGTCCGTACAAAGACGCGTGGAGCGTCGAGGAAGGCATGACCTCGATCAAGGCGGGCAGCGGCGCGCAGTTCGACCCCGACGTCGTCGCCGCGTTCGAGAGTCTCCAGCGGGACGGCACGATCGATCGCATCAGGCTGGAGGTCGGCTCCTCCAGAGTCGACTGACCCGAACGCCCGCGAACGCGAGCGCCGCACCCCCCAGCGCCGACACGACCATCGAGAGCGCGACGAACACCACGAGCACCACGGTCGCGAAGACGTCCGGGTCGACGATGTATCGGCCGATGGCGTCACGCACCGCGTCGGCGATGAGCCACGCGCGAAGCGCCCCGCCGACGAGTCCGGCGACGAGGCCGACGCCGGCACCGAACCGTGTCGCTCCGCGGTCGTCGCCGATCCACCAGCCCAACACGAGGTAGACGGCCGCGCTCGCCGCCACCCCGAGCGCGGTGAGACCCGCGCCGGCGGGTTGAAGCCGCGTGACGTTCGCGAGCTCTGCGAGCTGCCGGGCGCTCTCGCGCGCCTCCAGCGTGCCGATGATGACCAGCATCGCCGCTGCGGCGCCCGCGACGGCTCGGTTCAAGAGAGGAGCTCCTCCTCACCGCGGATCAGGACGGTGACGGCGAGAGCCACGATGGCGACCGCGCCCACGAACATCCACGCGGCCGCGAAGCCATACGTCTGCACCGCGTAGCCCATGATCGGTGCACCCAGCATCACGCCGAACGTGCCACCCATCGCGGCGAGGCCCTGCGCCGCGGCGGGCGCGGTCGGCAGCGACGCCGCCGCGGTGTTGAAGACCGCCGCGTACGGGAGCCCGACGCCAAAGCCGACCAGGACCGTGCCCGCGAGCGCCACCGGCAGCGGTCGACCGGGCAGGGCGAGGAGCGCGACCCCCGCGATGATCGAGACATCGCCGAGCCTCATCGCGATCCTCGTCGGGACGTGCTCGCGTGCGACCAGCCAGCCGCCGACCGTTCGCGCGACGACCGCGACGGCCAGGAGGAGCGATCCCAGGATGCCCGACAGCGCGAGCGGGAGCGCGAACTCGCGCAGGAGATAGACCGTGATCCACGTCCCCGCGGAGATCCCCAGACCGAAGCCGGCGGCATGCTGCACGAAGGTGCCCCAGCAGTTCGGGCACCGGAAGGCGTCGCGCATGTCGCCCGGTGCCGGCACGTGGACAACGTCCGGCGCCCGCGTCCAGGCGAGCGCGCACGCGCCGACGACAACAGCCTCGACGCCGATGGCCGATCTCCACCCGCCGAGCGCCGACGCGAGGGTCGGCATCACGACGAGCGCGACCGCGCTTCCAAGTGGAAATCCGGAGCCGTACAGACCGAGCGCGAAGTGACTGCGCCGCTCCCCGTAGAGTCCGGCGATGTAGCGCGTCGCGGAGACGAACGCGAGCGCCGAGCCGACGCCCTGCAGGAACTTGCCGAGCAACGCGATCGGGTAGGACGGCGCGAACGCGAGCAACGCGGTGCCGAGCGTCGCCGCGACGAGTCCCGCGCCCACGGCTCTCTTCGGACCAACGCGATCCGCGGCGCCGATCGCCAACAGCGTTGTGCTCATGTACGCGAGGAACAGCGCGGTGGACAGGAGGCCGGCCCGGAGCTCGTCGAGACCGAGGTCCGCGGCGATGAGGGGTATCAGCGGCGCGTGGTCCGAATACGTGATGCCGAACGCCAGCGCACACAGGACGACCAGGCCGACTCCGAGGCGCATCTAGGAAAACTAGGGGAGTGAGTCGGTCGTGACGAAATCGGCATTCGCGATCGTCCCCGCAGCTTCCGGCAGCGCCCGCGCTGCGAGCGAGGTCGCTTGCGAACACGGTCATCCTCACCGTTCTCTGTGGAACGCTCGCGCCGAGCACGCAGACGATCCGGCCGCGCTCACGCCCCGACTTCCTGTAACAGGGCCTCCGCAGAAACAGATTGCCTGGTACAGGAGTGGGAGTGCGGTCGTCGCGGGCGCTCGAGCCGCAGCCGACAGACGGGCATGCGAGCAAAACGCCTGCGATTGGCCGGTAGCGGGTGCTCCACATGGGCACATGCCCCTCGGAGGAGTGTAATCGGACAAATGTTCTAGCTGGTTGGCAACCCGGTAAACATTGACGTAGGTGGCACTCGCGGGTTGTAATCAGTATTCGCGCCGACGAGGACCGTCGGAGACGCGGAGGAGGCTCTAAATGACAGGGCGCGAAGAGATCAGCGGTTGGCTGGCGGGTCGAGTCCCGCAGGGCTGGTTCAGTGGCACTCCTGAGGTCCGCGTGGACCGCGAGGAGATCTGGGTGATCGGGACCCTTCCAGATGTCGAACTCGGCAAAGACGCGAGCCCTGACAGCGCGTCGGCGGCGCGCGCTGGGCGCATCAAGCAATTCCGCGAAGACACGCGCGACCTGCGCATGGCCATCGCCGAGGAGGCGAAGCAGCGCTTCGGTCGGGACGTGGCCTGGGGCGTGAAGATCGGTGACACGCAGGAGATGTTCACGCACCTCGCCCTTCCGGTCATGACGCGCCTGCGTCTGCCCGAGCGCGAGATCCTGGACACGCTCATTCACTCGGGTGTAGCGCGCAACCGCGCGCACGCGCTCGCGTGGTGCGTCCGGCTGGTGGAGCGCAATCAGAAGGAGTGGCTGACCGAGCTGCGCGACGCGATCGCGAAGGTCGGGCAGGTGCGCAACCAGGGACCGCTGAATTGAACGAGCTGACCCTGCCCCTCGCGGAGCGCGACGATCCGGTCGCGCTGCTGGACGCGTTCTCGCAGGCGGTGATCCGCGTCGTCGAGCGCGTCGCGCCCGCGGTCGCCCATGTGCGCCGCGGCCGCGGCGTTGGGAGCGGAACGGTCATCGCGCCAGACGGCTATGTCTTGACCAACGCGCACGTGGTCGACGACGCCTCCTCCGTCGAGGTCGTGCTACCGGACGGGGCGATCTATCACGCCAGCGTCGTCGGCCGCGATCTGGCCACCGACCTTGCGGTCGTCCGGGCCGTCGCACCGAGCCTGCGCGCACTCGAGCTCGCCACGGCGGACACGCTCCGCGTCGGTCAGCTGGTCATCGCGATCGGGGATCCGCTCGGCCTGCAGTCGACGGTCACGCACGGCGTCGTGAGCGCGCTCGGCCGATCGCTGAACGCGAGAGACGGTCGGATCATCGAGAACGTGATCCAGACGGACGCGGCGCTGAATCCGGGCAACTCCGGCGGCCCGCTCGTGGACACACACGGTCGCGTCGTCGGCGTGAACACCGCGATCATCGCCGGCGCCCAGGGGATCGCCTTCGCCATACCCTCGGCGACCGCGCGGATGGTCGCGACCGCTCTCATCCGCGAGGGTCGCGTCCGGCGCGCGTTCCTCGGCATCGGCGCCGCCGCGACGCCGATCGGCCAAGGCCTTTCGCGCTCGCTCGGGCTGTCTGTGCGCTCCGGCGTCCGGGTGCTCACGGTCGACGCGGGCGGCCCGGCAAGGCGGGCCGGGATCAAGGTCGGGGACATCCTCGTGAGCCTGGACGGCGCGACGCTCGCGTCGCTCACCGACCTGCAGCGCGCTCTGGGCGAGGAGCGGATCGGGAAGGACGCTCTCGTCACTCTGGTGCGACGCGGCGAGCGCCTCTCCCTGGGAATCAGGCCGACCGAATCTGCCTGACCCGCGGGTCGCGCACTTGCGCGATGCTTCAGTGCATGTCGCGCTACGCCGCCGTGCGGGAGGGTGAATCGTTCCGGCTCACGGACGACAGCGCCGGCACGAGCCTCCTCCTGACGCCCGCACGGGGGAACAACGTCACGAGCCTCCGTGTGGCGGAATTGGCGGACGATGGCGAGCTGCTGTTGCCACGCGGGATCCCGATCCTCTTCCCGTTCCCCAATCGCGTTCCGGGTGGCCGTTATCGGTACGGCGGCCGTGATCTGCGGCTGGACCTGAACGAACGAGGCCGCCCGAACCACATCCACGGACTCGTGCGCAACCTGCCGTGGTCGGTCGTCGACGCGTCGGCGGACGCCGACGGGGCGTGGCAGCGGTCGACGATCGCGCTCCAGGATCATCCGAATGTGCTCCGGCAATATCCCTTCCCCTGCCGGCTCACGGTCACGACGCGCCTGCGTGACGGCGTCCTCGTGCATGAGGCCGAGGTCGAGAACCTCGGGTCGTCGCGGCTTCCGATGGGCTATGGCATCCATCCCTGGTTCCGCGCCTCGCGCGGGGCGGCGCGTGCGCGGACCCAGGTGCGGATCGGGAGCCGAAGCACGTGGGAGCTGCGCGAGCAGATCCCGACGGGCCGGATCGTGGAGGCGCCACCGGGCTCGGCGCGCGATCTGCGCGACTGGCGCGCGCTGGGTGGCGAGGAGTACGACGACGTCTTCGGCACGCCGCAGCGGCGGGCGGACGGCTGGTCCGAGGCGCGGGTGCGCTACCCAAGCGGTCTGGAGATCGCCGTCGAGGCAAGTCCGGCCTTCCGCGAATGGGTGCTCTTCGCGCCGCTCGAGCAGGACACCGTCTGCCTGGAGCCATACACCGGGGTCACCAACGCCGTGAACCTGGGGTTCGCGGGGGTTGACGCGGGGCTCGTCGAGCTCGATCCCGGCGAGCGCTGGCAGGGCGCGGTCCGGATCCGCGTCTCGCTCGCGAGGCGCTAGCCGGTCGTCACTCTCCTGAGGAGCTGCACCCACCCTGGGATGCGGACATAGCCCATCTCCTCGTTCAGGTGGAGGATCGGCGCGTTCTCGCCGTCATTCTCGGTGCGCACGCGCGTCACGCCCAGGGCGATCGCCTGCAGCACGGTCTCGAGCTTCAGCGCGCGGGCGACGCCGCGGCCGCGCACTTTCCGCGCCGTTCCCGTCCAATCGGTCCACACGTTCCCGCGCGTTGGCGGATACGCGAGCATCGAGATGCCGACGATGTCGTCGCCCTGGCGCGCGATCCACATGCGATCCACTCGCAGCGACGGCGAGCCGAACCACTTCATGAACTGCTCGAAGGGCTCGCGCACGTGCGGGATCGTCGTCGGCACGTCGGACGCAGCCTCCTCGCTCGTCTCGTGGATCTTGTGGAACTTCTCCGGGTCGGGATCCTGGTCGATCGTGTGTATCTGAATACCGGCTTCGCGCATCTTCGCGCGGGATGACGCGGCCATCGCGACGAGCGGGGCGCGTCGAGCGACGAGGTCGAGCTCCCAGGCCTTGCCACCGCGCTCGCGCACGTAGCCGCGCCCCTCGACGAGGCTCATGAGGCGATCGTCGTCCTCCCGGACGTACGTCGAGAAGATCTCCGTGCCGGTGGCACGGCTTCGCCCCTCGATGAATTCGAAGCCCGCCGTCAAGTTCGCTTCGGTGCGCGCTTCTGGCACGAAGTCCGCGCCAAGGCGTCCGTACTTCCTGGGGAGCTTGTCCCACGGTGCATGGTGGTGGCTGAGGAAGGCCACACTCCGGCCGCCACGCTCGGCGATGAATCGCTCGACGGTCCAGGCGGGATCCATCGAGCTCCACCAATGGCGCCACGACGCCGCGTCCTCCGGCTCGTCAGGCCGGAGCGACGTGGCCAGATCCGCCGCGAACTCCGCATCGTCGAGCCGCGCAGGCCGGTATTCCAGCGCGGGCTTCGTCTGGGTCACGGTGCTATGTTCGCCGAAATGGACGTCGCCTTCCTCCTCGACGTCGACAACACCCTCATTGACAACGACCGCGCTCGCGAGCGCCTCACCGAAGCGATCGAGCATCACGCCGGGCCGACGCTGGCGAAGACGTACTGGGACATCTACGAAGAGGTGAGGAGCGACCTCGGATTCGTCGATTCGCTCGAGACGCTGACGCGGTTCCACGAGCGCGTCGGGGACCCCACAATCGGTGGGATCGACCGCCTGGTCCTCGACTTTCCGTACGCCGAGGTCCGCTATGCGGACGCGCTGGGTGTCGTCGCCGCGCTCTGGCGGGTGGGGACACCGGTCGTTCTCTCGGATGGCGATCCGGTGTTCCAGCCGCTCAAGATCGCGCGGGCGGGGCTGACGGAGGCGGTCAAGGGCAACGTGCTCGTGTTCACGCACAAGGAGCGGCACCTGGAGTCCGCAGCGCGGCTCTTTCCCGCCGATCGCTACATCGCCGTCGACGACAAGGCCGGCGTGCTGGCACGGGTCAAGCTGCAGTGGAAGGAGCGTGTGAGCACCGTGCACGTCCTTCAGGGCAAGTACGCCGATGATCCATATGAGGGTCCGCGGCCCGACGCGGTGATCGAGCGCATCGGTGACCTCGTGTCTCTCGCGGGAACACCCGACGCGCTACGTGTGTTCCTCGAAGGTGCGAGCATGCCTGGGCCGATCAGCTGATCCGTTCTGGAGGATGAGATGACGATGACCAAGGAGCGTTTCGAGAAGGGCCTCACCTACGACGCGTTCAAGGCGGCGATGACCCGCAACCGCGAGCGCGTCGAGGAGAACGAGAAACGGGTCGCGCTCGATCCGGAGGCGGTTCGCGCGTTCAAGTCGCTGCCGAGGTCGCTGAACGTCGTGGCCCTCGCCGAGGATTGGTGCGGCGATGTCGTCGCGAACCTGCCCGTGCTCGCGCGGCTCGCGCGCGAGGTCGGAACGCTCGATGTTCGTATCTTCTACCGGGACCAGAACCTCGACCTGATGGAGCGCTGGCTGAATCAAGGCAAGTACCAATCCATCCCGGTATTCGCCTTCTTCGACCAGAGCTTCAAGGAGATGGGGCGCTGGATCGAGCGTCCGGCATCCGTCACCGAGCTGCGCGCGAAGAAACGAAAAGAGGTCTTTGCGAGCGATCCGGCCTTCGGCTCCCCGGACGCGCCGGTGGACCAGCTGCCCGACGAGGTCCGAACGCGTCTTCAGGGGGAGCTGCAGAAGATGCGCGAGGAGACCGCCGCTTTCGCGAACGCTGAAGTTCAGCGAGAGCTCCGCGAGCTCGTGGCGGCCCAACCCGTGCGATGAGCGCGGTGAAGGTGCGGATCACGTACTGCGCCGAGTGTGGCTACGAGCCACAGACGCTCGAGCTCGCGAAGGCACTGATGTACGAGTTCGCCCACAAACTCGCGGGCATCGAGCTGATCCCGTGGGAGGGCGGCACCTTCGACGTGCGCGTGGGTGACGAGCTCGTGCACTCGATGCGGCGCGATGGCGGATTTCCTGAACAGAAGGCGGTGATCGCCGCCGTCCGCAACCGGCTCTCAACAACCTGACCGACCGGCGACCCTGCCCTCGTTTTTTCTTCGCTTTACGGTCGTTGTTGCTTCCCCCACACTCCTCGCCGATACGCCGGCTCACGGAGCGGCAGCCACAGCAGGAGTACAGGGAGGGAGCACATCGCATGTTGCGACTTGGTACGCGCACGGTCATCGCGCTCGCGATCTTCTCGCTGCTCATCTCCGCGTTCTCAGCGACCACGAGTCCCGCATCCGCGGTCGGACCGGACAAGACAACGCGGTACGGCACGGAGGCCGATACCCGCGAAGAGTTCACCCCCGCATTCGCGCCGATCGGCGCGGAGCCGGACCGCATCGTGCGGGTGATGCTGAAGCTGGCGGGTGATCCGGTCGCCCTCGTGAAAGCGACGCGGCCCGGCAAGCAGATCTCCGATTCCGAGCGCGACAGCGTCAAGTCCTCGCTCCAGTCGAAGCAGGACGCGTTGCGGCCGCAGATCACGGCTCTGGGTGGCACGATCCTCGGCACCTACCAGAGCGCGTACAACGGCATCAAGGTAGATATCGCGCGCAGCGCGCTCGGCCGCCTTGCGGGGCTGTCAGGCGTCGAGGCGATCCTGCCGATCGAGATCATGACCATCGATAACGCGACGAGCGTGCCGTATCTCGGCACGCCGCAGGTGTGGGCCGGACGCACCGGCTTCCGCGGCGAGCGGATCAAGGTCGGTGTGATCGACACCGGCATCGACTTCACGCACGCGAACTTCGGCGGTCCTGGCACGGAGGCCGCGTACGCCGCGGCACATGCCGCCAGCACGTCGCCGGCAAATCCAGCGCTCTTCGGACCCAGAGCGCCGAAGGTCAAGGGAGGCACCGACCTGGTCGGTGACGCCTACGACCCGGGTTCGGCCGACCCGAACATCGCCACCCCGCATCCTGACCCGAACCCGCTCGACTGCAACGGTCACGGAAGCCACGTCGGCGGCACCATCGCCGGCTTCGGTGTGACCGCGGGCGGCGCGACCTATCGCGGCGCCTACGACACGACCACCAACTTCGGCGCGATGAGCATCGGCCCCGGGGTTGCGCCAAAGGCCGACCTCTACGCGATCCGCGTGTTCGGCTGTTCCGGCGCGACCGACGTCACGGTCGACGCGATCGATTGGGCGGTCGACCACGATCTCGACGTGATCAACATGTCTCTCGGCTCGAGCTTCGGCGGCAAGGACGACCCGTCCGCCGTCGCGTCCGACAACGCGGCCAAGTCGGGCGTCGTCGTCGTCGCATCCGCCGGCAACAGCGGCCCGGCGCCGTACATCACCGGGTCTCCGTCGACGGCCACTCGGGCCATCAGCGTCGCGGCGAACGATGCCGCCCAAAGCTTCCCCGGCGCCACGCTCACGCTCACGAGCGGCGGCATCTCGACCGTAGTGACGGCGATCAACGCCAACGGCGCGGCACTGCCGACGACGGCGCTGCCGATCGTGGTGCTCCGCAATTCCTATCCGAGCGGCAGCGTGAGCCTGGGCTGCGCTCCGGGCGCCAGCGCCGCCAACCTCTTCCCGCCCGGGACCGGGCACCCGAGCACCTGGCCCGCGTACGCGAACGCCCCCGGCGGGGTGGCCGGAAAGGTCGTGGTCCTCGCAAGAGGCACCTGCGGACGTGTCGCGAAGGCCATCTACGCGCAGCAGGCCGGCGCGGCCGCTGTGATCATGATCAACAACTCAGCCGGATTCCCGCCGTTCGAGGGCGACATCCGGTCGAACCCGGACAACGGGCAGGCCTACAGCGTCACCATCCCGTTCCTCGGCGTCCCGTCGACGGACGGCGCCGCCGTGACGGCGCGCGACGGCGGCACGATGACCGCGGTCGCAACTCGCGTGAACAACCCGGCGTTCAGCGCCATCGCGAGCTTCTCGTCAGGCGGACCGCGCCGCGGCGACAGCGCGATCAAGCCTGACGTCACGGCACCCGGCGTGTCGACGCTGTCGACCGCCGTCGGCACAGGCAACCTCGGCGAACGTCTCTCGGGCACGTCGATGGCCGCTCCTCATGTCGCCGGTGTGGCCGCGCTGGTCCTCCAGTCGATGGGCAGGTCGGCTCGCGACGACGACGAGGACGGCAACGGCATCGCCGAGCGCGTGAAGGCAGCCATCACCAATACCGCGTCGTCCGGCGCGATCGCCGGGTACACGATGCAGACCTCGGGCGCGGGGCTCGTACAGCCCATCGGCGCCACGAAGACGAAGGTCGTAGCGACCGGCGACACCGGTACGGGCAGCCTGAGCTTCGGCTACCAGGAGACCAAGACGAGCTACAGCGCCACGAAGAAGATCCTCCTCAGCGGCCTCTCGAAGGGTGAGGGTGACCGCGACGGCGGCGACCGAGGCAACGACGACCGTGGCTTCGGCGATCGTGGCAATGGCGATCGTGACAACGGGATCCGCTTCAACGTCACGGCCACGCCGCTCGGCGGCATGGCTCACACCATCTCGCTTTCGAAGACCTCGGTCAGCATCGACGATGGTGACCGCACCAGCCTGAGGGTGACGCTCACCGTGAATGGCTCGAACAGCACGACGGCTGACAACTTCCAGGACGTCGCGGGGACCATCAACTTCACGCCCGTCGGAGGTGGCAACAACGGTGTTGTGCTCCACGTGCCGTACTACATGGTCTTCCGCGGCAGCTCCAACCTCGACGCCGCACTGAGCGGCGCGTTCAACACGGCGAACCCGAACGCCACGGTGAACCTCAGCAACGCCGGCGGTGCGATCGGGACGAACGCGGACTTCTACACGCTCGGCATCACCAGCCCGAACGCCGGACACGGCGAGACCGATATCCGCGCAGCCGGCGTCCAGGTCTTCCAGTCCAACGGCCTCATGGTGTTCGCGATCAATACGTGGCAGCGGTCGTCCAATAGCGCGATCGACGAGTACGACCTCTTTGTCGACGTCGACCGGGACGGCACGACCGACTGGATCATCTTCGGGACGGACAACGGCCTCGTGCGTACCGGTACGCGCGATGGCATCTTCTCGACGTTCGTCTTCAACCCGCGCAGGGGGACGGTCAGCGCGACGGGCGATGGCACATATGCCACCGACAACAGCACCGTCTACCTGTTCGCGTTCCGCAGCCAGCTGCGGCAGCTCGCGCCGCAGCCGACCGGCGTTCCGGTCCTTCCGGCGATCTCGGTGACCGCGGGCAACCCGCGCTTCGACTACTGGATCACGGCCTTCGCGGGACGCGATGGCACGGACGACGCGGTCGCGGACAAGGGTCACCTGAACGCCTACAGCCCCTCGATCCCAGCCGGCCAGTTCGTCGCGGTGGCCCCGAACGCCACCGCCTCGCAGGCGATCTCGATCAACACCACCGAGTGGGCGAACACGCCCGCGCTGGGCGTGATGATCGTCGGACTCGACAACGCAGCGGGAGCCGCGGAGGCAAAGCTCCTCCTCGTCACCCCGTAGCCCAGGCGCGACACGCGAAAGCTGAGGCCCCCGGAGCGATCCGGGGGCCTCATACTTTTCCTATGACCGTCGACGTCTTTCGCCGGCCGCTCCGCGATCTGCGGGTCTCGGTCACCGATCGCTGCAACTTCCGCTGCGTGTATTGCATGCCGAAGGAGATCTTCGGCAAGGACTACGCGTTCCTGCCGCAGGATCAGGTGCTGACGTTCGAGGAGATCGCGCGCCTGGTGCGGATCTTCGTCGGCCTCGGCGTGGAGAAGGTCCGGCTCACCGGTGGGGAGCCGCTCGTGCGGCGGAACGTCGAGCATCTCGTCGGAATGCTGTCCGGCGTCGCCGATCTCGACCTCACGCTCACGACGAACGGATCACTTCTGGCCGCCAAGGCGAGGGCCCTCGCCGACGCCGGCCTCAAGCGCGTGACCGTGAGCCTCGACTCCCTCGACGACGAGACCTTCAAGCGGATGAACGACGTGGAGTTCCCGGTGCAGCGCGTGCTCGACGGCATCGCCGCCGCCGAGGCCGCGGGGCTCTCGCCGATCAAGGTGAACATGGTCGTGCGCCGCGGGCTCAATGAGGCGAGCGTCCTGCCGATGGCCCGCCACTTCCGCGGGACCGGCCACGTGCTGCGCTTCATCGAGTACATGGACGTGGGTACGAGCAACGGCTGGCGTCTGGACGATGTCGTCCCGGCGCGCGAGCTGATCGCGATGGTCGGCAGCGAGTTCCCGCTGGACGCCGTCGAGCCCGCCTATCGCGGCGAGGTGGCGGGCCGCTATCGGTATCGCGACGGGGCGGGGGAGATCGGCGTCATCTCATCGGTGACCCAGCCGTTCTGCGCGGACTGCACGCGCGCGCGTCTCTCGGCGGATGGGTCTCTCTACACCTGCCTGTTCGCGACAGAGGGCCACGATCTGCGCAAGCTGCTGCGCGAGGGCACGAGCGACGAGGACATTCGCGCCGCGATCCTCGCGGTATGGGCCGCGCGTGAGGACCGCTATTCGGAGCTGCGCTCCGCGGACACGACCGGTCTCAAGAAGATCGAGATGAGCTTCATCGGCGGATAGCCGGCGTGGCCAGAGCCTCCTCGAGCTCCTTCGCCAACCGTTCCGCCGCGGCGGTATTGATCCGTAGACGCTCGACGCTCTGTTTCACCGCCTCGGCGACGTCGCTGGTGCGCTTCGCCTCGAGGAATGCGGTCGCCTCGTCGCGGTACTGCTGCGTCGAGAGCTGGCTGACGGCGTTGACGAAGCGCTGTTTGAGGAGCGGCTCGGCCGTGGCGATGTCGGCGTCCCAGTGCTCGCGGATGGCCTCCCAGCCGGCGGTTCGCGTGCGGCGGCCCTGCAGGAATGGGATGACCATGAGACCGCGATCCTGGGTGCGGATGAGCGGAGAGAAGATCGCGTCGGCCGTGCGCCGGGCGACGTGCTCGTCCTCGAAGGCGACGAGCGCGCCGCGGAAGCGGGCCTCCTCCTGCGCGTCGTTCGAGGCCGCGGCCTGCATGCGCGCGACATAACGGTCCCAGAGCTTGTCGTCGCCATCGGTGGCCGCGACGGCCAGGATGACGCCGGCTCCGTCAGGGTGCAGCGGCTCGGTGTCGTCGAGGTGTCGCAGCGCGCGGTCGCGCGCGCCGCGCCGCACGTCCTCGGCTGCCGCGTGGAAACCGAGCATCCCGATCACGCGGCCGCGCTTCTCGCGCGTGTCGGCGTCCTCATCTTCGCGGGGCCGCCAGCCGACCTTCTCGAAGATCGGGCGGTAGAACGCATCGATGAAGCGCGCAAACGGGCCCTCGGTCTTCTCGCGCACCGCGTAGCCGGAGAGCCACGTCAGCGAATCCGAGATCGCGGCGATGACCGCGCGGTCGTCCTCGCCGGAGAGGGTGTCGAGACGGCGTAGGAACGACGCGAGCGACGCGCGTCCGGTGCGCGTCAGCGCCCAGACGTTGTCGATGAGCGAGAGCCGTTCCTCAGGAAGGAGCTCGCGTACGCCCTTGTCGAGCAGCCGGTCGGCGTCGTCGTCGAGCTGCCAGCGGTAGAAGCCTCGGCCGCCGGCATTCGGGAACACCCACTTCGCGCCGTGGAGCCGCACCGTGGTCCGCTGATCGCGGAGGAGCACGCGCTGCTCGCGGATCCCGTCCGCGGTGCCGTACTTGAGCACGAGCGGGACCGGCCACAGCTGCGAGGAGCGCTCCGCGTCGCGGTCGCTGTAGTAGCGCGTCTGCGCGAGCTCCAGCTCCAGGCCGCCCGGCACCTCCTTCGCCGAGACCCTGACGATCGGGTGCCCCGACTCCTTGATCCAGGTGTTCATGATCGTGGTGACGTCCTGCCCCGATGCCTCGTCCAGCGCCTTCCAGAAGTCGTCGGCCGACGCGTTCGCCTCCTTGTGCCGGTTCAGGTAGATGCGGACGCCGTCGCGGAAGGTCTCCTCCCCGAGGTAGCTCTCGATCATGCGCAGCACCGCCGCGCCCTTCGTGTAGGTGATCGCGTCGAACCGCTCCGAAGCCTCTTCGGCGTTCTTCGCCTCGATCGAGATCGGGTGCGTCGACGCGAGCGCGTCGAGATTGAAGGCGGAGGTGTTGTCCGCGACGAAGTCGCGCCAGTACCCCCATTCGGGATTCAACGACGCGGTGCACTTCTCGCCGACGAAGCTCGCGAACGACTCGTTCAGCCAGAGGTCCGTCCACCAGCGCATCGTCACGAGGTCGCCCCACCACATGTGCGTGAGCTCGTGCGCCGCGGTGCTGAACACGCCCTTGAGCGTGACGACCGACGCGTTGGTCGCGTCGGCCGCCAGGAGCCGCGTGCGGTACGTGATCGCGCCCGGGTTCTCCATCGCGCCCGCTTCGAAGTCGGGGATGCCGATGGCGTCCACCTTGATGAACGGATAGGTGATCCCGGTGTACGCCTGCAGCCACTCCACCGAGCGCACGTGCGCATCTCGTGCGTAGATCGCCTGCGAGGCGAGTCCCGGCGGAAGCCAGACGCGCACCGGGATCTTCGACGCGGTCAGGACCTCGGGCGTCGACTCATATGGCCCGACCGTGAACGCCACGAGATACGTGGAGATACGCACCGGCGTCTCGTGGAAGCGCGTGCGGGTCCGGTCCTCGCCGACGGGCTTCTGCGACTCGACGGGCATGTTCGCGATTGCGACATTGCCGACCGGGTGGATCAGCTCGACCGAGAACCGCGCCTTGAACTCCGGCTCGTCAAAGCACGGGAAGGCACGCCGCGCGTCGGCCGCCTCGAACTGCGTCGCCGCATACCGCTCCTCGCCTCGCAACGATCGGTACAGGCCGCGGAGCGAATCACGGATTCCTCCGGTCCATTCGATCTCGAGGGTGTGCTTGCCCGCCGGGATCTCCTTCGCGAGCGTCAGCACCACGACCTGGGCTTCCTCTTCGCTGCGGTGGCTCACGAGCAGATTTGAGGCGTCGATCGTGGCCGCGGTGATGTCGAGCTCGACCGCATGCAGCACGATCTCGCGCGACGGCTTCACGGTCTGAAGGCTGATGCGCTCCCAGCCCTTCGACGTCCACGTGTCGAGGTCGAGGTCGAATCGCAGGTCGTAGCGGCTCGGAAGGACGTCCTTCGACAGCCGGAAATCACGGTCGAACTGGCTCACGGTGACCTCCCCACGGTCGTGACTGAAGCCTATCGAATCTCACCTTGTTATGGTGTTGAGATGCCCCCGCAGTTCATCTACCAGATGTATCAGCTGAAAAAGGTCGTGCCGCCGCAGCGGGAGATCCTCCGCGGCATCACCCTGTCCTTCTATCCCGATGCCAAGATCGGTGTCCTGGGCCCGAATGGGGCAGGGAAGTCGACGCTCCTTCGGATCATGGCCGGCGTCGACACCGAATACATCGGCGATGCCCGGCTCACGGAGGGCTTCCGCGCCGGGCTGCTGGCCCAGGAGCCACAGCTGGATCCCGCCAAGGACGTTCGCGGCAACGTCGAGGACGGCGTCGCCGCACAGCGTGCTGTCCTGAAGCGCTACGAGGAGCTCTCCGCGAAGTTCGCCGAGGACCTCTCGCCCGCCGAGATGGAGCGGGTGAGCGAGGACTTTCAGAAGACGCAGGATGAGATCGAGGCGAAGGGCCTCTGGGACCTCGATAGCAACGTTGAGCACGCGATGGATGCGCTGCGTCTGCCGCCAGGCGATCAGGACGTCGGCACGCTCTCGGGTGGCGAGCGCCGTCGCGTCGCGCTGTGCCGCCTGCTGCTCTCGCACCCGGATCTGCTGCTGCTCGACGAGCCGACGAACCATCTCGACGCCGAGTCAGTGTCGTGGTTGGAGCGATTCCTCAAGGATTACAAGGGCTGCGTCGTCGCGATCACCCACGACCGCTACTTCCTCGACAACGTCGCGGGCTGGATCCTCGAGCTCGACAAGGGCTTTGGCATCCCGTACGAGGGGAACTACTCCTCCTGGCTCGACCAGAAGCGCAAGCGCCTCGCGGTCGAGGAGAAGACGGAGTCGGCGCGTCGCCGTACGCTGGCCCGCGAGCTCGAGTGGGTGCGTATGAGCCCGCGCGCGCGTCATGCGAAGTCGAAGGCGCGCCTCGGGGCGTACGAGAAGCTGCTGGCCGAGGAGCAGAACGTGAAGCTCGATCGCGTCGAGATCCACATTCCGGCCGGGCCTCGGCTCGGAGACGTTGTCGTCCAGGCCGACGGGGTCTCGAAAGGGTTCGGCGACCAGTTGCTCGTCGAGGACATGACGTTCTCGCTGCCGCCTGCCGGGATCGTCGGCGTGATCGGCCCGAACGGCGCCGGCAAGACGACGCTCTTCCGCATGATCGCCGGTCAGGAGACGCCGGACGCCGGGACGCTGAAGGTCGGTGAGACCGTGCAGCTCGCGTACGTCG
>JBGPKU010000045.1:0-21835 GCA_041486085.1 Candidatus Limnocylindria bacterium | reverse complement strand
TCGTCTCGGGCTCCTCGGCGATCGACGAGTCGATGATCACCGGCGAGTCGATCCCGGTCGACAAGATCGCCGGCGACGCAGTCATCGGCGCGACCATGAACACGCACGGCTCGTTCACACTGCGCGTCACCAAGATCGGCGCGGACACCGCTCTGGCGAACATCGTGCGGCTGGTCCAGGACGCCCAAGCCACGAAGGTCCCGATCCAGCGGATCGTCGACCGCGTGAGCGCGTACTTCACACCGATCGTGGTCATGCTCGCGCTCGCGGGGTTCGTCATGTGGTACGACTTCGGGCCGGCCCCGGCCTTCGCCTACGCGACCATCGTCATGGTCACGACGCTCATCATCGCCTGCCCCTGCGCTCTGGGAATGGCGACGCCGATGTCGCTCACAACAGGGATCGGAAAAGCGGCCGAGCACGGCGTGCTCATCCGCTCGGGCGAGGCCCTCCAAGGGGCGCAGCGCCTCCAGACGATCGTGCTCGACAAGACGGGCACGATCACTCGCGGTGAGCCCGCGCTCACGGATGTCGTGGCGCTCGTGCCCTTCACTGAGGATGGGCTGCTTGAGCTCGTGGCGAGCGCCGAGCACGGCTCCGAGCACCCGCTGGGTGCGGCGATCGTGCGGGGCGCACTTGCGCGCAATCTCCAGTTGCGGCCGATCAGTGACTTCGCTGCCGCAGTCGGCGGCGGCATCGTCGCCCTCGTCGATAGCCGACTCGTGCGCATCGGCACCGAGCGCTTCCAGCGCGAGGCGGGAGTCGACCTTGGCGGCCTCGTCGCGCCGTTCGCCGTCCTCGCCGAGGACGGCAAGACACCGATGTACGTGAGCGTCGCAGGCAAGCCGGCTGGTCTGGTCGCCGTGGCCGACACCCTCAAAGAAGACTCGGTGCGCGCGATCAAGCGCTTGCGCGAGCTTGGCCTCGAGGTCGTCATGCTCACCGGCGACAACAAGCGCACGGCCAAGGCGATCGCACGCCAGGTCGGCGTGACGATCGTGCGCGCCGAGGTGCTCCCGGGCGACAAAGCGACCGAGGTGCGCAAGCTCCAGCTCGAGGGCAAGCGTGTCGGCATGGTCGGCGACGGTACGAACGACGCCCCCGCCCTCACGCAGGCGGATGTCGGATTCGCCATCGGCACGGGCACGGATGTGGCGATCGAAGCGGCGGACGTGACGCTCATTGGCGGAAGCCTCGAGGGCGTCGTGCTCGCCATCGAGGTGTCCCGCGCGACGATGCGCAACGTCTACCAGAACCTCTTCGGCGCGTTCGTGTACAACTCGCTCGGCCTTCCGGTCGCGTTGGGAGTGCTTTACCCCTTCTTCGGCATCTTGCTGTCGCCGATCCTCGCCGCCGCCGCGATGAGCTTCAGCTCGGTGACCGTGATCACGAACGCCAACCGGCTACGGCACTTCCGGCCTCGGGAGGTACGGGCGTGATCCGTCTACCGGCGGAGCGCGCGGGGCTCGCGCGCCTACAGCGCCGCGAGCTCCTCCGCGTTGGGTTCTTCACCGGCCTCGTGCTCGCCGCGCTCGAGCTCGCCGGCATCCTCCCCGCGTTCGTACGCGTGCTCAAGATCGGGGGGCTCGGTGCCGAGGTGGCGGCCGGCGCGAAGGATGAGCTGCTCGCCCAGTTCGCGCGTACGAACGACGCGCCGATCCTCAACCAACAGGGGCGCTTCTTCCTGCTCCACGCCCCGGGCGGCATCGTCGCGGCATACCGCAAGTGCACTCACCTCGGGTGCGCCGTTCCCTGGAGCGCCACCGAGGACCAGTTCCACTGCCCGTGTCACGGCTCGCTCTACGACAAGCAGACCGCGCTGAAGAAGGGCGGGCCTGCGCCGCGCGGCCTCGACCTCTTCCACGTCCGAGATGTCGGCGGGACGCTCGTCGTCGACACCAACCCGCTCAACCTGATGCGTCGCGACGACAACACATGGCACCCGGACCAAATGGAGGTACCCGCATGAGCTTTGACCAGATCGTCGTCACCGCGATCGGCGCGCTCGCCATCGCCGGCGTCGCCGCCTTCTTCCTGCTGCCAAAGGGCAACGAAACGCGGGCCGTGCTCGGCTCGTCCGGATTTCAGGAGGCGATGATCCTGGTGAAAGGCGGCTACACGCCCGACCTGATCGTCGCCGACGCAGGGACACCTATCCGGCTCACGTTCCTCCGGGAGGAGTCGGGGGCGTGCTCGGAGCGCGTGGTGCTCGCGGATTTTCACAAGAGCGCGGAGCTTCCGGAGGGCCAGCAGGTCTCGATCGACCTGCCTGCAACGAAGCCCGGTGAGTACCTGTTCCAGTGCGGCATGGCGATGCTGCGCGGAAAGCTGGTGGTGCGATGACACCCTGCCCATGCCGTGAGCCGCACCCGCTCAGGCGCGTCGTGCTGACCGGCGGTCCGGGTGCCGGAAAGACGGCTGTGCTCGCGGTCGTCCGTCAGGCGATGTGCCAGCACGTCGTCGTCCTGCCGGAATCCGCCGGCATCGTGTTCGAGGGCGGCTTCCCGCGTCGTCACGACGACGCGGCGCGAAAGGCGGCGCAGCGCGCGATCTTCCACGTTCAGGGCGAGCTCGAGGCGGCTGCGGCGAGCCTGAACCCCGCGATCATGCTCTGCGACCGCGGCACCATCGACGGCGCTGCCTACTGGCCGATGCCCGACACGCTCTGGTCTTCGGTCGGCGTGGCGCGCCTGAACGAGCTCGCACGCTATGACGCGATCATCCATCTCCGTACGCCGCCCGCAGCGCAGGGCCACGACCACGCGAACCCGATGCGCCTCGAGACGCCCGAGGATGCCGCCCGCGTCGACGCGCGCATCGCCTTGGAGTGGAACGGCCACCCGCGAGTCTTCGCGGTGGAGGCGGGAGAGGACTTCGTCGTAAAGGCGGCACGCGCGCTCGATCTCGTCCGCGCCGAGATGCCCGCGTGCTGTCGTACGCACCCCGTTCACATCCCTCGGCCGGACGGCGCCGCGCACCATGACGCATGCGCGAGGGTAATCGCGTGAACGCGCCGCTGAAACTCACAGCCCTCGCGACCCTGGTCGCACTTGCGGCGGCGTGTGCCGCACCACGTGCCGCATCGAGAGGGGCCAGCCCGATCGAGCCTTCGCGCGCGGAGGTGGCAGAGCAGCAGCACGAGGGCGGCGCGGTCACGGTCGTCGCGTCGTGGATCAGCGGGACCGCGTCGGCGCGCGTCGCGCTGGACACGCACTCCGTGGATCTCGATGGCTCAGACCTCATCGAGCTCGCTCGCGTTCGGCTCGATGGTGGAGCCTGGGTTCGCCCGACGGCGTGGGACGCACCGAAGGGTGGCCACCATCGCTCGGGCACTCTCACGTTCAGGTCGCTCCAGCCGCAGGCACTCGCCGCGGCGCAAGTCATAGAGCTGGAGATCCGCGATGTCGGCACACCATCCCATCTGCTGCGATGGGAGCGCGCGCGATGAGCCGTCGCGTCGCGCTCTCCATCGCGCTTGGCGAACTTGGCGCGACTGGTCTCGTCGGCCTCTACCTCGGCATCGTCACCGTGGCGCAGGGACCTGAGCACGCACTCGAGCTTCTTTGGGGCGATCGCGTCTTCGTCGGTCTGATCGGCGCCGGCTTCGGCACACAGATCGGGCTCTTCACTTATGTGCGCCTGTTGCAGCGCGCGCTCGCGCGCGAGTCGGTCGTCATCGCCGGCGCTGGAACAGCCACCTCGAGCGCCGCGATGGTCGCGTGCTGTGCGCACCATCTCGCCGACGTGCTCCCGATCATCGGCCTCGGGGGTCTCGCCGTCATGCTCGTCGACCTGCGCACACCGCTCATCCTTCTCGCACTCGCAACGAACGCGCTGGGCATTGGCATCACCGTGCAACAGGTGCGGCGCATCCAGGCGGGCTATCACGTTGTGGTGCGGCACAGCCCAGCGACCACATAGCGCGCTGTCGCGCATCGGCACGTATCGGAGCGTGTGCGGGGAGCTCATCCACATCCTGATCGACCCCTCGGGGCGGACCGGTGCGAGGTCGAGTGCCAGGGCGCGACTGGCGTCAGACGCCCTCGCTCGTGTTCGTGGACCAACGCGGACGGTGACGACGGCTCGTACAGTGCGGCAACGATGACCGCGCCTCTCGCTGCGTACTTCACGATGGAGCTCGCCTTCGACGGAGCGATCCCGACCTATTCCGGTGGCCTTGGCGTGCTCGCGGGTGACACGGTCCGCGCCGCGGCGGATCTGGGGGTCGCGCTGGTGGCCGTAACGCTCGTGCATCGTAAGGGGTATCTGCGACAGCATCTCGACGCGACCGGCACGCAGACGGAGACGGCTGCGGATTGGTCGCCTGAGTCCACGCTGGTGGAGATGTCAGCGCGCGCGGTGATCACGGTCGAAGGCCGGCCCGTCCACGTGCGCGCGTGGCGAGGTGTTGTCAGCGGCATCACCGGCGCGTCTGTGCCCGTGTACTTCCTCGATACCGCGCTACCCGAGAACGCGGCGGAGGACCGCGCGATCACCGACACGCTGTACGGCGGCGACGACAGATATCGGCTGAAGCAAGAAGCCGTGCTCGGCCTAGGTGGCGTCGCCCTCCTCCGTGCGCTCGTGCACGAGGCGCCGCGCGTCTACCACATGAACGAAGGGCACGCCGCGCTCCTCACGCTTGCGCTCCTGGCTGAGGAGGCGATCGGTGGAGACCTGGGCGAGATCGGCGACGCGGAGCGGGAGCGCGTTCGCGCGCAGTGCGTCTTCACGACGCATACCCCAGTCCCGGCGGGCCACGACCGCTTCCCACTGGCTCTCGTGCGCGAGGTTCTCGGCGATGCCATCGCCAGCGCGATCACGTCGGCCGGTATCGCCCCTGCGGGCGTGCTGAACATGACCGAGCTCGCGCTGGTGTTCTCGCGGTATGTGAACGGCGTGGCGCTACGCCACGGCGAGGTCGCCGCCGACATGTTCCCGCGCTACCCGATGAATGCCATCACCAACGGCGTGCACGCGACGAGCTGGACCGCGCCGGCGATCGGTGCGATCCACGACCGGCACATCCCGCAGTGGCGCCGCGACAACCGCTACCTGCGCTACGCGATGAAGTGCCCGCTCGAGGAGATCCGCGGCGCGCACACGCAAGCGAAAGCCGAGCTACTCGCGGAGGTCTCGCGTCGGACCGGGCGCGCCCTCGATCCAGCCGCCTTCACGATCGGCTTCGCTCGCCGCGCGACGGCGTACAAGCGCGCCACTCTGCTGTTCTCCGATCTCGAGCGACTGCGCGGCATCGCGCGCACGCAGGGGCCGCTGCAGGTCATCTTTGCCGGCAAGGCTCACCCCCATGACGAGGGCGGCAAAGAGCTGATCCGAAGCGTCGTCGATCGGGCTACTGCTCTCGGCGACGCGCTTCCAATCGTGTATCTGGAGGAGTACGACATGGCGCTCGCGAAGCTGCTCGTCGCGGGCGTGGATGTTTGGCTCAACACGCCGCGCAAGCCGCTCGAAGCCTCCGGGACGAGCGGAATGAAGGCGGCGCTCAACGGCGTGCCGAGCCTCTCGGTGCTCGACGGCTGGTGGGTCGAGGGGCACATCGAGGGCGTCACCGGCTGGAGCATCGGCGACGCGTCTCCGCAAGGCGATGACGCGCTCGAGGCGCGCTCACTTTACGACAAGCTCGAGCGTGCGATCCTACCGCTCTTCCAGCGCGAACCTCTCCGCTTCGCCGAGGTGATGCGTGCGGCCATCGCGCACAACGGCTCGTTCTTCAACGCACAGCGCATGGTGTCGCAGTACGTCGACAACGCATATCTGTCATCACCAGCGCGAGCGCCTTGAGCCGAAGCTCCCTCTACCTGGCGTCACCTCGGTGTAGTGGCCAGGCTCCTTCTCGAAGGAACGTTTGCAGCCGTCGGAGCAGAAGTAGTAGGTAGTGCCCTGATGCGTCGCGCGCGATGCCTTGTCGCCGATCGTCACATCCATGCCGCAGACCGGATCCTTCGCCGTTGCCATGGTCGTCCCGTCCTTTCATCTGCGTCGCGCGTCTAGCCTCACCGTCTCACGACGCGGCCTGGGCTGACCTGAGAGCAGTCTGAGCGTCCTCTGAGAACCGGCCCACATGAAGATGCTCGATCCGGTGTGCGACATGGTCGTGGACCTCGAGGACGCTCGCGACCATGAGCCTGACGCTGGAGTTTCCCGATCGCGAATACGCCTTCTGCGCGCAGGGCTGTCGCACGACGTTCGCCAAGTCACGGAGAGGTTCAAGCCGAAGATGGACGCATGGCTCGCGGAGCGGGCTCGCGGCGAGCGGGCGCACGCGACGGCGCACGTGGGTGAGCTTTCGGTGGTCGATGCTGGAGTGCGCGAACGGTACAAAGTGTGCCGCTGCTGTATGCACGACGCGTATCCGCAGGTCGTCGAGCAGCTCGACGCCGAGCGCGACGCGAATGCGGAAGCGCAATCGCCCGACCATCCGTGATGGCGATGCGCGCTTGGATCGCCTGATGCAGCACGCAAGATGAAGCAGAACCTCTTCTGGGCCGCGATCTGCAACGTCGTCGCGATCCCGATCGCAGCCGGCGCGCTGTATCCCTCCATCGGCCTGCTGCCGCGCCCGGAGTTTGGTGCGCTGGCGATGAGCGCGAGCTCGATCACCGTCATCACCAACGCCCTTCTGCTTCGGCGCACGGAGGCGAGCTCCGCTAAGCACGACATGCCGAGGCGAGTCGCCTTAAGTCGCGCGGCTACCATGTGGCCGGCGTCGAGGCAGAGAGGGAGCCGACCGTGCGTGGTCTTCGAGTGGGAGTCATCGCTGCGCTCGTGATGAGTGCCTGCGCTGGCTCAGCGGCTCCCCCAGCGAGCACCGACCGCCTGATCCGGATCGAGATGAGCGACTACTCGTTCACGCCCGACATCATCAGCCTGCGAGCCGGGGAGAGGGTGACGCTCGTCTTCAAGAACGTTGGCAAGCTCGAGCACGAGTTCATGGCCGGCAGTGAGCCGGTGATCGGCAAGGGCTACGCAAAGGATTGGCTCGCCGCTGCGCTACCAGGGGGTACGGGCGACCACGGGATGGCGCACGGTGGTGAGGGCGTACGGGTCGCCCCAAACAGCACCGCGACTCTCACCATCATCGTCCCGGCCCCGGGCGGGGCGTTCGAGTTCGGGTGTTTCGTGATCGCTCACTACGAGGTCGGCATGAGAGGGCGCTTGCTCGTCGACGCCCCGGCCGTTCCGATCCCAGGGCAGACCGCCGACGCGAGCAAGGCGCCCGTCGAGTCCACGATGCCCTCGCACGCGCCGATGGGCGACGATGATGGCGAGGGCCACTAAGGCAGTAGCCTCAAAGCCGTCCTAAAGCGACGCCGCCGGCGGACGCCAACCCGAAGACTCCGGCGCCGGTTCGCGCTACGCGCACGCTGCTCGGTCATCGCAGCGACAACTGATCCGGATCAGACCTGGTCTACCCCAATGCGACGACCTCTGGCGGCCCCCGGCGACCCTATATGCGTACACTCGATCCGCGAGTTCCGCAAAACGCACACGAGGGTGCGAGGCATCCGATGATGTCGTCGGTCTTCAAACCAGTGGGCGGCAGCGCGGTGGCCGCGTGATTGGGGCCGACTCCGACGGCAGGTCCACCGCGTACCCGCGTTGTTCCCCAGCGCGAGTCTGCGGCGCTTTCAGCGCAGAAGTCAGTGGTTCGAAGCGAGCTGACTCAGATCCTTGCTCTGCCTGAGGCGCGCTTTCGCCCTCCTTGCTTCAGCTGACCGCAACGGGCGGCGAGGCCGTCGTGGATAGCCGGCTTCGGCCGTTCCTATACTCCGGCGCGACGTGACGAGGACGGGTTTGGCACCGGCAGATTCCAGGGCCGTGTTCATCAACTCCGCGCGCATCTGGCTGGGATGCGTGGCGTTCCTCGCCGTCGTCAACCTGTACATCGCGTTCGTCGGCGGGGGGCTCGAGAAAGATCCGCGCATCGGTCTCTTCTCCTGGCCGTCGATCGCGATCTTCGGCGTGGCCGGGGGCATCGGCGTGTGGCTCTCGCATCGCACCGGATTCCCGGCCGCGTGGGACTCCCGCATCTCGAATCGCGAGCGGCTCCTCTACCCAATCCTCATCGGCTTGGGGTTCGGCGTCGCACTCGTCGCGCACGACCTGCTCTTCCATTGGACCGACGCCTTCCGCCGGCTGAACCCCGAGCTGCCGTCGTTCAACGCACTTGGGCCCTTCCCTGGGCCGCTCCTGTTCTATAGCGGTGGCGCGATCATCGTCGAAGTCTTCTATCGCCTCCTCCCGATACCGCTGCTCCTCTGGCTGGTCTCGAACGTCGCGCTTCGTGGACGCGGGCAGGAGAAGGCGTTCTGGGTGCTCGCGGCGCTGACCTCGCTGATCGAGCCCGCTACCCAAGACCTGATCGCGCTGCAGCGGTCGGAGCTCGTGGCTGCAGCCAGCGTGGTGTTCGTGATCGATTACGCCCTGAACTTCGCCCAGGCCGTCCTCTTCCGCAGGTACGGCTTTCTTGCCTCGATCTTGATGCGCGTTGCGACGTACGCGGTCTGGCACGTGGTCTACGGCAACTACATCTGTGCGTGCTGATCGCTTCATGACATAGCTCGCCCTCTCGGCCTTCGTGACGACCTCTAGAGGCGCTCGCAGCATGCGTCCCGTCGGCTGGACGCACGAGCGAGACGCTAGCGCGACAAAAGGAGAAGCGCCGATCCCTCTACGTACACTCGATCCGCGAGTTCGCTCGCAAACGCACACGAGAGTGCGAGGCATCCGGTGATGTCCTCGGTCTTCAAAACCGCTGACGGGGCGCGTCGCGTTCCGTGGTGGGTTCGACTCCCATGCACTCTCGCCGGGCGGGGTCAGTTCCGCGTCGCGTACCTGCTGGTGACTCCGATGAGCCCGTCGATGTCGAAGGGCTTGCTGAGGTAGGCAGCCGCCGGGAGCTCTTGCGCCCAGCGTCCGGCGCTCGATCCGGCCGTCATCACGATGATCGGGACGTCGACGCCACGCTCGCGCAGGACGCGCGCGAACGCCGGGCCGTCGAGGATGGGCATCTGCATGTCCAGCAGCACGACCGCCGGCAGCGTGTGCTCCATCGCGCGCAGCGCCTCGACGCCGTTGGCCGCGGTGAGCACGTTGAAGCCCGCCTCCTCCAGAACGTCGCGCATCATCGCGACGATCGCCGGCTCGTCGTCGACGACGAGCACGTCGTTGCCCCTGCTGTGTGTCGCGAGCGCGCTCGCGCGCGGTCCGCGAGCGCGACGGTCGCGCGTCTGGGGCGCGCGGCTGCGCCACCTCGCGAGCCACGCGGCGAGATCGCCCGTTGGCATGGGCGCGCCGACAAAGTAGCCCTGTACGGCGTCGCAGCCGAGCGCTCGAAGAAGCTCCCAGGTCTCGCGATCCTCCACGCCCTCCGCGACCACTTCGAGCCCCAGGTCGTGGCTCAGGCTGATGCACGCGCGGACGATGGCCTCGCTGCGGTGGTCGCGCGTCATGCTCCCGACGAATCGGCGGTCGATCTTCACGCCATCGATCGGGAGGTCCACAAGACGTCCGAGTGACGAGTAGCCGGTGCCAAAGTCGTCCACCTCGATGCGCATCCCGAGCCCGCGCAGTCTGCTGAGCGCGCCCGCGGTGGTCGCGGGCTCGCGCATGAGGACGCTCTCGGTGATCTCGATGCCGACCTTCGAGGCATCGCAGCCCGCGTCCCCGAGCGCGGCGCAGAGCTGGTCGAAGAAGGTCGGATCCAGGAGGCTCGCGACCGACAGGTTGAGGTTGACGCGAATGCCGTCCTGCGCCGCGTCGATCCGCGCGAGGTCTTTCAATGCCGCGCGAACGACCGTGAGCGTCAGCGGCGTCATCATCCCGTTCGTCTCCGCGAGGGGGATGAACCGGCTCGGTGGGACCCAGCCACGCTCGAGATCCTTCCAGCGCGCGAGCACCTCGAGGCGCGAGAGGAGGCCGCTGCCCACCTCGACGATCGGCTGCAGCTCGACCGTGATCTGTCCGCGTGCGATCGCGTCCGCCAACGCGGCCGCATCGATGGGAGACATGGGCCGGGAGCTCGTCGGCGCGCCTCCGCCCGCGAGATCGCGGATCTGCCACTGGGTCCGCGCGCCGCGGATCGCGGCAAGCAGTACCGCCGGCGACTCGTCCTTGGTGACGCAGCCGCTTGCGCCTTCGCTCAGAGCCCGCTCGCACCCGTCGCTCTCGCTCGTGTAAACGACGATCGCGACGTCGGGTGCTTCGCGACGCGCTCGAACGATCACGCCGAGGCCGTCGAGACCCGGCATGTGGTGATCGAGGACGAGCACGTCTGGCCGGTAGTCGTCCATCTTGCGAAGCGCATCCTCGCCGTCCGACGCGACGGCCACGACATCGATGTCCGGCTCCGCGTTCAGCAGATAGCGCAGGTTCTCGCGGATCGATGGATGGTCGTCAGCCACGACCACGCTGATCCGTTCCCGTGCGAGCCCAAGAGGCATGCTTTGACCCTAGCGAGCGGCAGGCCACGTACGGGCGCCCGACGGTCTGCCAAGCAAGCCAATGAGACTTCGCTGAAACGGATGCGGCCGCTATCGCGCCCGTTCCGTTGGACCTTCGTTGCGGCGCTGTGACATGGGTGACACGCGCGTAGCCATTGGTACCGCACCGTAGGTGTGTCCGTTCGGCGACGCGCCCGCCCCGCGCTGATCGGCCGATCCGGAGCGGCGGGCACGCCGTCGGCGCACACTCGTCCTCCCGGATGACCGACCAGGAACACGTCACGCGGCAGCTCGAGACCGAAGGCCTCGACGAAGCCAACGCGGTCGAGCCCGGCCGCACGTCGATGCTCGCCGCGCTCGACTACCGCGACTTTCGGCTGTTCTGGTTCGGCCTGATCGTCTCGAACATCGGCTCGTGGATGCAGATCTACGGTCTGGGCTGGCTTGTGGTGCAGCTGGCCATCCGCGACGGCGAGGCGCACCTCGCTCCTCTCTATCTGGGCCTGGTCGGGCTCGCGCGCGCGATCCCGGGGCTGACCTTCGGCCTTTTTGGCGGCGCGGTCGCGGACCGCGCCGATCGCCGACGCTTGCTCATCGTGACGCAGTCGAGCGCGGCAGTCGTCGCGGGGATCCTCGCGGTGCTGACGATCACCGAGCGGATCAACATCGTCGAGGTCATCCTCATCAGCGCACTCAACTCGATCATCTTCTCGTTCGACGCGCCGACGCGGCAGGCGATGGTCCCGCGCCTCGTCTCCGAGGGCCAGCTGATGAGCGCGATCGGGCTGAACTCGGCAGCGTTCAATGGCGCGACGCTCATCGGCCCGCTCATCGGTGGCGTGCTCATCGTGCCGTTCGGCGTCGGCGGCCTCATGCTCGTGAACGCGTTCTCGTACCTCGCGGTCGTCGCCGCGCTCCTGGCGATCGCTCCGCAGCCATCCGCCAGCGAGCGGGCGCGCCGCGGCACGATGCTGGAGTCGATCCGCGAGGGCGTCGGCTTCATCCGCCGTGATCCCGTCCTGCGCTGGGTCGTCGTACTGGCGATCGCCACTGCGCTCTTCACGCGGCCATACATCCAGCTCCTGCCGGCGGAGGCGCAGTCACTCGGCGTTGGCGCGGTCGAGCTGTCCTATCTCCTGGCGGCGTCCGGCCTCGGTGCGCTCGGCGGCGCACTCGCGACCGCGGCGCTGGGTGGGTGGCGACGGCGTGGCGCGCTGCTGGTGGGATCGTCGTTCCTTCATGGCCTGCTGCTCACGCTCTTCGCGAGCCAGCACACCGTGATCGGCGCGATGGTGTTCGTGGGGCTCACCAGCTTCGCGGTGATGGTGTTCCTCGGCATGGCCAACACGCTCATGCAGACGCGCACCCCCGATCACCTGCGCGGCCGCGCGATGAGCGTGCACACGATGGTGTTCATCGGCTTCATGCCGCTCGGCCAGATGGTCCTGGGATCCGTCGGCACGGTGTTCGGCATCAACACAGCGTTCTTCATCGGTGGCTGCATCGTCATGGCGGTCGGGCTGTTCGCGGCCGTGCGCGCGCCGGTGCTGCGCGAGGCGCTCGCCGAGCAGCGCCCGCGAGTGGCGGCGCGGTCCGGCTAGCGGCCTTCCTGGCGGCTGGGCCAGGCGTGCCGCCCTCTGACGCTCGCCGCGCGAGGCGATGCCCGTCAGGCATCCTTGGGGAGGACGTATCCGATGCCGCGCTTCGTCACGATGTATCGCGGGCTGCCAGGGTCCGCTTCGATCTTCCGCCGCAGGCGCCGGATCGCCGTGTGCAGGAGCTCGCTCGCGCCCTCGTAGCCGGTGCCCCACACGCGGTGAAGCAGCTCGTCGTGGACCATGACGCGGCCGGCATTCAGCACGAGCTCCGAAAGCAACCGGTATTCGCTCGCGGTGAGCTCCACCTCACGACCGCCGACGCTCACATGCCGCTCGTCGAAATCGATGCGCAGCCCGTCATGCTCGAATGTCGCCGTCCCTGCCGCGTGCGCTCCCTCGGATCGCCGCAGCACTGCCTCGACGCGGGCCAGGAGCTCCTCAGCACTGAACGGCTTCGTCACGTAGTCGTCCGCGCCGGCGCGCAGACCGCGGACCTTGTCCTGTTCCTCGGCGCGGGCCGTCAGCATGATGACCGGGACGCTCGAGAGCTCGCGGATCCGGCGGCAGACCTCGTATCCGTCCATGTCCGGCAGCCTGAGGTCGAGCACGACGAGATCGAGCGAGCCCTGCTCCACCAGGTCGAGCGCTCGCAGCCCGTCTCCAGCCAACAGGACGCGATAGCCCCTCCGGGAGAGGTCCATCTCGAGAAGCTCCCGGTACCGGCGCTCGTCGTCGACGACGAGGATCGTGCTCGGCTTCAATGGACTGCTCCGATCGCGGAGTGCCTGTCGCCCTCCACGAACGGATGTGACGCGACGCCCAACGCGAGCGGGACCGTGAAGCGGATCGCCGTTCCGCGGGACTTTCCTGGCGCTGCGTCCAGCGGGGGGCTCTCGGCCCAGATGCGCCCGCCGTGGGCCTCGATGATGCCCTTGCAGATCGCCAGGCCCAGACCGGTGCCGGTGATCCCGCGCGCTCGCGCGACGCGCCCGCGGTGGAAGCGTTCGAACACGCTCGCGCATTCGTCCGGAGGGATCCCGAGGCCCTCGTCGATGACGCTCACCGTGACGGCGCCGCCGGTGCGTGCCGCGCTCACGGTCACCGTCCCGCCGTCGGGCGAGTACTTGATGGCGTTGTCGAGAAGGTCGTGCAGGACCTGTTCGATCCGCCGCGGGTCGGCCATGAGCGGCGGAAGGGACGCGGGCACCGAGCTGCGGAGGCGGTGCTGGAGGCCGCGCACCCGTGCCCGGTCGACGGCCGGGCGAACCAGCGCGCCCAAACGCGTCGGCCTCGGGTCGACGCTGAGCGTGCCGGACCCGATCTTCGTCATGTCGAGAAGGTCGTCGACGAGCTGCTCGAGCTCTTTGCTCGACTCGGCGATCACGCCAAGGAAGCGACGCGTCGTCGCGCGGTCATCGGGCGCGTCAGGCAGCAGCAGGCTGGTCGCGTAACCCATGATGAATCCGAGCGGTGTCCGAAGCTCATGCGACACCGTGGCGAGGAACTCCTCTTTCATGCGCTCGACCTCGGCTTCCGCCGAGACGTCGCGCAGCACGTGGACCATTCCGGCCGCCTGTCCGTCGCGGTCGGTGATCGTCGAACGCGTGACCGACACGCTGACCTCGCTCGCATCGGGCCGTCGCAAGGAGAGGCGCGTCGTACCCTCGGCGTGGTCGTGGCCGGCGTCGCCCTGCGGCGAAAGGACATCGCAGCAGCGCTGCCCGAGCGCGTCGTCGACGTCCCGGCCCGTGAGCGCCGCGGCCGCGGGGTTGAATGCCGTGATGCGTCCGCCTCGATCCGTGGTCACGACGGCGTCGGCCATCGAGGTCACGATCCCCTCATACCGGCTCTTCTCGACCGCGAGCTCCGACAGCGCCGCGCGCAGCTTCTCGCGCATGTGATCGAAGGCCTGCGCGAGCACGCGCACCTCCCCGTCCCCGCCGACCGGCACGGGCGTCGCGAGATTGCCTGAGGCGATCTCACGGCTCGCCGCGGCCAGCGCCAAGATCGGTCGCGCGACGCTGCGCGTGGTCACCCACACGAGCAGGAGTGCGACAAGCAGTGAGAGCCCGCCAAGGACCATCGTCTGGCCTTCCCAGCGCGCCGCATCGGCCGAGAGCTCGGCGTCTGATCCGCCGAGCGCGAGTCCCCACGGGACCGTCCGGAGGGAAATGAAGGCCATGTCGTGGCGCTGTCCTTGGTCGGTCGGGTCGCTGGGGCCGACCGGCTCGGTCAGCCCGACGCCGCTCGTGTGGTGCGCGAGGTGTGGATCGTAGAAGTCCGGATGCTCACCTGGACCGAGCTGCTCGGCGCCTTCGGTCGACGCGATGACCCGATCGTCCTGATCCACGAGCTCAGCGTGACCGGTGTGCGCGAGACCGCGGGCGCTGGAGACGAGATCTCCGATGACGCCGTCGGCCGGCGAGAAGACGAGAGCGAGAACTGCTGACCGCACTCCGCCGCTCGACACCGGCACCGCGAGGATGACGTGCGCACGACCCTCCACAGCGATCACGCGCGACGCGTATCGCCCGCCCGTCTGAAGGGGATCGAGGATCCGCGGATCGGCCGCGGCCGCGGCAGCGGCGGCGCTCGGACCCGGCCAGACGATGGCGCGATCTGGAGCGATGAGCACGGTATGTCCCAGCAGGCTCTCCGATCGGCTCATCACGTCCGCGAGCGCGACGCCCTGGGAGAGAGCGCCACGCGACATGACGGGGAGGGTGGATGCGACCTGCTCCAGTCGCTGGAACTGCAGGTCCAGCTCCGAGTCGATGACGCTCGCGGTGGAGGTCGCGATGTTCGCCCAGCCATTCACCGTCCGCTGCTTCGCATCGTCGGCGATCGATTGCCCGAGCGCATCGAAGAGCACGAAGATCGTCAACAGCCCAAGGACGACCAGGCTCCCGATCTGCCAGCGCAGCGGTAGGCCGGTGATGCGATCGGCGAGACCGGACATCGTCATTCACCGTAGGGCGAGGGCACCACGGTCACGCGGGCCGTTCGGCCCGACCTCTGGGGCCTTCCGGCCCACGCCCGGAGCTCGATGGCCCGGTGTCAGGCAACCGTCAGATTCGCGAGGACCCGCGTCATCGCGTGGTCAGGGCCGCTGGATACAACCGGAGCAGATGGCGGGCGCCGAGCGGTGCGACGTGTCCGCCGAACTTGGAGGAAAGAGATGCGCCGTTCGATACCGATCACTCTCGGGCTGATCGCAGCCCTCGCGGTCTCGGCATGTGCGCCATCGAGCTCGGGGTCGTCGTCGTCCCCGAACAACGCGGTGGTGCGGATCACGGATTCGGCGATGAAGATGAAGGTGGACCTGAGCGTCGCCCCAGCGGGCAAGGTCACATTCCTCGTCTTCAACCAGGACACGATCGATCACGAGATCGTCATCCTCAAGACCGACAAGGCTGCGGACAAGCTGGCCCTGCTGGCCGGCGCCAGCAAGGTCGACGAACAGAATGCCGGCGAGAACGTCGGCGAGCTCGAGGTCGAGGCCGGCGCGACCGGTGCCGCGACGTTCGATCTCGAGCCCGGCAATTACGTCCTCATCTGCAACGTGCTCTCGCACTACATGGCCGGGATGTACAGCGCCTTCGAGGTGAAGGCCTCTGGCGCGAGCCAGGCCAAGGCCTCGGCACAGCCTGCCGCGAGCAAGGCGGCCACCGTCCCCGTTGCTGCCGGCACGCAGGAGATCTCGCAGGTCACCGCGGTGCGCGCGAACCTGCAGAACCTCGTCGACGCGCTCCAGAAGGGTGACACGACCGCGGCCAAGGCCGCGCTCAAGGCGTACAACACCGCATGGAACGGCGTCGAGGTCTACGTGAGCTTCCGCAACCCCCAGATGTACGCGGACATCGAGACCGTCTGGGAGGCGAAGGTGACGAGCGAGCTCAACGCCACGCCGCCCGACCTCTCGGACGCGCGCGAAGACTCGAAGACGCTGCTCGCGAAGTACGACGAGGCGATCAAGCTCGTCTCGACCGGAACGGCGATCAGCCCCCTCTTCGACGACGTGGCGACCCTCCGGATCCTCCGCACCAACACGCTCCGTGACGCGACGCCCGCCCTCAAGGTCGGCGACATCGCCACGGCCAAGCCGCTCCTGACCACGTTCATCACGAAGTGGTCCGAGGTCGAGGACATGGTCCACGACCGCTCGGCCGACATCTACGCCGAGATCGAAGGAGCCATGGGCAAGGTCAACACCGCGATCCAGAAGGCGGACGCGAAGGCCGCCGACGTGGCCCCGCTCGTCGACACTCTGTCGAACCGCTTCAACTACGCGATCAGCCTCTTCAATGCCGCGGCGCGCGGCGCGGACACGAGCAAGACGACCTTCAGCAAGGACGACGTCGCGTCGGCCGCGACGCTCGCGTCGATCACCAATGAGCTGAAGGCGAGCTTCGCTTCCTGGCAGGCCGGCAAGTACGCCGAGTCCGGCGACCACGCGACCAAGGCGACCGGGAACTTCGGCACCGTCGCCCCGGCACTCAAGGCGAAGAGCGGCGCGGACGCGGCGCTCCAGAAGGCGCTGGACTCGTACACCTCCATCGCCGGCAAGGCCGGAGACGCCGCCACCATCGCGACCACACAGAAAGCCGCCATCGAGGCGGTCGGTGTCGCACAGCAATGGATCGTCGGCCAGTTCTGGGCCGACCCGAAGCTGCAGAGCGCGATCGCCGCTGCGGTCAAGTAGCAATGCGTGATGCGCGAAGGGGGCGGCGCCATGCCGCCCCCTTCGGCTTCGTTCTGTTCCTCGCGTGGGTCCTCGGCGCGTGTGCTCCGTTCGCCACACCCCGGGCGACTCCCGATCGGATGGCGGCCGTGATCGCGGGCGCCCGCGTGCAGCTCTCGCCCGAGGTGACGCTCCCCGCCGGGAGCGGGTTCCAGGCCGCGCTCTCGCTCGAGCGCATCAGCGATCGTCCCATCGCTCGCGATCTGCACGTCACGCTCACGGACGCCGCGGGCGTACCGGTCGACGACGCGACCGTCGTCGTCGTCGCGCAGATGGGCGGCATGACCGACGCGCCCGTGCAGGCCGCCGCGCGCGCGGACGGGGCCGGGCGGTACGTCGTGCGCGTCGTCTTCCCGATGAGTGGCGCGTATGCGGTCCAGGTGATCGTCACCGGGCGTGGCGCGGTGGGGTCGCTGCGGTTCGAGATCGACATCGCTAGCTGACACCCCCCGCAGCGCCCTCTTTTGGGAATTTTTGCCCGTCTTGACAGCCCTTCCCGCGCTCCCTATGTTCTAGAACAAACGTTCTAACACGCACCTGAAGGGCCAGTTCAGGAGCGGCAACAAGGCAACAAGGGGAGCGCTGTGGGAGCACCAGCACTGGCCGTAGCTATCGCAAGCCTCGAGTCCCGCTACGGGACGCGTGCGGTGGTCCGCGGCGCGCGGTACGAGCGCCAGGACGGTGAGCGCCGGCTACAGGCAGGGACCTCGCTCGATCGCGTGACCGGCGGTGGCATCCGCGCGGGCGAACCGCTCGCGTTCATCGGACCTACCACCGCGGGGAAGCTCGCCCTTGCCCTGGCAGTGACAGCTGCGGCCCAGCGCGAAGGCGGCATGGCGGCGTGGATCGATCCCTCCGCATCGTTCGACCCGCGGGCCGCCCTTCGCGCCGGCGTTGACCTCGACCGTCTCGTCGTGGTCCGCGCGAAGGATCCCGCCGAGGTGCTCTTCGCGGGCTCCGCGGTGCTGCGCAGCGAGGGCTTCCGTCTGCTCGTCATTGACCTCGGGCCTTCGTTCGCTTCTCGATGCTCGAGCGATGATCTTGGACCGCTCGTCCCGATAGTGCGCGGCTCGCCCGCGGCGCTCGTGGTGATCGCGGAGCAGCGTGGCCAGCGCCTGGCGGTGCCGACCGTGCACGTGACGCCCATCGGCTGGCAGGAGCGCTTTGGTCGCACCGTGGGCTGGTCGTTCGCGGCGGGCACGACGCTCTCGAGCGAGCGCGCGCTCTTCTGCGTCACGGCGCTCGACGCGGTCCCGACCGACCTCGGCACGCGTACGGACCTGGTCGTAGCCCCGAACGATCTCGACACGAGCGAGGATCTCGTGGAGCAGGCGTCGTGATCGCCGCGGTCGTCGTGCGCAACGCCAGCGATCAGCTGCACGCGCGCGCCCTTGCGACGCTGCGAGCGCTCCTGCCGCACGTCGGCATCGACGCCCCCGGCGTGTACGCCTGCGATCTCGCGGGGACCGAGCGCGTGCTCGGCGCGCCGTCGCGCGTGGCGCGCCGCATCGTCGAGCGTCTCGCGCGCGTGAGCGCACCCGCGGCCGTGGCTGTCGCGATCACGCCTTTCGCCGCGCGCGTCGCGGCCGAACGGACCGCCGACGGCGATGTGCGCCTCGTCACGGAGCCGCGCGAGTATCTCGCGCCGCTACCGCTCGAGGTGCTGCCCATGCAGACAGGGCTCGTCGATGAGCTCGGGCTCCTGGGACTGCGAAGCGTCGGGGACTTCGCCGCGCTCCCGCGCGGCGCGGTCTTCGACCGCTTCGGCCGTGGTGCCGCGCGCGCCCATGCGCTCGCGCGGGCCGAGGACGAGGAGCGTGTCCGCGCCGATCCGCCACCCAAGCGCATCCGTGCGCGACGGGTCTGGGAGGATGCGCTGGCGTCGCGCGAGCAGCTCATCTTCGCGCTGCGCACCGTCCTCGATGAGCTGGCCGCGGCCCTGGCCGCCGACGGCCTCGCGGCGCTGCGCATCGCGGTGCGTCTCGAGCGCGAGGACGCCGATCCGTTGCGGCTCGAGCGCGCGATCCTGCCGCCGACGCGTGAGAGCGCGGCCCTCTTGCGCTCGGTCCGCTGGGCGCTCGAGGAGCGCGCGCATCTCGGACGGATCGTGTCGTGCGCGATCGAGGTGCGCGAGGTGGAGTCCGCACGCGGACGGCAGATCGGGCTCTTCGCCGCCGACGGCGCGCGCTGGGAAGAGGCCATCGCGAGCACGCGTTACCTGCGCGAGCGCCTCGGTCCGGGTCGCGTGCTGCGCGCGCGTGTCGTCGATGGCGACGCGCGATTGCCGGAGCGCGCGGCCGAATGGAAGGAAGTCAGCTCATGAGGCAAGGGGGAGCAGTGCCTTGACGAGACTCTTCGCTGAACCGCTTCCAGCTCGATTGATCTGGGATGAGGGCGAGCTCACCCTGCTCCATGTCGGCGGACGGCGCTTCGCGATCGTCGAGGTGATGCGTCGCTGGCGCGTGGAGGCCGAATGGTGGAAGGGCGGACCGGCGCGCGACTACCTCACGCTGCGCACCGCGGACGGCATGGTCTGCGACGTGTACACCGACCGCGGGTCGGGAGCGAGCTGGCTGCAGCGCGTGATGGACTAATCTCCGCCGCGTGACGCCCCGGTCCGACGATCCGGCATCTGTCGCGACCCTGCGCGACGTGCTCGACCGCGCGCCCTTCACCGCGGAGGCGATCCGCGAGGCGCTGGGGACCGAGGAGGACGTGCTCTCGCGTGCGCGCGAGATCCCCGTGCACCTGCGCCGGCTGCGCACGCGCGGCACCTTTGGCGCGCTCGTGCAGCTCTTCGTGCTGAACGAGCCGGCGCCGCTGGAGCTCACGCGCGAGGCGCTCGCGCCCCTTGGCCTCGATGCCTGTGCGCGGATGGGTCTGCTGCGGGTGCAGGGCGATCTCGTGCATGCGCTCGTGCGGCTCGTGCCGCACGACGAGCTGATCATCGCGTCGGACCTACGTCTTGGGGCCGGACAGGAGTCGCCCCACGATCACGTCCCCGGCGTCCACCGCCCGTCCGTGACGCTCGCGTGCCTCACCGTGCGCGCGCCCGTCGAGCGCGGCCTCGATCTCGGGACCGGGAACGGGGTGGAGGCGATCATCATGGCGCGGCATGCCAGGCACGTCCTCGGGAGCGACGTGAACGCGCGTGCGATCGAGTACGCGCGCTTCAACGGGCTCCTCAACCGCACGCCCGGCATCGACTGGCGCGTCGGCTCCTGGTTCGAGCCGATGAAGGACGAGACCTTTGACGTGATCGCCTGCAATCCGCCCTACGTGATCTCGCCGGCGTCCCAGTACATCTACCGCGACAGCGGGATGCAGGGCGACAGCGTGTCGGAACAGGTCGTGCGCGAGATCGCGGCGCATCTCGCCGACGGCGGGTACGGCACGGTCACGGTGAGCTGGGCGGCTGAGTCACACGACACCGACGCCCTGCCGGTCCGCCGCTGGGTCGCGGACACCGGTTGCGACGCGTGGATCCTCCATTACCGCACCGAGGACCCGCTCTCGACCGCGAAGAACTGGAACCAGCAGGACGCGGTCGACATGGACGAGTACGGCAAGGTGCTGGACGAATGGCTCGCGTACTACGAGCGCCTCGGGATCGAGGCCATCGCCTATGGCGCGGTGGTCCTGCGACGTCGCGGCGGCGCGAAGAATTGGGTCAGGGTCGACCCGCTACCGGCCGGTCGCCTCGAGCCTGCTTCTGACCACATCCGGCGCGTCTTCGCGGCGCATGACCACCTGCAGACCTTGGCCGACGACAGTGCGCTGCTCGACGAACGTTTCCGCGTGCCGGATACCGTGCGCATCGCCCGCACCGCCGGCATGGCCGGACCCGTCGGAGAGCCGCAGCTCTCGCTCAACGAGGGGCTCGGGTTCCAGGCCGAGATCGACGAGAACATCGTGCGGATCCTTCAGCGCCTCGGGTCCGGCCGACTGCGTGACGCGCTTGGTGCGGCCGCGACTGCGGGCGGTATCGCCGGGGCGGACCGTTCGAAGTTCATGACGGCGGGTGCGACTTTGGCGCGACGCCTCTACGGAATGGGATTCCTCGAGCGCGCGGAGGGCGAAGCCGTGGGGAACAAGAGGTGAATACCCTGACACAGACTTGACATCCCCTCCCGCGGTCGCCAGCGTGCGCTCACAAGAGGGAGGTCGGGTATGGCTACAAGCGTTCCCAGTGCGGGCAGGCGAACGATCCTCAAGCGCGGCGCGATCGGCGCCGCGTCGGTCGCAGCGATCGCTGTCGTCGCGGGCACACAGTCCTCGCCGAGGTCGGCAAGCGCCAGCTCAACCGCGAGCGCGCCCCGGACGGTGCGATTCGTCGGTCGCGGTTGGCACGTCGACACGGCGAAGGCGGCGCTCCCCGGCAAGGGTGATCAGTACTCGGTCTATGGCGAGCTCTTGAGTCCGTCCGGAGAAAAGATGGGCGAGTTCTTCTCACAGAACGTCGGTGTGAACTCGCCGTTCCAGATCACCGGCGAAGGCGTCGGCAGCTTCGAGATCCACACGCTCTCGCTCCCGGGCGGCACGATCGTCGGGGTCGGCGTGGGTGGCGGACGCGAGCGGAGCTACGCGATCGTCGGCGGCACCGGCACGTATGCCGGCGCGCGCGGCAGCTATCTCGCGCGTCAAGACACCTACGGGCTGGGCGGGGACGGCAAGGCCGAGCTCCTGCTCACGCTCCTGGATTAGGAGGGCAATGTGGCAGTAGACATGTTCCTGAAGATCGAGGGCATCGAGGGCGAGTCCACGGACAAACAGCATCCGAAGGAGATCGAGGTCGACTCCTACAGCTGGGGCGCCAGCCAGAGCGGCAGCTTCTCGGCCGGAGGTGGTGGCGGGTCCGGCAAGGTGCAGTTCCAAGACTTCCACTTCACCTCGAGGGTCTCCAAGGCGTCGCCGACCCTGTTCATGAAGTGCGCGACCGGCGAGCACATCAAGGAGGCGACCATCACCTGCCGCAAGGCCGGCGGAATGCAACAGGTCGACTTCATTCACATCAAGATGAACGACGTACTCAT
>JBGPKU010000044.1:0-22029 GCA_041486085.1 Candidatus Limnocylindria bacterium | reverse complement strand
ATGCCCTCGGCATCCCCGCCGCGCTCGGCGCCGCGGGAACGGTCGAGACCTCCTGCGCGGATTGCGGCGACCGCATCGTGATCGACGTCGACCGTGACGGCACGGCTGTGTCCAACGGCGGGGCGGTGCTGAACATCGGCGTTCGCGCGGTGGACTTCTGGACGGACATCCATTTCACCTGAAGCACGATGCGTCTCTTCCGGTCGGAGGAGCATGCGGGCCGATCGCGTCGCGGCGACTCGTCCCAGGTGATCACCCTCGATCAGGCCGCACGTCTCGCGCGAGCGTGGTACGTGAAGAAGCTCGCGCCGGGCTGGCGTCGGCACACGGTCGAGGAGGCTGAGGCGCTCTTCGCGCAGCTCGGCTTCGACAAAGACTTCTGGCGGCTCCGATGACGCGAGCCCTCGTGATCGCGATCATCGGCAAGAGCGCACGCGATCCAAGCGACCCGGTGCTGCCTCAGGCGATGTCGGCCGGTGAGGAGGTCGGGCGCCTCCTCGCGAAGCGCGGGGCGGTCGTGATCAGCGGCGGCCTCTCGGGCGTGATGGAGGCCGTGAGCCGCGGCGCCAAGAGCGCGGGCGGCCTGGTCGTGGGGATCCTGCCGGGTTTCGACAAGCGCGACGCCAATCCGTACGTCGACGTCGCGCTCACGACGGGCATGGGATGGATGCGTAACACGCTCGTCGTTCGTTCGTCGGACGCCGTGATCATGATCTCGGGCGGGATCGGGACGCTGAACGAGCTCACCGTCGCGTACGAGGACAAGCCCACGGTCATCCTCGAGGGCACCGGCGGCTGGAGCGACCGCATCCGCGACATCGCATACGAGGGCAAGCATCTGGACGAAGCACACCGGGCTGAGCTCCACTTCGCGAAGACACCAGCGGAGGCGGTCGAGCTGGCGCTCGATCTTGCGCGACTCGCGAACGGGACGGACCGCTCGAAGGAGTATCGGAGCTAGACGTCGGTTGGCGCAAAATGGACAGACCCCAGACGCCCGTTGGAGGTGCCGCGATGGCCCGCGAACCGAAGGCCCCTGACCGCGAGAAGCAGCACAGCGGCGCGAGCCCCGCCGATCAGTGGCAGCCGCCGCAGGCGGCCGACTACGAGAAGCTCGGTGCGTTCTACCTCGGGCGGCCCTATGACCTCGAGACGAAGCGGCCCAAGCCCGGCGTCCTGCTCTACGACTCGAAGGACCTGGTGACCCACGCCGTCTGTGTCGGCATGACCGGCAGCGGCAAGACCGGGCTGTGCATCGCGCTGCTCGAGGAAGCGGCGCTCGATGGCGTGCCAGCCATCGCGATCGATCCCAAGGGCGACTTGACGAACATCCTGCTCACGTTCCCCGAGCTGAGTCCGTCGGATTTCCGTCCCTGGATCAACGAGGAGGATGGGCAGAAGAGGGGACTGACGCCCGACCAGTACGCCGAACAGCAGGCCCAGGTCTGGCGTGACGGTCTCGCGAGCTGGGGCGAGGACAAGGACCGCATCAAGCGGTTGCGCGACGCCGCGGACTTCGCGATCTACACACCGGGCTCCACCGCGGGCATCCCGGTCTCGGTCCTCTCGTCGTTCGCCGCGCCGCCTCAGGCGATCCGCGATGACGGTGAGCTGTTGCAGGAGCGGGCGTCGACCGTCTCGACCAGCCTCCTCGGCCTCCTCCGCATCGACGCGGATCCGGTCCGCAGCCGCGAACACATCCTCGTCTCGACACTGCTGTCGACCGCCTGGGCTGCCGGACAGGATCTCGATCTCGCATCCCTCATCGCGCAGATCCAGAAACCGTCCGTCACTCGGATAGGCGTCATGGACGTCGAGTCGTTCTTCCCATCGAAAGATCGCTTCGCCCTCGCGATGCAGCTCAACAACCTCCTCGCTTCGCCGAGCTTCGCGACATGGCTGCAGGGCGAGCCGCTCGACATCGCAAGGCTTCTCCACACCACGGAAGGGAAGCCGCGAGTGAGCGTGTTCTCGATCGCGCATCTGTCGGATCCGGAGCGAATGTTCTTCGTGGCGCTCTTGATGGACCAGATCCTCAGCTGGACACGCGTGCAATCCGGGACGACGAGCCTGCGCGCGATCGTCTACATGGACGAGATCTTCGGATACTTTCCGCCCGTCGCCGAGCCACCGTCGAAGCGCCCGATGCTGACGCTTCTCAAGCAGGCTCGCGCCTTCGGCGTCGGCATGGTCCTCGCGACACAGAACCCCGTCGACATTGACTACAAGGGGCTGTCCAATGCGGGGACGTGGTTCCTGGGACGGCTGCAGACCGAGCGCGACAAGCAGCGCGTCCTCGAGGGCCTGGAGGGCGCCGCTGCCGCGCAAAGCTCCAAGTTCGACAAGGCGAGCGCCGGTGAGCTCCTCGCGGGTCTTGGCAACCGCATCTTCCTCATGAACAACGTGCATGAGGATGCGCCGGTGGTGTTCGAATCACGCTGGGCGATGTCCTATCTCCGCGGTCCCCTGACGCGCGAGCAGATCAAGCTGCTCGTCGGCGACCGCGCACCTGTCGCCGCGGCACCAGTCACGGCGCGTGCGGCCACGGATCAGCGTCCGTCGCTCCCACCCGACGTGGTCCAACGTTTCATCCCCGAGCGCGCCGGACCGTCGGGCTCGAGCCTGGTCTACCAGCCAATGGCGTACGGCGCGGCGAAAGTGCGGTTCGCGGATGCGAAGAAGGGCATCGATGTCGCGAACGACGTCACGCGGGTCGCGCCACTCGGCGACGGAGCGTCGGCGGTCGACTGGGACAAGGGCCAGCCGCTCGAGATCAACATGACCGACCTCGGCAACGAGCCGTCGGCGGGTGCCTCGTTCGGCACTGTGCCGCCCGGGGCGGTGAGCGCGCGCGCGTACGGCGCATGGAGCAAGGATCTCGCCGCGTGGCTGTATCGAAACGCGACGCTGGACATGCGACAGGCTGCCCGCGAACAGCGCGACGCTCTCGTTACGAGGCTGCGCGCGGATTACGCCCCGAAGATCCAGCGGATCGAGGAGAAGATGCGCAACGCGCAGCAGGTCGTCGAGCGCGAGCAGGGACAGGCGCGCACCGCCCAGGTGCAGACGGCCATCTCCGTCGGGGCCACTGTCCTCGGGGCGCTCATGGGACGAAAAGCGCTCAGCGCGACAACGCTTGGTCGCGCGACGACCGCGGCGCGCGGCGCCGGTCGCGCGATGGAGCAGCAGCAGGACGTGGCCCGCGCCAAAGAGGACGTCGCGGCCGCCCAGCGCGATCTCGAGTCGCTCAATGCCGAGATCGAGCAGCGCGTGACGGGCATGGACTCGCTGGCGCTCCGGCCGACGAAGTCGAACATCGACGTCGCAGCGGTCTTCCTCGTCTGGGCACCGTACTGGAAGGACAGCGCCGGAGCTCTCACGCCGGGCTGGTAGGGATCCGGCGCTGCGGGGTCAGATCGGCGGTCCACCCGGCGCGGGCAGGACCACCTCTGCCCACATCGCCGCGCGGAGCAGGCGCGCGTCGTCGCCGGGGGACGCGACCAGCTGCAGTCCGAGCGGTAGGCCGGTCGGTCCGAGGCCGGTCGGGATCGTGACAGCAGGTGCGCCGAGCAGCGACCAGCGCGAGCAGAAGCGCGGATCGCCGGTCGTGTCCGCCGCCGGCGCCTCGCCGGTGGTGGGCGGCGTGAGGATCGCATCGTACGGTGCGGCCCAGTCGGCGAACGTGGCGATGAGCGCGTCGCGCTGGCGCATCGCCAGCCGATACGCGAGATCGGAGATGCGCGCTCCCTCCCCCAAGCGCTCGCGCGCGAACGCGCTCACGAGCTCGGGCCGCCGCGCGATCCTTGGCAGGACGGCCCGCGCGCCCTCGTAATACATCACCGTCCGCAGGATCTCAGGTGCGTCGTCGAGCCCGTCTGGCGGCGCCGGCCACTCGACCGGTCCGCCGTCGATCGCGAGAAGATCGAGATCCGCTTGAAAGCGCTCCTTCATCGCGTCGCTGGCGTGCTCCCACTCGCTGGTGCGCAGGGCGGCGAAGCGCGGCACATGGGACTCATCTGCGTGCGGAACGCGCTCGCTGTCGCCGGCCAGGATCGCCGCGAACAGACCAGCCGAACGGACGCTCCGAGCGAGCACCCCGGCGTGATCGAGCGTGTGCGCGAACTCGAACGCGCCATCCAGGCTTATCCGTCCCACCGTCGGCTTGTATCCGACGACGCCGCAGAACGCCGCGGGTCGGATGATCGAACCGTTCGTCTGCGACCCGATCGCCGCCGTGACGACGCCAACTGCCACCGCGGCCGCGGAGCCCATCGACGATCCGCCTGGCGTCCGCCTCAGGTCCCACGGATTAAGGGTCGGCCCCGGCGTCATGAAGGCGAGCTCCGCGGTCACGGTCTTTCCGAGCACGATCGCGCCCGCGGCCTCGGCCGCCCGCACGGCCGCCGCGCTGCGATCCGGAACGCGGCCCGCGAAGATCGCGCTGCCGTTCTCCGTCGGGATGCCGGCCGTGTCGAAGATGTCCTTCACACCGATCGGGATGCCCTCGAGCCGGCCAAAGGCCGACCCCGACCGTCGCCGTTCGTCCGAGGCGCGTGCGAGATCGCGGGCGCGTTGCGCGTCGAGCCACCTGAAGGCGTGGATCCTCGGGTCGGTCTCTTCGTAACGGGCCAGAGCCCGATCGACGACCTCGGCGCTGCTCAGCTCGCGGCGCGAGAGCGCGTCGGCGAGGCCGACGAGGTCTTCGGTCGGCGCGTTGACATGCATCTGGCTCGCATAGTGACGCGCGGCGCCCAGCCGCGCGGCAGGTCCTTCCGCACGCCGCGCACGATGGTGTATCCGGCGCGGCGGAACTGCGCCTCCGTCCCGAACCACGCCGACTCGCTCGCCACCCGCCGGGCACTGTCCGAACGCGGATATCCCTCGACCGCTGTGGCACCCTGCTTCGCCGCGTAGCCGACGGCGGCGCGCAGCAGCGCCGTTGTCACCCCGCGGCCGCGGTTCGCTCGCTTCACGTAGAGGCACGGGACGACCCAGACCGGCACGTCGTCGACCGGCGGCGTCACCTTCGAGGCATCGACGCGCGGATAGGCCGTGCGCGGGCCCGCTGAGAGAAAGCCGACCGGCGTTCCGCTTTCGTAGGCGATGAGACCGAACGGCCAGCCCTTTCGGATCAGCGTCGCCGCGTCGCGACGATTGCCCTCGCCCGGCGCCACCGCCTTGGCGCCCCAGTACGCGCGCCGCGATGCGCCGTCCGCGTTGAGACGCCGCGGGAACATGTCCCAGCAGCTACCCGTGATGCTGTTCGTTTTCATCAGTGTCTCGAAGTCCGCGAGCCGATCCGCTGTGATCGGGTGGATCACGAGGCCGTCGCGAGCGCCGCCTGCCATGTCTTCCTCCGCGTAAGGCGTCTGATGCGCGCCTCGGCCTGCTCGCGCCAGCGCGGCGAACCCAGACCAAGGTCGAGGAGCGTCTCGAGCATACGCACGACGCGCACCACATCGCCTCGGCGCTCGAGTGCCCGTGCATACAGGAGCGCGAGCTTGATGCGCAGCACGATGTCGCCGTCGTAGTACGCGCTCTCGTAGCACGCGAACGCCGCGTCCAGCTCGCCGGTCCGCTCGAACACGCGCGCGAGCGCGTACGCCGCGGGCGCATGCGACGGCGCGCGCCCGGTGCGCGCCGCGAGGACCGCGCGCGCGACATGATCGGCGATGCGGACGAGCGAGATGACGTCACGCGCGTTGTGCTCCAGGACCGGCGCGATGATCGCGTCGTCGCCCCTGCGGAGGTAATGGAAGTACGCGTCGGGGATCTGGGATCCCGGGATGTCGGCCACGCGGCCATCGTCGAGGACGCTCTCTTCGAGCTGGCGCAGCGTGGTCGAGCCGAAGCGATCCTTCCAAAGGCGCCGTGCGGGATGCAGGAGATCGAGATGTGACTCGTCGACCGTGAGCTCGCTTCGGATCGCCATGACGAAGCGCGTGCGCAGGAGCGGCAGATCGAACGTCTTGCCGTTGTACGACGCGCACGCGCGGAAGGGATCGAGCTGCGCCTTCAGATGCTCGACGAACTCCGACTCCGCGCCGAGATCCCGAAGCAGGTGCTGGCGCAGGATGAGCTCGCCGTCCGCGATGTGCGCGAGCCCGATGAGGAAGACATAGGTTCCCGTTCCCCCCGCCAGACCCGTCGTCTCGGTGTCGAGGAACAGCACGTCACCCCAGGCCGATGGCGGCTCTCCCTTGAGACCGAGGTGTGCCAAGAGGAGCGGATCGCACGCTCCCCTTCCGACGATCTCGAGACCGAGATCGTCGACGGCGATCCGCCGCTCGCGCACCTCGTATGGCGCGCCGCGCGACTCGTTCAGCCCGACGGCCGCCGCGGAGCCCTGTCGCTCGCCGCTGGCTGCGCCGGCCCGCAGTTCACGCAGCGCGTCGCGGCCGTGGCCGGCTGGGCGCAGGCGCTCGCTCGAAGGCTCCGCGCGCGGCTCTCCGGCCGACGATCGCGCCGCACGCGCGCGATCGCGTTCCACGATCCGCGTGATCCGCGCTCTGAGATCGTTCATGCGGAGAGCACGCTCACGCGAGTGAGAGCAGGTGCGCGACGGACTCGCGGACATCGGCGCCGAGCGCGTAAGCCGGACCGACGCAGGCGGGGCAGCCGGTACCGCAGCCGCAGGCCTGGAGATGCTCGCGCGCCCGGTCGAACAGCGACCCCGCGCTCTTGAACAGGCGCTCGGAGAAACCGATGCCGCCGGGCGTCATGTCGAAGAGGTAGATCGTCGGGCGCTCGGTATGGGGAGACCGGACCTCGACCGCCAGACCCAGGTCGTGCGGGTCGCACATCAAGAACAGCGGGGCCAGGCCATGCAAGAGGTTGCCGAGGCCGGCGAGCGCGACCTCGACGCGCTCCTTCGGCCAGCCCGCGACGGCGCGCTCGGCGAGCGCACACCAGAACGACGTCGTCTGCAGCTCCTGCTCGGGCAGAAAGATCTTTCCCCAGCCGACGTTCTCGTGCGTGAACATCGTCAGCTTCTTGTAGACGGTCGCGAGCGTCGAGACGAGGACCTCGCCGTGGGCGAGCTCGAATGAACCCCGCTCGCGGTTCCCGCTCGCGGAGACCCCGCCGCGCTGCCCCACGCGTTGTTCGAACTCGTCGATCACGCGTATGCGCACCGCGAGGCCGGCGTCGGTGTAGTAGTCGACCTTGACCTCTCGCACATAGGCCTTCGCGTTCTCCCAGTCGAGCCGCTCCACCTGGAACTGTTTCGACTGGTGGAGGTAGATGGCCTGCTCGTGCAGGAGCACCTGCGCGGCAAAGCGGTCGACCTCGCCGATCACGCGGGCACTCCCCGCCTGATACTCGGATCCGATCCTCATCGCGGCCGTCCCAGTTGTGTCGATGATGACCACGTTGTCGTTCGTCGCGGTCCGCAGCGACATCGCCTCTGCTGGGAATGCCTGATCCGACCAGTGGTACTTGCCCTGGGACTCGTGCAGGATGCCCTGCTCGCCCAGATACGCGAGCACGCCGGGTGTGTCCTCGGTGCCGAAGCGTTCGCGCTGCCCGAACGGTATCTCGAACGCAGCGCATTTGAGGTGCTGCACGAGCACGTGGAGGTTGTCCGGGTTCACGAGGCCGGCCTCCGGAGACCGGTCCAGGACGTATTCGGGATGCTGCACCACGTACTGGTCCGTGGGCGACGACGTGGCGACGAGGAAGGCGGCCGACAGATCCTCTCGCCTGCCGGCGCGCCCCATCTGCTGCCACGTCGACGCCACCGTCCCCGGATATCCGACGAGCACAGCCGCCTGGAGCGCGCCGATGTCGATGCCGAGCTCGAGCGCGTTTGTCGACACGACACCGCGGATCGAGCCGTCCCGCAGCCCGCGTTCGATGGCTCGGCGTTCCGACGGCAGATAGCCGCCGCGGTACCCGCGGACCAGATCGGATGGCCACTGCGGCTGCGGGAAGCGCGCGCGCAGGTAGGTGAGCAGCAGCTCGGTCGGCACGCGCGAGCGCGCGAAAGAGATCGTCTGCACGCCGGAGGCGAGGAGCGTCGCCGCGATGTCGCGCCCGGTGAGCAGGGCACTCTGACGGATCCCGAGGTTGCGGTTGACCACCGGCGGGTTGACGAACACGAGGACCTTCTCGCCGCGCGGCGCGCCGGATTCGTCGATCACGATCACGTCGTCCTCGATCTGGCGGCGCGCGAGCTCCTCAGGGTTCGCGATCGTCGCCGACGTGCAGATGAACACCGGATGCGATCCGTAGAACTCGCAGATGCGGCGCAGGCGGCGGAGGACGTTCGCGACGTGGCTGCCGAAGACCCCGCGGTAGGTGTGCAGCTCGTCGAGGACGACGTAGCGGAGGTTCTCGAAGAGCTTCACCCACTTGGTGTGATGGGGAAGGATCCCGGTGTGGAGCATGTCGGGATTGGTAATGACGACGTGCCCGGCGCTCCGGATCGCGGCACGCACGGCGGGCGGTGTGTCGCCGTCGTAGGTGTATGTCTTGAGCTCGATGTCGATGTCCGTGGAGACACGCTCGAGCTCGGCCAGCTGGTCCTGCGCCAGGGCCTTCGTCGGGAATATGTAGAGCGCTCGAGCGGTCGGATCCTTCGCGATCGCGTCGAGGACCGGCAGGTTGTAGCAGAGGGTCTTGCCCGAGGCCGTCGGCGTGACGACGACGGTGTGGCGGCCGGCGTGCGTCGATTCGAGCGCCGCGGCCTGATGCGAGTAGAGCTCTTCGATCCCGCGGCGGCGAAGCGCGGCCGAGATCCGTCCGTCGAGCCACTCTGGGAACGCGGCATACCGAGCGGGCCGCGCGGGGATGCGCTCCCAGCGCGTGACCATCTCCTGGAACGCGCGGTCCGAGGCCAGGCCGTCGAGGATCTGCTCCAGGCTGGTGCGGGCGGGGAACCGAACGGATGTTCTCATGAGGCCGAGGACGATATGGAACGTCCGTTCACCCGTCAAGGGCTTTGCCGTTTTCGGAGCAAATGACCCGGTCGCTCGTTGAAGGAAGCGATGCATCGGATGGCCTCGCTCCTTCTCGGCATCATGGTCGCCCTCGCCGGGATGCTTCCGTCGAGCGGATCGGCGCGCGCGTCGTCGATGCCCGATGCGCCGAATTGCCCGATCTATCCCGACGACGACGTCTGGCACTCCAACGTGCAGCAGATGCCCGTGCACCCGATGTCGGATGCGTGGCTCGCCAACATGGGCGGCACATCGCGCCTGCTTCACCCCGACTTCGGCGGTCCGTACGGGTACCAGCTGCAGGTCGTCGACAACGCCACGCCGACGACCCGACTCACCTTCGACTACGCCGGCGAGAGCGACAACGTCACCTATCCGTTCACCGCAGCCACGCCGATCGAGGCCGGCTCCGACGCGCATGCGTTCATGCTCAACCGAGACACCTGCCTCCTCTACGAGCTCTTCGCCGCGTCATGGAACAGCGGCCGCCCGATCGCGGGATCGGGCGCGGTCTTCGATCTGAAGAAGCACGACCTCCGTCCATCGGGCTGGACGAGCGCCGACGCCGCGGGTCTGCCGATCTGGCCGGGCGTCCTTCGATACGACGAGGTCGCGCGCGGATTCGTCGATCACGCCATCCGCTTCACCGCGCAGCGCACCGACCGGACCTTCGTGTGGCCCGCGCGCCACCAGGCCGGCGCGGCGAGTGACGCGTCGCTTCCGCCGATGGGCGCGCGCTTCCGCCTCAAGGCGGGCTTCTCGTTCGCCGGATTCGGTCCGCAGACCCAGGTCGTCCTCACCGCGATGCAGATGTATGGGCTGATCCTCGCGGACAACGGCTCGAACTGGTTCTTCCAAGGTCAGGTCTCATCGGGCTGGAGCGATCCGCTCATCAGCGAGCTCAAGCGGATCCCCGCGGGCGCGTTCGAGGCCGTGGATGCGTCGTCGCTGATGATCGATCCGAATTCGAGTCGCGTGACGCCGGTCGCGCGCAACCAAGGACTCAAAGCCGGATGGCACTCCACCTGGCAGGGCCAGTCGGACTATCTGATCATGTCGCCCGGCTCCGTTGCGGACTTCTGGATCCGCTTCTCGAATGACGGCACCGAGACGTGGCAGCGCGGGACCTGGGGGCGCCAGGCGAACCTCGGACTCAACGGCGACGACAAGTCGCCGTACCGTCTGGGCATGGCAGCGGACTGGCTGTGGGACGACCGCATCGCCACGACGACCGCCGCGACGGTCCTGCCCGGCCAGGTCGCGGAGTTCCGGTTCAAGGTGCGCGCGCCTCCAGCGCGTGGGGTCTATCGCCTGAACCTGCGTCCGGTCATCGACGGCACCGTGTGGCTGGAAGACCAGGGCGTGTTCTGGATCATCGACGTCCGCTAGGTCCGCCGACTTTCGCGGCGCGAGGTCTTTCCTCCCTCTTGACAGCCGGGCGGCAATAAGCAGAATCCCCTTTGTGAAACCTTTCAGTAAAAGGTTTCACGGGGAGGGCCAGCTGGGTAGGCGGGTGACGATCCGCGACGTGGCCGAGAAGGCCGGCGTCTCGATGGCCGCGGTCTCCAACGCGTTCAACGACCCGGGGCGTCTTCGCGCGACCACGGTCGAGCGCATCCTCGCAGCGGCCAAGGATCTGGGCTACGCGGCGAACCCTCATGCCCGCGCGCTGCAATCGCGGCGCGCCGGCGTCCTGGGCGTGCTCTTCCCGCAGCCGATCGCGTCGGTGTTCGCAAATCCGTTCTTCGCCGCGGTGCTCGAGGGCATCGGAAGCGTCACCGACGAGCGCGGCATCAGCCTGCTGACGCTCTCGCCACTGGAGAGCTCGCTCGAGCGCGCGATCGCCGCGGCCCCGGTCGATGGCTTCGTGATCATCGGACTCGACGAGAAACATGCCGAGGTCGCGCCGCTCCGCAAGCGTGGCGTTCCCTTCGTCATCGTGGACGGCGACGCGGAGAGCGCGTCTTCCGTGAACGTCGACGACGAGGGCGGCGCGTACGCCGCGGCGGACCTGCTGCTCTCGAGGGGACACCGCCACATCCTCGTCCTGACGTTCCACGCACCTCCGGACGAGCTCGACAAGGATCTCGGCGTGCGTGGCCGCCGTCTGCGCGGCTACCGCAAGGCGTTCGCGAAACACAAGGTCGCGCTCAAAGACGATCATGTCGTCCGCGCGTTCGTCACTCTCGATGGCGGCGACGAAGCCTTCAGCGTCGCGTGGGCCGCCGGTCTCCGCCCGACGGCGGTCCTCGCCGTGAGCGACATCATGGCGCTCGGCGCGATCCGCGCGGCGCACCGCCTCGGCCTCGGTGTGCCCGAGGACCTCGAGGTTATCGGGTTCGACGACGTGCCGCTCGCGGCCGAGAGCCTGCCCCCACTGAGCACGGTGCATCAGCCGATCCACGAGAAGGGCAGCACCGCGACGCGCCTGTTGATCCGCGAGCTGGATGAGGGTGGCCCGCGCGAACGCATCGTTCTGCCGACGGAGCTCATTCTGCGTGGATCGACTGTCGCCGCGCGCGACGCGCGCGTGCCGCACGTGGGGAGGGGAGGAACGTATCGAAGACCAGACGTGGTCCGGGCAGCAACGCGTTAAGGTCGACCTCGACCGATCACAAGAACAGGACTGAAGGAAAGAGCATGAAACTGAAAGCGATCGCGCTCCTCTCCATCGCGCTCATGGTCGCGGCCGCGTGTGGCGGCGGCACGACCCCGAGCACGGGCGGGGTGGCCGCGGGCTCCATCAAGGGCAACATCACCCTCTGGCACGCGTACGGGACCGGTAGCTCTGAAGAAGCCGCGCTCACTCAGCTGATCGACAAGATCAAGAAGGACAATCCGGACGCCAAGATCACGGTGCTCCAGATCCCCTTCGACCAGGTCTTCAACAAGTTCCAGACCGAGGCCGCCACGGGTGGCGGTCCGGACCTCTTCACCGCGCCGAACGACGAGCTCGGCAACGAGGTCCGTGCGAATCTGCTCCTCGCTCTCGACGCGAAGCTCGCGGGCAAGCTTGGCAACGTGGCGCAGCTCGGCATCGATGGCCTGAAGGTGGACGGCAAGCTGTACGGCGTGCCGATGCTGTTCAAGGCCGTCGCGCTCTACTACAACAAGGACAAGGTCCCAACGCCGCCGAAGACGACGGACGAGCTGATGACCATGCTCAAGGCAGGCAAGACGCTCGTGCAGAACGAGAACGCCTATCACATGTTCGGCTGGTCGACCGCGTTCGGCGGGCAGCTCATGGATGGCAGCGGCAAGTGCGTCGCGGACACGACCGGCTGGATCGACGCCTTCACATACAACCTCGCGCTGAAGACGGCCGGCGGCAAGTTCGAGACCGATGGCGGGCGTGCCGACACGTCGTTCCGCCAGGGTCAGGTCGACATGATCATCAACGGCCCCTGGGTCCTCGGTGACTACAAGAAGGACCTGGGCGCCAAGCTCGGCGTAGCGCCGATCCCGGCGGGCCCGAAGGGCAAAGCCGGTCCGCTCACGGGGGTCGACGGCTGGTACATCAACCAGAGCGCAAAGAACGTCGATGGTGCGATCGCACTGGCGCTCGCGCTCACCGACGCGGCGGGGCAGAAGGTCTACGCGGATGTTGCCGGTGACGTGCCGGTGCGCACCGACGTCACCGTCACCGACCCGCTCGTGAAGTCGTTCTCCGACGCCTCGGCGACCGGCTTCGCCCGTCCTCAGACCGCCGAGTTCGGCAACTACTGGGGACCATTCGGTGACGCGGTCACCAAGATCATGGAAGGCAAGGCCGACGCGAAGACCGGCATCACCGAGGCGTGTGCGGCCATGAACAAGGCGAACAAGAAGTAGCCGTCCGGGGGAGCGTGCGCGAGCGCGCTCCCCCGAGCATCATTCTCGGAGGAGCCATGGCCTCTGTCGTAGGCGCGTCGATCGATCAGGCGAAGCTGGACCAGCCGGCCGGGTCGCGCCGCGCCGGGCGCCCGCCGTGGCTCACGGCCTATCTCTTCATCCTCCCGGCGTTCATCGTGATGACCTTCATCACGTACTGGCCCATCCTGTTCCAGTTCTGGATGTCGTTCACCGACTACGGGCTGCGCAACCTCCGCCTCGACGCCCCGGCACCGAACTTGGTCGGCTTTCAGAACTTCATCGACCTCATCACCAACAACATGCCGCAGATCGCGAACTTCAACTTCTGGGGCATGCTGGGATTCAACCTCTTCTGGACGGCCTCGAACGTCGTCTTCCACGTAAGCGTCGGGATCCTCATCGCCGTTCTGCTCAACTCGAAGGGGCTGTGGTTCCGCGGCTTCTATCGCGCGATCTTCATCCTGCCGATCGTCATCCCGACGCTCGTCGTCGCCACGGTCTGGAAGAACATGTTCGACGCCGACTACGGCGCGATCAACCAGGGCCTGGCGGCGGTCGGCGGTCTCTTCGGGATCACCCCCGACCACTTCCACATCCGCTGGATCGATCAGATCGACCCCCCGATCTCCTGGCTCCCACTCCCGCTCTCGTACTTCGCGCTGCTCATCACGAACATCTGGCTCGGCTGGCCGTTCATGACGATCGTCGCGACCGGCGCTCTCCAGAGCATCAGCAAGGAGTACTACGAGGCCGCGTCCATCGACGGCGCGTCGGGTGTTCAGCAGTTCTGGCGCATCACCCTTCCGCTGCTCCGCCCCGCGATGATCCCGGCGGCGATGTACGGCCTCATCGTGACGTTCAACCTCTTCAATCTCATCTACATGGTCTCGGGTGGTGGGCCGTTGCGGCAGACCGAGATCCTCATCACCACCGCGTTCCGGCTGGTGAACGAAAATCGGCTGTACGGCGTGGCCGCGGCGTTCGGCATCTACACGATGCTCATCCTGCTCATCCTCACGATTCTGACCAACCGAATAACGAAGGCGACGGAGTCCTATGTCTAGACAGATGGCAGGACCGTCCGCGATCAGCCTTCCCGGCGTCGGCGAGCGGCCGCGCGTGGCGACGGCGGTCGTGAGGCGGCGCCGCACCAGCGGCTTCGTGAAGCAGCTGCTGCTCCAGGCGCTGCTCATCTTCATCGCGTTCACGGTGCTGTTCCCGCTCGTCTGGATCGTGAGCATGTCGCTCGACCCGCGCAACATCTCACGCCCGACCGAGCTCACGCTCATCCCACCGGGCGCATCGCTGCAGGCCTTCACGGACGTGCTCGCCAAGCCCACCTCGAACCCGGTGACGCTGCCGCAGCTCGTGTTCAACAGCTTCATCCTCGCCGTCATGACGTCGGTCGGATCGCTCGCGTTCGGTGTCACCGCGGCCTATGCGTTCTCGCGGTTCCGCTTTCCTGCGCGCCAGGCGCTCATGCTCGCAGTCATCGCCGTCCTCATGGTCCCGACCGTGGCCGCGGTCGCGCCGCTCTTCGTGCTGCTGAACAAGATCCAGCTCGAGGTCGGCGACGCCTCGTTCAACCTGCGCAACTCGCTGCTCGGCGTCGGACTCGCGCTGATCTCGGGCGCTCTGCCGTTCGCGATCTGGAACCTGAAGGGCTACATCGACACGATCCCGAAGGAGCTCGAGGAGGCGGCGATGCTCGATGGCGCGAACTCCACGCAGACGTTCCTTCGGATCATGCTGCCGCTCGCCACGCCTGCGCTCGCGGTGACCGCATTCCTGGGATTCCTCACGGGCTGGACGGAGTTCGTGCTCTCGTGGCAATTCCTCACGAACCCGGAGAACTTCACGCTCTCGATGGCCCTCTGGGGCATGACCGGCCAGTACGCCGGCAATACGCCGTGGTCGAAGTTCTCCGCGATGGCGATCCTCGTCGCGCTCCCTGTGTCGGTCGTGTACTTCTCGCTCCAGCGATACATCGTTGGCGGGCTCACGGTCGGCGGCGTCAAGGGCTAACGCCCTGCGACTGGCCGCGGTCCAGCACCGCGCACGGGCGCCCTACATCCAGCCGCTGGCCGGTGAGCGGTTCTACGTGCGGCTGACCGCGGAGAAGGACGACCTCACCGAGGTCATCTGCCACTTCGCCGACAAGTACGAGTTCGGCGCGGAGTCGAAGCTCTACCTTCGCCGCGAGGCCACCGACGGCGTCCGCGACTACTGGACCGCCGTTCTTCCGGTGCCGACGTCGCGGCTGCGCTACTTCTTCGAGCTGCGCGGCAAGGTCGGCGATCCCTCGTTCCTCTCCGAGCAGGGCTTCTCCGACAAGCCGCCGCAGAGTGCGTTCTACGTCGGCTACTTCTTCTATCCGTACGACCAGCCGATCGACCGTTTCGCCCTGCCGCCCTGGGTGCTGGGGACGACCTTCTATCTGGTCTTCCCGGACCGCTTCGCCAACGGCGATCCATCCATCGACCCGTCTTGGGTGCGTCCATGGGGCGAGAAACCGACGGGGACATCCTTCTTCGGCGGCGATATCGCCGGCGTGCGGCAGCACCTGGGATGGATGTCCGATCTGGGCGTCGGTTGCATCTACCTCACGCCGGTCTTCACCGCCCCGTCCGTCCACAAGTACGACCCCGCGAGCTACGACGAGGTGGATCCCGGGTTCGGGACCGCGGAGGACCTCAAGGCGCTCGTCGCCGAGTCGCACGCCGCCGGGATGCGCGTTCTTCTCGATGGCGTGTTCAACCACAGCGGCCACGAGTGGCCGCCGTTCCGCGACGTGCGCGAGCGCGGTGAGGACAGCCAGTACCGTGACTGGTTCTTCAGGATCCAGGGGTTTCCGGTGGACATCGCCGAGGTCAACTACGAGACCTTCGCCAACAAGAACGCGAACCATCCAAAGCTCAACACCGCGAACCCCGAGCTGCGCGAGTACCTCACCAGCGTGGGCGAGCGCTGGATCCGTGAGGCCGACATCGATGGCTGGCGGCTGGACGTCGCGAACGAGGTGGACCATCGCTTCTGGCGCGCGTTCCGCGACCGTGTGAAGGCCGCGAAGGGCGACGCGCTCATCGTCGGCGAGGTGTGGCACGACGCGATCCGCTGGCTCGACGGCGCGCAGTTCGACTCTGTGATGCACTACCCGTGGCGCGACGCCGTGCTCGCCTACCTCCGGGACCAGATCAATCCGAGCGCCTTCGCCGCGCGCACGACCACGCTCCGTCACCTCTACGAGCCGTCCGTCGAGCCGGGGCTGATGCATCTGCTCGGCAGCCACGACACGGCACGAGTGCGCAGCGAGCTCGGGGGACGCGCCGACCGCGCGCGGCAGGCGGCCGTGCTGCTGCTGACGGCGTCGGGCGCCCCGCTCGTCTACTACGGGGACGAGATCGGGCTGGAAGGCGGCGAGGACCCCGACAACCGACGATGCATGCAATGGGATCCCCGGCACTGGGACCACGACATCCTCGCGACGTACCGCACGCTGATCCGGGCGCGCCGCGAGCGGCCCTGGCTGGCGTGGGGCGAGCACGTCGATCTCGTCGTGGATGACGACCGGCGTCTCTATGCGTACCGGCGCGCGGCCCGGGGCACGCTCGAGAGCGTGTACGGCCGCAGAGACGACGAGCTGGTGGTCGCGCTCAACACCGGCCGGCATCCGACCGAGATCAAGCTGCCGCTGGACGGCGCGTGGGTCGACCTGCTGCACGGCGAGCGCGTGAGCGGAAGGGGCTCGATCAAGATGCGCATCCATCCGGGCACCGCCGCGGTACTCGTGCGCGCGTGATGCCGCTACGCGCCGTCGCGGCGCTCGCCGTGCTGCTCGCGACCGCGGCCCCGGCGCAGTCCGCGACGCGCGTCGCGATATCCGCTGAGACGCGCCTGACCGCGGCCGCCGACTGGCGCGACGAGGCCATCTACATGGTCATGACCGATCGCTTCCGGAACGGAGACCCCTCCAACGATCGCGATGCCGATCCGGCGCGGGCCGACTGGTGGCACGGCGGAGATCTTCAGGGCGTGATCGACGAGCTGGAGTACATCAAGGGTCTTGGAATGACGGCGATCTGGATCACGCCGGTGACGGCGCAGATGCCGGCGGCTATCACGGGTACTGGACGAGCGACTTCTACGCGGTCGATCCGCATCTCGGTGATCTGTCAAAGCTGCGCGAGCTCGTCACGCGCGCGCACGCCGTCGGGCTCAAGATCGTCCTTGACGTCGTGCTCAATCACGTCGGTCAGCGGCATCCGTGGCTCACGGATGGCCAGCACGCCGGCTGGTTCCACGAGGATTGCCCGATCAACTTCGCCGATCAGGGAAGCGTCGAGCGCTGCTGGCTGGCCGGACTCCCGGACCTCAACACGGAGAATCCGATCGTCCGCGCGTATTTGAAGGACTGGGCGCTGTGGCTCGTGGCAGAGACGGACGTGGACGGCTTCAGGATCGACGCCGCGCGCCACCTGCCGAAGGACTTCATCGCCGAGCTGGTGGGCACGCTCAAGGCGCGCCATCCGCGGTTCTGGGTCCTGGGAGAGATCTTCTCCTCCGGCTACCGCTATCAGTCGGCGTATCTCGGCGCGGGCCTGGATGCGGTCACCGACTTCCAGACGTACGAGAGCCTGGGCATCGGGCTCGCGCGGAGCGGCAACATCAGCCAGCTGACGCTGCCCCCGGGCCTCGCCGCGGATCTCGGCCCGGGCCTCGAGGACATGCGCGCGACGTTCATCGACAACCACGACGTGGCGCGGTTCGTGGGCGCGGATCCCCCGGACGCCGACGCGCGAGCGCGCCTCGCGCAGGCCCTCGCGTACCTCTTCACCGTGCCGGGCACGCCGGTGCTCTACTACGGGACGGAGATCGCGCTGGCGGGCGGGCGCGACCCCGATGACCGCCGCTCGATGCCCTGGACCGGCGGCGACGCCGCGACGCGCGACCTGCTCCAGCGGCTCGCCCTGCTCCGGCGTGACACACCCGCGCTCCGCCGCGGGTCGTTCGTCGAGCTCGTGTCGGAGGGCTCTTCGGCGGCATACGCACGGGTCCTGGGCGACGATCGGATCGTCGTCGCCTTCAACGCCGATCAGACCGCGCGCACGGTGCAGGTTCCCCTGGGCCCGCTCGGCCTCATGTCCGCGGTCGCTGAGCCGCTCGCGGTGACCGCGGCCGGCGTGCGAGCGGTGGGCGACGGTCTGGAGATCGGGCTTCCGGCGCGCGGCTACGCGGTGCTGCGCCTGGGTCCCACGCCGGCCGCGGCGGCTCCGCCGTGGGCGCTCATCGCGATCGCCGCCCTGGTCGCGATCAGCCTGCTGCTCGCACGATCACGCCTTCGTCGGGGCTGAGCACAAGGCTCGCCGGCGCTCCGCCGAGCTCGCGCCGGCCGTCCGTCGACACCAGCAGCTCGCCGGGTCCCGGGAGGCGCACCGACCGTTCGGCTGACGAGAAGTTGATGGCGACGTGGATCCGCTCGCCGTCGGCCTCGCGCTCGAACGCGAACACACCGGGCGGTGCGGGGATGGAACGGTAGCTGCCGAGGCGCAGGGCCAGCGAGCCCCGCCGCAGCTGGAGCAGCCGACGGTAGAGCGACAGCGTCGACCCCGGTTCACCGCGCTGCGCCGCGACGTTCACGCGGCCGTGGTCCGCGCTTACCGGCAGCCACGGCTCGCCGGTAGTGAATCCCGCGCTCGGCGTCGCATCCCACTGCATCGGCGTGCGCTCGGGATCGCGGTCGGCGACGTCGACGATCCGGTCCGGTGGTATGGGCACGTCGGTCATGCCGATCTCCTCGCCGTAGTAGATGAAGGGCGTCCCTCGCAGTGTGAGCAGCATCAGCGCGGCGGCGCGCGCGCGATGGAGCCCGTAGCGCGTCGACGCGCGCGAGCGGTCGTGGTTCGACAGGGTGTAGTCGGGCCACGCATGTCGCGGCAGGAGCCGTTCCCAGCGCTCGACCACGGACCGGAACGCTTCGGCCCTCCACGGCTGCTCGAGGAAGTGGAAGTTGAACGGCATGTGAAGCTCGTCGTCGTTGCCGTAATACCTGACGAGCCGGTGCAGGCCGCCATGCGGAGCGACCTCGCCGACCGCCATCCGCTCGGGATACTCGTCGAGGACCCGTCGCCAGCGCCGGTGGATCTCGTGCACCTCGTCGAGATCCCAGTTCCGCACGTTGCGCCGCCCGCCGATGCGAAAGCGCGGGTTGCTCCGGAGCTTCTGATCCTTCACCAGGCTGTGCGCGACGTCGACGCGGAATCCGTCGACTCCGCGATCGAGCCAGAAGCGCAGGACATCGTCGATCGCGCCCCGGACGTCCTCGTTCCACCAGTTGAGGTCGGGCTGCTCGGGGAGGAAGTGGTGCATGTAGTACTGGCCGGTCGTCGGGTCGAGCGTCCACGCGGAGCGCTTGCGCCCGAACACCGCGATCCAGTTGTTCGGCGGCCCGCCGCCCTTCGCCGGATCGGCCCACACGTACCAATCCCTCTTGGGATCGGTCCGGCTCGAGCGTGCGGCGACGAACCAGGGGTGGCGATCGGAGGTGTGGTTCGGCACGAGATCCACGATCACCCGGATCCCGCGACGGTGAGCCTCCTGCACGAGCTCGTCGGCGTCGGCGAGCGTGCCGAAGATCGGATCCACGTCGCGGTAGTCGCTGACGTCATAGCCGAAGTCGGCCATCGGCGATCGACAGAAGGGCGAGAGCCAGATCGCATCGATCCCGAGGGACGCTTCCTCGCCGTTCAGGTGACCGAGGCGTTGGATGATCCCGCGCAGGTCGCCGATCCCGTCGCCATTCGAGTCCTGATAGGAGCGCGGGTAGATCTGATAGAAGACACCCTCGCGCCACCAGCTCCGCCGCACCACTCGGACCCTATCGGGTATCGGCACATGTCGCGCAAGAAGTCCTCCGGGCGCCAGACGCCACGACATCGAGGTGAGGCGGTAATCTCGGCCCGTGAGCGACGCGCTCCAGGACCGCTACGCGCCGGCGGGGACCTGCTTCGGCTGCGGCCCGAAGAACGAGCGCGGGCTCCGCGTGAAGAGCCGCGTTCGCGAGGATGGCGCGGTCGTGGCCACCTGGCGCGCCGAAAAGCATCACGAGGCCTACGACGGTGCGCTATCGGGTGGGGTCATCGGCACCCTGATGGACTGCCACTCGAACTGGACTGCCACGCACGCGCTGATGCAGCGATCCGGCGCGGAGACGCCGCCGTGCACCGTGACGGCCGAGTACGCGATCAAGCTGCGCCGGCCCACGCCGACCGACGGCGACATTGAGATCGTCGCCGTACCGGTCGAGGTCGGTGCGGATCGCGCGGTGGTGGAGGCCGAGCTCAGCGCGGGGGGCAAGGTCTGCGCGACGTCGCGCGGCACTTTCGTCGCGGTCACGCCCGGCCACCCCGCGTACCACCGCTGGTAGCGCCGGTCCCCTGCCTGGCCGATCGCGCTCTCCTTCGCCTGCGGCGTGACGCGATCGCAAGGCGGACCAGGAAGAGTCCGACGAACGCGACCGGGATGCTGATGGCGATCACGCGCAGGTACGCCGGGCTGAGCGCGTCGACCACGTGCGGCCCGAGGATCCCGCCCAGCAGGACCCAGCCCGTCCAGTAGATCGCCGCGGCGACGAACACGCCGCTCGCGAACTTGAACGGCGGCACGCGCGCGGTGCCGGCAACCACCGATACGGCGACCCGCAGGCCCGGGATGAGCCGCGCGAGCAGGACCGCCCTGAAGCCGTGGCGATCGACCCAACCGAAGAGCACCGCGACCTTGCTCATGTCGATGTCGAGCCAGAACGCGAGCCGCTCCGTGACGCGCCGACCGAACCGCCGCGAGAGCCAGTAGGGCGCCTGCGTCCCCACGGTCGACGCGAGCGCGCATGTGAGGATGACCTTCACCGTCTCGACCGGGTCGAGCGCCGCTCGCCAGCCGTAATACGCGATGAGGAGGTCACCGGGTACGGGCAACGGGACGCCGGCCTCTTCGACGGAGATCGCGAGGAACAAAGTGACGTACTGATGGGCGGCGACCGCCGCGATGAGCGCGCGCGCGATGCCGACGATGAACTCACGCATTTCACGGCAGAGTACGCGGGGAACGACTAGGCTCACTCCGAATCACGTCTCTTGGGGAGGCTCGTCCACATGGCCGCACGACCTCGCGCACGACCCGCACGCTCCACGCGCTCGAGTGGCACCGCCCCCGGTCTTCTCGACAAGCTCGAATGGCGGCAGGCCGGCCCGTTCCGCGGGGGACGCGTCGGCGCGGTCGCGGGAGATCCAAAGGACCGCAACACCTTCTACTTCGGCTCGACCGGCGGTGGGGTGTGGAAGACGGGTGACGGCGGCCAGTACTGGGAGAACGTGTCGGACGGCTTCTTCAAGCGCGCGTCCGTGGGCGCGATCGCGGTGTCGGCGTCGGACCCCAACGTGATCTACGCCGGCATGGGAGAGAGCTGCATCCGGGGCAACGTCGCGCATGGCGACGGTGTGTACCGCTCGACGGACGCGGGAAAGACCTGGTCGCACCTCGGCCTCGAGAAGACGCGGCACATCGGGAAGGTCCGTGTCGATCCGAACGATCCGGATACGGCATACGTCGCGGCGCTCGGCCACGCGCACGGCTCGAACAACGAGCGCGGGGTCTACCGGACGAAGGACGGCGGCAAGACCTGGAAGCGGGTGCTGTACCGGAACGCGCGAGCCGGAGCGGTCGATCTCTCCATCGACCCGAACAACCCGCGGATCATCTACGCCACGATCTGGGAGGCGATCCGCAGGCCGTGGGAGCTCGTCTCCGGCGGCGAAGGCTCGGGCATCTTCCGCAGCAATGACGGCGGCGACACCTGGAACGAGCTGTCGCGCGCCCGCGGGCTGCCGAAGGGCACGCTCGGCAAGGTCGGCATCAGCGCATCGGCCGCGAAGAGCGGTCGCGTCTACGCGATCGTCGAGGCCGAGGACGGCGGCGTCTTCCGCAGCGACGATTTCGGCGAGTCGTGGACGAAGGGGTCCGAGGACCGCAACCTGCGCCAGCGCGCCTGGTATTACGACCACATCTACGCCGACCCGAAGGACCCTGAGACCGTGTGGGTCCTGAACGTCGACGCCTGGCGGTCAAGCGATGGTGGGAAGACCTTCGAGCAGATGTCCATCCCGCACGGCGACAACCACGACATGTGGATCGACCCGAGCGACCCGAACCGGGTCGTCGAAGGCAACGACGGGGGCGCTGTGGT
>JBGPKU010000043.1:0-22822 GCA_041486085.1 Candidatus Limnocylindria bacterium | reverse complement strand
TTGCGCGCGCGGCTGGTCACGCCGCGCTCGGGATCCTGTCGCGCGGTCTTCTGCGCCCCACGCAGCGCTCGCTTCGACGGCGTCTCGCCGCGACCACGCGCTCGCTCAGCTCGCGACTTCGGCATCTCTCGCCTCCTGCATCCGTCGTGACTGACGGTACGCTCCTCGCGTGGATGAGCGCACCATCGAATCCGCCCTCGCGGCCTGCGAGCGAGAGCTCGCCAGGGATGCGACGCCGGATCTGGGCGAGACGGGATTCTGGCGTGCCGTCGCGGCAGTGAAGCGTCGCCCGGCACTTGTCGCGACCTACGCGGACCGGATCGCCCGTATCGACCGCGGCACATTCGCGCGGAAGGTGCGCTTGCGCGCGCCGGCACCCCTCGGCGTGGCCGCGCTGGTCGTCGGCCTGGCCTTCGGGATCGCCGCGCTCCTCGGCGCGTCCGCGTTCGACCCTCCGCTCCGCGAGATCGTCCTCCTCATCGGCTTCGGCGCCCTCGATGTGACGACGCACGGCCTCGCACATTTCCTTGTTGGCGCCGCGGTCGGCATCCACTTCACCGACTGGTTCGTCGACCTACCGAAGAGACCGCAGCCCGGCCTCAAGGTCGACTATGCGAGCTACCTGCGCACGCCCGCACGCTCGCGCGCGTGGATGCACGCATCGGGCGCGATCGCGACGAAGCTCACGCCGTTCCTCGTCGTCGCGTACGCGATCGCGACCGGGGTGGACGGCTGGGCCATCGGGCTCGTGCTCGCGGTCGGGATCCTGCAGATCGTCAGCGACGTGCTGTTCTCGGTGAGGGCGTCGGACTGGAAGAAGTTCCGCCGCGAGATGAGGCTGGCGCGGCGCTAGACACAGCGCGGTAGGTCGCGCGGGTCGCTACGCCTTCGCGAGCTTTGCGAAGGAGGCCATCAGCTTCTTCACGCCTTTCTCAGGGAACGCGACGGTGACCTCTTCGTCATCGCTCCGGAGCTGGCTCGATACCACCACGCCAGACCCGAGCGATGGATGCCGCACGTGGTCACCCGCACGGAAGCGCGTTGCGCTCGGCGCGGCACGCTTGCGCGGCGTCTCGCTGCGCCCGGTCCACGCGCCGGAGAGGCCCGCGAGCGCGGTCTCGCGCCGCACCTCCTTGCGCTCCTCGTAGCGAGCGCGGTCGCGATCCCAGTCGAGATCGGCCCACTGGTCACGCTCTTCGGTCTCGACGGTGCCACGATGCTCGACGCCCTCCGTCGGAAGCTCACCCAGGAACCGAGACGGCGGATTGTCGTTGGTGCGGCCGAAGAGCATGCGGTGCCGTGCGTAGGTCAGGAAAGCGCGATCCTTCGCGCGCGTGATGCCGACGTAGCACAGGCGGCGCTCCTCCTCGAGCTCCGGCTCGCTATCGAGCGAGCGCGCATGCGGGAAGACCGCCTCCTCCATCCCGGTGAGGAACACGACTCCGAACTCCAGACCCTTCACGGCGTGGAGCGTGATGAGCGTCGCGGCGGGCGTGGCTTCTTTCCATTCGTCCTGATCCGAGACCAGCGCGACCTGCTCGAGGAACGCCGGAAGCTGCTCGTCGAGCGGAAGCGCCACGAACTCCTCCGCCAGGCTCCGCAGCTCCATCACGTTCGCGTGCCGCTCCTCGCCCTCCTCGGTGCCGTCCTTCAGATAGGTGCCGTAGCCGGTCGCGCCGACCACAAGGTCGATGAGGCCGGGCAGCTCCCGCTGGTCGACGTCCGTCCGCAGTCGCGCCAGGAGGCGGCCGAAGGAGGCCAGCGCGGCGCGCTGGCGCGCCGGAACGTCGGCGATCTCCTCGGCCCGCAGCAGCGCTTCGGCCGCGGTCAGGCTCTGCTCGCGCGCGAACGCCAGCAGGCTCGAGCGCGTCTTGTCGCCGATGCCCCGCGGCGGCACGTTGAGCACGCGCGCCAGGGCGACGGAGTCCTGCGGGTTCCGCAGCAGGCGCATGTAGGCGAGGACGTCCTTCACCTCGCGCCGCTGGTAGAAGGACACCCCGCCCACGACCTGGTACGCGAGCCCGAAGGCGCGGAACACGTCCTCGATCGGCCTCGACTGGGCGTTGGTGCGGTACAGGATCGCCACGTCGCGCGCGTTCTTGACCTCACCCTGACGCTGGAGGCGCTCGATCTCTCGCGCGATGAGCTCCGCCTCGTGGTGCTCGTCGTACGCCTGCATCACCACGACGTCCGGCCCGCCGACGCGCTCGGTCCAGAGCTTCTTCTCCTTGCGTGCGGCGTTGTTCCGCACCACCGACCAGGCCGCGTCGAGGATGCGCTGCGTGCTGCGGTAGTTCTGCTCGAGCTTCACGACCTTCGCGTTCGGGTAGTCGCGCTCGAAGTCGAGGATGTTCCGCACGTCCGCGCCCCGCCAGGAGAACACGCTCTGGTCGTCATCGCCGACGACGGCGAGGTTCTGCTTGTACCCGGCGAGGTAGCGCAGCAGCTCGTATTGCGCGCGGTTGGTGTCCTGGTACTCGTCGACGAGGATGTACTGGTAGCGATCCTGCCACCGCTCCAGCGCGCGATCGTTCGTCTCGAACAGCCGGCAGACGAACAGCAGCAGGTCGTCGAAGTCGAGCGCGTTGTTCTCCCGCAGCAGCGACTCGTAGCGCGGCCAGACCAGCGCCGTGATCCGCTCGAGCTGGTTCTTTGGCGACGCCGCGAGGTCGGCCGGACCGTGCAGCTCGTTCTTCGCGCTCGAGATGGTCGCGGCGATCGCGCCAGGCGCGAAGAGCTTCTCGGACACGCCCTGGTCGGCCATCGCCTGACGGAGCAGCGCGCGCTGGTCGGCCTCGTCGTAGATCGCGAAGCCACGGTCGAGTCCGACGAGGGGGCCATCGTGGCGCAGGAGGCGGGCGCAGAAGGCGTGGAAGGTGCCCACGCTGAGCTCCGCCAGGCGCTCTTTGCCGACCAGCCGGTCGAGCCGCTCGCGCATCTCTTTGGCGGCTTTGTTGGTGAAGGTCACGGCGAGGATCGAGCGGGCCGGCACGCCCTCGCGGACCAGGTGCGCGATCCGGTGCGTGAGCACGCGGGTCTTACCCGAGCCGGCGCCGGCCAGGATGAGCAGCGGGCCGTCGCGATGGGTCACCGCTTCGCGCTGCTCGGGATTGAGGGGATCGAGGATGGGGTCGGACACCGCCACAATTGTGGACGTGAATGTGGATAAAGGCCTTCCCCCTGACGTGCCGTATTCGGCACTCTGCGGAACCTATCCCGAGAAGCTGTCGCGGGGCGAGAGATCGGCCCGCGCCGGAGTTCTCGGGATTTGTCTTTGTTCATCGCAGGGGCTTCGCCCCTTCCACCCAAAGACTGAGGACGTGGATATGCGGTGGAAAACTCGCGTCGCTTCGTGGATGAACTTGCCGGCGCGTCGTGGATAAGCCGGTTGGCGATGGGTTTGCAGGCCGCTATGTTTCACCTCGTCCCGAGGGGTCTGCTAGAGGGACCGGGCCTAAGATTCCATCAAGGGCAGCGGTTCCCGGGAGCGCAACCGGAGATAGCATCAAAGGCGGTCCGAGAGGAAATCGAGGATCGGCTCCACGGCCAGGCTGCCGAGCATCGATGCGGTGGCAGGGCACGGAGGCAGTTCGCTCGGGACGCTTCTTGTCCGCCCGTACCCGGGCTCTCAGCGCGCGCTCCCGAACGCAGCTACTGCGCGACCGGCGTCTTCGTCTCCGCCGTACCGCTGATCGCCGCCGCCCGGCGGCTCGCCCGATCCGCCTCGCCGTGCCGGCCGAGGGCGAGGTAGGTCCGCTCCAGGTGCCGCAGCGTCTGTGCGACATCTTCGTGTGACGGCCCGAGCTCCCTCTCTCGTATCGCCAGGACGCGCACGTAGATCTCCTCGGCGTCAGCCAGCTTCCACTCCGTGCGGTAAAGCGTGCCGAGCTCCTCGAGGGCGGTAGCGACCGCGAGGTCGTCCTGGCCGCTCGATCTGCGGCGCAGGTCCACCGCGCGCCGGAGCAGCCGCTCGGCCTCCGCTGCCTCGCGCAGGTCGCGGCACACCGAGCCGAGCGTCAGCAGCGTTTGCGCGATCTGCGTATCGCCGGCGCCCAGCCGGTCGCGGATCTCCAGCGCACGTCGCAGGACCGCCTGCGCCTCGAGCAGATCGCCGCGCTGGTACAGCACGCCACCAAGACCGTCGAGCGCGACGAGCGTGCGAAGGTCATCGCGCTCGGTGGCCTCGGCCGCCGCGAGCGCACGCGTGAAGAGGTCCTTCGCCTCGTCGAGCCGGCCTTCGGCCACTCGCGCCTGCGCCAGCTCGGTGGTGACGTCCGCGATGCGCTCGCTTCCGGGGCCGTACGCGCGCTCGAGCCCGACTTGCGCACGCTCGAGCGCGCCCGACGCCTCGGCGGCCCGACCGCGCGCGAGCATGGTGAGCCCGACCTCGCGCAGCGTCTGCGCCACGCGGACGTCGCGCGGACCCAGCGCCTTCTCGCGGATCCGGAGCGCGTCGCCCAGATCGCGTTCCGCGGCGGCGACGTCGCCGGCGATGCGTTCGACCCGTCCGAGATCGTGGAGCACCTCCGCGACCGCGGGATCCTCGTCGCCCAGGGCGCGGCGGCGCGCATCCGCGACGCGCTCGTAGAGCTCGCGCGATCCTCGCGCGTCACCGCGAGCGGCAAGTAACGATGCCAGCCGCATCGATGTCTGATCGACCTCGGGTGCCTCGGTCCCGTGCCACCGCTCGCGTATGGCGAGGGCGCGACGGTAGAGCGTCTCCGCCTCATCCCCCTTGCCGAGCGACTCGACGATGGTCGCGAGATCATGAAGGCTGCGCGCCACGTCCCGATGGTCGGGTCCGAGCGCCCGCTCGCGGATACCGAGCGCGCGGCGCGCCAGCGGCTCGCCATGGTCCGCCGCGCTGATGTCCCGGCGAAGAAGCGCGAGCCCGGCGAGGGTCCGTGCCACCTCGGGATGGTCCGGACCGAGCGCGCGCTCGCGGATCTCCAGCGAGCGCTCGAAGTACAAGGCCGATTCGTCCACGCGACCGGTCCGCGCGTCGATCGTCGCCAGCGTGTGCAGATCGGTCGCGAGGGCGTGATCGCCGCCGGTCTTGTGATGCTCGCGCGTGGCGAGCGCGCGGCGGAGGAGGCTGTCGGCGCCGGCGTCATCGCCCTTCGCCGCGAGCACCGCGCCCAGCGCGCTCTCGAGCTCCACCAGATCGGGATGACCGATGCCCAGCGCGCGCTCGCGGATGGCAAGCGCGCGATGCAGTGCCGGCTCGGCGTCGTTCACGCGGCCCTGCGTGTAGCGAGCGAGGCCGAGCGCCGCAAGGGCCTCGCCCACCTCGGCGTGATCGGGGCCGAGCGTGGCTTCGAGTATCGAGGCCGCGGTCGCGAAGGCCTGCTCGGCCTCGCCGAGCCGCGACGCGCGAGACCGGATCCTCCCGAGGGCGATGAGCGTGCGCGCGAGCTCGGGATGGCGCGGTCCGAGCGTCGCCTCCTGCCGAACGCGCGCGCGCTCGAGGAGCGCCTCCGCCTCGGCCTCGCGCCCCTGCGACTCGCGAACGTGCGCGAGCGACTCGAGCATGCCGGCCACTCGGACGTCGCCGCGGTCCGCGAGACCGTCTGCGATCGTCGACGCGTCCTTCGCCGCCTGATCCGCTTCCTCGGCCCGTCCCTGCTTCTGGTAGATCCCCGCGAGCGATACGAGCATCTCGGCGCGCTCCGGCTCCTCGATGCCCACGCGCATCCCGAGCGCGTGTTCCAGAAGCGCCGCTGCCTCGGCGTAGCGGCCGGTGTCGCGCTGAACACCCGCGAGCTGCCGGTAGGCCGCGGCCACGTCGGGGTGCGAGCTGCCCATCGAGGCGATCCGCGACTTCACGACGCGGTCGAGAAGATGCTCCGCCTCGGCGTACCGGAGCTGCGAGCGCGAGAGCGCGGCGAGCGCCTCGGCCGTGGTGGCGACGTCCGGATGCGTCGGCCCGAGGGCGCGCTCCTGGATCGCGAGTGCGCGCCGGAGGATCGGCTCCTCCTCGGCGAGCCGGCCAAGCCCGTGGAGGTGCGCGGCAAGGATGGCAAGGGCGACCGCGACATCGGGATGATCCCCGCCCAGAGCGTCCTCCCGTACGGCGACGACGCGCCGGTGGCGGCGCTCCTCGAGATCCTCCTTCGGCACCGTGGGGGCCGCCGGCGCCTCGGGCGAGGGCGCTTCAGCCTCGACCTCGCGCCGCGCGCGGAGGCTTTGAAGGAGAGCGTACGCCAGGATCACCAGCCCAAGGGCAAGCGCCAGCACCGCCAGGTCGAGTGGCGTGAACACGTATTCGCTATTGGACACGCAGCCGAGCTGGTCCTCAAGGCGCCGCAACCAAAACTCAACTTGAACGGGCCTCAGCCAAAACCCGCGTACTCAAAATCGGTACCTAGCCAGTCCTGGGGTATGGGGTGGATGGATGAGTGGGCGGGCGGCCATTTTGATCGACGGCGCACCACGGTTCGCCTTGGTGGAGGCGGATGACAGCCGCGTGCGCCAACGGTTGGCGGCCGCCGGATGGACGCCGACGCTGAGCGCGCCCAGCCTGGGCGCGCTCGACGCCGACGTGGCGACCACCTGCGAGGTGGTGGTCGTCGTGTGCAGCGCACGAACGCTGCTCAGTCCAGTAGTGCAGGCGGACGCCATGCGGATCGGCGCGACCGTCCCGCTCGTCGCGGTGGTGACGTCGCCGGGAGTGGGCCACGCCGCCGACGCCGCGCGTCTGGGGTGGCGTGGCTTCGCATCGGCGACCAGCGCGACCGCGGTCGTCGCGCGCACGATCCACGCGGCGGCCCGAGGCGAGCTGGCGTTCCCGTCGAGCGCGACGAGCATCCTGGCCCGCGCGCTGGCACACTTCGCGCCCTTCAGCGCCACGAACGCCGGCGCCGCGGAGCTGACGCCCCGCCAGCGCGAGATCGTCAGTCTCATCGCGAAGGGCGCGACCGATGCCGAGATCGCCACCGAGCTGCGCATCAGCCAGTCGACCGCGCACAAGCACGTGCAGAACGCGCGTCGCCGTCTCAAGGCGCGAACGCGCAGCCAGCTCGTCGCGGCGAGCCGTGATCTCCCGATCACCGCAGGCTCGGCGCTGGGTCTGGGCGAATGATGTTCCGCCGTTTCGCGCGCCAGCAGCGCGGGCAGAGCCTGATCGAAGTCGCGCTCATGGTGCCGCTCCTGCTCCTCGTGGTGGTGGGCATCGTCGACGTCGGACGCATCTATGTTTCCAAGACGTCCGTCACGAACGCGGCGCGTGAAGCGGCCGCGCTCGCCGCCCGTGATCCGCAGGCAAGCAAAGACAGCATCTGCCAGCGCGCGCGCGATGAGCTGGGGATCGGCGGCGGCAGCTGTAGCACGCCGGAGCTCACGGTCGCGTGCACGCGAGGTGGTGCGCCATGTCAATTCGTAAGCGATCTGGACCCGTGGCACGACACAACCGCGCGAGAGCCTCTCGCGTACACCGCTGGGCAGGGCGGAGCCGATGTCACGATCACCGTGACCTATCGCATCACGCTCGTGTCCGGGTCGCTGATCGGACGCGCGTTCAGCGTGAATCCGGTGGCGCTCAGCAGCACCGCGTGGTTCCCGGGACTGAGCCAGTGAACGCGCTGCTCCGCTTCGGCCACGAGCAGTCCGGCACGACGATGGTGGAGTTCTCCCTCGTCGCACCGGTCCTGTTCCTGATCCTCGTCTGCTGCCTCGACTTCGCACGGGGCCTGAACGCCTACGTGGTCGTGACGAACGCCAGCCGGGACGGCGCGCGCTTCGCGACCATGAACCCCGATGAGAATCAGGTCCGCGATTACGTCGCGCGGCGGATGTCGCCGCTCTTTGTCGACACGACTGACATGAGGTGTCCGCCGGTGCGACCGACCGACCCCTGCATCGACGTGATCTACGCGGCCCCGACGGACCTGAGCTGGTCGTCGGACGCCCCGAGGCCTTCGGCGGTCACGGTCGAGATCCGCTACCCATGGCAGGCGGTCACCTGGCTGGTCGGCAGCTTCATCTCGGCGACCGGCTCGCGGACCTTCGACGTGATCTCGACGATGGAGGCCATGCGGTGATGGCCGGATTCGCGCGCCAGGACGAAGGACAGGCGCTGGTCATCGCCGGCCTCGCGATGGTCGTGCTGATGGGGGCGCTCGTCCTCGGCGTGGATTGGGGCTACCGCTTCGCCACGTCGCGCGCCGTTCAGAACCAGTCGGACGCTGCCGCTGTCGCGGCCGGACGGGCCGTCGTCACGACCTGGAACGGCACGCGCTTCAACACGACCCAGGAGGCGATCTGGAACGCGGCGTGCGAGGCGCGCAACGCGAACGCGCTCGGGTCTCCGGCGGACGCCACGGTGTCGTTGACCGTGACGTACTACGACGTCAACGACACGCAGCTGGATTTCTTTCCCTCGCCTGTCTCGAGCACGACCTGCGCGCTCAACGGCTCCAAAGACGTCCCACTCTCGACCGCGTTCCTGCGGATCGAGGCGAGCGAGCAGTTCAAGTCGCTCTTCGGTATGGTCACGCGGCAGGACCTACGGGCACTTGCGGCCGCGCGCGTGCGACTCACGGCGGGCGCATCCGTCCGTCCGTTGACGCTTCCACCTGCTCCTGACGCACCTGTCGGCGATCCCGGCGTGGGCCTTTCCGGCTCGACGACCTCACCGAACGTCGCGATGTGGCCGCTGGCGATCCGCTACGACCCCACGAAGTTCGGGCCGGGCTCGCCGCGCCTGATCCCGCTGATCGACAACGGTGGGCCGGAGTCTGGCGTGAACTATCTGACGCTGTCCCATCACTCTCCGCGCGAGCGATCTACGGGACCCGAGAGACACCAATTGATCACTGAGTCGGACTACACGGGTGTCGACGCCACGAGCGCACATCACGGTCACCCGGTGACCGGGCATCTCGCAAATGCGGCGGGGAGGTCGTCGTGCAGCGTGGGCGGCGTCCCTGGCTGGGAGACGATCGGTCTGATGAATCTCACCGACGCGGGCCGGTGCGATGTGCCCAACTGGTTCTACTTCGGATTCCGCGGAAGCCTGTCCGTGGGTACGGATTGGTCGTCTAATAGCTGGCAGTTCTTCGTCTCGTGGAACACCGGGGAGCGACCGGATGCGTTCGGTCCCACTCGACGTGCGAGCTGCGACTATCCCTACGCGCCCGTGCCGTCGTGCGCGGCGTCTCTTTCGATCGCACCGTGCGCCGTCGGCACGCCCTGCCAGTCCTGGACAGGCGATTGGGTCGAGACGGTGCCGTCCCGCAATGTTCGGGCCTCAAGAGTCGTTTCGGCGATGCAGTCCTTCATCACGCGCTACGGCCGCGACCTCCCGGATGGAAGTGAAAAAGCGGTCGTGGTGAATGTCTTCCTCTGGGACTGCAGCGAGCGATTCGTCGCTGACGGAACCAACGATCAGTGGCACCTCAACACCGCACCGAGTGGCGACTGCTCCTCGCCGGCCGCGAGCGGCAGCCCCGATCGCGTTCACATGATCGCGGTGGTCCCGTTCACGATCCGATTCAGCGATGTGAACAACGGCAACGGCAACGACTGTGATGGCGATTGCGACGACGGTGACAACAGCAGCGTCCTGCGGGGCACATGGGGCAACGTCTTCGGCGACGCCGGGGACTGCCGCACGACGCCCGATGTCGCGGCATGCGTTCTGAACCCGGTCATGAATTCGGCATTTCTGGTCCCGGACGAATAGGGACAGGGGAGAAAACACATGCGTGAGCTACGAGCCTGGCTGTTCCTGGGTCTGGGACTGCTGCTGGCAGGTCTCACCGGACTGTCGCTGTACGGCGTGTCACAGGACTTCGGCGGCGCGAAGAACGTCGCCGCGGCCTCGGACACGACCGACATCGTGGTCGCGCGCTCCGACATCAAGGCGAGCACGGTGATCACGCTGGACATGGTCGCGCGCAAGAGCTACCCACGGACGCTCGTGCCGACCGGTGCGGTGGCCAGCGAAGGCGACGTCGTCGGGCAGACGACGCTGTCCGCGATCCCCGCCGGCACTGCGGTCGTGCGCTCGCAGCTCATCGCGGCGAACGGGAAGAGCGTCACGTCGCTGACGCTGGAGAAGGGCAAGGTCCTGGTCGCGTTCCCGACCGTCGACCCGCTCACGCTCGCCGGCTTGGTGAAGCCCGGGGATCGTATCGATATCCTCGCGACGGTCACGTCCGGGACGGGCGAGGCATCGCGGAAGACGCAGACGACGCTGCAGAATCTCGAGGTCATCGACGTGCTCACCACGGGCACCGCGGCACAGAAGGTCGCATCGCTCACCTTCGTCGTGGATCACCAGGTGGCGCTCGTCCTCAAGTACCTGCGTGACTCACAGGCCACGGTGGACATCGCGGTGCGATCGCGCGCCGAGGTCGACATCACTTCGACGACGAGCGTCGACCTGAACTACATGCTCAGCACGTACGGGGTGAAGAAATGATCGGGTCTGCACTTTCGCTCGTCGCGCTCGAGGCGGAGCCGCGCGCCGCGGCGGCGGTCCGCGAGGCAGCCGGAAGCGACGACATCAATCTCGTCGAGATGGTCGCCGACATGGCCGCGCTCACCGCGGCGGTGGCCAAGAACCGGCCCGCGCTCGTCGTGCTCGACCTCTCGCAGGCCGGGACCGACGTCGCGGCGGCGGTCCGCAGCGTGCTCGCGGTGGCACCTGAGTGCTGCGTCGTCGTGACGGGCACGGACGCCACGCCCGCGGTCATCTCGCGTGCCGTGAGCGCAGGCGCGCGCACCTTCATCCTCCGTCCGTTCACCGGGCCGGAGCTCGCCACCACCCTGCGTGAGGCGCACGCGAACTTCACCGACCTCCGCCGGATGCAGCGCGGCGACGCGCCCACCCTGCGCGAACGCGGTGTGATCATCGCCGTATACAGCCCGAAGGGCGGGGTCGGCTGCACGACCATCGCGACGAACCTGGCGGTCGCCCTCTCCCGCCGTTCGAAGAACCGCGTCGCGATCGTCGATCTCGACCTGCAGTTCGGGGACGTCGGCGTCGCCCTGGACCTGCGCGGCGCGAACAGCATCGTGGATCTTGTCGCGCACGCCGAGGCGATCGACGAGACGCTCGTGGACGAGGTGTTCCTGCGCCACGAGTCCGGCGTCCGCGCACTCGTCTCTCCCGACACGCTCTCGGCGGTCGAGACCGTCGAGCCCGATCGAGTGATGCGTGCGCTCGACGCGCTACGCGATCACTTTTCCTTCATCATCTGCGACCTCTGGTCGAGCCTCGACGAGCTCACGCTTGCGACATTGCGCATCGCGGACCGCGTGCTCGTCGTCACCACGCCCGAGCTCCCGTCGCTGAAGAACGTGCGCCGCGCGATCGCGGCGACGTCACCCTTGCTCATGGACGAGCGCACCCAGATCGTTCTGAACCGTCACCCCGGCAAGGTCGGCGTGAGCGTCGCCGACGTCGAGAAGAACCTCGGCCGGCCCGTCTCTGCCACGATCCCGAGCGAAGGCGTCGGCGTGACCGACGCGATTAACCAGGGCATCTCGATGTTCGATTCACGCGTTCGCGTTCGCGCGAGCCGCCCCTACACGAAGCTCGCAGAGACCGTCACCCGCGACAAACAGAAGCGCAGCGAAGCCGCCGTCGGCTCGGCCGTGAGCGTGTAACGTGGCGATCCTTCGTCCGGTAGGACGCATGACCGCCCCGCCCGCGGCCGATCGGCCCTCGCTGCGGGCGATCCAGCCGCTCAGCCGCTTCGCGCCCGATGACGACTGGCAGCCCGAGACGATGAAGCTCAGCCGGATGAATGACGACCGCGAGGTCCAGCTCGTGAACCGGGTCCACGCGCGCATCGCCGCGTCGATCGGCCGCAACGCGGAGAGCCTGTCGGCCGACGCCATCCGCGGCGTCCTCGCCGAGCAGTTTCCCATCGCCCTCGAGGAGGAGCGACTCACGCTCAACCGCACCGACCGCCTGCGTCTGCAGGACGCGGTCTTCGCCGAGATCGTGGGTTACGGCCCGATCCAGGACCTGGTGCTCGACGACGGCGTCTCCGAGATCATGGTCAATGGAGCGCGCCAGGTGTGGATCGAGAAGGAAGGCAAGCTCTACCTCACCGACATCACGTTCGCCGACGCCGACCACGTTCTTCGGATCATCCAGCGCATCGTCGCGCCGCTCGGTCGCCGCTGCGACGAGTCGTCGCCGATGGTCGACGCGCGGCTTCCCGACGGATCGCGCGTGAACGCGATCATCCCCCCGCTCTCACTGATCGGTCCGACACTCACGATCCGCAAGTTCCGCCGGTCGCCGCTGGCTCCGTCCGACCTCCTGTCGAACGGCACGATCACGGCGCAGGCGCTGCAGTTCCTGCGCGCATGCGTCCAGGGACGCCTGAACATCGTCGTCGCGGGCGGCACCGGCGCGGGCAAGACCACGCTGTTGAACGCGCTTTCGTCGTACCTGTCGCCCCGCGAGCGGATCGTCACGATCGAGGACGCCGCCGAGGTGCGGCTCCAGCAGACGCACGTCATCTCTCTCGAGACGCGCCCGCCGAACGTCGAGGGGCGCGGCGAGGTCACGATCCGCGATCTGTTCCGAAACGCGCTGCGCATGCGGCCGGACCGCATCGTCATCGGGGAGTGCCGTGGCGCGGAGGCCCTGGACATGCTCCAGGCCATGAATACCGGCCACGACGGCTCGCTCACCACGATCCACGCGAACGGCCCGCGCGACGCCCTCTCGCGCATCGAGACGATGGTGCTGATGTCGGGCGCGGATCTGCCGCTGCGCGCGATCCGCGAGCAGACGGTCGCGGCACTCGATCTCGTCGTCTACATCGAGCGCCTGCAGGACGGCACTCGGCGCGTGACCCAGATCAGCGAAGTGCGCGGCCTCGAGGGCGAGGTCGTGACGATGCAGGACATCTTCGCGTTCCAGCGCGAAGGCTTCGAGGGCGACCACGTGATCGGCGGTCTTCGCCCGACGGGTATCCGTCCAAGCTTCAACGACAAGCTCATCTCCCGGGGCATCGAGCTCCCGGCGCAGTGGTTCGGCTACGAGCAAGAGCCGGTGCGGGCGCGCTGATGTCGCCAATGCTGGTCGCCGTCCTCGGCACCGCGGCCATGGCCAGCTTCGCGCTGGGCCTCTGGCTGCCGGCCTACCGGCGGCAGCGCGCGGTGCGCCGCCGGCTCGGCGGCTTCGTGCAGGCGGGCACGGCGGACGGCTTCGCGATCGATCTCGGCGGCCAGCGTCGCTCGCGCGCGACGCGGCGCACCGTCAACGAGCGCAGCCGCTGGGCTCTTCGGCAGGTCGCGCGGATGATCGTGCAGGCGCAGGCCGACGTCTCCGTCGGCGAGGTGCTCGGCGCGATGGCCGTGCTCGCGCTCCTCACGTTCACGCTCGCCGTGATCCTCACGAACCTGATCTTCATCGCGCTCCCGGTCGCCCTCGTCGCGGGCGCCGCGCCGCTGCTCTACCTCGCCTGGCGGCGCCGGCGCGTGGAGCAGAAGTTCGCGCGGCAGCTCCTGGACACGATGGCCCTGCTCGCGAGCTCCGTTCGCTCGGGCCACAGCCTGCTTCAGGCGCTCGAGCACGTGGTCAGCGAGGCGCCCGAGCCCACGCGCAGCGGCATCGCGCTCGTCGTGCGAGAGATCGGCCTCGGCGCGTCGCAGGAGGACGCCCTCGAGCGTCTCGCGGATCGCATGCCGTCGGACGACCTCGAGCTGATCGTCAGCGCCGTGAACGTGCATCACCAGATCGGCGGAAGCCTGGCCAAGGTGCTGGACGCGATCGCGGACACGATCCGAGAGCGCTCGCGCATCGAGGGGGACATCCGCAGCCTCACGGCGCAGCAGCGCTACTCCGCGTACGTGCTCTCGCTGCTGCCCGTCGCGGTCGCGCTCGGGCTCCAGCTCGTCAGCCCCGACTACCTGAAGCCGCTCTTCGACCCGGGTCCGCTCCGCATCGCGCTCATCGCCTGCGGCGGCATGATCGTCGCCGGCTTCCTGATCCTCAAGAAGATGGCGAGCATCGATGTGTAGCCGCGTCGGCCGCCTCCTCATCGCGCTCTGCTGCGCGCTCGCGCCCGCGCTCGTCTCGCTCGCGGCGGCGGGATCCGCGCTCGCCGACGACGGGACGCGCATCGTCGTCTCCGAGCTCGACGCGAGCGCGTTCCCGGAGATCCGCCTCGTGGCGGCGGTGACCGACGCGAGCGGCAAGCCGGTGCGCGGTCTCGGGACAGGCGACCTCAAGGTCAGCGAGAACGGCGTGGTCCAGAACGCGACGACCAAGCTCGCGTCCGAGGTCGCGCCCGTCGCGCTCGCGATGGTCCTCGACACCAGCGGCAGCATGGCCGGGCGTCCGATCATCGACGCCAAGGCCGCGGTCAGCTCGCTCGCGGCCGCGCTGACCGGCGCCGACCAGGGCGCCATCATCACGTTCGCGGCCACGGTCCAGGTGCGCCAGACACTGACAAAGGACACCGCTCGTCTGGTCGACGCCACCAACGCAGCGACCGCGACCGGCGACACGGCCATCTACGACGCGCTCGCCGCGGCCACAGCGGTGCTGAACGCGGCACCGGCGAGCGCGCGGCGCGCGATCGTGCTGCTCACCGACGGCGTCGACAACTCGAGCCGCGCCGACCGCGCGACGGTGCTCGCCGCGATCGCGAGCGCGAAGACGCCGGTCTTCGTCATCGGTCTCGGAGCAGACCTCGATCGCCCGGCCCTGGCGGCCATCGCCTCGGCCGCACCCGGTGGACGTTTCGTCGAAGCGCCGAAGCCGGCGGATCTCGCGGGCATCTACGGCGCTCTGTCGGAGCAGCTCCTGTCGCAGTACTCCGTCGTGTACCGCTCGAGCGCCCTGGTGCGTGACGACACCGCGATGTCCATCGAGCTCGCCCTTCAGCGCAGCGGGGCGATCACGACCACGAGCACGACATATCGCGTGCCCGGCGGCCGCGGCGTCCCCGCGCCGACCGCGGCGCCGACGGTCGCGCCCGCGCCGGTCACAGATCCGGAGCCCGTGGTGGTCGTGCCGCCGGCACGCTCGTTCAAGCCGGAGCTCGTCGGTCTTCTGGGCGCGGCGACGGTGCTCACGCTGCTCCTCTGGGTCGCGGAGCTCGCGAACCGGTTCCCCGGCCGCCAGCGCCGGCGCCTCGAGGTCTTCGTGCGAAGCCTCTCCCTCACCTCGACCCACGCGAAGCGCCGTTCGCTGGTGCAGCGCGTCATCGTGCCGTCGCTGCGCGCGGCCGGCCGCCCGATCACGCGGATCACGCCGGTGGGCGTGATCGCGGCCACGAAGGAACGTCTGCAGCACGCCGGCGAGCCGCTGGGCCTGGGCGCGGCCGAGTTCATCGGCGTGCGCGTCGGGCTCGCGGTCGCGCTGGCCACCGCGGGCACGCTCGGCGTGACGCGGCTCGCGGACAACGCCGCGGCCGCGCCGTGGGGCCTCCTCGGCGGACTCGCCTTCGGCTTCGCGCTCCCCGGCTTCGTCGTCGATGCGATCGCCCGCGGTCGGAAGTCGGCGATCCGAAAGGCGCTGCCGGCCGCGCTCGACATGCTCGCGCTGTCCGCGGAGGCCGGGCTCTCGTTCGACGGTGCCATCAGCCAGGTCGCGCATCGCTGGGACACGCCGCTCTCCGACGAATTCCGGCGGCTCCTGGTGGAATTCCAGATGGGTCGGGAGCGCAAGCACGCGCTGCGCGAGCTCGCGCAGCGGTCGGGCGTTCCCGAGCTCACGCGGTTCGCGAACGCGGTCGTCCAGGCCGACTCGCTCGGCGTCCCGCTGTCGCGCGTCCTGTATGAGCAGTCCAGCCAGATCCGTATCCAGCGGCGGCAGCGCGCCGAGGAGCTCGCCCGGAAGGCCCCGGTGAAGATGCTCTTCCCGATGGTCGCGCTGATCTTCCCGGCGCTGTTCGTGGTGATCCTCGGGCCGGCCGTTCCGCGGCTGCTCCAGTCGCTCGGATCGCTGCCCTAGCCGCGCCTCAACCGGAACTCAACCTTCGCGAGAGTTCGCGGCAACTGCCCGGCGATAGCGTCATTGGAGAGGTGGGTATGGGAACGCAACGTCGTGTACTGGTCACCGGTGGGGCGGGCTACCTCGGTAGCGTGCTCGTCCCGCGCCTGCTCGACGACGGCTACACCGTCGACGTGCTGGACCGCCTGATCTTCGGGCGCGAGCCGCTCGCTCCGGTGCTCGGAAACCCCCGCTTCCGCCTCATCGAGGGAGACATCACGCGCCTCTCCGAGCAGAACGGGTTCCTCGAGGGCGTCGACGCGGTCATCCATCTCGCCGCGCTGTCGAACGACCCATCCTGCGACCTGCGCCCTGAGCAGACCGAGCGCGTGAACTACGACGCGACGCTCGAGCTTGCACGGCGCGCGGCACGCGCCGGTGTGCGGCGATTCATCTTCGCCTCGTCGTGCAGCGTATACGGGTCCAACCCGAGCCCGCTCGTCGACGAGCGATCTGAGTCGCACCCGGTCTCCCTCTACGCGAAGAAGAAGGACGAGGCCGAGCGAGCGCTCTTCGCGCTCTCCGCACCGGGCATGACGATCACGGCGCTCCGAATGGCGACCCTCTACGGGCTGTCGCCACGCATGCGTTTCGACCTCGCCGTCAACCTCATGGTCATGAACGCCGTCATGCGTCGCGCCATCTTCATCCTGGGCGGCGGCGAGCAGTGGCGCCCGTTCGTGCACCTCACCGATGCGTCACAGGCGTTCGTGACGGCGCTCGAGGCCGACGCGCGCGCCATCGATCACCAGAGCTTCAACGTGGGCGCGGACGCGAACAACTACCGCGTGCACGAGCTTGCGGGCATCGTTCGCGACTCGCTCCCCCACCTGTCCGTCTCCGTCACGAAGGTCCCGGACGACGCCGATCCGCGCAGCTACCGCGTGTCCTTCGCGAAGATCGAGCAGCAGCTCGGCTTCCGGGCGCGCTGCGACATCACCGACGCGATCCGCGAGATCGCGCACGCCATCGAGTCGGGCCGGCTGGGCGATTGCTCCGACACGCGCTTCTACACGGTCAGGTCGTGGAGCGAGTTCTCAGAGAAGCCCGCGGCGCTGGGTGGCGACCCGGTCCGCACCGAGTTCCTGCCCTTCGGCCTGCCGAGCATCGGGCGTGAGGAAGAGGAGGGCGTCCTCGAGGTGATGCGCTCGGGCTGGCTCACGACCGGTCCGAAGACGAAGCAGTTCGAGAAGGCGCTCCAGGACTACACCGGCGCCAAGCACGCGATCGCCGTCAACAGCTGCACCGCAGCGCTTCACGTCGCGCTGGCCGCGCACGGCATCGGCGAAGGCGACGAGGTCATCACGACCGCGATCACCTTCCCGGCGACCGCGAACGTCGTGGTCCACCAGGGCGCCAAGCCGGTCCTCGTCGACGTCGACCCGACCACGCTGAACATCGTGCCTGCCGCGATCGAGGCCGCGATCACACCGCGCACCAAGGCGATCATCCCGGTGCACATGGCCGGGCAGCCAGCGGACATGGACGAGATCTGGGCGATCGCGAGGCGCCACGGCATCGCGGTCATCGAGGACGCGGCACATGCCGTCGGCTCGGAGTACCGCGGCGTTCGCGTGGGCAACCTGGCCGGCTCGCTCGCGAGCTGCTTCAGCTTCTACCCGATCAAGAACATGACGACGATCGAGGGCGGCGCGATCCTCACGAACGACGACGCGTTCGCGGAGCGCGCGCGGCTCTTCTCTCTGCACGGGATCAGCAAGGACGCCTGGAAGCGCTACTCGAACGCCGGCTACCAGCATTGGGACACCCTGCTGCCGGGCTTCAAGTACAACATGCCCGACATCTCGGCGGTCATCGGCCTCGAGCAGCTGAAGAAGCTCGACGGCTTCATCGACACGCGCCAGCGGTACGCCGAGATCTACAAGCGCTCCTTCGCCGACCTTCCCGAGATCGAGTCGCTGCGCCTTGTCCCGGGCGTGAAGAACACCTGGCACCTCTACGTGATCCTCCTACGGCTCGAGCGCCTGTCCATCGACCGCGATGGCTTCATGGAGGCGCTGCGGCGGGAGAACATCGGCACGGGGATCCACTTCCGTTCGCTGCACATCCAGCCGTTCTACCGCGACCACCTCGGTCTGAGGCGGGAAGACCTGCCCGCGGCCGCCGCGGTGAGCGACCGGCTGCTCTCGATCCCGCTCTATCCGAAGATGACCGAGCGCGACGTGCTCGACGTCGTCGCGGCGGTGCGAAAGGTCGTCACCGCGTACCGCGTCCCGGCACCGGAAGACAAGACCGTGGAGCGCGTGCCGGTCGTCGCCTGACACCGAGCGGCGCGCCAGAGGGACGAGGGCTCGATCGCTTTCCCGGCAGCGGCACGGTTCATGCGCTGCTCGGCCCTAGAAAAGGCGGTGTCCCTTGCTCCTCATGATCGCCGGCGTCATCCTCGTGCTGTGGCTGCTGGGTCTGGTCGCGCTCCCCGCGGCGGGATCGCTGATCCACGTCCTCCTCGTGGTCGCGCTCATCGTCATCATCGCCAACTTCCTCGGTATCGGTCGCGGCCGAGCGACGATCTAGCCCAGGCGCAAGCGTCCGTCAGACGCGCATCTCGCTCTTCGCCCCGAGCAGCAGCTCCGTCCGCGAAAGCGGCGGAGCGACGGGCTCCCAGACATGGCCGCCCGATGCGCCAAGAGGGCAATATGCCCAGTTGCCGTCGTGCCAGGTGATCGGGCTGCCAGGCCGATCCGTGGTCGGAGCAGCCACGCCGAGCTGATGCGCAGCTTCGCGGCAACGGAAATAGATCAACGGCGCCATGCCGACCCTCCCCTTGCCTGCTCGCGTCGCGTTCCTCAGCAGGGCTGACCGCGGCACTCTGCCCTCACGACCGTCCATGAGTCATGACGAATCCGTCACGCGGCGGCTGGAGGCTAGTTCGTGTGGCGACCGGCCGCGGCGAGCTCCACCGCCTCGACGAAGCGCTCGTAGAGGAACGGCTTCGCCAGATGAATCGACCTCGCACCGTCCTCCACCGCGCGATACCCGAGCTCGTCCGTGAGGATCAGAGTCGGAACGTCTCGGCACGCGGCATTCGCCCGCAGACCGGCAAGGAACTCCGGTCCATTGGAACGCGGCGAGCAGAAATCGATGACGACGACGTCGATGTCCGGATCCAGCTGATCTACAGCGGCATTCGCGCTCGCGCCCGCCTGAACGCTGTGTCCGCGCTTGGTGAGCAGTGAGTCGTAGACAGCACGAAGCGATCGGTCACTCTCGAGCACCAAGACCTTCACGGTGGGCCCCCTTCGAGGACGCCCCTGCATGCCAGACATTCGAGCTGGCGGTTCCTAGCGCGATGGTCGCGCAAACGCACGCGCGGAGCATTACGCCTTCGTCATTACGATTGAATCTTGGTTCAGCGCGGGAAGGCCGCGGCCACTCCCCCATCGACCGTGATGACGCAGCCGGTCGTACGCGATGAGCGGTCCGATAGGCAGAACGCCACCGCCTCGGCGACGTCCGCGCCACGCACCGGGATACCGAGGAGGCTCCGCCCCGCGTAGAACGTCTCCAGCTGGTCCGGCGCGACGCCGTGGGCAGCGGCGCGCTCCTCGCGGAGCCCGGTGTCCCACAGGCGCGATCCGCCGAACACCGCATCGGGGCTGACCACGTTCGCCCGCACACCGGAGCGCCCGCCTTCGATCGCGACGATGCGCGCGAGCTGCACCTCAGCCGCTTTCGCGACGCTGTACGCGCCGAACGAGTCCCCGGGGCTGAACGCGTTCTTCGACGCGACGAACACCAGGCTCCCACCGATACCCTGCGCGACCAGCGCGGGCAGCACGCGGCGCGCGAGGAGGAAGTGGGACGTGGCGTTGACGGAAAGGCTGCGCGCCCAGTCGTCCAGGGAGAGTGAGTCGATCCGGCCGGTCACCGCGACACCGGCGTTCGAGACGATGCCGTCGATCCCGCCCCATCGCGCGATCGTCGCGTGCACCAGCGCGTCGATCTCGAACTCGCTGGTCACATCGGTGTGGAGCGCGAACGCAGCACCCCCGGTGGAGCGGATCAGCTCCTCGGTCACGGACGCGCCTGCCGCGTCGCGATCGGCAAGGGCGAGGTGCGCGCCACGCTCCGCGAGGAGCAGCGCGATATCGCGGCCGATCCCCGAGGCCGCACCGGTGACGATGTACACGCGCGCATCGAGCTCCCGGCCACGCGCCGCACCGAGTTTCGCGAGCTCGAGCGGCCAGTACTCGAGGTCGTACAGCTCGCGCGGCGAGAGCGGCGCCGCCTCGCCGAAGGCGTCGCGCACCTGTGCCGCGACGGCGTGCGTTCGCGCAGCGACCTCCGCGATGACCCGGGCATCCTTGTCATCGGCGCCGCTCGCGACCGTGCCCAGCCGCGGCACCAGGAACACCGCCGGACGCGTGTCGCGGAGCGGAGGTGCGGCCGGATCGCTGTGGCGATGGCCCTCCCAGAGCTCGCGCGAGCGCCGCTCCGCGTCGTCGACGGCGGATCCGACCTCGTCGGCCGACCGGATCAGCAACGGGTTCACGCGCGTGCGCAGCAAGTGGTCGGCGGTGGCCGGACCGGCCGCGTTCACCGCGTCGGCATCCGCGCGATCCGCGATGGCCCGGCCGTCGCCATCGACATGGAGGATGCGCCGCCCCCCGAGGGAGAGCCGTCCGCGCAGCTTCAGCAGCAGGGCATCCGCCTTGGCCGCACTGAGGGCGGGTCGAGACGCAATCGGTGCGCTCTTCGCATGGGAGGCGAGATAGCGCTCCGCCCGGCCGACGAGGTCGCGCATGCGCCGGTACGCGGCCTCGGAGTCGTCGTCCCAGGTGACCAGGCCGTGATGCCCGAGCACCACGGCCTCGGAGCCGGCGCGGTCCGCGACCGCGGACGCCAGACCGAAGCCGGGCCGCTCGTATGGGAGATAGGCGACATCGCCTCCCAGCGCTTCGCGCACGGTCTCTTCGGGCCGCGGCCCGTTCGTGAGCGCGCAGATCGCGTCGGCATGCACGTGGTCGATGTGCCGCGACGGCAGGAACGCATGCAGCAGGGTTTCGATGGAAGGACGGCGCGGACCGAGGTCGGCGCGGCTGTGCGCGAGGAACTCGACCATCGACTCGTCGTCCATCGCGGCCCGGCCACGGGCCGCAAGAAGATCGTCCAGGAAGAGCGCGACGACGCCCTGCGCGTCGAGCGTCCGTAGATCGGCGCCGCTCGCTTTGATGACGAGCAACGACCGTGTCGTCCCGCGGTGGTCCACGCCGGTCGTCTTGCACGAGGTGTTGCCGCCACCATGGACGACGAGGCGCTCGTCGGCGCCGATCGCGCGGCTGCGGGCGAGAAGCGCCGCGACGCCGTCAAGACGCGCGATGTCGCTTGCGCTCACGCGCGCGACGCTGCGGCGGCGACCGGCTCGGAGCTCGGCACGATGGTGCGCCGCTCGGTGACGATCGCGGAGACCAGATCGGCCGGTGTCACGTCGAACGCGGGGTTGAGCGCCTCTGTGCCGGCCGGAGCGGTGCCGATGCCGGCGAACGCGAGCACCTCTCCCGCGTCACGCAGCTCGATCTCGATATCGGCACCGCGCGCGGTGGCCGCGTCGATCGTCGATTCGGGAGCGGCGACGATGAAGGGGATGCCCGCGCGTTTCGCGGCGAGCGCGTGCGCGAGCGTGCCGACCTTGTTCGCGACGTCGCCGTTGGCCGCGATCCGGTCGGCGCCGACCACCACCGCGTCGACGCGTCCCCCGACGATCAGACCCGCGGCGGCGCCATCGACGATCAGCTTGTGCGGGATACCCATGCGCGCGAGCTCCCAGGTCGTGAGCCGCGCGCCCTGCAGGAGCGGACGCGTCTCGCAGGCGTACACCAGCTCGAGCGAGCCGCTCTCGTGGAGCTCGCGGATCACGGCGAGGGCGGTCCCTTCCTCGACCGCGGCGAGGCTGCCCGCGTTGCAGTGCGTGAGTACGCGGGCCCGCCCCTCGAGCAGAGCCGCGCCGCGACGGCCGATGGCGCGATTCGACTCGATGTCGTCGGACAGCACTCGCAGCGCCGTCGCGAGGATGCCCTCCGGTCCGCTGGCACGCGCCGCGAGGGCCTGCTCGACGCCCCACGCGAGATTCACCGCGGTCGGCCGCGCGCCGATGAGCTTGGCCGCGGCGGCGTCGATCGCGTCACGCGGATCGCCGCCCCGCTCCGCCGCGCGCTGCGCCGCGAGCGCGATCCCGAGCGCGCCCGCGACACCAAGCGCCATCGCTCCGCGCACCGCCAGTCGCCGGATCGCGCTCACGAGCTCCTCGGGCGTGTGGAGCACGAGCTGCCGCAGCTCGCCGGGCAAGGCCGTCTGGTCGATGATGACGACGTCGCCGTCGCGCCAGTCGATGGTGCGCATGAGCGACGTCACGCGCGGGGAGCCGCGACCGCGCCGCGGGATCGGGCGGTGATGTCCGTCGCGATGGCCAGAAGGCGCGTCGCGCTGTCACGCGAGTCGAAGTGGCGTACCGCGCGCTCGCGGGCCGCGGCGCCAAGCCGGCGCCGTAGTCCGGCGTCGTCCACCAGCGCCGCGATCGCCGCGCGCAGCGACCGCCCGTCGCCCGGCTGGAGCAGGAACCCGGTCTCGCGGTCGACGACGATGTCGGAGATCCCGCCGACGTCGGTGACCACGACCGGCAGGCCCGCGGCCATCGCCTCGATCGAGGCAATGGAGAAGCAGTCGGCGATCGTCGGCAGGACGAACGCGTCGGCGTCTGCGTAGAGCTGCCGCAGAGCGTCACTGCCGTTCTCCATGCCGCGGTGCACGAACACCCCCGGCGAGGCGGGCACCAGGTCGCGCGTGACGATGTGCAGCTCTGCGCGCTCGGCGAGCCGCAGCTCGGTGAACGCCTCG
>JBGPKU010000042.1:0-23277 GCA_041486085.1 Candidatus Limnocylindria bacterium | reverse complement strand
AGGCGTAGGCGCCGCGGTCGGAGTGGGCGTCGGGGTTGGCGTCGGTGTGGGCGTCGGTGTAGGCGTCGGAGTCGGTGTGGGCGTAGGCGTCGGCGCCGCGGTCGGAGTGGGCGTAGGTGTCAGCGTCGGCGGCAGGGTGTATGTCGGCGTCGGAGTCGGCGTGGGCGTCGGCGCCACGGTCGGTGTCGGCGTAGGTGGCAGCGTGTATGTCGGTGTCGGCGTGGGAGTCGGAGTCGGCGTCGGCGCCGCGACAGGCAATGGCGTCGGTGTGGACACGGCGACCGGTGCCTGCGTCGGTGTCGGCGCAGGAGTAGGAGTCGCGGGAGTCGGGGTCGGGGTAGGCGCCGGCGTCGGCGTCGGCGACGGCTCAGCACTCGGTGTCGGTGTCGACACCGGGGTGGGCGTCGGCGTCTCCGAGGGTGACGCGCTCGCGCTCGGCGACGCGGACGGACTCGCTGATGGCGATGTCGAGGGAGGCGGCGTGGGCGTCGGAGAGGCAGCGGTCACGAATGTCGGACCAGGTGTTGGCAGGGGCGTACCCGTCGGTGACGCGGTCGGCGCGGCCGACGGCACGACGACGTTGAGCGGAGCCCGCTGGACGACCTGGATCGGACCAAAGGTCGATCCGAGCACGCGACCGTCTGGCGCGATCGAGAGCGCGAGGCCGGAGGCTTGCACCTCCCCGGGCTGGATGGCACCACTCGCGGTCACGTTGAAGGTCGTCACGTTGTTGGAGGCGCCGCTCGCGTCGACGGTGTACGCGCCGCCGTTCCCGTCAGGGAAGACGACCACGGTGTACGCACCTGGCTCCGGATTCGGCACCGACACGCTCTGCAGATCGGCCACGCATCCGGGGATCTGGCGAACGATCACCGGTCCTGGCAGGACCGCTCCGCAGGTGCGACCGAGCGGATCGGTCACGGCCATCAACGCCGGCGAATGCATCCCGAACCGCACGACGTTCGCTGCAGGCGCGACCGGCGCGGGTGGGGCCGGCGGAGCATTCGGCGGGACCGTCGTCCTCTGGTTGTCGCTCACGTTCACGGTCTGGCCCTGTGCCGTGACCGCGACCGTACCGTCGGTTACGGTCAGCGTCGTCGTGCCGTCGCTCGCGACACTTGTCTCGAATCCGGTGCCGCGCACGACGGCCGTCGTCGTGGGCGTGCGCAGCTCGAACTTCGAATCGGCCTTCGTGAGCTTCTGCACGCTGGACCAGGTCCGCCCGATGAGCTGCAGCAGCGCGATGGATCGCGCGCCGCTCGATGTCGTGGAGGCCTCGTTGATCTGGAGGGTCGTGTTCGGCTCGACCTCGACGGTGGACCCGTCGAAGAACGTGACCACCGCGTGGCTGGAGTCCCCTGTACGGACGAGGTCGCCGACCTGGACGAGGTCGCCGTCCGCGGCATTCGCGAAGCGCGCCGTTCCGTGCGCGACCTCGACGCCGCCATTGAGGATGCTGAGCACCGTGGAGGACGCACTCGCCGGACGCTGCGCGAGGAGGACACCCGTCCCCACAACGAGCAGCATCGCCAGACCGAGAGCGACGTAGCGATATCGCCGAAGCGTGTTCAGAGCCCGCCCGTCCCCCGCCACTCCCTCACCTTGTGGCTGCGCGAACTGTACGGAGACTGGCCACCGGCCGTCTATATGTTTGTGTGGCGCGGCGAAGTCGTCGTGCGTCACACCCTGGGACCGGCGCCCCTATATAAAGGAGCGGTCGTGAGGCCGTTGGATGCCGGTTGAGATAGTCGTCGCACTGTCAGCCGCCGTCGCTTCGTTCCTCTCGGGCCTGCTCGGTATCGGTGGCGGCATCGTCCTGACGCCCCTCTTGCTGTACGCGCCGCAGCTCGTCGGCGCACCCGCCTTGCCGATCAAGATCATCACCGGCCTCACGGTCGTCCAGGCGATCTCCGGCAGCGTCCTGGGCGCGGTGCGGCACCGCGCGTATGGCAACGTCTCGCGGCGGCTCGTGCTCCTCATGGGACCGCCCGCGGCGATCGCATCGCTCATCGGGGCGTTCGTATCGCGCGACACGCCCGAGCAGATCCTCCTAGTGATCTTCGCGGTGTTCTCCTTCCTGAGCGCGATCTTCCTGATCCTTCCGGTGAGCGCGGAGGACGTGGAGACCGCGGATGTCCGCGTGAACGAGCCCCTCGCGGTGGCGTTCGCGATCGTCATCGGTGCGTTCGGCGGTATGGTGGGCATCGGCGCGATCGCGTTCATCGTCGCCGCGCTCGTGTACTTCCTCAGGGTGCCGCCGCGTGTCGCGATCGGGAGCTCCCTGGGCATCGGGATGTTCGGCGCGGTCGCGGCGCTCATCGGGAAGGCCGCGACAGCGCAGGTCGATCCCAAGCTCGCGCTTGTCGTGGTCATCACGGCACTCGTCGCGTCTCCTCTCGGCGCATGGGTGTCCGTGCGAACACCGATCGATTCATTGATGCGACTGCTCGCGGTGATCGTCGCGTTGGCGGCCGTGCGCATCGCGTGGACCGCGATGACGGGCGTCTAGCAACTCCGCGCCCTATCGTGCGTGGCGTGCTCGAGGCGTTCGTCATCGGTGTATTTGCCGGCTACGCGATTGCGATCCCGGTCGGCCCGATCGCGGTGCTCATCCTGCGCACGGGAGTGCGCGACGGTCTGCGCGCGGCGATGGCGGCTGGTGCGGGCACGGCCACGGCGGACGTCGTCTACGCGAGCCTCGCGATGCTTGCGGGTCCGGCGCTTGTCGCGATCATCGCGCCGGTACTCGTCCCAGCCCGACTGCTGGCCGCGGCGATGCTTCTGGGGCTCGCGGTCCGACAGCTGCGCAGCGTCGACTTCTCCGCGACGGCACGTGAGCCTGCCGGCACGGCGCGCACCTACGCGACTGTGCTGGCCCTCACGCTCCTCAACCCCGCGACGGTCATCTACTTCGCGTCGCTCGCGGTCGGCCTACCGACCATCTCCGCCGAGGCGGCCGCGCGAGCGCTCTTCGTGATCGGGGCGGGCCTCGCGTCCCTCTCGTGGCAATGGCTCCTCGCGGGCGCCGGCGCCGCTCTTCACGGCCGCGTGCCGGCGCGGCTCGGTCTGTGGACCGGCGTGGCCAGCAGCGCGATCATCGCGGCCCTCGCGCTGAAGATCGCGGCCGATACGCTCCGTGGCTAGCCTCTCCCTACCAAACGTTCGTTCGGTACGATGTCGCTGATGCGACGAGCGGTCATCGCGGGCGGCTGGCGGACCCCCTTCGTGAAGGCGGGGACCGGTCTCGCCGACGCCGACGTGCTCGAGCTCGCCACCGCCGCCACGGCGGAGACGCTGGCGCGGACGGAGACGAGCGCTGGGTCCGTGGACGAGATCGTATACGGCAACGTCTCGCGACCGGTCGCCTATCACAACCTCGCGCGCGAGATCGTGCTCGCGCTGGATCTCCCGACGAGCATTTACGCGTCGAGCGTCGGCATGGCCTGCGCGTCCGCCTGCGTCGCCATCACCGACGCCAGCGACCACATCGCGGTGGGCACGGCCGACGCGGTGCTGGCGGGCGGCGCGGAGAGCCTGTCGAACGTACCGATCACCTACACGCCACGTCTCGCGAGAGCCGTGGTGCGCTCCTCCCAGTCGAAGAGCCTGCCGCAGCGAGTGTCGAGCTTCGCCGGCGTGAAGCTCTCCGATCTCGCGCCGGTGGCGCCGGGCATCCGCGAGACCTCGACAGGGCTCACGATGGGCGAGTCCGCCGAGCGCATGGCGGCGATCAACGGCATCAGCCGCGAGGAGCAGGACCGCTGGGCGCTGCGCAGCCACACGCTCGCCGCGGCGGGCACGAGCGACGGTCGCCTGACCGCCGAGGTGGTGCCGCTCCGGAGAAATGGCCGCGTGGAGCGCGACGATACGCACATCCGCCGCGATACGACCCTCGATCGTCTCTCGACGCTTCGGCCGGTCTTCGATCGCGCGCACGGGACCATCACCGCGGGCAACGCAAGCCCGCTGACCGACGGCGCCGCGACCGTCCTCCTGCTTTCGGAGGACCGCGCGCGGGCAGAGGGCCGCAGCGGTCTCGTCGCGATCCGGTCCTACGCGTACGCGGCCGTCGATCCGGCCGATCAGCTGCTCATCGCGCCGGCGTACGCCATACCGATCGCCTTGAAGCGGGCCGGGCTCGCGCTTTCCGATGTCGGGCTCATCGAGATGCACGAGGCGTTCGCGGCGCAGGTGCTCTCGACCTTCCGCGTGCTCGAGAAGAATGGCGCGGGGACCGTCGACGAGGACCGCGTGAACGTGATGGGCGGATCCATCGCCCTCGGGCACCCCTTCGGCGCGACCGGCGCGCGCGTCATCACGACGCTGGCGAACGAGATGCGCCGCCGGAAGACGCAGTTCGGTCTCGCGTCGGTCTGCGCGGCGGGAGGCAACGGCGCCGCCATCGTGCTCGAGCTCCTTCAATGAAGGCGGTCGAGATGACGGTCGTGCCCGTGGGCGCCCGGTTCGAGTCCGGCGAGGACGGCGTCGGACGCATCCTCATCGACCGGCCGGATGATTCCGCGAACGCGATCGACCCGCCGCTGCTCGCCGCGCTGCTCGCGGCCATCGACGCGGCGCGTGACGCGAGGCCGCGCGGTCTCATCTTCGTCAGTGCCAAGCCCGACCAGTTCGTCGCGGGCGCCGACCTCGCGCTCTTCGGCGATCGCGCGTCCGCCGCCCAGATCAGCGAGGCGAGCCGCGCGATGCAGCGCATCGTCAAGGCCATCCAGGCACTCCCGTTCACCACCGTGGCCGCGATCAATGGCAGCGCGCTGGGCGGCGGGTTCGAGCTCGCCCTCGCCTGCGACTACCGGGTCGCCGCGGATGCGCCCAGCGTGCGCATCGGTCTGCCGGAGGTCCAGCTGGGCCTCCTTCCGGCCGGCGCCGGGACGCAGCTGCTCCCGCGGCTCGTGGGTCTGCCGGCCGCGCTCGATCTGATCCTGAACGGTCGCCGCCTCTCCGCTCGGCGTGCGCTCCGGATGGGACTGGTCGACGAGGTCGTACATCCTGCCTCGCTCGGGCGTGCCGCCAACGACCGCGCGCTCACGGGACGGAAGCGCGGTCTGGGCGGTGGCAGGACGCCGCTCGAGCGCGCCGCGACGTGGCTCGCGCCGGCGCGCGCGATCGCCCTCCGGACCGCTCGCGAGCGTGCGCGAAAGGAGACGCGCGGCCACTTCCCCGCTCCATCGGCGGCCATCGACGCGATCGCGATCGGCCTTGCTCGCGGAATCGATGCGGGGCTGGAGTCTGAGGCGGTCGCGTTCGGCGAGCTGGCGACGGGCACCGTGGCCCGCAATCTGATCGCGCTGTTCGTGCTCGGCCTGCGGCAGAGGCGTGCGGCGTTCTCAGACCTGCCCCGCGCAGCCGCACCGACCGAGATCGGCGTGGTCGGCGCCGGCCTCATGGGATCGGGCATCGCGCAGGCGGCTGCGATCGCCGGCATGAGCGTGCGTCTGCGTGACGTCGACGACGCGGCGGTCACGCGCGGCCTCGACTCGATCCGGTCGCTGACCGAGGACGCTGGACGCAAGGGCGTGATCGACCGACGCGAGTCGCGTCGCGCGATCGCCCGGGTCACGTCGACGACGGACTGGACTGGCTTCGCTCGCAGTGGCCTCGTCGTCGAGGCGGTGTTCGAGGAGCTGGCGGTGAAGAAGCGCGTGCTCGCGGAGCTGGAGGCCGTCGCGGGCGACGACACGGTGATCGCATCGAACACCTCAGCGCTGCCGATCGCGAGCATCGCCGCCGGCGCGCGTCATCCGGAACGGATCGTGGGGATGCACTTCTTCTCACCGGTCCACCGCATGCCGCTCGTCGAGGTCATCTGGCCGAAGGCAGCGGAACCGGCGGCGGTCGCGCGTGTCGTCGCCGCGGGTCAGGCGCTCGGCAAGACCGTCATCGTGGTCCGCGACGGGCCCGGCTTCTACACCACACGCACGCTCGGCGTCATGCTCGGCGAGGCCGCCCGCCTGCTCGAGGAGGGTCTCGCGATCGAGGCGATCGACGCGGCGATGACCAGTTTCGGCTGGCCGGTCGGCCCGCTCGCGCTCATCGACGAGGTCGGGATCGCCGTGGCGCGCCACGCCGGCGAGACGGTGGCCTCGGGCATCGGCGCGACGCCGCAGCGCAACGCGGTGCGGCTCCTGGCCGACGCGGGCCTGGTCGGCAAGCGCGGCGGTGAGGGCTTCTACCGCTACGACGGCGGCCGGCGCGTGCCGAACCCCCGCGTGTACGAGCTGCTCGGGACGAGCGGGATCCGTCCCGCATCGGAGCACCTGGCGCCGATGCTCACCGCCCTCTTCGTGAACGAGGCTGCCCGCTGCCTCGACGAAGGGATCCTGCGCTCCGCCGCCGACGGCGATCTCGGCGCGGTGCTCGGGCTCGGGTTCCCGCCGTACCTCGGTGGACCGTTCCGCTACGCCGATGACTTCGCCAACGTGACGGGCTCGAGTCTGGCCGATCGGCTTCGCGCGTATGCGGAGCTTGCCGGTCCTCGCTACGCGCCCGCCGACAGCATCGCGGCAGGGAGGCCATTCCACCCATGAACTACTTCCTCGACAACCCCGATCTCATCGCGACCTTCGATCGCCTGGTGCGCTGGGACAGGATCGTTCCGCTCGTCGCCGGCGCGGAGGCAGACGTCGCAGACACCGTCAAGACGTGGCGCGAGCTCCTCGCGGTGGCCGGTGAGTACATCGGGACCGAGATCGCAGGTCGCGCGAAGGAGGTCGACGAGCTCGGCATCATCCGCGACGGCGGGCGCGTCGACTCGAGCGCACCGATGACGGCGAACCTCAAGGGCCTCGCCGACCTCGGCTTCGCGGGCCTTTCGCTGCCGGAAGCGTATGGCGGGAGCGGGCTGCCGCTCACGCTGTCGTCGCTCGGCGTGGAGATGATCGCGCGCGCGTGTCCCGCGACGATGGTCGAATTCGGCATCGGCTACACCGAGCCGGCGGCGATGATCCTCCGCTTCGGCACCGAGGAGCAGAAGCGCCGCTGGGTCCCGCGCCTCATCAGCGGCGAGACGAAGGGCGCGGTCGCGATGACCGAGCCGCAGGCCGGCTCCGACGTGGGCAACGTGCAGACCGCCGCGCGCGAAGACGGCGGATGCTGGCGGATCACCGGGCGGAAGCAGTTCATCTCCGCGGGGAACGGCGCGCTCGTGATCGTGCTCGCACGCATGGCCGCCGGGTCGACCGGGCTTGACGGGCTCGGCCTGTTCGTCGTCGAGCGCGAGCGGGATGGGCAGATCAACTATGTGGTCGAGCGAGCGGAGCACAAGTTCACGATCCGGGGCTCCTCAACGTGCTCGCTTGCCTTCGAAGGCTCCAAGGCCGAGCTGCTCGGCGAGCCGGGCGGCGGGTGGCGCGAGATCCTCACGTTCATGAACGAATCGCGCATCGCGATCGGCCTGCAAGGCCTGGGCATCGGCGAGGCTGCCTACGAGAAGGCCTCGCGCTACGCCGCCGAGCGCGTCCAGATGGGCCGCCCGATCCGGGAGCACCCGATGGTCGCGGAGATGCTCCTCGACATGGAGACGACGGTCGCAGGCCTCCGCGCGCTCGCCACCGAGGCTTCGACGCTCCAGGATCTCGTGACGCACGCCAAGGATGAGCGCGCCGCCAGGCGACTGCGCGAGCTCACGCCGCTCGTCAAGTGGTACGGCTCCGAGGAGATCATCCGCGTCTGCCGGAGCGCGTTGCAGATCTTCGGCGGCTATGGCGTCGTGACCGAGTACGAGATCGAGCGGCACATGCGTGACGCGCTGATCCTCCCGATCTACGAGGGCACGTCCCAGATCCAATCGCTGATGGCGGTGCGCGACCTGATACGCGTGATCCTGCGCAGTCCCGCATCGCTGTTGCGCGGCGGACCCACACCGACGCTCGCGCGTGCGAAATTCTCCGGCGACATCGGACACGACTTCGCGAACGCGCGGTCGACGCTTGTCGCCTGCCTTCGCGGCCTCGTCGCGGGGATGGCACGCAAGGGCGGGCTCGGCCTCGTGCGCGGCACGCGTCAGCCGACCGATGACGAGATGCGTCCATTCATGCTCCACGCCGAGCGGATCACCGAAACGCTCGCGCATCTCCACGTGGCCCGCGCGCTCGCGGAGCAGGCCGTCATCGCACCGGAGCGGCAGGCGCTCGCGGCCCGAGCCGCGCGCCGGGCAAAGCTCGTCGCGAAGCGCAACGCGGCGGCGGTCTCCAGCGGCGACGGCGGGGTGTTCGAGCGCGTCGACGCATGGTCGGCGGAGCGAGCCACCGCCGACCGGCGAGCCGGCGCGCGATGAGGGCCGCACCGGTCGCGAGGTCGGCGGGCCCCGCCGTGCGGAGCGGCGTGTCTGCTCCGAAGGCTCAGACCGCGCGCGAAGAGGAGATCCTCGCCGCGGCAGCCCGCATCTTCCGCGAGAAGGGCTATCACGGGACGAGCGTCCGCGACATCGCGGAGTCGGTCGGCCTCCTGAAGGGCAGCCTGTACCACTACATCCGTTCCAAAGAGGAGCTGCTCGCGCGACTGTTCGACGGAGCCCTCGAGGGAACGGTGCGCGAGCTCGAAGCGATCGCGTCGCGGGACGCGAGCGCGACCGATCGGCTGCGCGACATGGTGAAGGCCTACGTCGAAGCGGTCACGGCCAACCTGGACGCGGTCGGTCTGTACCTCCGCGAATGGCGAGCGCTTCCCACGCCGGAGCTCGCACGGCTGCGGTCACGTCGCCGCGCGATGCGCTCGCTCTTCGAAGACGTGATCGCGCAGGGCACGCGGCGCCGCGAGTTCGCGTCAGGCGACGAGAAGATCTCCGCGCTCGCGATCCTTGGCATGTGCAACTGGCTCTTCGAGTGGTACCGCCCGCGCGGCCGGCTGCGTCCCGACGATCTCGCGAACGAGCTCGCCGACCGAGCGGTGCGCAGCGTGGCCCGCTGAGCGGCTAGCGAACCGTCACAGGGTCGCGAGCCAGCAGATGGATCCCGCGAGCGCTCGGCGCCGAGGTCAGCTGCGACAACACGCGACCGCTTGCCGCATCGATGACGTTGACGCCGTTGCCGCTGAGCCCGAAGAGACGCGCCCCGTCGGAGGAGATCGCGAGCGAGCGGACCGCCACGTCTGGGGCCACCCATCCCCGGAGCGAGAGATCAGACGTCTGCAGGATCACGATGCCCTTCGCGGCCGAGGCGTATAGCCGCGTGCCGTCGCGCGAGATCACGGCGCTCGCCCCATGCGCGTCACCGACACTGCGCGTCGCGAAGGTCGCGGTCCGCGTGACCTGCTGCGTCGACGCGTCGATCACCGAGACCGTCCCGCCGGCGGTGTCCACGACGTACAGCCACCTGCCGTCGTCGCTCAGGGCCATCGAGAACATCGACGATGGTGTCCAGCTGCCGACCAGGTTGACGATGCACGTCGCGTAGCGACCCGGAACGTTCAGCGCGTGAACGAACGGCGAGCCGTTCGGCCGCATGTAGAGGCCGAAGCTCCAGTCACCCTTCGTCGGCGCGACCGAGACGTGGAACGTGCCATCCATCAGCCCGACCGTTGGGTCGTACTGGCCGATCGTCGACTTGTCGAAGATGATGTCCGGCAGGAGCGTCTTGGTGGCGATGGTGTAGAGACGCACGTTGTAGGACGTCGCCCCGGGCTGCGGATGCTCGATGAGGTACATCGCGCTTCCGTCGTTGTGGATCGCATCGAACGAGAAACGCGAGCCAAGCGTGATCGTCGCCGCGAGGGCGGACTTCGCCACGTCGATGACCGCGAAGCGGCTCTCCATCGCATCGCGAGACACGAGGACGAGCCACTTGCCGTTCGGCGAGAACCCGGACGGCGCGGCGCCGTACGCGTTCGGGAAGGCGTATTCGCCGCTGAGACCGAGACTGAACACGGACTTGCCGGCCAGGTCGAGAGCCGCGACCGCGGTCTTCCCGCCGTTGGCGGTCAGGCCGACCATGAAGTCCTTCGTCGGTGCGAGCACGCCGCTCGGCAGCGTCGCCACGGTCCGGCCCGTGCCCGTATCCACGATGTCGGTGGACGTTTCGCCTTCGATGACCAGGCGCTCGGCAGCGACCGGTGCCGTGGCAGTGGTGGGCGGAGCGGGCGGGGCGCTCGCCGGAGCGCCGCAGGCGGACGCGAAGCCGGCGACGGCAAGGAGCACGGCGACGCTGGAACGTGTCACATCCCCGATACAACGGGCCGGGGTGGCCGGTTCCCGCCCCGCGCCGCGATGGGAGCAGGCCCATCTCGCCGCATGAGCCCGGTCCGACGATCGAGCCGACCTCGACGTCGCCGGAGAGCGACATCACCGATGCGGTGACCGCGCCCGATTCCAGGAGGTAGAGCTCCTCCGCCTCCGCGCCTTCGCGCGTGACGATACTGCCCTGCGGGAGCTCGATCCGCTCGAGCGCACCCGCGAGCCGCGCGAGGGAGACGCGATCGAGGCCACGGAAGTACGGCGACGAGTCGCAGGAGCGCTTCGAGATCGGCCTCGCGATGCCCGGTCACGGCGGCGAAGGGTAAGGCTTTGGAGCGGCTGCGACCCCGGAGGGAATCGGACCCTCGCACATGGATTCGAAGTCCACTGCTCTATCCACTGAGCTACGGGGTCTGGCGTGAAAGTATCGCGTAGTACGACGGTCCTATTCCACCGGCACCAGAGAACTGCGCTAAGTAGGTCGGTGAAGACGTGCACGCGGTGCGGCGTCGCGAAGCCACTGGACGAGTTCCCGCCGGTCAGGCGCGGACAGGCGAAGCGTCAGACCTGGTGTCGTGCGTGCTTCGCCAAGGCAAACGCACGAAATTACCAACATGACCGTGAGAGACAAAAAGCTCGACTCGTTCGCAACAAGGCCATCAGGCGTGCGGAGAATCAGGCCAATGTGATCGCCTACCTCCGCGAGCATCCTTGCGTCGACTGTTGTGAGGGCGACATCCTGGTGCTCGAATTCGACCATCTACGTGAGAAGGTCGAAGACCTCGCGGCATATGTATCCAGTGGATCGAGCTGGAAGCGCGTTCTTGCCGAGATCAGCAAGTGCGAGGTCCGTTGCGCGAACTGTCATCGGCGCAGGACTGCCGAGCGCGTCGCCGCGGCCAGGCGTCCACGACCGCCCAGCTCGAACTCACGCCGGCCCGCAATCCAGCTGCACCTCTCGAGTGCGGTCGCGACGCGTATCTGCCGTGTCTGTGATTCCGCTTTACCACTGACGGACTTCCCGTTCCGATCCGTTGCGGCAAACACGCATCATTGGATCTGCCTCGGCTGTCAGCGCAGCTGGGCCAATCTCTGGTACCGCCGCCGGATTGGTCACGCAGCGCGACCGATGCGAACACGCCGCAGCGCGATGCGTGCGGAGCTGGCCAACACCGTCTTCGTCTATCTGAGTGCGCATCCATGCGCGGACTGCGGGGAAGCCGATCCGCTGGTGCTCGACTTCGATCACGCCGGACACAAGCGAGCCAACGTAAGTGATCTCGTCATCTCGCGTGCATCCATCACGGCAGTGATGGCCGAGATTGGGAAATGCGAAGTCCGATGCGTGAACTGCCACCGAAGGAAGACCGCGCGCGCGGGCGGCTGGTACCGGACGAGAGCGATGAGCGAGCCGTGCGACCCGGGAGGTGCGACCCGGGAGGTGTGCGACCCGGGAGGGAATCGAACCCTCGACTTCTTGCTTCGTAGGCAAGCGCTCTATCCGCTGAGCTACCGGGTCATGAACGGACCCGATTCTACCGGAAGGTGGGCTGCCCGACCGGCACCGTCGTCTGCGGCAACACCACATGCCCCGACCTGCGCGAAGGCGCGCGCCACTCGCGCAGCGCCGGTACGCGAACCGTCGCGTACAGACCCGCCGTGAGCGCGATCGCGCCGCCGATCGCCAGCGCCACGTGAATGCCGAGCAGCGAGCCGAGCGCACCAAGCACGAGCTGTCCGACGGGCATGAGGCCGATGAAGAGCAGACCCCACAGGCTCATCACCCGTCCGCGGTACGCGTCCTCGGTGTCGGCCTGGAGCATGTTGTTCCCCATGCCGGCCATGAGCGTTCCCCCGAGTCCGGTCAGGTACGCGAAGACCAGCGCGAGCAGGGGCTGCGCCGTCAGCGCGAACGCCAGCAGCATCAGACCGTTCAGCATCGCCGCGACGACGAAGACGGTGCCGAGCGAGCGCACGCGACCGACGTTCATGACGGCGACGGCGCCGGTGAACGCGCCCATGCCCATCGCGGTCAACAGCAGGGACAGCCAGCTCATCCCATTGAAGAGCGACTCCCCTGCGAGCGCCGGCAGGAGCGCGCTCGCCGGCCCGGCCATGACGAACACCGTTCCGGAGATCGTGAGGACCCACACCAGCACCGGCTTGGCGCGCACATATCGCGCGCCCTCGGCGACCGACCCAAGAAGCGAGTGCGCGCTGCGTCCGAGCGGAGGCATGGCCGGCATGACCGCGAGTGCTCCGAGGATCGCGCCGAAGCTCAGCGCGTTCGCGGCCAGAAGCCCGGGCACTCCGATCGGACCGTAGAGGAGGCCGGCGAGGAGCGGACCGACGATCGACGCGCCGTTGAATGCCGCCGACTGCAGACCGATCGCCGATGGGAGGAACGGCAGCGGCACGATGCGCGGCATCATCGACTGCCGCGCGGGGTTGTCGAACGCGAAGGCCGCGGATTGGATGACTGCCGCGAGGAGAACGCTCGCGAGATTCGCGAGTCCGAGGTACGCAAGCACGGCCAGGGCGCCGGCGTTCAGCGCCATCGTCGTCTGCGTGATGAAGAGGATGCGGCGGCGATCCATGCGGTCGGCGACCGCGCCCGCGATGAGCGTGAACGCGAGGCCGGGGACCGCCCGCGCCAACCCCATCAGTCCGAGATACAGAGGCGCGAGTTCGGGGACTCGGTCGCGCGCGGCGATCTGCACGACCAGCAAGCCGAGCGCGAAGATCTGCATCCACGCGCCGATGTTCGAAACGGTGAGGCCGGTCCAGAAATAGCGAAACTCGCGTGAGCGGAATGCGTCGAGCACAGGCCCTCCTGGCCGAACAAGTGTCCCCCGGGCAGCCCCCTCGGTCAGTGACCCAAGTCACGAGGCCAGGCGCGCGTCGCTAGCAATGAGGGATCGAGTACTTCGATACCGGACCGACTGACGCGCACGACACGTTCGTCGCGCAGATCGCGCAGCGCTCTCGAGACGACCTCGCGAACGGAGCCGACGAGGTCGGCGAGCTCCTGCTGTGTGACGTGCGCGATCAGTGCGCCACCAGCGGCTTCCTGCTCGCGCGCCGCGATCTCGAGCAGGTGCCGTGCGACGCGCTGCGGCACGCTCGCGAACGCGGTCGCCGCAAGCTCGTGCCAGAGCGAGTACACGGTGTTCGTCAGCTCGCCGAGCATCGCCCAGGCGACATCGGCGTCGTGTCGTGCGATGTCGCGCAGCGTGTCGAGATCGAGCCGGAGCCGCTGCGCGTCGGTGAGCGCCTGCACATGCAGCGGCGAGGGGCCGCCATGCGCGGCCACGAGGCCGAGAACGTCACCCTCGCGCGCGTACCGCACCGTCGCCTGGCGGCCGTCGGGTCCCGCGAAGTACGAGCGGAAGAGCCCGCTCACGATGAGGGACGGTCGCGGCTCACCGCCGGCGCGGTACGTGGTCGTGCCGGCCACGACCGACTCGAGCACCGCACCCGCCAGGAGTCGCTCGAGCGCGGGCGCCGGCAGATCGGCGAGGAAGCTGCGGTCGATCGCAGCGCGCACGGCGCCGTCGGCTGCCGCGCCGCCTTCCGGTGTCGATCTCATCGCATCGCGATGGTATGCACGCGCTGCGCGGGCCGTCGCGTCGTCCTAGCATCGCGCCGATGCCCGCCCTCCGGACCTCGGTCGACGTGTCGAGCACCAGCGCGGCCGCGAATCGCGCGGCGATGCGGGCGCTTGTCGCCGACCTGCGTGACCGTCTCGCGAAGGCGCGGCTCGGCGGACCGGAGCGGTCTCGACAGCGTCACGTCGCCGCGGGCAAGCTGCTCCCGCGAGATCGCGTGGAGCGTCTTCTCGATCCGGGCACCGCGTTCCTCGAGCTCTCCCCGCTCGCCGCGACCGGGATGTACGACGACGAGGCGCCGGGCGCTGGGATCATCACGGGCATCGGACGCGTGTCCGCCACCGAGTGCGTGATCGTCGCCAACGACGCGACCGTCAAGGGCGGCTCCTATTACCCGCTCACCGTCAAGAAGCACCTTCGCGCGCAGGAGATCGCCCTCGAGAACCTCCTGCCGTGCATCTACCTCGTCGACTCCGGTGGCGCCTTCCTCCCGCGGCAGGACGAAGTCTTCCCGGATCGCGACCATTTCGGCCGGATCTTCTACAACCAGGCGCGGCTGTCGGCGCTCAAGGTTCCGCAGCTTGCCGCGGTGATGGGATCGTGCACCGCGGGTGGCGCCTACGTGCCCGCGATGAGCGACGAGACCATCATCGTCAAGGGACAGGGCACGATCTTCATCGGCGGCCCGCCCCTCGTGAAAGCGGCCACGGGCGCGGACGTCACCGCGGAGGAGCTGGGCGGCGCCGACGTCCACACGCGTGTATCGGGAGTCGCGGACCACCTGGCGCAGGACGATCAGCACGCGCTGGAGATCGCGCGCGACATCGTTGCCGGACTCGACCGGCCGCTCGCCTGGGGACAGGAGCTCGTCAAGCCGGAGCCGCCCGCGGCCGATCCCGACGATCTGTACGCGATCGTGCCGCCCGACCTTCGAACGCAATACGACGTGCGCGAGGTCATCGCGCGGCTGGTCGACGGCTCTCGGCTGCACGAGTTCAAAGCCCTTTACGGAACGACGATCGTCTGCGGATTCGCTCGAATCGAGGGCTTCCGCGTCGGCATCGTCGCCAACAACGGCGTCCTGTTCAGCGAGTCGGCACTCAAGGCGGCGCACTTCATCGAGCTGTGCAATCAGCGCGGCATCCCACTGGTGTTCCTGCAGAACGTCAGTGGCTTCATGGTCGGCAAGGAGTACGAGACCGGCGGCATCGCGAAGGACGGCGCGAAGATGGTCACCGCCGTCGCCTGCAGCGTGGTGCCGAAATTCACGGTGATCATCGGCGGCAGCTTCGGCGCGGGCAACTACGGCATGAACGGACGTGCGTACCAGCCACGGCAGCTGTGGATGTGGCCCAACGCCCGCATCAGCGTGATGGGGGGCGATCAAGCCGCGACCGTGCTCTCGATGGTGGGCACATTCGAGAGCGACGAGCAGCGCGAGGGTTTCAAGGGCCGTATCCGCGAGCAATACGAGAGCCAGGGCTCGCCCTACTACTCCACCGCGCGGCTGTGGGACGACGGCGTGATCGACCCCCTCGACACCCGCAGGGTGCTGGCGCTGGGCATCGCCGCGGCGCGCCACGCGCCGATCGATGAGCCGCGTTACGGCATCTTCAGGATGTGATCGCCTCGCGCACCGCCTCAGTCAGCTCATCGACGTCGAATGGCTTCATGACAACGCCGTGCACTCCAAGGCGGACGTGCTGACCCCGGGCCTCGCCATGCGCGGTCACCACGATGATCGGGACGTTCGGGTAGCCCCCCGCCACAGAGAGCAGCCAGCGGCGTGCACCGTCGTGCGAGTACGCCGAAAGCGACAAGAGGTCCGTCACGATGCAATCGAAAACGGCGTCAGGCAGATCACGCCGGCCCGTCGCGACGACGACCTCGTGTCCGGCATCCTCCAGGACGACGCGAATGAGGTCCGCCAGCGCCTCGTCGTCGTCTATCGCGAGGACCCTTCCCAACTCAGCATGAGCGTCGCTGGTGAGCACGCGTCATGGCAACTTGCGCCGTTGCGCAACCGTCACAGGAACGGGTACGCGCCATGCAATAAGCCTCTTGATGCCAAGTGGGGTGCCCGACCGAGCCCTCGATCCCGACGCGGTCGCCACGGCGGAGGCGAAGATGCTGCCGCCGCGCGACGAGCGCCGCATGAAGCAGCTGCTCGAGGCTCTCTGCGACGCCACGCGGGTCAAGATCGTGCGCGCGCTCAGCGAGAGCAACACGCTCGCCGCGGGAGATCTCGCCCATGTCATCGGCCGAAGCCGCTCCGCGACGAGCCAGCACCTCAAGGTCTTGCGAGACATCGGTGCGGTCGTCCCGCGACGCGACGGGAACGTCGTGCGCTATTCACTGACCAAGGACCTCAGCGGGCAGGTCATCGAGAACGCGGTCGGCGCGTTCGACGGCCTGCGAGCGGCGAGCGCGGCCGACTAGAGGGCAGCGCTACTCTCCGGGCATGCGGATCCCCGCGGTCGGCGAGCGCGCGCAGCGGTCGATGCGCGTGACCGATCGCCACATCGAGGCCTTCGCCGAGCTGTCCGGCGATCGCAACCCGGTGCACTTCGATGACGCGTTCGCCCGGCACATCGGATTCGAAGGGCACATCGCGCACGGCGCCGTAACGGCGGCGCTGCTCTCCGCGGTCTTGGGCATGGACCTGCCAGGTCCGGGCAGCGTGTTCCTCGAACAGCATGTGCGGTTCCTCAAGCCGGTCCGGCCCGGAGACGAGATCACCGCCAGCCTCGAGGTGGTCGTCGTCCGCCCGGACAAGCCGATCATCACGCTCGCGGCGGAGGTCGCGAACCAGGACGGCACGCGTGTGGCCGAGGGCGAGCTCCTCGTCCTGTTGCGCGACCCGGGGGCCTGAATGGACGTCGCCGAGCTGCGCCGCATGAAGGACGAGTTCTTCGCGCGCGGCGGTGACTCGCCGTTGTCCGACGAGCAGCGCGCCTCGTTCACTGGTCTGCGCTACTTCGACGTCGATCCGGACCTGCGCTTCGAGGTGACGATCGAGCGCGGCGCCGATGCGCATTCGGAGGTGGTGCAGACGAGCGACGGCAGCGTGCAGCACCTGGCACGCGCCGGCACACTGCGATTCGACGTCGGCGGCAGCGACGTCGCCCTCATCGCGTACGACCAGGGGCACGAGCTGTTCATCCCATTCCGTGACGCCACGAGCGGCGACGAGACCTACGGCGCCGGTCGCTACGTCGAGGCGCATCCGCTGGGCGACGATCGCTACGAGCTCGACCTCAACACCGCGTACAACCCGTACTGCGCGTACAACGACGCTTGGAGCTGTCCGCTCCCGCCCCGTGACAACTGGCTCGACGTCCCGATCCGCGCCGGAGAGAAGAGCTTCCACTAGATCTGACTGCGACCCGCGTCAGCGGCGACGGCGAGGTCGAGGGAAGGGCGCCACCGTCGCCACTCGCCGGCCTTCCGCGCAGGTTGCAACGCTTCGCGGCACACTCAGCAGCGTGTCACCGTCTCTGGTCCGACTCGAGGTCGATGCCCGCCGCGTTGCGTCGATAACACTCGCTCGGCCCGAGCGAAGGAACGCGTTCGACGCCGAGCTCATCGCGGAGCTCGTCGCGACCCTCGCAAGGGTAGACGCGGCGGCGCGGGCCGTGGTCCTGAAGAGCGAGGGAGACACGTTCTGTGCGGGTGCGGACCTCGAGTGGATGAAGAGCATGGTCGACTACGGGCTCGAGCGGAACATCGCCGACTCGCGCGCGCTCGCCGAGATGTTCAGCGCGCTCGACGGACTGCCGATGCCGCTGCTCGCGCGGGTGCAGGGCGCGGCGATCGGGGGCGGCGCGGGTCTCGTCGCGGTCGCAGACATCGCGGTCGCCTCGACCGCTGCGACGTTCGCGTTCACGGAGGTCCGTCTGGGGATCATCCCGGCCGTCGTCTCGCCCTACGTCGTGCGCAAGATCGGGGCGGCGCGCGCGACCGCGGCGTTCGTGAGCGGCGTCCGTTTCGACGCGCGCCGGGCGCTCGATCTCGGACTGGTCGAAGCGGTGGAGGCGCCTGACGCGCTCGACGCGAAGCTGGAGCTCTACATCGATGCGATCCTCGCCGGCGGTCCGCATGCCGTGAGCGCCGCGAAGCGGCTCGTGCGCGACGTCGCGGGGCGTCCGGTCGCGGAGGTCCGCGAGCACACCGTCGAGCGCATCGCGGCGCTGCGCGTCGAGTCCGAAGGCCAGGAGGGCATGCGCGCGTTCCTCGAGCGCCGCAAGGCGCGCTGGGACACATGACCGTCCTGCTCGTCGCGAACCGCGGCGAGATCGCGCGTCGCATCTTTCGCACCGCGCGCCGCATGGGTCTCGCCACGGTCGCCGTCTATTCGGACGCCGACGCGGAGATGCCCTTCGTACGCGAGGCCGATCGCGCCATCCGGCTCGGCCCGCCGGGGGCCCGCGAGTCCTACCTCGATATCGAACGGATCGTGCGCGCGGCCCACGAGTCGGCGGCCGATCTCGTGCATCCGGGATACGGCTTCCTGGCCGAATCGCCACAGCTCGCGACCGCGGTGCTCGAGGCCGGAATGCGATTCGTTGGACCGACACCCGCGGTGCTCGCTGCTCTCGGTGACAAGGCGCAGGCGAAGGAGATCGCGCGGCGCGCGGGCGTACCCGTTCTGCCCGGCCACTGGAGCGCCGACCAGACCGACGACGCGTTCGCCGAAGCAGCGCGACGGATCGGCTATCCGGTGATGGTGAAGCCCATCTCGGGCGGAGGCGGCATCGGCATGCAGCGCGTCCGCGACGACGCCGGCCTGCGAGAGGCACTTGCGAAGGCGAGACGCATTGCCGCGGCGGCCTTCAGCGACGAGCGGCTTCTGCTGGAGCGCCTTGTCGAGCGGCCGCGGCACGTCGAGGTGCAGATCCTCGCCGACACACACGGCACGGTCGCCGCCCTGGGCGAGCGCGATTGCTCGACCCAGCGGCGCCATCAGAAAGTGCTCGAGGAGACGCCCGCTCCGTCGCTGAACGACGCTCAGCGAAAGGCCGTGTCGGACGCTGCGGTAGCGGTCGCGCGCGGCGTCGGCTACGTCGGCGCGGGTACCGTCGAGTTCGCAGTGGATGAACGGGATCAGTTCTTCTTTCTCGAGGTGAACGCGCGTCTGCAGGTCGAGCACCCGGTCACTGAGCTGGTGTGGGATCTCGACCTCGTCGAGCAGCAGCTCCGCATCGTGCAAGGCGAGCGTCTCCTGCTGGGGGAGCCGGCGCCGCGCGGCCACGCAATCGAAGTCCGCCTGTACGCCGAGGACGTCGAAGCGGGCTTCCTCCCGTCGACCGGTCCCCTGCTCCACGTCGCCTGGCCTGACGGCATCCGTGTCGATGCGGGCTACGACGAGGGCAACGAGATCACCAGGCACTACGACCCGCTCATCGCGAAGCTCATCGCGCACGGACCGCATCGCAAGCTGGCGCTGGCGAAGCTCGAGGAGGCGCTCGCGATGACCGAGGTGCTCGGCGTGCGGACGAACCTCGCGTTCCTGCGCGCTCTCGCAGCGCACCCGGACGTGCAGCGCGGGAAGATCGACACGGAGCTCGTCGGCCGCGAGTTCGAGCACCTCGTGCAAAGCGACCCGCGCGCCCCGCTCGAGGCGATCGCCCTGGCCGCGTGCGCGGTGGTCGAGTCGGCACGGGCGTCGCACGATCCCTGGTCGAGCGCAGGCGCCTTCCGCATCGGCGAGCCGTCCTCCACGACGGTCGTGCTGCGCGATGGCATGAAGGAGCAGGTGATCCGTGTGACCGGAGCGGGCCCCTATGCGGTCGCGGGTCACCGGATCGCGCGCGACCTCTCCGAGCCGCACCGCTGGAACATCGACGGAGCCCCTGCCGCGGTCGCGCATGACGGCACGCTGATCTGGATCTGCGTCGGGGGCCGCACCCACGTGATCGACACCGCGCCACGGGAGCGCGAGACCGCGGGATCATCTGCCCGGGAGGTGGCCGCGCCGATGCCCGGGGTGGTCATCGGAGCGCACGCCCAGGCCGACCGAAAGGTGCGGCGCGGCGAGCTGCTGTTCGTCGTCGAAGCGATGAAGATGGAGCTCCGGGTCGAGGCGCCAAGCGACGGTGTGGTGAAGCGCGTGCTCGCGTCGGTCGGTCAACAGGTCGAGCGCGGTCAGCGTCTCGCGGATTTCGAGCCGAACAACGGTAACTAGTCGCCGACGAACTCCGCTGGATCGGCTTGTCTAGAACAGCTTGAAGAGCATGAGCCAGAGGATCGAGACGAGCGCGGCAGTGCCTTGGGCGCCTGGTAGTTTCGCGAGGCCGACCAGCACGAGGATCACCATCGCGGTCCAGATCCACCCGCGTCCCCACAGCCCACCCACGAACGCAGCAGTGACGCCGCCGGCCAGCAATGCGAGGATGCCGACGTGCAAACGGCCGGTCGCGATCCGCGAGAGCTCGAGCAGCGCCCGAATGCGGTCGAGTCCGCGCTAGCGCGACTCCATCACCATTTGCCTCTGTGGACCACGTCGCTTGGAGCGCGATGGCCCAGCTTCAGCGAGGGCGACGGCCGGTCTTTCGGCTTGGGGTGCCCGAGCGCGATCGTGCCGATCGCTGTGTACGCGTCGGGGATCCCGAAGGTCTGGCGCAGCTTCGCCTGATCGCTGATGCCGAAGAAGACGGCGCCGAGGCCCGCGTCTACGGCGGTCAGCAGGATGTTCATGGCGGCCATGCCCGTGTCGATGTCCCAGTACGGCACCGGCCAGCGCTTCTCATCGCGGTCGGTCCATCCTTTGTCAGCCATCGCGTAGCGGTCCAAATAGCGGCCCTTGTTCGAAAGGCACACGACGAGCACCGGCGCGTTGAACATGTCCGGCCAGCCGAACTCGCCCCGGCGCGGCTCGGGCCAGAGCGCGTCCCAATACCGCTTGGCGTCCGGTCCCTCGAGGACGAGGAATGCCCAGCCCTGGCTGAATCCCGCGGACGGCGCCCTCTGCGCATTCGCGAGGAGCCGCTCGACGATCGCGCGCTCCACCGGGCGGTCCTCGAAGCTGCGGACCATCTTTCGCTTCCGGATGACGTCCTGGAATTCCACGCGCGCGACTGTATCGCGCCGGGCGTCGACCTAGCATGCGAGGCGTGATGCGTCTGCCTTCGCACATCCAGGTCATCGAGGTCGCGCCCCGGGACGGTCTGCAGGCAGAGTCGCGCACCTTGCCGACCGACGCGAAGGTGGCACTCATCGAGCGGCTGGCTGACGCCGGCCACACCGCCATCGAGGTGACATCGTTTGTGAGCCCCAAAGCGGTGCCGCAGCTCGCCGACGCCGAGGAGGTGCTGCGAGCGCTGGCACGTCGGCCCGGCGTGCGCTTTCTGGTGCTCGTGCCCAACGACAAGGGCCTCGAGCGCGCGATGAGCGCCGGCGCGCGGGAGGTCGCCATCATCACGTCCGCCTCGGAGAGCTACTCGCGCAAGAACCTCAATCGTTCACGCGAGGAGGCGCTCGCCGGCTACGCACCGCTCGTGCGCAGGGCGAAGGACGCGGGTGTGCGCGTCCGCGGCTATGTCTCGATGGTCATCGCGGACCCATGGGATGGTCCGACGGCGCATGACGTCGTCCGCGATTGCTGTCTTCAGCTGCTCGACATGGGATGCGACGATCTCTCGCTCGGCGACACGAGCGGCGTCGGAACCGCGGGCGAGGTCGACGCGCTCCTTGCGGCTCTCGCGCAGGCCGGGATCGCGATGACGAAGATCGCGATGCACTTCCACGACACGTACGGTCAGGCCTTGGCGAACGTGCTCTCCGCGATGTCGCGCGGCGTGACGACGTTCGACACGTCGACCGGTGGTATCGGCGGCTCGCCGTTCGCGAAGATGGCCGGCGGAAACCTCGCGACCGAGGACCTGCTCTGGCTCTGCCGGGGCACCCAGATCGCGACGGGCGTCGATCTCGACAAGACGATCGCGACGGCGCGGTGGCTCGCCGGCGAGCTGGGCCGCGAACTCCCGGCGCACGTCTCGCGCGCGCGCTGACGATCCTCGGCCTGACGCTCCTCGACCTGGCCTAGCCTGCCTCGCGCCTCCGCACCGGCCGCCGCGCCGCGCGACGGACGGGCTTGCGCGCGATCCGCCGCGTCGCGGTCTTCGCCGCGGCCGTGCCGACGGCGGGAACGCTCGACGAACGCACGAGCTTGTCGAAGGCGGGGATGTCCGACGCCACGAGGGCATCCCATTTCGCGAGCTGCGCGTCGACGCGGCGCGCGAGATCGTCATACACGTCCTGCATGCCTTTCGTCGGCGCGAAGTCCGCTCCTCCGATCGAGCCGAGGAGTCCAGCGAGCTTCGCGTTGAGCTTCGCCGGATAATTCAGGGTGTCCTGGCGGCTCTTCGCCTTCACCTGCACGAGCGCCTCTTCGATCGCGCTCGCCTTGCGGCGCAGGGACCCCGAAGCCGCGAGCAGCCGTGACTCGCCGCCCTTCTCCTTCGCGCGCGCGTCCCAGAGGTCCAGCTGCTTCTTCAGATTCCGTATCCCATTGATCGCTTCGTGCGTCTGCGAGAGCTTCTGACTGGTCTTCATCGCGAGCGCGAACTGCGCGTCGAGGTCGGCCTGTGAAGAGGCGACCCGCGGGTCCTTGCGGATCTCGAACTCGGTCTCGAGCGTCTGGCCGTCGACCGCGAGGCGCGCGCGGTATGTGCCCGGCGCGACCTGCGGCCCGACGAGCTGGTTCTCGAACGCCTCCCAGGTGCCGCCCTCGCCCTCGATCTTCGTGGCGTCGGGGTGCCGCATGTTCCAGACGAAACGATTCAGCCCCGCGGCAATCGCGACCTTCGGTTCCTTCGACTGTGGAGGTTGAGCGGTGCTCTGACGTGCCGCCTGCTGCGGCTCTTCCTTCTTCGCGTCCTTCGCGCTCTCTTCCGGCGGCGCGCTCTTGAACTCTCGGATCAGCCTGCCGCGACCATCGAGGAACGCGAGCTTCGCTTCCTTCCCCTTTTCGCGGAGCCAGTACTGAAGCGGTACGCCCGGCAGCGGGTTCGCGCCCGCGTCGATGTTCTGCGGGACCTTCTCACCGCTCGGCTTGTCCGTCTGTCGGTACGTGACCATCGTCGCGCCCGTCATCCGGTAGTTCTTCCCGAACTTCGGCGGCTGCGGGAAGCCCATGTCCACGCGATAGCGCACCGTCGGCTTAGGCGTGAAGAGATGCGCACGCTCGCTCGCGAGATCGCGCGCGCGCTGGCGGAGCGGCGCGAGGTCGTCGAGGATCCAGAACGATCGACCGTGCGTGCCAAGCACGAGGTCGCCGTCTTTGACGACGAGATCGTGGATCGGGACGACCGGCAGGTTGCCGCCCAGGCGCTCCCAGCGGCCGCCGGCGTCGAACGAGACGTACACGCCGGTCTCGGTGCCGGCGTAGAGCAGACCCTTGCGCGTCGGGTCCTCGCGGATCACGCGCGTGAAGTCGTCCGCCGGGATCCCGTTCGTGATCTTCGTCCAGGTCCGCCCGTAGTT
>JBGPKU010000041.1:0-25350 GCA_041486085.1 Candidatus Limnocylindria bacterium | reverse complement strand
CGCCCGTCGGGGAAGACCGAGAAGAGCTGGGAGGACGTGCCGGATTACGTGAAGCGCACGTTCGACAAGCTCGGGATCCCCGCGGCGGAGCAGAAGTACCTCGCCGGCGTCGGCGCGCAGTACGACTCGGAGAGCGTCTACCACAATATCCGCAAGGACCTCGAGGCGAAGGGCGTCATCTTCTGTGACACCGACACCGCTCTCCGCCTCCACGAGGACATCGTCAAGCAGTACTTCGGCACGGTCATCCCGGCGAACGACAACAAGCTCGCCGCGCTGAACACCGCGGTGTGGTCGGGTGGCTCGTTCGTGTGGATCCCGCCGGGAGTGAAGGTGGACATCCCGCTCCAGGCGTACTTCCGCATCAACAGCGAGAGCGCCGGCCAGTTCGAGCGCACGCTGATCATCGCGGAAGAAGGGTCGCAGGTGCATTACGTCGAGGGTTGCACCGCTCCGCAGTTCTCCACGGCCACGCTGCACAGCGCGGTCGTCGAGATCATCGTCAAGAAGGGCGCGCGCGTCCGCTACACGACGATCCAGAACTGGAGCCATAACGTGTACAACCTCGTGACCAAGCGCGCCGTCGTCCAGGCCGACGGCGTCATGGAGTGGATCGACGCGAACCTCGGCAGCAAGGTCACGATGAAGTACCCGAGCGTGTACCTCGTCGGCGAGCGTGCCCACGGTGAGGTCCTCTCGGTCGCGTTCGCGGCAAGCGACCAGCACCAGGACGCCGGCGCGAAGATGGTCCACGCGGCTCCGTACACGACGAGCATCATCACCAGCAAGTCGATCAGCAAGGGCACCGGCCGCACCTCGTACCGCGGCCTCGTGAAGATCTACCCGGGCATGAAGAAGTCGAAGAGCACCGTCCGTTGCGACGCGCTCATCCTCGACTCCTCGGCGCGCAGCGACACCTACCCCTACATGGAGATCGATGAAGAGGATGTCTCGATCGGCCACGAGGCCACGGTCTCGAAGGTCGGCGAGGAGCAGCTCTTCTACCTCATGAGCCGCGGGCTCACCGAGGCGGAGGCGACCGCGATGGTCGTGAACGGGTTCATCGAGCCGATCGTGAAGACGCTTCCGATGGACTACGCCATCGAGATGAACCGGCTCATCACGCTCCAGATGCAGGGCGCCATCGGGTGACGCTGGCCACGGCACCGACGACGACGGCACTGCCGCTCGACCGCGAAACGGTCGAGCGGCTCAGTGTTGGGCTCGGTGAGCCCGACTGGCTGCTCGCTCACCGGCTCGCCGCCCTCGAGCGGTACAGGGGGATCGACTGGCCGTCCGGGCACGAAGAGGAGTGGCGCCGTTTTCCGCTGCGCGACATGCCTCCGACGCCTCTGGCGTCCCTCATCGACGCCAAGCACATGCCGAGCGAGTACGGATCGATCCCGGTGAATGCCGCGCGGCATGGCCTGATCTTCGATGGCATGGCCAACGTCGTCCGCGATCATCCCGACCTGGTGAGGCGCTGGCTGCCGACGGGCGACGGCATCCGAAGCCACGCCGCCTTCCGTGCCCTAGCGGACACGCTCTTCGCGCACGGCAGCACCTTCCTCTACGTCCCGGCCGGCCTGCAGGTCGAGCTCCCGCTCGAGGTGCACAAGCACTGGAGCGCGGGAGCCGACCCGATCGTGTTCCGCACGATCGTGGTCGTCGAAGCCAATGCCAGCGTGACGCTCGTCGAGGAGACCTCGTCGGACAGCGGTGGCCCACGCCTCGCGATCCCGTCGCTCGAGATCCACGCCGGACCGGGGGCCCACGTGCGCTACGTCGGCCTTCACCAGTTCGCCGACGACGTGTGGGAGATCGGTCAGCAGCGGGTCGTCTCGGCCCGCGACAGCGTGCTGTCGAGCTTCAACGTGATGATCGGGAGCGAGCGGACCAAGCTCGGTGTCGAATCCGACATCCGCGGAGACGGTGCCGAGGTGAAGCTGTACGGCCTGGTCGCGGCCGGACGCTCCCAGCGGATCGATGTCAACTCCTTCCAGCGCCTCGACGGCAAGGCATCCACCTCGGACCTTCTCTATCTCTCGGCGCTGTACGAGGCCGCCAAGGCCGTCTACTACGGCGTCATCCGGGTCGAGCCGACGTCGAGCGGGACGGGCTCGTACCAGGAGTGCCGCAACATGCTCCTCTCGGACAAGGCGGGCGCCGATCCGATCCCAGTGCTCGAGATCCTGACCAACGACGTGGTGCGCTGCGGCCACGGAGCCACCGCGGGTGCGCTCGACGACGACGAGATGTTCTACGTGATGTCGCGCGGCCTGCCCCGGCTCGAGGCCGAGCAGCTGCTGGTGCGCGGATTCTTCCAGCGCGTCGTGGAGAAGATCCCCGAGCCGCAGGTGCGGGCGCAGGTGCTCGCGGCCCTGGGGCCGCGGATCGGCCGGGTCGCCGAGCTCGAGGCCGCCGCCGCTTGAGCTACGTTCCGGTCGCGCGCGAGAGCGACGTGTCGCCAGGGGCGGTCAAGGTCGTCGAGGCCGACGGCAAGAGCCTCTGCCTGGGCCACTGCGAGGACGGGACCTGGGGCGCCGTGGACAACGTCTGCACGCACGATGGCGGACCGCTGGGCGAAGGCGAGCTCGAGGACTGCCAGGTCGAGTGCCCGCGCCACGGCGCGCGGTTCGAGCTGGCGACGGGGCGCGTGACCGCGCTGCCGGCGGTCTTCCCGGTGAACGCCTACCCCGTGCGCGTCGTGAACGGCGAGGTCGAGGTCGACCTGGGCGTGCCGACGAAGCCACTCGAGATCGGGTAGGCCGGAACCCTCCCGGCGCTATCCTCGCCAGCGAAAGAACGCCGGGAGGCAAGAGTGATCAGCAGCGCAGCACGCGACCGGGTCAAGCTGTCCATCGACCAGCTCGAAGAAGCGTTCCACCGCTACGAGGAGCAGTCCAACGCGGACATCAATGACTCCTACGAGGCGGCGCTCGCACGTGGCAAGGCGATGGGCATGCAGGAGGCCGCCCACTACCTGAAGGCCGCGCTCCACGACATCGACGTCAAGAGCCTGTAGGCCCGTGCGGTGATCACGGCGGTGGTGCTCATCAGCGCCGAACGGGGCGCGCTCCGGACACTCGGTGAGTCGCTCGCGGCGATCCCGGGCGTCTCGGAGGTCTACTCGGTGACCGGCGAGTTCGATTTCATCGCCATGGTCCGCGCGAAGGCGCACGACGACCTGGCCGAGATCGTCACGGGCCGGATCGCCCAGACCGCGGGCGTCGTCCGGACCCACACCCATGTGGCGTTTCGCGCCTACAGCAGGCACGATCTGGAGACGCTCTTCGGCTGAGGCGCCCGGCCCGGCCGGACATTCGGCATGCGCCTATGCTCGGCACCATGCAGGCCGTCGTGATGGCCGGCGGGGAGGGCAGCCGGCTCCGTCCTCTTACGATCAACCGGCCCAAGCCCATGGTGTCCCTCGTCAACAAGCCGTGTCTTGGGCACATCTTCGATCTGCTCCAAACGCACGGCATCAGCGATGCCTTCGTCACGCTCCAATACCTCGCCTCCCAGATCCAGGACAGCTTCGGCGACGGCGGATCGGTGGGCATGCGACTTCGCTACAGCGTCGAGGAGAGCCCGCTCGGCACCGGCGGGTCGGTGCGGCAGATCGGTGAGGCGCTCGACGACACGTTCCTCGTGATCTCCGGTGACGCGCTGACGGACATCGACCTCTCCGCCGTCATCGCCTTCCATCGCGAGCGAAAGGCCGCCGTGACGCTGACGCTCTACCGCGTCCCGAACCCGCTCGAGTACGGCGTCGTGATCACCGACGAGGACGGCCGAATCTCGAAGTTCCTGGAGAAGCCGTCGTGGGGAGAGGTCTTCTCCGACACGATCAACACCGGCATCTACGTCATCGAGCCGCGTGTCATGGAGCGGTACAAGGTGGGGGAGGCGTTCGACTTCAGCAAGGACCTCTTCCCGCAGCTCCTGGCGGACGGCGAGCCGCTCTATGGCTACGTGGCAACGGGCTACTGGACCGACGTGGGTTCGATCCCGGAATACGCGCGCGCCAATGGCGACATCCTTCAGGGCAAAGTGCGCACGGGAACCCTCGGGCGCGAGATCCAGCCGGGCGTCTTCACCAGCGGCGAGGTCGACATCGACCCGAGCGCGCGACTGACGGGACCGATCTACCTGGGCAACGGCGTGAAGATCGCTGCGGAGGCCGAGATCATCGGGCCGACGGTGCTGCGTGACTACGTCTCTGTCGACTTCGGCGCGATCGTCGACCGCTCCATCGTCTGGCGGAACACCTACATCGGTGATCGGAGCGAGCTGCACGGCGCGATCGTCGGCCGCCAGTGCGCGCTCAAGACGCGCGTCACGCTCGAGGAAGGGAGCGTGATCGGCGACCACAGTGTCGTGAACGACGGCGCGAAGGTGCGCAGCCAGGTGAAGATCTGGCCGGACAAGCAGGTCGAGAGCGGCGCCGTCGTCGGCTCGAGCCTCATCTGGGGATCGCAGGGCCGCCGCGCGCTGTTCGGCCGGTTCGGCGTGACGGGCCTCGTGAACATCGACCTGACCCCGGAATTCGGCGCGCGGCTCGGCGCCTCGTACGCGTCGACGCTGCCGCAGGGCAGCACCGTGACGATGAACCGCGACCAGCACCGCTCGAGCCGCATGCTGAAGCGCGCCCTCATGAGCGGCATCGTCTCGGCGGGCGTCCACGTCGCGGACCTGCTGCAGGCGCCCCTGCCGATCGGTCGTTTCCACACCCGCCGCATCGGCGCGGCCGGCGGCGTGCACGTGCGCGTCTCACCATTCGATGTCCGTGTGTGCGACCTGAAGTTCTTCGATCGCCAGGCGCTCGACATGGACAAGGCGCAGGAGCGGAAGGTCGAGACGGCGTTCTTCCGGGAGGACTTCAGGCGTGTCGGCTACGACCAGGTCGGCGCAATCTTCGAATCGCAGCGTGTGGCGGATGCGTACAGCGAGGCGTTCATCGCCGAGATCATCCACCGGAAGGAAGTCGCGGACCGCAAGTTCAAGATCGTCGTCAACTTCTCGCATGGCACGGCCGCGCAGTTCCTGCCGCAGCTGCTCAACACGCTCGGCGTCGAGCTGATCTCGATCAACGGAGTCGTGTCCGAGAACGTCGGATCGCGGTCCTTCGAGGAGTTCCAGGCCGAGAAGCGCGAGCTGGCAGCCATCGTCGCAACGCTCTCGGCATCGGTCGGCGTGATCATCGACGCCGGCGGCGAGAAGGCGTTCTTCGTCGACGACCAGGGCCGGATCATGTCGGACATGCAGTTCCTGACCGCGTTCGCCTGGTTGTCCGCGAAGGTCACGCCGGGCCTCGTCGCGGTCCCGGTATTCGCGCCGTCGTCGATCGATCGCATCGTCCAAGAGGCCGGCGGGCGCGTGCAGCGCGTGCGCGCGTCCGCGAGCGCGCAGATGGATCTGGCGGCGCGCGAGCATCCGCTCGTCGTGGGCGACGGCGTCGGCGGCTTCATCTTCTCGCGCTTCCATCCGTCGTTCGACGGCCTGTTCGCGACGGTCCGGCTCCTCGAGCTCCTCGCGGTCACGGGCAAGACGCTGTCCGAGGTCATCGACGAGACTCCGCCCGCGAACATGGCCCGGGTCCAGGTGCCGTGCCCGTGGGAGCAGAAGGGGCGGGTGCTGCGGGTTCTGGCGCAGGACCCGCGGACCGAGCAGGTCCGCCAGATCGACGGTGTGAAGCATCAGAGCGACGGCGAATGGGTCCTCGTCCTGCCTGACGCGGATCGACCGCTGTTCAACATCTACGCGGAGGCGCACGACGAGAGCCGCGCATGGTCGCTCGCGCACGAATACGCAGAGCGTCTCGAGCAGCTGCGGACCAGCGAGTGACGGTCCGCGTCGCCATCGCGCAGTGCGCGCCGGCGCTCGGCGCCGTCAAGCGCAACCTCGCGATGCACGCCGAGTGGATCCAGCGGGCGCGTGACGCCGGCGCGGGGCTGGTCGTGTTCCCGGAGCTCTCGCTCACCGGGTACTACCTGAAGGACCTCGCCGGCGAGGTCGCGTGTGCGGCGGACGACGAGCGCCTTCGGCCGATCGTCGACGCCTCGCGCGATCTCGACATTTCGGCGGGGTTCGTCGAGCGTGGCAGGGATGCGCGCCTGCACATCGCGCAGGGGTACTGGTCCAAAGGCCGGCTGGTGCACGTGCACCGGAAGGTGTACCTGCCGACGTACGGGATCTTCGACGACGGCCGCTACTTCGGGCCCGGCGATCGCTTCGATGTGTTCCAGAGCGTCGCGGGTCCGGCCGGCATCGCGATCTGCGAGGACCTGTGGCACGTGTCGGTGCCGTACCTCTACGGCGCGCAGGGAGCGACCGTCCTGCTGTCGCCGTCCGCCAGCCCCGGACGGGGCGTGGCCGAAGGCGGCGACCTCGGCACCGCGGAGTCGTGCCGGCTGATGGATCGCTTCTACGCGCAGTACCTCACGCTCTACGTGCTGTTCGTGAACCGCGTCGGTCACGAGGACGGCATCGCGTTCTGGGGAGGCTCGGAGGTCGTCGCGCCGGATGGCACGGTGGTCGCACGAGCCCCGGACTTCGAAGAGAAGCTGCTCATCGCGGAGGTCGATCCCGACCTCGTCGCGCGCGAGCGCGACCGGAACCCGCTCATACGGGACGAGCGGCCCGACATCCTCGTCGCTCAGCTCATGCGCGCACGAGGCCTCGACTAGGTGACGATCGCGAGCGAGCGTGTCGGCGCGATCCACCCCGATCCGGACGATCTGTCGCCACTCCGGATCGACGAAGCGCTGGTGCGGCGCATGCTCGTCGCGTTCATCCGCGAGGAGACGAAGAAGTCGGGTCATCGCCGTGTGGTCATGGGTCTTTCGGGCGGCATCGACAGCGCCGCGGTCGCCGCGCTCGCCGCCGAAGCGCTCGGGCCGAGAAACGTGACCGCGCTCTTCATGCCGTACCGGACATCCAGCGCCGAGTCCGCTGAGCACGCACGGCTCGTGGCGAAGACCTTCGGCCTGGCACTCCAAGAGATCGACATCTCGCCTCAGGTCGACGGGTACTTCGCGCGAACCGGCGATGTGGACCGCGTCCGGCGCGGGAACAAGATGGCGCGCGAGCGCAAGTCGATCGAGTACGACCGCTCGTGGCCGGACGGGCTCGTCCTTGGCACGAGCAACAAGACCGAGCTGCTCTTGGGATACGGCACGCGCTACGGCGACATGGCCTGCGATCTGAACCCGGTGGGCGACCTCTACAAGACGCAGCTGCGAGAGCTCGCCATGCTCGTCGGCGTTCCGGCCGTGGTGATCGCGAAGCCGCCGACCGCGGACCTCTGGGTCGGCCAGACCGACGAGGCGGAGCTCGGATTCACGTACCCGCAGGCGGACCTGATCCTGTACCACCTCGTCGATCGCCGCATGCGCCCGGACGCGCTCATCGCGGCGGGGTTCGATGCCGCGCGGGTGCAGGGCATCCGCGAGCGCGTGCGCAAGAGCCATTACAAGCGCGTCATGCCGCTCATCGCCAAGGTCTCGCTCCGCACGGTCGGCCACGACTTCCTCTACCCGCGCGACTGGGAAGCCGACTGAGCTCATCCGACGGCGAAGCTGAGGGCGCCGACCTCGACCGGCCGAAACCCTCTCTACGCGGGGTATCCCGTCGCTCGTCGCGACGGGAGCCCTCCCCGCGCGGGGACCCTCGGCCGGTCTCGGTCGGCGCCGCCGCCTCCGCCTCGCTCGTCCCGGCGCCCACGCGCTTCGGGCTCGGCTACGCGGCCGCGCTCGGCTCCGCCACGTTCTTCGCCTTCGGCGGGGTGATCGCGAAGTCCGCGTTCGATCGTGGCGTCCCCCCGCGCGTGCTCGCCGAGTGGCGCGTGCTCTTCGCATTCATCGCGTTCGCGGCGATCGTGGCTTTGTGGCGGCCCCGCGAGCTGCGGATCCGCCGCGCCGACGTGCCGTGGTTCGCGGCGTTCGGGATCTTCGGGATGGGTGGCGTGCAGTGGCTCTACTACGAGGCGATCCAGCGCATCCCGATCGCGGTCGCGCTGGTGGTCGAGTTCACCGCGGTCATCTTCGTGCTGCTCTACGCCCGGCTGCGCGGCAGGAAGGTCGGCCGCGCGCTCTGGTACGCGGGCGTCCTCTCCCTGGTTGGCTGCTTCTTCGCGTCCGGCGCGTACGACGCGGGGCTGCGCGCGATCAACACGGACGGCGTGCTCATCGCAGCGCTCGACTCGCTGCTGTTCACGTCGTATTTCGTCATCGGTGAGCGGATCGCGTCGCGCTACTCGGCGTGGACGCTCGCGGTGTACGGGTTCGGCTTCGCGCTGCTCGCGTGGCAGGTGATCCAGCCGGTCTGGACGCTGCCCTGGACGACGACCGAGGCCGACGTGTGGCTCCGGATCGGCGGCGTGGTCGTCATCGCCGCGGTCATCCCGTTCGCGCTCGGTTTTGTCGCGCTGCGCCTGTTGCCGGCGGCCCGCGTCAGCATCGTCGCGACATCCGAGCCATTCATCGCCGCGGTCATCGCGTGGGCGGTGCTGGGACAGTCGCTCCAGGTCCCGCAGATCGCCGGCGGCGGGCTGGTGCTGGCGGGCATCTTCATCGCGCAGACCCATCGCCCGACGGCGGACAGCGTCTAGTGGGAAAGCTCTATCTGGTGGCGACGCCGATCGGCAATCTCGAAGACGTCTCGCAGCGCGCCCTGCGCATCCTCCAGGAGGCGCACATGGTCGCGTGCGAGGACACGCGCCACACGCAGCTCCTGCTTCGCCGGCACGAGGTCCGGGCGAAACACCTGACCTCGTACAACGAGTTCAACCACAAGCGGAAGGTGGCGGAGCTCATCGGCCAGCTCGGGCGTGGCTGGGACGTCGCCCTCGTCAGCGACGCCGGAACGCCCGGCCTGTCCGACCCGGGCGAGCAGCTGGTGCGCGCGGCGATCGCGGCCGGTCACGACGTCGTGCCGATCCCCGGGCCGGCCGCGGCCATCGCCGCGCTCGTCGCGTCGGGCCTGCCGACGCGCGAGTTCACGTTCGTCGGATTCGTCGAAAGGAGGAGCGGCCCGCGGCGCCGTGTCCTGGAGCGCCTGGTCAGCGAGGGGCGCACCGCGGTCCTGTACGAAAGCCCGTATCGCGTCGGCGATCTTCTGGCCGACCTCGCCGCCGTCGCGCCGACTGCCCGTGTCGTCGTCGCGCGGGAGATCAGCAAGCTGCACGAGGAGTTCGTGCGCGGATCGGCGGCGGAGCTCGCCGCGCGCTACGCCGACCAGGCGCCGAAGGGCGAGGTGACCGTGGTGATCGCGCCAGGCTAGGCACCCTCGATTCATCGCGCCAAGCGTGCTTGCCGATGCCAGCTCGGCGGTCGTCCTATCCTCGACGCCGGCGAAAGGGGAGTCATGCCGGGGAGAGTCGCACCGCGCAACGCCGACGTGTTCGTCGAGATCCCGAAAAGTTCGCAGAACAAGTACGAGCTCGACGAGACCACGGGTCGCATCCGGTTTGAGCTCGCGGGCCGGCGTGGCTCGCGGACCGCGTGGGCCCTCATCAAGAAGGGACGGTAGGCGAAACCGTGAAGCGGGAGTACAAAAAGTGGTGGAGCCCGTCGCTCGAGCGAGAGATGGAGCTCCTGTCATTCGGCGAGGGCGGCGCTCCGGTGCTCGTGTTCCCGACATCGATGGGCCGCTTCTACCAGTGGGAGGACTTCAAGATGGTCGAACACCTCGCCGGACGCATCAACGACGGCTGGCTGCAGCTCTGGTGCGTGGATTCGGTGGACAGTGAATCGTTGTACGCGAAGACCAAGCCCTGGCAGGAGCGCGCCGCGCGCCACATCGCGTTCGAGCGGTACATCGCGGACGAGGTCGTCCCGTCGGTGCGATCCGTCAATCCCGTCGATCACCTGATCGCCGCGGGCGCCTCGTTCGGTGCGCTCCATGCGCTGTCGCTCGCGACTCGCCGCCCGGGGATCGTGCGCAAGGCCGTGGGACTCTCGGGTGCGTACGACGTGGCGGCATGGCTCGACGGACATCGCGATGGCGATGCCTACTTCGTCAACCCGATGGCCTTCCTGCCCAACCTGACGGACGAGCGTTACCTCGAGCCGCTTCGCGCGACCGAGATCGTGATCGCGACCGGACGTGAAGACCGCAACGTCGAGGACTCGCGCCGGCTCGCCGGCATCCTCCAGGACAAAGGCGTGCCCGCGAGCCTGCAGATATGGGACGGCTGGGCGCACGACTGGCCGTACTGGAAAGAGATGGTGGACGTGTACCTATGAGCTCAAGGAGGACCGTTGGCGTGCTCGTCGGCCGCGAGAACACGTTCCCGCCGGCGTTCATCGACACCGTGAACCGCAAGGGCGCCGCGAAGGGCGTGAACGCCGAGATGGCGGTCCTCGGCGGCGCGCGCGAGCTGGAACAGCCGCGCTACGCGGTGATCGTCGATCGCATCAGCCACGAGGTCCCGTACTACCGAGCGCACCTCAAGTCGGCCGCTCTCATGGGGACGGTCGTGATCAACGATCCCTTCTGGTGGGACGCAGACGAGAAGTTCTTCGAATGCACGCTCGCCCGAAGGCTCGGCGTCGCGGTGCCCCGGACAGTGGTGCTGCCGAACAAGTCGTACATCTCCGACATCAACGAGGCGTCCCTGCGCAACCTCGCGTATCCGCTCGACTGGGATGGCATGCTCCGCTACGTCGGACTGCCCGCGATCCTGAAGCCGAATACCGGCGGCGGTTGGAAGGACGTATACAAGGTCGACTCCAAGGAGGAGCTCCTGTGGGCGTACGACCAGTCGGGCGGTCTCGCGCCCGGCCACCGGCCGAAGACGATGATCCTCCAGGAGTTCATCAAGTGGCAGGACTACGTCCGCTGCATCTGCATCGGCCGCGACAACATCCTGCCCATGCGTTACGACCCGACCGCACCGTTCGCGGAGCGCTACGTCGTCTCCCGCCCGGTGGAGGGCGAGCTTCGCGAGAAATCGATCCACGACGCGCACGCGCTCGTCGACGCCCTCGGGTCCGACATGGACACCGTCGAGTTCGCGGTGCGCGACGGCGTCCTGTACGCGATCGACTTCCTGAATCCCGCGCCCGACCTGGACTCGTTCTCGGTGAAGGAGGAGGCCTTCAACTGGGCGCTCGAGAGGATGTCCGATCTCGTGATCGGCTACGCGACGGGCGTGGCCACGCCCCCGTGGAACGGTGAGCATCGCTGGTGGAGCCGGGTCAAGCCGTGAGCGGCAGGCCGTCGCCGATCGCCGCGTATCACGCCGCGCTCGAGGAGCCGGGCGTCGCCGACTCGAGCGCCGAGGTGCTCGCGGAAGGGCAGCGTGAGGCGCGAGCGGTCTTCGGCGACCGACCGCTCTGCGTCAGCCTGCGGCCGAACCTCGTCTCCCGGCGTGACCTCGCGGCGTACACGAAGGCGTCCGAGGAGCTGTACGGCGCGCTGGGGCGGCTCGAGCGGGCGCTGCTGCGCGAGGACGACCTGCGCCGCGAGCTCGACCTCGATCCGCGGGAAGAGCAGCTCGCGCTCGCGGAGCCCGGCTTCGGCGCATCGTCACCCTCCTCGCGACTCGACGGCTTCGTTTCCGACGGCGTGATCCGGTACGTCGAGTACAACGCGGAGTCACCGGCCGGGATGGCTTACAACGACGTGCTCGTCGGGATCTTCGAACGGATGCCGGCCCTGCGCGCGTTCCGGAAGCGCTTCCGCGCGCGTCCGCTCCGCGCCGCGAAACGTCAGCTGACGGTGCTGCGCCGCGCGCATGGCAAGCCCATTGGCACGATCGCCATCGTGGACTGGCGTGACCTGCCGACGCTGACCGAATTCGAGATGTTCCAGGGCCTCATGGAAGCGCAAGGGATCCGCGCGCTGATCTGCGCGCCGCAAGACCTGAGCTATCGCGGCGGCCGACTTCGCTGCGGCGGGGTCGCGATCGACCTCGTCTATCGCCGCGTTCTGCTCTCGGAGCTGCTCACGCGCCCGCAGGTCGCCAAGGCCCTGCTCCAGGCATATCTCGGCGGCGACGTCACGGTGGTCAACTCGTTCCGCGCGAAGCTGCTGCACAAGAAGATGAGCCTGGCGCTGCTGTCGGACGACCGCTACAGCGCGCTGTACACGCCGGCGCAGAGGCGGGCGATCGCGCGGCACGTGCCGTGGACGCGCAAGGTGCGCGAGGGACACACGACCTACGCCGCGAGGAACGTCGACCTGGTGGACTTCGTCATGCGCCAGAAGGATCGCCTCGTACTCAAGCCGAACGACGAGTACGGCGGCAAGGGTGTGATCCTCGGGTGGACCGTCGAACGCCGCGAGTGGGAGCAGACGCTTCTCACCGCGCTGACGGCGTCGTACGTCGTGCAGGAGAGGGTGCCCGTGCCGCGCGAGCCTTTTCCGGTGCTCCTCGACCGCATGCACTTCCTCGACCTCGCGGTCGACTGCGATCCGTACCTGTTCTGGGGCAAAGTCGGCGGCCAGCTGACACGGCTCTCCTCGAGCGCCCTCCTCAACGTGACCGCCGGCGCGGGCAGCGTCGTCCCGACCTACGTCGTGGAGGGCGCCGCATGAGGATCCAGGACGTGCCACGTCTCACGATCGGCATCGAGGAGGAGTTCCAGATCATCGACGGCGAGGGACACCTGAAGAGCCACATCGACACGCTCCTCACGGCGGCCCAGCCACTCGTGGGCGAGCAGATCAAAGCCGAGATGATGCAGTCCGTCGTGGAGGCCGGCACGAAGATCTGCGCCGACATCAGCGAGGCCCGCGACGAGGTGCTGATGTTGCGGGGCACGCTTGCGTCGCTCCTGCGGCCCGCGGGGCTGCGGATCGCATCGGCGGGCACTCATCCGTTCTCGCACTGGCAGGACCAGCTCGTGACCGAGAACGATCGCTACAAGGTGCTCGAGGAAGAGCTGCAGGACGTCATCCGCGAGCTGCTCATCTTCGGGCTGCACGTCCATGTTGGTATACCCGACCGCGAGCGCCGCATCGAGATCATGAACGAGGCGCGCTACTTCCTGCCGCACCTCCTGGCGATCTCGTCCTCGAGCCCGTTCTGGCTCACACGCGCGACCGGGCTGAAGTCGTACCGCCAGATCATCTGGCAGCGGTTTCCGCGCACCGGCATCCCTCCGGATTTCACCTCCTACGACGAGTTCGAGAACTACGTCGAGCTGCTCGTCAAGACGAAGTGCATCGATGACGGCAAGAAGATCTGGTGGGACCTGCGCCCGCATGCGTTCTTTCCGACGGTCGAGTTCCGCGTTTGCGACGCGGCCACGCTGGTCGAGGAGACGCTCTGCATCGCCGCGTTGGTGCAGGCGATCTGCGCGAAGCTGTTGGTGATGCGCGACCGCAACATCGGCTTCCGCCGCTACGCGCCCCAGCTCATCCAGGAGAACAAGTGGCGCGCCATGAGGGGCGGGATGGACGCGAAGCTCATCGACTTCGGGAAGCAGACCGAGGTGCCGATGCGCGACCTGGCCGTTGAGCTGCTCGAGTTCGTCGACGACGTCGTCGATGCGCTGGGCTCACGGCGCGAGGTCACGTACCTCGAGACGATCGCCCGCTACGGGACGAGTGCCGACCGCCAGCTCGCGGAATTCGCGCAGAGCGGTCATCTGCATTCGGTCGTGGACCGCGTGGCCGCGGAGACGGTCGCTGGCGTACCCGAGCTGGTCCTTTGACGACGGTCACGCAGGAGGTCGAGGCGCTCGTGCGGAAGACGGTCGACCTCTCCGACGAGGAGATGGGCCGCGAATGGAAGTGGGGAGCCTACGACGAAGAGGGACTGCGCTTCGCGCTGCTCATGACGCACCACGAGCTCCGGGACCTCGCGGTGCGCCTCGCCGCACTGCGCGACCGCGAGCGGTCGCAGGCCGAGCGCGTGCTGGCGCAGTACCACCAGAGTTACCGCGACATGACCGCGGTCCTCGCGACCGTGCCGACCGGGGATCTCGACCGCGCGCCCGCGGAGGGGGAGTGGGCCGTGCGCGCCGTTTGCGAGCACATGCTGGGCGCCGAGTACGGCTTCCTGCGTGTCTGTCGGATCGCCCTCGATCGTCACCGGGCGGGTAGGGCAGGAGAGCCGACCGAGGCGGAGTGGGACGCGGCCAGCGCTCCCTACGTCCAGGCCAGGGTCGCGGCGACGGAGACGTTCGCGTCCGCCACGATCGAGCAGATCCGCGACGCCTTCGCCGCGATCCACATCCGCAACCTTCGGGAGCTCAGCGACATCGCTGACGCCGAGATGGACCTTCCGTCCTGGTTCTGGGACGGACCGATGCCACTCCGCTTCCGCCTGCATCGCTTCGAGGAGCATCTGCGGCAGCACACCGTTCAGCTGGACAAGACGCTCGTCGGCATCGGCCGTCCGCCCACTGAGGCTCACCGGCTCGTGCGCAACATCTACAGCGCGCTGGCCGGCGTGGAGATGGAACGCGCGGAGGACGATGACCTCCGGTCGCGGGTCGCGGCGGTGATCGAGGAGCGCGTCATGCAGCTGGCGGGCTGACCGTCAGCGCGCGGCCGGAACGGGCTCCGCCCGCCCAGCGGTGGACCGGCGAGACCCGCCGGTCAGCCACCACCTCAGGTGCCCGTCATCGGATCGGCGCCCAGACCGGCGTTCACCTGAGGCAGCGCCAGCGCAACCACGAGCACGACCACGATGAGCAGCAGCGCGACCCAGCGCCGCGAGACACGCGGTCGGCTCACGCCGATCTCCGGCACGGAAGTGCTCACGGTCTCGCTCGTCGGCACGGCATCTCTTCAGCACCGACGCGACCGACGACGTGACATCGGGCAGCGCGGCACGAGCGCTCGTGCGCCAGCCCGCTAGGGTCCCTCGCCCCGCGCGAGCTCGAGCGCGACCGCGGTGACGACGTCACCGGCGCGCTGCAGATGCGATAGGTCGACCTTCCCGATGGTGTCCTGGGGCGTGTGCAGGATGTAGTCGCTCCACAGGATCAGCACAGACGGGACGCCGCGCTTGGAGAAGGTCTGCTGGTCGCTGCCGCCGCCGCTGGTGCCGCGGAACGTCACGTTGTTGCGCTGGGCGGCCGCGGCGACGCGGTCCTGGAGCGACTTCGATTCGTTCGTCGCCTCGAGCGTGTCGCCGCAGCATCCGATGACATCGAGATTGAGCATCGCAACGAGGCTCTCGAGACGGCCGGGGCTGGCCGCCGCTCGCGCGATGTACGCCTCCGAACCGAGGAAGCCCTGCTCCTCACCCGAGAACGCGACGAAGACGACCGAGCGCCGCAGCTCGCTCTTCCGCACCGCGAGCGCCCGTGCGACCTCGATCGCGATCGCCGGGCCCGAGGCGTTGTCGTTCGCGGCGGGGAAGACGGTGCCGCTCGGGTCGGTGCCGACCCCGTCGAGATGGCCTCCGACCATCACCGCCCGCGTGGAGTCGGGTCCGCTCGCCCGCAGCACGCCGACGACATTCATGGCCTGCACCTCGTGGACCGGCGTCAACGGCACGCTCATGCGGATGGTCGTGTCGACCGCGAATCCCGACTGCGGTGCCAGCGGGTTGTTGCGATGCAGGCGCACGGCCTCGCGCACCTGACTCACCGTGCGGCCGGAGGGCGACAGCAGCTCGTTCGCCGTCGCCTCGGTGATCACGAGCACGGGCAGGGTCTGCGCGAAGAACTGCGCGAGGTACGAGTACTTGAGCGACGCTTCGCCGACCAGCAGGATGCCCACGCCGCCGCGCTGATAGACCTGCTCCTGGTATCCGGTGACCGTCGGTCCGGTCATCAGCGCGATGCGCCCGCGGACGTCGACGCCGGCGAAGTCGTCCTGTGTGCCGGAGGACGCGCCGCCGCCGACGACGGCGAGCATCGCCTCAGCGCTGCCGCTGCCGGCGCGTCCACCGACGCTCTCGGTGAAGTCGACGCGGTGGGTCCAGGTCTTCGCGTCCGTACCTGTGCGACTGAGCGCCGGCGTCCCGGCGAGGTCGACGATCTGGACCGGGAACCGCTGGAAGTACGTGGCGTTGTCGCCGCCCGGCTCCAGGCCGATCTCGCGGAAGCGGTCGGCAATGTAGCGCGCCGCGTCTTCGAAGCCCGACGAGCCGGTGTATCGCCCGCCGCGCGCCGGGTCGGCGAGGTAGACGAGATGCTCGCGCGCCTTCGCGCCGTCGAACGTCGCTGTCGCGGCCGGTGCGACCGCCGCCGTCGAGGCCGTCGCCCGCGGGGTCGTGGACGCGGTCGGTGCCGGCGACTGGACCGTGGGGATCCTCCCAATTGGGACGCACGTCGCAAGAAGCAGGACCGCTAGTGAGACACGGAACACGATCTCCCCGCGCTTTCTTTCGCTCACTGCGACGCGCCCATCTCGAGCAGCGCCTGCACGACGACCTCGCCGGATGCGCGCAGCCGTTTCGGATCGATCGACTGCGTCGTATCGCCGGTCGTGTGGAACGGTCCGAGATCGGTCGGGCCCACGGTGATCGCGGGGACCCGGCGGCGCAGGTACGAGAAGTGATCGCTGGTGCCGATCGGCGGCGTGTATCCGAGCTCGTACCCGAGGCGTTCGGCGGCGTTCTTCAGTCGGTCGTGCAGCGCGAAGACCTCATCCGACGCCGCAAGCCCACCGCAGCAGCCCTCCATATCGAGATTGAGAAAGGCGACCACGTTGTCCGGACGGTGTGGCTTCGTGATCGAGTTCTGCACGAAGATCTCGGATCCGACGAGGCCTTCCTCCTCACCGGCGAAGGCCACGAAGGCGAAGGAATTCTTCAGGAGCGAGCGATTCGCGGCCAGTACCCGCGCGACTTCGATCGTCACCGCGGGACCGGAGGCGTTGTCGTTCGCGCCGGGAAACAGCACGCCGTTGGGGTCCACGCCGATGCCGTCGAGATGGCCGCCGACGATCAGGAACTTCTTCGACCGCTCTGGATCGTTGCCGGGCAGCATCCCGACGACGTTCATGGTGTCGACCTGCTCCACCGGGCTCAGGGATACCGACATCTTCACGCGGTTCGTCGTGTCGAACGACAGCGGCTGTGGAACGGTCCGCTCGAGGCTCGGCCGCTGCTCCGCGCGCCGTCGCCGCTCCTCGAGCGTCGAGCGCAGATCCGCGATCCTCCTCCCCGAGCCTGCGATGAGCTCGTCGGCGACCGCCTCGCTCACGATGAGCACCGGCACCGTGTCCTTCTCGAACGCCGCGATCGCGGAGAACTTGATGATCCCCACCGCGGCGTCGGACGCCTGCACGAAGATCACGCCCCTGGCACCGGCCCGGATCGCCGAATCGATCGGATCGCCCTGCGTCGGGCCGGCGATGATCACGATGTTCCCCTCGGGGTGCGTCCCCGCGTAGTCGCTGTAGTCCGGTGTGCGGATGCCGCCGCCGACGAAGACGATGTTGCCCTCGGCCGTCCCGCCGGCCGCGCGGCCGCCGACCCGTTCGGTGAAGTCCTTGCGGGCGGCGTACGCCCTCGCTTCCGGTGCGGTCAGCTCGAGGGTCGGCATGGCCGTGATGCGCACCACGGTCTGCTTGAACCTCTGGAAGTACGTGCCGTCGTCGCCCATGGGCTCCAGGCCGATGTCCTTGAAGCGGTCGGCCATGTACTGGGCCGACGCCTGATAACCGGGCGATCCCGAGAAGCGGCCTCCCCGCGCCGGGTCGGCGAAGTACGCCACGTGCGACCCGGCGCGGTCCGCGTCGAACGAGCGCGCGAGGCTCACGTATCCAGCGGCCGGACCGATCATCGGCGTGACGAGCCGCACCGCGAGGAACGCGACCGCGATGAGCGCGGGCGTGCGCCAGGTCAGGATCTTCGCGAGCGGGACGGGTGTGCGGTCGAACAGCGTCCGCAGCCCGTGGCCGAGCACGTTGAAGCCGAACACCGCACTGGCGAACGCGGCCGCGGGCACGAGCGCGATCCACGGCGCGCTGTACACGGCGAACCGGCCACCCGCGAGGATGGCCCCCCACTCCGCGGTCGAGAAGATGAACGAGCTTCCGCCGCCGAGATTTCGATCGTCGATGGGGATGGCGAAGCCACCGCCCACGACGATCCCGAGGAATCCGAGCTCGCCCAGCGCCAGGAGGATCGCGCTCGCCTCGAGCGCAGCGGAGACCGCGAGGATCGGCATCAGGTTCGGCACCACGTGCCGGGCGAAGAGCGCGAACTCCGACAATCCGAGCGAACGGCCGGCCTCGAGGAACGGACGGCCCTGCAGCGCGACCACCGCGGAGCGCGTGGCGCGGCCAAACCCCCACCAGCCCGTGATCGCGAGAGCGATCGCGAAGGCCGAGAGACCCGAGCGGATGTCGAACGCGAAGATCCACAGGAGCGCGAACAGGATGGTGGGGAACGCCGCGAACGCGTCGGTGAGTGCCGTCACCACGCGGTCGACCGGACGGCCGGCAAACCACCCGGCCACCGCGCCGAGCACCGTACCGACGAGGAAGCGCGCGATCAGGACGACGAAGGCGATCGTGAGCGTGGCCCGCGCGCCGTAGAGCACCTCGACCCAGATGTCGCGGCCGGCGTTGTCGGATCCGAGCGGATAGCCGTAGGTGCCCGGGTCGAATGGCGGCGGGATCGTGTGCGTGCCAATGATGACGAACGACTTCGTCTTCAGCGGATCGACGGCGGTGAGCAGTGGCGCGGCCAGGCCGAGCACGAGCCACCCGAGCACCAGGACCGCGCCGAGGACGAGCTGCCAGGTGATCGCGCGCCGGATCAGGCGGAGGCTCCGGTGGCCGCATGGACGAAGCGCGCGGCGATCGCGTCCAGCGTGAAGCGGACGATCGCGATCGTGACGGCGAGCGCTCCGAGCAGCGTCCCGGCCGTCGCGGCGTCGAAGCGGCGGATCGCGAGCAGGAGCGAGAATCCGAGACCAGGCCACGAGAAGAAGACCTCGACAACGGGGAGAGTCGAGAGGGCAATTGACAGAGCTGCTCCGACGGCGCCGAGTATGGGGACAGCCGCGTTGCGCAGCGCGTGCTGGATGAGGATGGTGGTCTCCTTCAGACCCTTCGAGCGAGCGGTGCGGACGTAGTCGCTCGACAGCGTCTCGCCGACCGCGACATACGCGAAGCTCGCGATCTGCGCGAAGGGTCTCGCCGCCAGGACGATCACCGGCAGGATGAGGTGGTCGTCCCATCCGAACCCGAAGCTCGGCCAAAGCCGTATCCCGTACTTGCTCACCATCGTGGCCGAGAGAAGGATCAGGAGGACCGCCAGCAGGAAGGACGGCGTCGACACCGCGAGGACGGTGACGGACAGCAGCGCACCGCGGAGGCGCCGGCTGCTGGTCGCGGCGGCAGCCACGCCGACCGCGAGACCGAGCCCAGTGGCGACGAGCACGGCGAGACCGACGAGCACCATGCTCTTGGGATACGCGTCGAGCAGGACCTCGCCCATCGATCGCCGCCGTCCTCCGAGGATCGACGTCGAGGTCGCTTCCCCGAGGCTGCCCTGCAGCAGGCTGCCGAAGTAGTCCTGCGTCCCCTCCCACGCGCGGCGGATGACTTCGTCGAGGCCGAGGTGCTGAGCGCGCGTGCTCGCCGCAGTGAGCGCGAGCTGCGCGAGCACGACGATGAGGACGAAGGTGAAAATAACAAGGGCGACGCGGGTGAGGAAGCCGAGGAGCGCGCGCTTCATGAAGCTGGCGACACGGTCATGTCGACCTAGAATACTTAGATGAACCCCCGGAAGTTCTACGTCACGACGGCCATCGACTACGTCAACGGCGCGCCCCATCTGGGTCACGCCTACGAGAGGACGGGTGCGGATGCGCTCGCCCGTTTCCACCGGCAGCGGGGCGATGACGTCTTCTTCCTGACCGGCACGGATGAGAACGCGACGAAGAACGAGCAGGCCGCCCGCGAGCAGGGCGTGCCCACGCAGGCGTTCGTCGACGAGCTGGCCGCCGAGTTCAAGCGGCTCTGCGACGTCTACGAGATCACCTACGACCGCTTCATCCGCACCTCGGTCGACGAGGACCACAAGAAGGGGGTCCAGGAGTTCGTGCGCCGCTGGATCGCGAACGGCGACGTCTACAAGGGAACGTACGAAGGGTTCTACTGCGTCGGCTGCGAGGCCTTTTACGATGAGTCGGATCTGGTGAACGGCCAGTGCGAGCTTCATCCGAACCGGCAGATCCAGAAGATCAGGGAAGAGAACTTCTTCTTCCGGCTCTCGAAGTACGAGAAGGCGCTGAAGGACCTGTTCGCCAAGGATCCCGATTTCACGGTGCCGGAGGCGCGCCGGAACGAGGTGCTCGGCTGGCTCGAGCGCGGGCTCAAGGACATCAGCGTCTCGCGGGGGCGCAGCCTGGAGTGGGGGATCCCGTGGCCGGGCGAGCCGGGCCACACCGTCTACGTCTGGTTCGACGCGCTCATCAACTACGTGACCGGTGTCGGCTTCGGTGCCGACGAGAAGAAGTTCGCCAAATGGTGGCCGGCCGACGTCCACGTCGTCGGCCTCGACATCAGCCGCTTCCACTGCATCTACTGGCCGGCGATGCTGCTCGCGGCCGGCATCCCACTGCCGAAACGGGTCTTCGTGCATGGCTTCCTCGAGAACAAGGGCGGCAAGCTCAGCAAGTCGAGCGGCAACGTCTGGGATCCCTTCGCGTTCGCGGACGAGTTCGGCGTCGACGGAGCGCGCTACCTCCTGCTGCGCGAGGCTACCTTCGAGAAGTCGTCGCCGATCTCCGCGGAGTCGTTCGCCAAGCGGTTCAATGCCGATCTCGCGAACGACCTGGGCAACCTCGTGTCGCGCACCACGACGCTGCTGCAGAAGTTCTCCGGCGGTCGCGTGCCCGAGCCGAACGAGGGCGACAGCGAGCGGACTCTGCGCGAGCGCGCGGAGCGGACGCTGAAGGAGCACGACGTGGCCGCGGCGAAGCTCTACTTCGCCGACGCCCTCGCGTCCATCTTCGCGCTGGTGACCGAGGGGAACCAGCATCTCCAGCGCACGCAGCCGTGGCAGCTCGCGAAGGACGAGAGCAGGGCGCGCGAGCTCGCAGGCTCCCTGTACGCCGCAATCGAGGCGGTGCGTCTCGCCGCCTACCTGTTGTACCCATACACGCCGAACGTCAGCGCGAAGATCTGCGATTTGCTCGGGGCGCCGGCGCCGAACGTGGCGGGCTGGCAGGACGCGGCGAAGTGGGGCGTGTTGGCGCCTGGCGATCCGATCAAGACCGGGGCTCCGCTCTTCCCGCGTCTCGAGCGCGTCGCGATCACCTGACCATCCGCGCGTGATCGACGCACACGCGCATCTCGACGATGGTCGCTTTCGCGGGGACCTGGGTGCGGTCATCGCGCGGGCGAGCGCGGCCGGTATCGAGCGGATCCTGTCGTGCGGCGGGGACGCGCGCTCGAGCGAGTCGACCGTCGAGATCGCGCATCGCTATTCCCTCGTCCGCGCGGCGGTCGGCGTGCATCCGCATCGCGCCCGCGAGTGGAGCGCATCGGTGGCGGACGCGATCCGCGAGCTCGCGCGCGACGAGCGGGTCGTTGCGATCGGTGAGATCGGCATGGACTTCTCCGGCCGCAGCGCGCCGCGCGAGGAGCAGGAGTCGGCGTTCTTCGCACAGCTCGCGCTCGCGAGGGAGCTGGATCTGCCGGTCGTGGTGCACGTTCGCGATGCCGGAGCCCAGACGCGCGAGCTGATCGATCGCGGCGGTGCGGCCCGAGGGATGGTCCACTGCTACAGCGAGGGCCCGGACGAGGTCCCGGGATGGCTCGAGCGCGGCTTCTACATCTCGTTCGCGGGGACGGTGACCTATCCCAACTCGGATCGCCTCCGGCGGGCCGCCTGCCTCGTACCGGTAGACCGGATCCTCGTCGAGACGGACTCGCCGTACCTGGCACCGCAGACCAGGCGCCGGGAGAGGCGCAACGAGCCCGCTTTCGTGCTCGACACATTGGCCGTCATGGCACAGGCGCGCGGCGAAGACCCGGCCTGGCTGGGCCAGCACGTGGTAGGCAACGCCGCGCGCCTGCTGGGCCCCGGCTGGGCCTAGCGGAACCCCCGGCCGCCACCAGGCGTCTACTTGCCAGCGACACCACGCCCAAGTGGGCCAAGAAAGCAGGTGACCCATGGCCAAGAGATCGATCCTCCCGCTCCTGGCGCTCGCCGCCCTCCTCCTGTCAGCCTGCGCCACGGCCGGCGGGACGACGTCCTCGGGCCCTGCAGCGGTGCCGGCCCCCGGAGCCCCTGGCTACGACAGCGCCGCCAAGGGCGGCATCCCGAACACCCAGGGGACCAGCCCCGCCGACGGCATCCCCAGCCTGGCCGCCCCGAACCGGGACCTGATCCTGACCGCGAACGTCTCGATGCGCAGCAACGATCCCTGGGCGACCGCCGACACGGCGCGCTCGCTCGCGCAGGGTCTCGGCGGAAGCGTCCTCTCGCTGTCCCAGTCCGGTTCCGGTGCGCAGCGCAACGCGAACCTCACGGTGCGCGTGCCGTCGAATCGCTTCGACGACTTCGTCGCAGGACTCAAAAAGCTCGATGGCGAGGTGCTCACCTCCAACGTCGACGCGAAGGACGTGACCGACCAGCTGGTCGACCTCGACGCCCGCATCACCGCCCTCAAGGCCGAGGAGGCGCGCTACATCCAGCTCTTCGCCAGCGCGAAGACGGTCGACGAGATGCTCAAGGTGCAGATGGCCCTCTCGCAGCTGCGCGTGCAGATCGAGCAGCTCGCGGCGCAGCAGAAGACCACGCAGGGCCGGGTCGACTTCTCGACCGTGACCCTCGCCGTCGCGCCCATCGCGAACCCGATCCCGACCGAGCCGCTCGCGAAGTGGGATCCCTCGCGGACGTTCTCGACCGCCGCCACGGCGCTCGCCGCGCTGTTCCGGGTCATCGCCGACATCACGATCTGGCTGCTGGTGTTCGGCTGGATCCCGATCGTCGCCCTCGCCATCGCGTTCGCGGCCAGCCGTTCGCGCCGCCGGATGCCGGCGGCCTAGCGACCGCCCCTCACGAACCTTCCACCCACCCGCGCCGCGCCGGCCGCATCGTGTGGCTGGCGCGGCCCATGCACGCGTCACGATCGAAGGGTCGCCCGCGCTCGCCCCCACGCTCGCCCCGGCGAGTGTTGCCGATCTGGTCGCCTTCCTCGAAACGCGCAGGTAGCATCGCGGTGTGAAGATCCGCCCCGTCACCGAGCTCGACATCGAGAGCATCTGCAAGATCGACGAGAAGATCACCGGCACGTACCGCCCCGAGGTGTGGGAGGACCGCGTGATGTATTACATCCGCCGCGACCCGGACTCCTCGCAGGTGGCCGAGGGCTCGAGCGGGGTCGTCGGGTTCATGCTCGGTGAGATCCGCGGCGGTGAGTTCGGGCTCGAGGAGCCGACGGGCTGGGTCGAGTTCTTCGGTGTCGATCCCGCGGCGCGCGACAAGGGCGTCGGCCGCTCGCTCATCGAGGCGGTCCTGGGCGGCTTCAAGCGCAAAGGCGCGCACGTCGCGCGCACGATGGTGCGGAGCGAGGACAAGGACATCGACGCCTTCATCCGCCGGAACGGCTTCTCGCCCGCGCCGGTGGCCGCGCTCGAAAAGCGGCTGTGAGGACAGGAGCCGTCGTCGCGGTCCTCGCCGTCGCGAGCCTGCTCGGTCCCGGCGCGATTCCTGCCGATGCGGCGCCGCCGTCGTGGTACCCGGCGATGCGCTGGGTCCCCGCGTCGGCGCAGAACTTCGAGGTCGGGCGCGCGGGTGCCACGATCACGCACATCGTCATCCACGCGACCGATGGCCGGTATGCCGGCACGCTGGCATGGTTCCAAGACCCGCGCGCTGACCTCAGCGCGCATTACGTGATCCGCGCGAGCGACGGTCAGATCACCCAGGCGGTGGTCGAGGCCGACACCGCCTTTCACGCGCGCGGCTTCAACCGCCAGAGCATCGGGATCGAGCACGAGTTCGACCCGTCCGTCGGCATCGGCTACACGCAGGCGGCGTATCGCGGCTCGGCGACGCTGGTCTGCGCGATCGCGCGCCGTTACGGCATTCCACTGGATCGCAGGCACGTTATCGGGCACGACGAGGTGCCGAACTCCGATCACGCCGACCCGGGTCCGACATGGGACTGGACGTACTACATGTCACTGGTGCGGTCGTGCGGCGGCGCCGTGGCGGTGAGCACCGGCGCAGCGGCGTTCGCGGTCTGCGACGCGAGACCCTGTCGACCCGAGCCCGGCCTGTCCGCCGGCGACGACGGTCCGCGCGTCGCGCAGCTCCAGTGGGCGCTGGTCTATCTGGGCCGGCTCGCGAAGGCCGACCTCGCTGGCGGCGAGGGGCACTTTGGCCCGCGCACGCTCGGTGCCCTGCGCGAGTTCCAAGCGGCGAACGGCGTCCCTTCGACCGGCTTCTTCGGCGACATGACTGCCGCCGCGCTCGCGGATGCGCTGGCTGCCCGCCCGTCGCATGCTCCGGCAGCCGACCTCTCGTTCGGCGCTGAGTCGGCGGAGGTGACCAAGCTGCAGATCGCGCTGCGAGACCGCGGCTACATCGATTTGGTCACCGGATACTTCGGGCCGCTGACCGCCGACGCGGTGCAACGCTTCCAGAGCGACCACCAGATCACACCGACCGGCACGTACGGCCCGCTCACCCGGAGCGCGCTGGCGCTCGACCTCCGGTGATGCGTTCGGCGCGGCGAACGGTCATACCAATGCCGGCGTCAGCCGGGTAGGCTTGAAGGCATGTCCGACGAGATCCGCATGCTGCCGAAGCCCTACCACGAGGCCATCGAGCATTGGCAGCGGCACAACTTCCCCGAGCTGCCCAAGCTCGCCGAGCGCTGGCCGCAGTACTTCCCGAAGGACGCGGACTTCTGCCTGTGCGCGCGCATCGAGAAGGACATGCCAAAGGACATTCAGGTCGGTGACCGCACCGGCCAGCCGAAGGCGATCGCGCCAAAGGAGCTGGACAAGGCGAGTGCGGAACAGCTGCTCGCGATCATCCGCGCTCAGGCCTCCACCGAGTTCGGGTCGATCCAGCAGCACCACGGCACGTTCGAGCGCGCGAACGACCCGCAGGATCAGACCTGGGTCCTCCGCGTCATGGCCGAGGAGCTCCGGCACGGCTACCAGATGATCCATCTCCTCACGTCGGCCGACTGGTCGAGCGTCACCGACCAAAAGCCGCAGGACATGGTCGAGGAGATCCTCTCCATGCAGACCGGCTCGCACGTGCTCGCCGCGTTCAACCTCGAGTTCGACAGCTTCGGCGACAGCATCATCTTCGCGGCGTTCATCGACCGCGTCGGAAAGTTCCAGCTGACCAGCCAGAAGGCGAACGCCTATGCGCCGATGGCGGCCTCGATGCCCCCGATGCTGCGCGAGGAGGCGTTCCATCTCGCGGCGGGCGTGATCCCCATGCGGCGCTGGATG
>JBGPKU010000040.1:0-25396 GCA_041486085.1 Candidatus Limnocylindria bacterium | reverse complement strand
GGTCCGCAGGGCACGCAAGGTGACACCGGTGTTCAGGGTGTCGCCGGTGCGGTCGGCGCGACGGGCGCGCAAGGTGTCGCAGGTGCGGTCGGCGCGACCGGTGCTCAAGGTGTCGCAGGTGCGGTCGGCGCGACCGGTGCGCAAGGTGTCGCAGGTGCGGTCGGCGCGACGGGAGCTGTCGGTCCGCAGGGCACGCAAGGTGACACCGGTGTTCAGGGTGTCGCCGGTGCCGTCGGCGCGACCGGTGCGCAGGGTGTCGCAGGTGCGCTCGGCGCGACTGGTGCGCAGGGTGTCGCAGGTGCGGTCGGTGACACGGGTGCGCAGGGTGTCGCTGGCGCTGTCGGCGCGACCGGTGCGACGCCGCAGATCCAGAACAGCGGTGTGAACGTCACCGTGCGCAACACGACGAACTACACGGGCGGCCTCCAGGCCGTCGACAACCCTGGCGCGTCGCGCACCGACATCAGCCTCGCGACAACTGTCCCGAACGATCACACCTTCACCGGCAACCTGACCTTCGACGGCAACCTCACCGCGTCGGCCGGCGTGCGCAACTTCGACTTCTCGAACTCGACGGGCACGTTCGACACGTCGAGCGGACAGGTAACGCTCCGCGGCAACACCCAGACCGCCAGCGGTCGCACGATCACCGCCGGTCTCGGTGTGAACACCGGCGACGCGGTGACAGTCGGCACGAGCACGACGACCGGGCGCGCGCTGAACGTCACGACCGGCAACGGCATCACGACGGGCGGCGCGGTGAACGTCGACGTTGGCAGCTCCACCGGCACATCCACCACCAGCGGCTTCGGTGTGAACGTCACGGGCTCGGGCGCGTTCGCTGGCGCTGGCAACAACGCGAGCCTCGTCCGCGTGCAGAGCACCGGTGCCTTCACGGGCACGCTTGTGAAGCTCGTCGCCGACAACACCACCACCGGCACGATCCTGGGGATCAGCGGCACGAGCCTCACGACGGGTAAGGCCATCGACGTCTCTCTCGGCGCCCTCTACTCGGGTCAGACCGACGCGGGTGGCGACATCGGCGCCGTGAGCATCCGCGCCGGCGCGTTCACGGGGAACATCCTCTCGGTGTCCTCGACCGCCGCGGGCGCGGGCGCAACGTCAAACCTCTCGAACTTCTCGAGCCCGCAGATCGACGGTCGCCTCGCCTTCATCAACGCGACCGGCAACTATGCGGGCGCAGGCGCCCTGAATGTGACGTTGAACCCGACGTCCGGCAGCGCGATCACCGGCACGGCCGTCGCGGTCAACACGCTCGCGAACTTCAACGGCAGCGCGATCGACTACCGCGCGGGCGGCACCTCGCGCTTCACCGTCGCGGCAAGCGGCGCGATCGCCGTGAACGCCCCCGTAGGCTTCGTCGGCAACCTCCAGAACCTCCAGGTGAACGGCACGTCGGTGTCGTCCATCGCGGAGACCGGCCGGCTCACGAACTCCGGCGGTCTTCAGACGTCGGGCAACATCAACCAGACGGGCGCCACATCTGTCTCGACCGGTACCGGCCCGGTGTCGCTCAACGGCAACACGACGGTCGCATCCGGCTCGACCCTTACCGCTTCGCAGGGTGTGGTTGCCGGCACGGGCACCAGCTTCGCAACGGGCAACGGCGTCACCACCGGCACCGCGGTCTCCATCAACACCGGTACCTCCGCGTTCTCGACCAACGGTGGTGGCCTCGCGATCACGAGCACCGGTGCCTTCACGGGCACGCTGCAGCGGATCACGGCCAACTCGACGACCACGGGCACGGTGCTCGGCCTCGACGCCACCGCGCTCACGACCGGCCGCGCCTTCAGCGCGAACCTCGGCGCCGCCGCTTACACCGGCACCGGCGCGATCGAAGTCCTCGCCAACTCCGCCACGAGCGGAACCCTCCTGAACGTCACGGGCACGAACCTCGGTGCGAACAACGGTACCGGCGCGAAGATCTCCATCGGCACTTCGACCGGCGCGGATCCGGCCGTCGGCCGCGCTGTCTGGGCGCAGCTTGGCACCGCCGGCACGGCCTACTACGCGAATGCGGCGACCGGGTACTCGGGTAACTTCATCGACCTCCGCGTGAACGCCGTCTCGCGCTTCACGGTCAACCAGAACGGCGTGATCTTCGTGAACGCGCCGGCCGGCTTCGTCGGCAACCTCGTCGACCTCCAGCTGAACGGCGTCTCAGAGTTCAGCGTGAACCAGACGGGCGCGGCGACCTTCGGCGGACTGCTCACGGCCGCGGGCGTCACGATCACCGCGAACAACAACTTCACGCAGAACGGCAGCGGTACCTTCTCGACCGGCACCGGCCAGGTCTCACTCAACGGCAACGTCGTCATCTCCGCGAACCACACCTTCATCCAGAACGGATCGGGCACCTTCGGAACCGGCACCGGCGCGGTGTCGCTGAACGGCAATGTGACCGTCGCCAGCGGCATGACCTTCACGCAGGCAGGCGCCGGCACCTTCTCGACCGGTACCGGCGCGGTGTCGCTGAACGGCAACACCACGATCGCGAACGGTAGCTCGCTCACGATCGGCGGCAACGGCGCGAACGTCAGCACTCCGATCACCGGACACTTCTCGGTCACGAGCACCTTCAACATCGCGTCGATCGCGTCCGGCACATGCAGCAACCAGACGGTCACCGTGAACGGCGCGGCCGTCGGCGACACGGCCCTCGCAACGCCGGACAACACCGCCGGCGGCGCGCAGGCGCTCACCGTCCCGTGGGTCGCGTGGGTCTCGGCCGCGAACACCGTCACGATCCGCGAGTGCGCGGCGGCCTTCGCCGCGCAGGATCCGGCCAACCAGACATGGCGCGTAGACGTCTGGAGGCACTAACCTGAGCGCCGCAGTGCGGCCGCCGAAACGCGACGACACGATCGCCATCCCCATGCGCACGATCCGTAGAGTGATCGTCGTTCTCGGCGGTCTCGTACTCCTCGTCCTGGCGATATGGGTGGCGCTGCTCATCCGCGACCGGCTCTCCGCCAGCGAGGACCGCCGAGTCGATCACAACACCTACCAGGCGCTCTTCCTCACGTCCTCGCAGGTGTACTTCGGAAAGCTCACGATCGATGGCGACGACTATTTGCTGCGTGACGTCTTCTACCTGAACTCGCCGGCCGACAGCTCCAGCAGAGGTCAGCTCGTGAAGCGCGGCAACGAGCTCCACGGTCCGGTCGAGCCGATGATCATCCCGGCCCGCTCGGTCCTGTTCTTCGAGAACATGCGCGACGACTCCGAGGTGCTCGCGGCGATCCGGCTCTTCAAGTCCGGTCAGGTCCCCGCGGCGACGGTCGCTCCCACGACCGCGCCGACGACAGCGCCGACGACCGCGCCGACCCAGGCCCCAGCCACGGCCTCGCGCTCACCGAGCCCGAGCCCCACTCGCTAGGTGCTCCGCACTCGCCTCGCGCGCATCGTCGCGTTCGTCGCGCTGTTCCTCATCGCGTTCTTCCTGCTGCGCTTGTGGGACTTCACCATCCCGAGCGTCGGCCGGGCGCACTATCAAGCGGTCTTCCTCACCAACGGCCAGGCGTATTTCGGCCGGTACGTCGAACGCCTCGGTCCGTACATCAAGATCGAAGATCCCTATTACGTCCAGCAGTCCAAGGCGGCGACGGAGACCAGCCAAGCCGAGCAGAAGCTCGTCCGGCGCGGTAGCGAGCTCCACAACCCCGAGGGCGCGATGCTGGTCCCGAAGTCGGCGATCCTGTTCGTCGAGGACCTCACCGACGGCTCGCAGTTCGCCCAGTTCATGGACAAGGACCGCGCAAAGTGACCAGCAGCCAGCGCCGCGCGTTCGCCATCTGGATCGTGCTGCCGCTGGTCCTCGGCGTCGTCGCGGCCGCGGTGTTCGACCCAGGCGTGTTCGACCGGCGTGAGCACCTCTCGGCGGTGTTCCTCGAGGACGGACAAGCCTACTTCGGCCATCTCGACGAGAACGCGCTCACCGGGACGCTCGTGCTGCGCGACGTGTACTACCTGCAGGACGCGCGCAACTCCACCGCGGACTACGCGGTGGCGCTGGTGAAGCGCGGCACCGAGGTGCACGAGCCCGTGAGCGAGATGTTTATCCGCCGCGACAAGGTCCTCGCGGTCGAGCGGGTGAGTGTCGACTCGCCGGTCGCCAGGGCCATCGCCGCGCAGCGGGCGCTCGAGGCGGCCGCACGATGATCCGCGTCTCGCGCCGCACCGTGCAGATCCTCGTCATTGTCTTCGTGGTGGCCATCGGCCTTGTCGCACTTGCCCGGAGCGGCGTCGTCGCGAGAGTGCTCGAGCCACGGGCAATCGCCACGGCCGCCGACACGGACAAGCAGCGCGCGGCCACCGAACGCGCGATCCAGCGCGCTCACGCCGCGGCTGTCGACCAGCTGCGGAGGTCGCGCGCACTCAAGCTGCCGATCACCGACGCGCAGGCCGCCGCCATCGAGGCGAGCAACCTCGCGGATCTGCGCACGCTCCGCCACAGCGCCCTCGTGTCGCTCTCGCAGGCTCTGGGTCAGGGCGCCGGGGATGCCGAGGCGTATGCCACGGTGACCGAGCAGCGGCTCGACGCCTCGCCGGTGCCGGAGAAGCTGCTCAACGAGTCGGTGCTGCTCGCGCCCAAGCTCTTCGCCATCGTCCAAAAGATGGACGAGATCTCGGTGCAGATCGCGGACCGCGGGACGCGCGCGATGACGGTGTCTCCGAGCGCGAGCCCGCGCCCGTCGGGTGCGCCGTGAGCGTGTCCTACCATCGCGCTGAGGAAGTGAGAGTGATCGGTCGCACACCATTCCTGCTCCTGCTCGCGGCCGCGCTCGCGCTCTCGAGTTGCGGCCTGGTCGGTGGCGCCAAGTCCGAGGCAGATCTCTCCGCCGACGCGCTGAATCGCGGACTGAAGGCGCATAACGCGGGCAACTACACCGAGGCGACCGCGGCGTACTTCGAGGCGCTCTTCCACGATAGCAAGAACAAGTTCGCCTACTTCAACCTCGGCCAGATCGCGCAGACGCAGAAGAAGCCTGCCGTCGCCGAGGGTTATTACCGCTCCGCGCTCGAGCTCGACGGCGCCTTCGGACCGGCGCTCTTCAATCTCGCGATCATCCGCAACGACGCCGGCGCGAAGACCGAGGCCATCGACCTGTACCGTCGCGACATCCAGTCGGATCCGACCAATGCCGCCGCCTACTACAACCTCGGCCTGATCCTGCGCGAGACCGGCGGCACCGCCGAAGCGAACACGTTGTTCCTGAAGGCGCAGCAGCTCGATTCGAAGCTCGTCCCGCCTCCCTCACCGACGCGGACCGCGAGCCCTTCTCCCACGAGGTAAGAGGCGACCCCCGACCCGCGCCCGGATCGCCATCGCCGCGAGCGTCGTCGTCGGCGTGCTCATCCGCCTCAACTACGTCGCGGTGCAGGGCTATCCCGGGGACGTCCGTCTCTTCGTCGATTGGGCACAGACCGTCGCGCGCGATGGTCCGGGCGCGTTCTACCGGCCCGGCTATTTCGCCGACTACCCCCCGGCGTACCTCTGGGTGCTCGGACTGTTCGCGAAGCTCTTCGACGGCGAGGCGCTGCGTCTCGTCGTGAAAGGCGCCTCCATCCCCGCGGACGTCGGACTCGCGCTTTCGTTCGCCCTGCTGCTCTGGCGCAGAGCCGGGCCAGGCCGTGCCGCGCTCGCGTCGTGGCTCTGGATGCTGGCACCGGGCGCGGTCGTCGCCGGGCCCTACTGGGGGCAGGTCGACGCCATCGGCACGCTCGTGATGCTCGGTGCGCTCGTGTGCGGTGCCCAGCGGCGCTGGCTGCTCGCGGGCGTGTTCGGAGGCGTTGCGGCCGTGACAAAGTTCCAGTTCGGCCTGGCGCTCTTCGTCGTGATCGCGGCGTCGATCTTCGAGGCGTTGAGGGCGCGTTCTCTCCGACCGCTTCTGGCTCTGCCCGCGGCGGCGCTCGCGATCCTCGTCGTCGCCGTCCCGTTCGGGCAGGGTCCAGTGGAGCTCTGGGCGCTGCTTTCGAACGCGGGTCAGGAGTATCCGTACACCAGCCTGTACGCGTTCAACATCTGGGCGATCGAGCCCGGCTTCTGGAAGCCGGACGACGGGCTCGTGGTCTTTGGAGGCGTGCTGCTCGCCGTCGCGTCCGTCGCTTCGGTCGCGCAGCTCTGGCTACGGCGCGACCTCGCCGCGATCCTCGCGGCCGGGGCGCTCACGTCCTTGGCGTTCTATTTCCTGCCGACGCGCGCGCACGAGCGCTACCTCTTCCCGGGGGTCGCCCTGCTCCTGCCGTTCGCCGTGGCGCGGTGGCGGGTGCTGCCCGGCTGGATCGTGCTCTCCATTCTGTATGCGGTCACGCTGATCTTCGCGCTCGTCCGCACCGTCTACACGGACGTCCGGGTCCCTGCGGCCATCGACACGGGCCTCTTCGGACGGTCGGGGCAGATCGTCATCGCGGTACTGATGTGCCTTGCCGCACTCGCTTGTGCGGCGCTCGTCGCGACGCTCGACCGTTCGCTGCGAGCGCACCCGGTGGGTTGGACAGAACGTGTCCGAGCCGGGCTGGCGCGCCTTCGTGCGTCACTCCGGGCGGGCGGCGACGGCGTTGCGCAACGCATCGCGCTGGAGCGCGCGCACCCGCGACGCGTGCAGCGCGCCGTGCTCGCCGCGGTCCTGCTGGCACCGTTGCTCTTCAACGCCGTTGCGCTGGCCCCGGAGATGAGCATCCCGGTACCGAGCAACAACGACGACGCGAACCATTTCGCCTACATCCAGCGAGCCGACGAGGCCCTCGGCCGCGGTGGCAACGTGATCGACTTTTGGGCTCCCGAGATGGAGCTCGGCTTCCCGCCATTCGTCTACTACCAGCACCTCCCGCATCTCGCGGTGGTCGCGCTCCATCGAACGCTTTTTCCATTCGTCGATCTCTTCACGCTCTTCAATCTCGTTCGCTGGCTTCTCCTGGTCACGCTGCCGATCACGGTGTGGTGGTCCCTCCGAAAGCTCGGCGTGCCCGCGCCCGGTGCGGCGTTCGCGGGGGCCGCCGCCGCCCTGGTGTCGGGCGGCGCGCGCTTCGGCATCGAGTACGACTCGTTCGTCTGGCGAGGGTGGGGCATGTACACGCAGCTCTGGGGCGTGCACCTCACCTTCCTCGCGCTCGCGCTGCTGCACGGTCTGCTGGAGCGCGGACACGGTCTCGTGCGCACGATCCTCGTCGTCGCCGCGCTCGCGCTGAGCCACCTCATCTGGGCGTACATGGCGGCGATCAGCGCGCTCGTGCTCTTCCTCGTCGGGTTGCGCCGCGCGACGTGGCGCGTGCGGGTCGTTCGCCTGCTGGCGACGGCTGTTCCTGCGGCCGTCATCACCTCGTACATGTGGCTGCCGTTCCTGCAGTCGCGCGCGTACCTCAACGTCTCGCAGCCCTATCTGCCGGAGTGGCGCTTCGACTCATTCGGATTCGGGCAGATCGCGACGTGGATCGCCACCGGAGACCTCTTCGATCACGCGCGCCTGCCGGTGCTGACCGCGTTCACGGCGCTCGGTATCGGCGTCGCGATCCGGATCCGTGACCGCGTTGCGGCTCTGGCCCTGTCGCTGGCGGTCGTGTGGGTCGTCCTCTGGTCCGGCCGCACGAGCCTCGGTTCGCTCGCGGACCTCCTGCCCTTCTCTCACGGACTGCACGTGCACCGGTTCGTCGGAGGCGTGGACCTGGCCGCGGTGCTGCTCATCGGGCTGGCCGCAGCCGCGATGTGGCGGCTCGCGAGAGCCGACGCCAGCCCGCGCCGCGCGATCGCGACCGGCGCGCTCTTCCTCGTCCTGCTCGTGCCGGCGATGGTCGAACGCGCCGATTACTACGGGTGGAACACGCGTTGGATGACCGAGACGCGCGACGCGATGTCGCACGACCGCGATCTCGCGGGCGTGGTCGCGGCGTTCGAGCAGCTGCCACCGGGCCGCATCTACGCCGGCCTGAATAACGATTGGCAGCGCGCGCTCGATCTCGTGCCGTTCAACAGCACGCGGATCCCGGACATCCTCAACGTCGTCGGTCTGCCGCGGATCGCGAAGCCCTATGCATCGCTCTCACTCGATGCCGACCTGCTCTTCAGCTTCGATCCTGCGCAGCCGGCGATGTGGGACCTGTTCAACGCGCGCTACGCCATCGCGCGAACAGACCAGCCGGTGCCGCCCTTCCTCGTTCCCGTGCGAACGGTGGGGAAGTACGCGATCTACGCGGCTCCGACGAGCGGCTGGACGGCCTTCGCCGCGAGCACCAGACGCGTGGCGGCCGCTGACGACCGCACGCTGTTCTTCAACATGCTCGACACGCTCAAGACGGTCGGCTCCGCACCAAAGAACTTCGTCCGCTACGACTACCCGTCGTCCGAGGCGCCGGCCTCCGACTTGCGCGACTGGTGCGCGAACGGCCGCGTCGCGTACGAGCGCATGCAGCCCGATCGACTCGACGCGCTCCTCGGCTGCGACGGTGCGGCGACGCTCGTGATCAAGGTGACGTATCACCCGAATTGGAGCGTGACGGTGGACGACCAGCCGGTCGAGACCTTCATGGTGTCGCCGGGCTTCATCGGGCTCGAGCTGCCCGCTGGGCAGCACTTCGTCAGCGCTCGGTACCTGTCGACGCCGATCAAGACGCCGCTCGTGGCTGTCGGCCTCCTGAGCGTGCTCGGTCTCTGCATCTTCCGCCGACGACTGGTGCGATCGCCCTGGACGACGTAGTCACCCGATCGGGTTACGCGAAGTGACGTAGCCGCATCACCACGTTGGGTGTGGCTCTCAAACGCGATAGACAGGACTTCCTCGCCTCTTCTCCGGGGTTCAGCGATCGCTAACGTAAGCGTCAGATCTCGGTAGTGGGAACCGGGCAGGTCGAAAAGGCAAACCCGTCGCGAGGCGGGGACGCAAAGCTTCCGGACTCTCCTCAGGGCGGCTCGGTCCGCAGGTGGAGTCAGCGGAGTTACCGAAACGAGGATGGGCATGAACCGTCTCCTCTGGCTCGCGGCCATCGCGGGCCTTGGCACGATCGCGCTTCTCTTCGCATTCCGCGGCCAGGCGGTCGCATCCGACGGCGCGTCTGCGCTCGCGGGTTGCGCTCCTGCCGAGGGACGCGATCCGTGGGCGGCCGGATTCATTCCCGCCTTCTGCCTCAACGTCCCGACCACGAGCGCGCGCCGCGAGACGACCGTCCCGCTCCAATCGCTCTCGACCCTGCGCGCCGACGTGCGCGCGGAACAGACGCTCGCCCTCTCGGACACCGCCGCGCTCGCGGCCGGCATCGACCGCGCCGTCGAGCGTGTCGAAAAGCTCTTCGGGCGGAGCTTCAGCAGAAAGCCGCGCATCCTTCTCTTCGCGACGCCGTCGTCGTTCGCCACGGGCGCCAACGAGCTCTTCGGCTATTCCGCCGCGACCGCCGCCTACGTCGCCGCGACCTATGGCGGGATCTTCGATCGCTCCACGCTCACGATCGCGGCCAACTGGAGCGCATCGAACAGCGCGCGGATGAACGCGGCGATCGCCCACGAGCTGACGCACCTCATGATCCGCGACCTCACGGGCGGCAACGAGATCCCGACGTGGCTCGATGAGGGACTGGCGACGGTCGTCGAGCAGGACGATCCATCCGGCGCGGTCTGGACCGCCGACGAGGCGCTGACCGGACGCGCCCTCGCGACGAGTCACGCAGTGTCGTTCGCCCGGGTGAGCGCTCTGGGCGATTGGCACTCCGTCTACGGCGCTCTCGGGCGGCCGCTCTACGGCTACGCGGGCGAGGCCGTGCGCGAGATGCGTGCGCGTGTCGACTGGAGCGGCATGGTGCGGATCCTCTCCGACATCGGTCAGGGGACGCGGTTCGCCATCGCGTACCTCGCGACCGCGCACGAGAGCGTCGAGACGCTCGAGCTGCGACTGTCCGCCGGGGTCGGCCCGAGCATCGTGGCGGGGGACGTCGACGCGACCGGCCTGGTGCGCTGGACGCTCTTCGCGGGAGCGGCGGATCGCGCGATCAGCGTCGCGATCTCCGGCGACCTGGGCTACAGCGTCACCTTCACCGTGCAGACCGATCGCTTCGGGATGTACCGCGGGTCATTTGGATCGACCGCTTCGGCGGGGCGCTACACGCTCCGCGCGGCCGGCGCGCAGGTCACCCTCCACACGACGCGGTAGTCGCGCTCGGCGCTAAGGAAGCGCCGTCATGAACGCGGCGAAGCGCGCCGGTGCTTTGACTGTGAAGCATCCAGCAGCAATACCGTGGTCATGCCGCTCTTCGCCTCATGTTCCAGCGAGAGGTAGCGTGTCGGGAGGTCGACGTGCAGCCGGTACTTCGTCGGTGGCTGTTCACGGTCGGACGTCGCTTGGACCGTCGGCAGGATCTCGTCGAGCGTGTCCGCGAACGCGCGACTACGCGCGGGATCCGTGACGTCTCCGTTCGCGCCCCCGCCGCCGATGAACGCGACGGCGGGTTCGCGAGGTCGTACGTGCGAGCGATGTTCACGCCCTGCGGGAGGCGGTTCGGCGGCGGGCTGTACGGCGCCACGCGGACGGGTGTCGCGAGCAGGGCCGCCCGGCCTATCACTGAGTAGGCGCCAGACTGGGTGACGCGTGTCACCCACGCGCCGATGACCTGGCGCTGCGCGATCAGCGCGTGGCCGAGCGTGGCGGCCGCGGTGACCCCGCAGCCGTCGCAGGACTATGTTGTCTCCTCCGCCATTCTCGGCGTGCCCCTCCTCTAAGGGAGGCGACCCAGAAAGCAAGCGCCATAGGCTAGTGTCAGCGACCGGCAATCGGATGCCCGTCAGGTGGTCGAACCGACATCCCGACGCATCCAGGCGCGACCAGTAGCCCGCCTCAGTACGTGCGCCGTCGCCAATGCCGACCACTCCGATGGGCAAACAGGCGCCCCTACGTGGCTGATGGATCGTCCGCGATGTAGCCGAGTTTGAGCGCGCGTCGAACCAGCGCGGTTCGATTCGTCACACGAAAGGCGATCAGTAGAGCAGAGACATGTCGCTTTTCCGTTTGCTCGCTTACGCCGCACGCTCGATCGCCTTCGGTGGCCGATCGCTCGAGAGGGTGGAGCGAACAGCAGCAGCTCGATTCGACAGGCGATCGAACCGCAAGACACGCTGATCATCGCCAGCTCGTTCGCCTGTCGTCGAGCATCTCGCTGCGGCGCGCCATCCTGGTCGACGATCTGCGAGCCTCATTTCGGGAAGCCACCGAGCGCTTCAACGGCGCCGCGGGCCTTGACCTCGCGTATGGCGGACGACGCGCGATCGCTTTATTCGACAGGCCATCCGCCACTAGCGCCAAAACATCGCGCTGCCGCGTCGTAATGGGCCTGGGTCTGTCTGCAGACTGGGCGGCCAATTGACCTAAAGTATCCCTTTACTCCGCCTTACGAGCGGAAGTACAAGTTACCCGTGTCCGGCGGGGCAACCGTGGAGATAGCTCCACTCCCCAACTGGTTTGCGGGCATTCGCAGGCGTGGCCCCTTGGGCGGTCTTTGGCTATTTGCCTTTGTGTTACTGGCGCAACTCGGTCACCTCATCGAACACATCTCCGTGGCGATCCAAGGTCGGGGTCTTCTTGGGCCGCAGTTCGACAGCGAGCTTTCACACCTGCTCTTCAACGGTCTCATCGCGGTTCTCGCGCTTGCGTTGGTCGTGAAGTACCCGGGGAATCCTTGGGTTTACCCGCTACTCGCGCTTTCCCTGCTCCACGCGATGGAGCATATCTACATCTACGGGCAATACCTACGAAGCGGGTTGACGAATGGCCCCGGACTCTTCGGATTGGGAGGTGCCCTTGGACTTATCCCACTGGGCCGAATCGATCTGCACAACGCGTACAACGGCCTCGAGATCATCCTCATGTGTTTAGGCCTATGGCATGAGGTCGAAGAAGCCCTCCTGCCTGAAGGGGTATGAACGAATGCGCGTCATATTTCAAACACCCCCGATGCCCGCGCAGCGCAAGGATCCCAAGACCGGCCAGGTTACAGAAGGCACGTCGTACTTCACGGCCACCTTGTACGAGCCCGGTGAGCCTTACCCAACCGGCCCCACAGGACAACCGGATGCGCAGATGATGTCCTACTGGCGATCACAGGTCCGACAGGGTCAGCCGATACAAATCGGGAACCTCGCTTCGCTCTACGTCGGGCTGCCGGCCGTCGCAATCCCCGCGGCGGTGACCGATCCGCTCCCTGATGACGCACGACTGCAGCTCGCGTGGCACTGGACGCAGAGGGGAGCCGCGTGATGAAACGTCGTTCCGTCATTCGTGTCGTCACCGCGTTCGCAAGCGCCAGCGTTTTCGGAGCAGCCGGATGGTTGATGGGAGCGCGCGCGCTAACCATGCCGCCCGCGCCGCCGTCACCCTGTACGACCTTCTGCACCTATCACACCGTTTGTAGCTACAACGGCACATGCCTGTCAGGTAACCCGCAGTGCAACTCGATCACGCAATACGTGTACTCAATCTACGCAACGTGCCCACCCGAGGGACCGTGGTGCACAATCGACGTGGTCAACTGCATCTGCTGTTGCAGTTACCAATGCAACCAATGAGCGTCCTTCAAGGAGGATCCAGCATGCTGCGCCTGTTTCGTCGCTCGGTTCGTCCTCTCGTCCTCGCAGTCGTTCGGGCGATGCCATCGCCCGAGAAGTGCGGCTGCGCAGCTCGGAAGGACTGGTTGATTAAGCAAATCGAGGCGATCTGACGTTAGCGATGCTGGCGACGCGAAGCTCGTGAAGGTCAGTCCTGATGCCACAGTCACAGGAGGATGGCAAAGCTTCTGCGGACGATCCGAACATCAGCTGAGGCTATGGGTCTACTGCTCTGATGACCTGTGCGGATCGCGCGCGGGCTGAATACGCTTTCTCCAGGACCCTGGTTGGGGACATAGAGCGCTGCCTGCGTCCGGTCGGTGAGCAGCAGCTTGCTGAAGATGTTCGAGATGTGCGTCTTGACGGTGCGCTCGTTGATGCCGAGATCGTTCCCGATTCCTCGTTGGCGCGACCGGCCTGGTGCGCTGGACGCTCTTCGCAGGAGCGGCGGATCGCGCGATCAGCGTCGCGATCTCCGGTTTTCTTAGCGATCGGGACAGGTCGTGCACGGGCAGAGGGACGTTGACACCCATCGGTGGAAGAGACTGAGTCGCCGGCCCAATAGGGGCGCGCGACCCGATGAAACGAGTAACCGAACTGCTGGCTTGCGCTCAGCACAAACGCGGCTGCCTTAGACGCGGAGATCAGTCGATGCGTGGACCGTTCGCCGCCAGCCGCCGTCGCGCCTCTCAAACACCGTCAAGCGCGCGGTCCGCGTTGTGAATGGGGTCGCTCCGTGTATACCGGCGCTCTCGACGACCTCGACTAGCCACGCCATCGTACCGTCGGCGGACGTGCCCATCCTGGGCGCTTCGACGTCGTCCCACCGGTCGAACGTCGCTGCCGCGAGCAACGCACTGAAGCGCTCGTGCCACTGCGCGAACGACTCCTCGCGCACCGAGCCATCGACGACAGTGAGGCCGCGCGCGCCGATGTACGGAGCAACGAGCCCTGCGCTCCGCTCAAGGAACGCTCGCCTCGTCGCCATGTGGATCTCGAGGACCGTCTGGTCGTCTGTAACCATCGAGTCTCCCTGTGTCCTGCGAGGTATATCCAGTGTCATCCAATTCCGCGGGCGTCAAGCGCAGTCCAACACGACAAGGCGTCGCCGCAGGCGTGCAGCGACCGGCGGAAGTTTAGGCTCCTCACCTGGCCGGTCATCGCGACACGATCACCCCCAGATGCGGCACCCGGCGCTCTCGTCGCGCGGGCGGACTACGCCTTCTCCATGAGGCCCCGGTTGTGAACGTAGAGCGCCGCCTGCGTGCGATCGGTGAGCTGCAGCTTGCTGAAGATGTTCGAGATGTGCGTCTTGACGGTGCGCTCGCTGATGCCGAGATCGTTCCCGATCTCCTTGTTCGCGCGGCCGCTCGCGATGAGCTTCAGTACCTCGCGCTCGCGCGGCGTGAGGTCGGAGTAGCCCTGGTCGTCGTCGACCACGCTCGGCCCGCCCCGCAGCCTGCCGAATTCGTCCAGCACGCGCCGCGCGACTGACGGGTAGATGAGCGAGAACCCGTCGGCGACGGTGCGGATCGCATTCGTGAGCTGGTTGCCGGTCACTTCTTTGAGCAGGTAGCCGGAGGCGCCGGCGCGGATCGACGAGAACACGAGGTTGTCCTCGTCGTAGTTGGTCAGCACGATCACGCGCGATGAGGGGACTGAATTACGCACGCGCCGCGTGGCGGTCACGCCGTCCCAGTCGCCCATGTTGATGTCCATCAGGATGACGTCGGGAAGGAGCTCCTGCGCCTGCTCGAGCGCCTGGTGACCGTCGGCCGCCTCGCCGACGACCTCGATGTCGTCTTCGCTCTCCAGGATCGACCGAAGGCCACTCCGCACGACGGCGTGGTCGTCGGCGATCAGAATGCGGATCTTCGGGCGACCGCTCAACGGCCGAACAGCCTTGTGAAGAAGCCGCCACGATCGCTCGTGTCCTGATCTTCGACGCTCTGCTGTTGCTCGATGTCTTCGATGGGTTCGCCGGCCATGGCGGGGAGCCCGATGAGGGTGTTGTACGGGATGCTCGCGCGCACGATCGTGCCGCTGCCCACCTCGCTTCGCACGACGAGCTGGCCGCCCGCCGCCTCGGCGCGCTCGCGCATGCCGACGATGCCGAAGTGGCCGCTGCCCTCCGCGCTCGAGAAGGTTCCGTCGACGTCGAAGCCCCTGCCGTCGTCCTCGATCGTGACCATGACACCCTCGGGGCCGTACACCAGCGCGACCTTGGCCTGCTTCGCACCGGCGTGCTGCGCGACGTTGCGGAGCGCCTCGCCCACGATGCGGATCACCGCGCGCTCGACGATGGGCTCGAGCTCCTGCGGCGGGCCGGTCTCGTCGAGCTGCACCGGGAGCGCGGTCTGGCGCTTGAGGTCATCCACGAGACGGGCGAGCGTCACGGGGAGATTGAGCCCTCCGGTCTCGCTCTGGCGCAGCGCGGCCATGTACTGACGGACATCGGCGAGCGTCGCGCGCGCGTCGCGCGCGGCTTTTTGCAGCTGCGGCGCGACGAGGCTCGGCTCCTTTTCGAACGCGCGCTGGCACCCCTCGAGCGCGAGCACCACGCCGGTGAGCTCTTGCGCGAGCCCGTCGTGAAGCTCCTGCGCGATCCGGCGGCGCTCTGCCGACACCCCGCGGAGGACGACATCCTCGGATCCTGACTTCTGGATCATGCCGACCATGTAGTCGGCGACCGTCGTGCAGAACTCGACGTCGCCTTCGTTGTACTCGCCTGCGATCCGGCCGAAGACGAGCACGCCATGCGCGCCGATCGGCGCGAGGAGGAACTTCGTGCAGGATGGAGCGGCCCACGCGGGTCGCTGCTCCGAGTCGATCTCTGTGCGCGCCGACTTCTTCTCGCGCAGCGCTGTCGCGAGCGTCGTGTCGGATTCGTCGAGGTGGATCGTCGAACCTGGCTCCACCTCGTAGCCGGTGGCGGCACGAAGCAGGAGCCTGTCGTTGGCCGCGAGCTGCCAGACGGCGACGGCGTCGTGACGCAGCGTTCCGGCGAGCATGGCGGTGGCCGATGCGAGATCCGCGCTCGGATCGCTGCCGAGGGCCGTGAAGCGCGAGAGCTCGTACAGGACGATGGCCTGCTGGCGGTCGTCCTCCGCGCGCGTGAGCTCGTCGGCCATCACGTAGATGCTCGCGATGTCCTGCGCGACGAGCGCCAGCGCGTCGAGCTGCGTCTGGTTGTACTTCCCTTGCTGAGCGGTGCGGTGCTTGACGTTCATGACGCCGAGCGTCCGCTCACCGACGCGCAGCGGCACGATCATGGCCTCGCTGACGGAGTCATCGCTGCCACCGGCGACCGGCCCCGAGAGGAGCGTCGGTTGTCCGCTCCGCGCGACGCCGCCGCTGATGCCGACACCCACACCGACCTTCGCTCGCCTTGCCTCGTCGGAGAGGCCGCGTGACCCGCGCACGATCAGCTGCCCGCTGTCGTCGGCGAGCATGATCGACACGCCGTCCGCGCCGAAGAGATCGGCGACCTGGTTCGTGGCGCGCTCGAGCAGCGCGTCGATGTCCCGTTGCCGCATGGTCCGCTGCAGGTCGCGCGCGACTCGTGCCCGACCCTCGAGGTCGTGCACCTGTCGCTGCGCGCGCCACGAGAAATTGGCGTCGGCGAGATCGATGGCGACGAGATCGGCGGCTTGTGAGAGCCGGCTCATGTCATCCGGATTGATCGCCCGCGCGGACGCGGCGACGAGCGCGCCGACCAGCTGATCGCGCCAGACGATCGGAGTGGCGGCGAGCGCCTCGGCGGTGCCTCCTGCCGCGAGCGGAATGCCGGCACCACCGAGCTGGCCAGGCGATCGCTGGGTCAGGACGTTCATGATCGTCGCGGCGGCCGGCGTATTCGACCAGGCGATCGGCGGGAGATTGTGCGCGGCGTAGGTCGTGGGGACGTCGCGCGACGGAAGCACGATCGCCAGGGCGTCTACGCGCGTCAGCGCGGCGAGGTGCGCGAGTCTGGCCGACCATCCGTCAGCTTCGAGCCGTACCGTCATCTCATCCCTGCGACTACTACGCGATCGATGCTTCGCCTTCGACCCTCAGCTCAAGCATGTTTCGCGAGCCCGACACGAGCCGCATGCGCGGCTGGCCGAGGCCGGCGAGCACCACGGCAAAGTCCGTCGGTGCCATTGCTGAACGCAGGGCGACGGCCAGCGTCGCGACCCCACCGCGGAAGTCCCGCACGTAGAGGGTCCGGACCGCGGGGAGCGCCTGGATATGACGCTCGATCTCGATGAGGCGTGGGAAGGACCTGATGGGCGAGAGCATCAGAAGAATGTCGGTTGTGGCCGCGACCGGCTCCACCCTCGCCGGAGCGATTTCTTCGACCTCGACACGCGGCCTGAGTACCTCCAACGGGGGAGGCATCTGTCGCGCGGCCGTGGCCCGCTCGGGCTCGGGCTGCGGCGACGCCTCGCCGACCAGCAGCTCCTCCACGCGCGGCTGGGCCGCGGCGACCCGCGGCTCCTCTCGCGTCCCGGCACTGGACTCTGCGGCGATCTCCGCCACCGGCTCGGCCGCGACATCCGTCGCCTGCTCCGGTGCGATCCCGACCCACTTCTCCGCCTCGACCGCCGCCAGGCGGCGCCTGAGTCCGCTTTCGGCGACAGGTTCCGGCATCGCCTCCGCGACGGGCTCCGGCTCCGACTCGGCGACAGGCTCCGCCATCGCCTCCGCGACAAGCTCCGCCATCGCCTCCGCGACAGCCTCCGGCTCCGCCTCCGCGACAAGCTCCGCCATCGCCTCCGCGACAGCCTCCGGCTCCGCCTCGGCGACAGGCTCCGGCGCGAACGGGATCTCGATCGCGCCGGCCATGCTGACTTCTGCGAGCGGCTCGGACGCCACAGGCGTAGGCAGATCCTCTTCCTCGGTCATGCGCGCTCGTTTGAGACGCGCCATCGCCTCATACGTGGGAGCCGGCTCGGGTGTGGGCTCCGGCTGGACCGTCGCGGCGTAGCGGAGAGGCGGTTCAACCACAGGCGGCGGGGGAGGCGGCTCCGTCCACGCGACCGCCGGACGCCAGGTCGCGGCCCCGGCGACCGCGGGCTCCGTCGTCGTGGCCGCGGGCCGCGTCGGCTCGGGCACCGCCGCGATCGGCTCGGGCGCGCTGGTGACCGGCTGCGGCGCAGGGGCGATCGGCTCGGGAGCGCGCGCCGCTGGTTCGGCGGCTCGCGGCGCTGGCTCCGGCACGCGCGCCGCGGGCTCGGCCGCACGTGGCATCGATTCGGCGACGCGCTGCATCGACTCGGCCGCGCGCTGCATCGACTCGGCCGCGCGCTCGATCCGCTCCGGAGCGTGCTGCATCGGTTCCGGCGCACGCTCAGACCTCAACGGCGCGACTGGCGGTGCTGCTGTGGTGAAGGCCGCGGCGCGCGTCACTGTCTTCATGTCGTCGACGAGCTCCTGGAAGAGACCCTTGAGCGCTTCGCTCGCGACCGAGCGCAGCTCGCTCGCGACCGAGTCCGAGCTGAGTGGCCGCGGTGCGACAGCGGAGATCGAGCTGCGACGCTGAGTGGCGATCTCTTCCTGCAGCGCGTCGCGCTCGTCACGCAGACGTTCGATCTCCTTCAGCAGGAGTCGGCGCTCCTCGCGTGCCTGCTCGAGGATCTGCTCGGCGGTCGTCTCGGCGCGCTCGCGGATCTGGTATGCGGCGCGCAGCGCGGCGGAGATCGCCTCCTGGATGCTGGGGTCGTTCTCTTCGTAGACGGCGACGCGTCTATTCGCCCCATCGAGCTCGGCCTGCAGCAGCGCGACGCGCTTGCTGAGATCGCCGACGCGTCCAGACAGCGTGGCGATGATGTCGTCAGCGCCGTGCACGCGGCCTTCCAAAGGCGTACCGCCTTTCTTCCTCGACAACTCCCCGCGTGTGCGGGAAATGTACACAATCCTGGCAACGCCATGGCCTGTCGTAACAAGCCCGTATGCGTCTGGATCCTTCTGCGGAGGGGGTTTCATTGCCCTGCGAAGGCGGACTAGGCTTCGGCAATGGCGGGAAAGGACAAGAAACGCAAGAAGGGCGAGGACGACGAAGGTCCCGTCGATCTCCTGGCCCGTATCGGCTCGCGCCAGGCGCCCCAGCCCGTGTCGCCGCCGCCCGAGCCTCCTCCCGTGCCCGCGGACCAACCGCAGCGCCTCGATGCACCGCTGCCCTCGCGCAGGCCCGATGCACGGAGCGGTCACGGAGTCGAGGACGCCTCGCTCGAAGGCATCGCTCCGGCCAAGAGCAGCCCGATCCCATCGCCGCGCTTGGCACCCGGACCGGGCGAGATGGACGTCGTCGCCACACCACTGCCCACGCTCGATGATTGGCATCGCTTCGAGCTCGCGCTGCGCAAGATCCGTGGCGTCGGTCACGTCACGACCGAGTACTACCGACACGGCGTCTTGAAGGTGCGCGTCAGCTACGACGGTCAGGAAAGACTCGCGCAAGCGCTCCGCGCAGGCGTGCCCGGATATCGCATCCGCGTGATCGGCGAGGACCGCGCGACGATCCAGATCCTCGTCTCGTCAGAGGGCGACGAGCGCCGGCCAGGCTGACCGCATAACGTCCTCGGGACTTGCATAACCCCTAGACTCGATCGATGGCAGACCTCGAAGCACGCGCGAAGCGTGTCCTCTCTCCGGTCCTCGGTCACTACACCTGGCTGCCGATCGCGCGCGGCGAGGGAAGCTGGCTCGTCACCGACTCGGGCCGTCGCATCCTCGATCTCACCTGCGGCATCGCCGTGACGCCGATCGGTCACGCCCATCCAAAGGTCGTCGCCGCGGTGACCGAGCAGGCGTCGAAGCTCGCGCACATCTGCGCCGGCGTGGCGCTGTACGAGCCGAACGTGGCGCTCGCGGAGGAGCTCACGAAGGTGACTCCCTCCGGCCTCGACACGGTGTTCTTCGGAAACAGCGGCGCCGAGGCGATCGAGGGCGCACTCAAGCTCACGCGTCAGGTCACGCGCCGCCAGGCGGTGATCGTGTTCCGCGGCGGGTTCCATGGACGTTCGACCGGCGCGATGGCGGTGACAACTTCGAAGGCCGCATACCGTCGCGGCTACGGCGCGTTGCTGCCCGACGTGTACATGGCGCCGTTCCCGTATCCGCTCGCGTGCCCGATCACACCGGAGCACGACGCCGAGGCGTGCGCCGAGCATTGCCTTGCCGAGCTGAACGTGCTCCTCGAGCATCAGGTGCCGACCGAGCACGTCGCCGCGATCCTCATCGAGCCCGTGCTCGGCGAGGGTGGCTACGTCGCGCCGCCCGCCTCGTTCCTCGTCGCCCTGCGCGAGCTCGCGACGCGTATCGGCGCGATGCTCATCTTCGATGAGGTCCAGACCGGATTTGGTCGCACCGGCGCGTGGTTCGCGGCGCAGAAGGTCGGCGTCACGCCCGACGTCCTGGTGCTCGCGAAGGCGCTGGGTGGCGGGCTCCCGCTGGGCGCGATCGTGGCGCCGCGCGAGATCCACCAGAAGTGGCTGTCGGGCACGCACGGGTCCACCTTCGGTGGCAATCCCGTGTCGTGCGCCTCCGGCCTCGCGACCCTCGAGGTCATCCGAGACGAGGGTCTGGTCACCCGCGCTGAACATCTTGGGGACCTCATGATCCGCGAGCTCGCACCGTTGCTACGCGATCCACACGTGCGCGAGATCCGTCGGTTCGGCGCGATGGTCGCCGTCGAATTCGACGATTCCACGCGCAGCAAGGCCGCGATCGCGGGTGCCCTCGAGCGAGACGTTCTGTTGATCACGTGCGGCTTCCACGACCAGGCGGTGCGCTTCATCCCACCCCTCAACATCACCGACGCTGACCTGGGACTTGGCGTGAAAGCGCTCATTGAGGCGGTTTCCGGCCGTCCGGCGGTTGCTACCCCCGCGTGACCACGAGCGCGAGCAAGCCCTCGATACTTTCCTAAGGGATTCAGGCTGGATTCAGCCGCCGATTCGCGGGTCGATCGGTCCCTTGGGGAGAGCAGTCACGCAGGAGTTGGGCACCGCGCTCGTCGTTGAAGATGACCCTGCCGTCTCGGGGCTTGTCCGCCGCTACCTGTCGCGGGCGGGCTTCGTCGTGCACACGACCGGGAACGCCGCGGACGGGCTTCGTCAGGCGCTCGACTCGACACCGGACGTCGTCATCCTCGACCTGACGCTCCCCGATGGCGATGGCTCGGAGCTCTGCCGCAAGATCCGCGAGCTCCCCACCAATGGAGACGTCCCCGTGCTCGTGCTGTCTGGCACGAGTGATATCAGCACGAAGCTCCTCCTGTTCGCGCTCGGCGCGGACGACTACGTCGTGAAGCCGTGCGACCCGATGGAGCTGGTCGCGCGCGTGCACGCGCTCCTGCGGCGTCGCGGCGAACAGCGCCAGACGCGCCGGGTCGGCCCGCTCCGTGTCACGCTCGCCACCGGCGACGCGTGGCTGTCGGAGCGGCCGCTCGAGCTGACGACCGGCGAGCGCTCCGTGCTCGTCCAGCTCGCTCGCGCGTTCCCCGGCGTCACACCGCGCGAGACTTTGGATAACGTCCCCTGGCGCGCGGGCGAGGCGGGATCGAACGTTACCGAGGTCCTCGTGGGCCGCCTGCGCCGCAAGATCGGCGCGGCGGGTGGGGGAGTGGAGATCCGGGCGGTCCGTCGCGCCGGCTACGTGCTCCGGCCCGTGTCCGTGGTCGCGAGTACGGCATGAGGGCTAGTGCGTTCGTACGGTCGGCATTCAGCCGCTGTTCAGGCTGCGTCGGTAGCGTTCTCGGTATCCCACAAGCCGTAACGCGACGCCGCGCGCTCGTTGAGGCCGACTCAGGTCAGGCCTTCGTTGAGTTCGCGCTGCTCCTTCCGATCGTCATGCTCATCGTCGTCGGCCTGATGGAGTTCGGCATGATGCTGAACTCGCGCAACGCCGTGGAGTTCGCCAGCCGCGACGGCTCGATCATCGCCGCAGAAGGCGGCAACACCGTCGGCACCGACTGCGTGGTGCTCGACAAGGTCGAGCGCGACATCGTGTCGCCCGCGCGAAACATCCGCGTGCAGACCATCAACATCTACTGGTCCGACAGGAATGGCGACCAGATCGGAAATAACGCGAACACCTACACGCGGAGTGGCAGCACGACCTGCAACTTCGGTGGCGGGATCTCGCTGACGGTCCCGTACACGCTCACCGTCGGCAACTACCTCGAGGGCGTGCGCTGCGACGTGCTCGCGGGCTGCGGCGGCGCGCACACCGGCCTCGACACGATCGGCGTAAAGGTCACGTACCAGCACCGCTGGATCACCTCGGTCGTCCAGCAGACGGGGACGATCACGTTCACGATCGGTTCCGCGACCCGCATGGAGCCGCAGCAATGATCCGGTTCTTGCGCGGCGATCGCGGGCAGGGCACGATCGAGCTCGCGCTCGCCCTCGCGCTCGTGCTGCTCCCGATCACCATGAGCCTCCTCGAAGCCGGGTATCTCTTCAGCCAGGCGATGACCATCAACAGCGCGACCCGCGAGGGCGCGCGCATGGGCGGGAACCAGGCCAACGGCGGCGGCCCCCTCGGCTGCGGCGGCGCCAACTCGCCCAATGCAGCGAACGTGGATCCGCAGATCGTCGCGGCGGTCGAGCGCGCGCTCACCGCGAACGGCGCGCTCATCAGCCTTACGGACATCACGCAGATCAGGATCTTCAAGGCGACCGCGACCGGCGCCGAGGCCGCAAACTCGACGAACATCTGGAACTACTCGCTCAACGGCGGCCCGGTGATCGATGGTGCCGCGCTCGACTTCGTCGAGACCCAGAACCAGTGGGGCGCATGCACGCGCCTCAATACGCTCCCATCCGACAGCCTCGGGCTCTCGATCCGCTACACATACCGCGCGCGGACGCCGCTGCGCTTCATCTTCCCCGGCCTGGCCACGATCCCACTCGGCGATACGACTGTGATGACGCTCAATGCCACGCAGTGATCTCGTGACCCCCGGCAACTTCCACCGCGAGCAACGCGGTCAGACGATCGTGATCGTCGGCCTGCTCGTCGGGATGCTGCTGGGATTCTTCGGACTCGTGGCGGATGTCGGCTGGCTGCAGATCCAGATCTCGCGCGCGCAGCGCGCCGCTGACGCGGCGGCGCTTGCCGGCGCGCCGTACCTGCCCGGCAACGTGGCGGGCGCGCAGACCGCGGCGCAGGCGGAGGCCACAAAGAACGGCTTCCAGAACGGCGTCAACGGCGTGAGCGTCACCGCCGCCCAGGACGGTGTGAACCCGAACCTGATGAACGTCACCGTGACTGGCGTCGTCAACACCTTCATGGCGCGGCTCTTCGGCGTGAACTCGTTCACGACGAGCCGGCAGGCACGCGCTGAGTTCATCCTGCCCGTTCCGATGGGCAGCCCGCAGGCGTACTACGGCATCTACCAGCTCTGCGTGAATGGCAGCAGCTGCAGCGCGGTCAACGACCCCTCCGGCACGGCCCTCGTGTCGCAGGGCTTCTGGGGCGCCGTGATCACCTACGGTGGCAACCGCGGGAACGGCGACCTGTACTCGACGCGCAACAACGGCGGCGCGGGCCTGAACACGTACTACGACGCCAACGGGTACCAGTACATCATCGACTTCCCAGCCGGCACGACCGGTGGCCTGGTGCGCGTCTTCGATGCGCCGTATTGCGCCACCGGGAAGGACACCGGCGGTGGGCAGCAGCAGCTCGGCACCGGTGACCACTGGATCGGCGGCAACTCCTCGGTCACTACGCAGTACACGCTCTGGAACACGAACGGGACGCCCTACGACACCACCGACGACACGACCATCGTGACGGACGGCGGCCTCTTCACCAACCAGAACGGCGTCGACTACACGGCGGCGTATGGCGGCAACCGCGCCTACGGCGGCAGCGTGAACAGCGGCAACTACTTGAGCCAGCCGAACTGCGCCGCGAACATCTATCACAACGCCTGGTGGACGATGAACCCCTCGAACCAGATCACCGGCGCCGGCCAGTACCGGCTTCAGGTGAAGACGAGCAGCGCGAACAACAACGCCACCAACGCCGAGAACATGTTCGGAATCATGGCGACGACGACGTCGGTCGGCACGGAGCCGCACGTCTACGGGCAGAGTCGCATGTGCGATTACGTGAACGTCGTCGCCGGCACGCAGGTCTTCTACCTCGCGCAGATCGCGGCCGTCCACGCCGGCAAGACGCTGCAGATCACGGTGCACGACCCCGGTGACGTCGGCGGCAACGCCACCCTGCGCTTCAAGCAGCCCACCGCAGCCGGCTACTCGGACGCGACGTTCAGCTGGACCGCGAGCGGCGGGGGCAGCGGCAACAACGTCACCTCGCTCCAGGTCGCGAGCGGCGGCGCGAGCCTCTTCGACAACCAGATCCTCACGATCCTGATATCGCTGCCGCCGACCTATACGGCGCCAACACCGCCAGGCGAGCCCGGTCCTGGTTGGTGGAAGGTCCAGTACTCCGTGACCGGCGCCGGTAACGACACCGCGACGTGGTCGGTCACGATCCGCGGTAATCCCGTCCACCTCATCGTTCCCTAGCCCCGCAGCAGCGCGCGCCGAATTCGGTCGCAGCGCCCGGCGGTGCGCGGTTTCATGTGGTTTTGCGACGTGTACCGAATCGTCTCTTGACACTCCCCGTTCGTCGTCCTAAGTTTCCCGACCTACTACATGTTGGGTCGGCGGGACGGGCCGGCACAGGATGTGGCACAGGTCACCGATTAGCCGGCCGCTTGAGGAGGAGTCATCGTGCTGCAGACGAGCGTTGCCCAGCGCCGCCGACACCAAAATTGCGAGCCCCTCCTCCCTATCGAGCGATCTCGCGCGGCCGTTCGTTCGGTTTAGGACGCGGAAATGACGGTCACCGCAGAGCTTCCGCGTCAGTCTGTCCCCGGCGACGGGTCGCACAAAGGCCTGCACATCGAGCGCTTCTTCACCCACGACGGGGTCCACCCGTACGACGAGATCGAGTGGGAGCGCCGTGATGCCAAGATCGGTGGCGACGGCGGAACGATCTTCGAGCAGAAGGGTGTCGAGGTCCCGAAGTTCTGGTCCATGACCGCGACGAACGTCGTCGCGTCCAAGTACTTCCGTGGCAAGCTCACCTCGCCGGAGCGTGAGTGGAGCGTCAAGCAGATGGTCGATCGCGTGGTCGACCGCATCACCAGGTGGGGCATCGAGGGCGGTTATTTCACGACCGACAAGGATGTCCAGATCTTCAGTCACGAGCTGAAGTACCTGATGGTCCACCAGCACGCCTCGTTCAACTCGCCGGTGTGGTTCAACATCGGCGTCGAAGGCGTTCCCCAGCAAGCCTCGGCCTGTTTCATCCTTTCGGTCGACGACGACATGCACAGCATCCTCGACTGGTTCAAGAACGAAGGCATGATCTTCAAGGGCGGCTCGGGGTCGGGGATCAACGTGTCGAAGATCCGCTCGAGCCGCGAGCAGCTCTCCGGCGGCGGATATGCCTCCGGCCCCGTGTCCTTCATGCGTGGCGCGGACAGCGTCGCCGGCTCGATCAAGTCCGGCGGCACGACGCGGCGCGCGGCGAAGATGGTCGTCCTCAACTCGGACCATCCCGACGTGCGCGACTTCATCTGGTGCAAGGCCAAGGAAGAGAAGAAGGCCTGGGCCCTGGGCGAGGCGGGCTACGACATGGGGCTCAACGGCGAAGCCTGGCAGTCCATCCAGTTCCAGAACGCGAACAACTCCGTGCGCGCGACGGATGCCTTCATGCGCGCCGCGATGCAGGACCGTGACTGGGACCTCCACGCCGTGACCACCGGCGACGCCTTCGAGACGG
>JBGPKU010000039.1:0-25905 GCA_041486085.1 Candidatus Limnocylindria bacterium | reverse complement strand
CTCGCGACGACGAGCACGAGGATCGAGAGGGGTCCAAAGGGCGACACGAGTCGGTTCACGGCAACCTCGGATTATCTGCCGAAATCCCCGGTAGGATTTTCGGATGCCCTCGTTGCGTGCGCTCGCTCTCGCGGTGTGCGTCCTCGTGAGCGCGTGCTCTGCCACGACGGCGACACCGATCCCAACCGACAGGGCGACACCGGCACCCACCGCTCGCGCGAGTTCATCGGCTTTCCTCACAGCGACACCGACTCCGACCCTGAGTTTGTCGGGCAAAGTCACGATGGGCGACAACTTCTACGCGCCCGACGAGATCACGGTCGCTCTCGGCGCGACGCTGACGTGGGAGATCGTCTCAGGCGACGCGAAGCATGACGTGGTCGCCTCGGATGGGTCTTTTCGCTCGAACAGCCCGATGAATCGTGGGGATACCTTCTCGTTCACGTTCACGAAAGCCGGCGAGTACTCCTACATCTGTAGCTTCCACACGGTGGAGCACATGGTGGGCAAGATCATCGTCAAGTAGGTCGCGGACCTGGGGGTCTCGGCGATCTCGCGAATTTCGAAAGCGAACGAGTCGGCGGGCAGGCCCACTGCCACGCCGAACAGAGTCAATCCATTTGAATAGCTCGGTCCGCCTCCGCGCCCCGATCAACGCTGACCGGAACGCCGGAAAAGCTCGCTGTCCCGGCGAGCCCGTCCACGAGCGCTTCGTCCGTCAGGTCGTTCACGCTCGCCCTCGGGTGTGCGGTCGCCACCCGGAGCCGCAGAAGGAGCGCATCGGTGCCCGGACGGATGAAGTGATGCTCGGAGGCGATCGCCGCGGTCTCGGTCCGACGCGGGTCCACTACCACCACCCGCCCGCCGCGTTCTTGGATCGCGCGGATCCGGCGTGGGATGCCGGGCGCGGTCATGATGCTGCCGTTCGATGCCACGGGATTCGCACCGATGATCAAGAAGAAGTCCGTGTTGTCGATGTCGGGGATCGGGATCAGCAGTTGATGGCCGTACAGCAGGAGCGACACCAGCATCCGCGGGAGCTGATCGACCGAGGTCGCGGAGAAGCGGCTTCTCGTGCGCAGCGCCGCCAGCAGCGGCACAAGCGAGACCATTGCACCGAGGTTGTGTGTGATGGGGTTTCCGAGGTAGACCGCTACCGCGTCTCGCCCGTGCTCGCGACGGACACGCGCGAGACCGTCGGCCGCGAGATCGAACGCCTCTCGCCAACCAATCTCCTTGAAGCCGCTCGGCGTGCGTCGGAGAGGTTGCCGCAATCGATCCGGGTCCTATGCACATCGCGCAGGGCGTGCGCCTTGACGCAGAGGTGGCCTCGGCTCAGCGGGTCGTCGCGATCACCGCGTACGCCGAAGTCCGTTCGCCGTCGGTATCGACGACGATACCGCACATGGCTTCGCAGAGATGACAGGCGAGACAGCCCTGTTTTCATGGGACTTTTGCGCTTCGCGGACCTGGACCATCCGTTCCTTTCTTAGATCAGCCGGCGCGGGATCCGCCGTCGCGCTTTCTACCAAACGGTTGGTCTGATAATGTCCGCCGCGATGGCGCAGCCGCTGGCGGGGGCTGGCGCAACTCACCGCGCTGTTCATCGTCGTGGGATGCGGGCGGCGGAGCGGGAGACGGCCATCCGCGCGGCGGCGCTCGGTATCTTCCGGCGGAAGGGATATCACGGCGCGTCGATGCAGGACATTGCGGACGCCGTCGGACTGAACAAGGGAAGCCTCTACTACTACATCTCCTCGAAGGAGGAGCTTCTCGTCCGGCTGTTCCAGGGCCGCGCGGAGCAGGTCTTGGGCGAAATGGACATCGCGGCATCTTGGCCGGGGACCGCCCGCGAGCGGCTGAGCGCGATCGTGCGGACATATGTGCTCGGCGTCCTTCGGAATCTCGACGCCGTGCACGTGTATCTGCGTGAGGAGCATTCCCTTCCGCCCACTGCGTTGCAGCAGGTCCGTCGGGTGCACCAGGCGATGCGCGATCACTTCGAGCGCGCGATCGTCGACGGTATGCGTCAAGGTGACTTCGTCGAGCGTGACCCCAAGCTTGCGACCCTTGCGCTTCTCGGGACGTGCACCTGGGTCCACCGCTGGTACCGACCCGGCGGGCGGCTCACGGAGACCGCGGTCGCCGACGACTTCGCCGAACGCGCCGTCCGGATGCTGTGCCCATGACGGGCGCGATCCGTGCGGCGCTGACGACGGACTGAGGAGCCAGGGAGAGCTGTGCTGTCAGTCACACCGGACATCCTGACTGATCTCCCGTGGGGACAGCTGCTCGTCAATGGGCTCGCGCTCGGCAGCCTGTACGCGCTGACCGCGTTCGGCATCGTCCTGATCTTCAAGACTACCCAGGTCATCACCTTTGCTCAGGGCGAGACAGCGATGTTCAGCACATTCGTAGCGTTCACGCTCCTGACCGCGTTCCAGCTCCCGTTCGCCGTCGCATTCGTCCTGACCATGCTCTTCGCTGGACTGTTCGGCGCGCTGATCGAGCGCGTCGTTTTGCGCCGCATCAGCACGACCACGGTGTTGAACCCGGTGATCGTCACGGTCGGCCTGAGCCTCATCCTGCTCGGCACTGCGGGCTGGATCTGGGGCTACGAGATACGGACCTTTCCCGACCCAGTGGTCGGCCCACCCTTCCACCTCGGGACGGTCGTCGTGAGCCAGCTGAACGCACTGATCTTTCTTGTGACGCTCGTTCTGATGACGGTCCTCTTTGCGTTCTTCCGCTTCAGCCCAACGGGGATCGCCATGCGCGCCGTCGCGGAGAACCGTGTGGCCGCACAGCTGATGGGCATCAGCATCGGTCGCATGAATGCCCTTGGCTGGGGAATGGGTACGGCGATGGGCGCGGTGACCGGCATGCTGATCGCGCCGATCAACTACCTCGATCCCGGCATGATGGGCGACGTCGCGCTGAAGGCATTTGCCGCGGCCGTGGTCGGTGGACTTACCAGCCTCCCCGGCGCCGTCCTCGGTGGACTGCTGCTCGGCATCATCGACAGCGTCGCAGGGTTCGAAGTCGCCGAGCTCCGCAACACCATCGCGTTCGCCCTCATCGTGCTCGTGCTGGTGGTGCGGCCCGGTGGCTTGCTGGGCCGGCACGAGACCAAGAAGGTCTAGGCGCCGGCGTGATGGGGCGCTGGCTGCGAACGCGCGGGCGCGCCGTGGCGCCGTACGGTCTAGGCCTCGGCGCCGTCCTTGTCATCCCCGCGGTGCTCGGCGTCATCCCAGGCGTCGCCCCGGGCTACGTCCTTTATCTCGTCTCGCTCGCGCTCATTTACGCCGTCGTCGCCATCGGCCTGGGAATCCTGATCGGACACACCGGCCAGATCTCACTCGGACACGCCGGTTTCTTCGCGATCGGCGCCTACACCTCCGCCCTGCTCACCCTCCGCTTGGGTCTCCCATTCGTCGTGGCGGTGCTCGTCGCGGGATCCGTTTCCGCGGCGATCGGGTTCCTGTTGGGTCTGCCGGCCCTGCGCCTGTCCGGTCCCTATCTCGCGGTCGCGACGCTTGGCTTCGGCCTCGCGATCCCGCAGCTCGTCGTGTGGCAGGGCTCTTGGACCGGCGGCTCATCGGGACTGCACGGTCTACCGCTCGCGTCGCTCCCGCTGGGCGCGTTCACGATCGTGTTCCGCACCGATCAGGACTACTACTACCTGGCCGCGGCCGTGCTCATCGTGTTGACGATCTTCGCGAGGAACGTCGTCACGAGCCACACCGGCCGTGCGTTCGTGGCCATACGCGACAGTGAGATCGCGGCGCGCGCGATGGGAGTGGACCTAGTGCGCTACAAGACCACCGCCTTTGCGCTCAGCGCGCTGTACGCGGGGATCGCAGGCGGCCTCTACGCGCACCTCCTTCACGGCATCAGTCCCGAGGACTTCACCGTGCTCCTCTCGGTCGACTTCCTGACGATGATCGTGCTCGGCGGCCTCGGCTCCGTGGGTGGCGCGCTGTCAGGTGCCCTGCTGCTGACATTCCTGCAGAACGCCCTGACGCGACTGCCCGTGGTGCACGACTTCAAGAATCTCTACATCGTCGTGCTGGGCGCGATCCTCATCCTGACGATCGCATTCCTGCCGCATGGCTTGGCCGGGGTCATGCGCTCCGTGCGTCAGCGCTGGGCGGCACGCGTCCGGGACGGTGCGCCGCGCGTGGACCAGATCGTCGAGCTGGGTGAGGGGAGCGGCGTCAGGTGAACGGACCGCTCCTCGAGATCAAGGGGCTCACGATCAGCTTCGGAGGACTGGTCGCCGTCGACGGCGTCGACCTTTCGGTGAACACCGGCGAGATCGTCGGGCTCATCGGACCGAACGGAGCGGGGAAGACCACCGTCTTCAACTGCATCAGCCGGTTCTACGAGCCCCAGCGCGGGACCATCCGTTTCAAGGACCGCGACATCACCCGCGCTCGCTCGCACGAGATCATTCGCTTCGGCATCGCGCGCACGTTCCAGAACGTGGAACTCTGTCGCAGCATGACGACATTGGAGAACCTCCTGGTTGGAGAGCACACGGTCGTGCGCGGCGGCGCGATCCGTGATGGCCTCCGCCTGCCCGGGGTCGGCGCGGACGAAGCCCGCGCGACGGCGCGCGCCGACGAGATGCTCGATGTCCTTGGCCTGACGGCCCATCGCGACAGCGTGGTATCCACGCTTCCCTTCCGCCTCCAGAAGCTGGTCGAGCTCGGCCGGGCGCTCGTCTCGCACCCAGCGCTGCTGTTGCTCGACGAGCCGACCGCCGGCGCCGACCACCGCGAGAGCCAGGGGCTCGCGGACCTGATCCGCCGGATGCGTGAACGGTTCGACCTGAGCGTGCTCGTCGTCGAGCACGACATGTCATTCGTCATGGGGCTCTGCGATCGGCTCTACGTACTGGATTTCGGCCGACGCATCGCCACGGGAGCGCCGGCTGACGTCCGCCGTAACCCAGCGGTCATCGAAGCCTACCTCGGCGAACCTGAGCCCCAGGTCTCCGATGCCTAGTGCGGCTCGTCCGCTGCTGACGGTGAACGAGGTCGAGGCCTACTACGGGCGCGTCTGCGCCCTGCACAGCGTCAGTCTCGAGGTCGCCGAGGGGAGCGTCGTCGCGCTGCTCGGGGCGAACGGCGCGGGCAAGACGACGACACTGCGGGTGATCTCCGGTCTCCTCCGGCCGACGCGCGGCTCGGTCGAGTTCGACAGCAAGCGCATCGATGGATGGAGCCCAGACCGCATGGTGCGGGCGGGGATCGTCCAGGTGCCCGAAGGACGACAGATCTTCGCGGATCTGACCGTACGCGAGAATCTGTTGCTCGGCGGGTACGCGCGACGGGATCTCGGTCCCGCACACCAGGAGCCGGCGCGCGTGTTCGAATACTTCCCGCGTCTACGCGAGCGACTGGGGCAGCGCGCCGGAACGCTGAGCGGCGGCGAGCAGCAGATGCTCGCAATCGGACGGGCCCTCATGGCTCGGCCACGCCTGCTCGTGCTCGACGAGCCATCCCTTGGCCTCGCGCCGATGTTGGTCAAGGAGATCTTCCGCGTCATCAGCGAGATCCGCGCCGCCGGCACGACCGTGCTCCTCGTCGAGCAGAACGCGCACATGGCGCTCGACATCGCCGACCAGGCGTACGTACTAGAGACCGGACGCGTGATCCTCGGCGATCGGAGCGCGGCGCTACGTCAGCGGGAGGAGGTGCGACGCGCATATCTGGGGCATTAGGGCCGGGTAGGCCAGAAGGAGAGGGAACTCTTGATAGGGCAACTTTCGAGGACACAACATCGATTCCTGCCACAGGCGGCGCAGGTCGTCCCTTTGCTCGTCGCGCTGCTCGTGACGGCCTGCGGGTCGGCGACCACGCCGCCCGCCGCGACATCCGCGCCCGCGACGGCGGCGATCGCCACCGCCAAACCGGTCGTTGTCGGTGTAACCGATACCGAGGTCGTCGTTGGCAGCTGGGGTCCGCAGGATGGACCGGCGGGTGCTTACGGCGCGATCGACCGCACGCTCGACGGGTACTTCAAGATGGTGAACGATCAGGGCGGCATCAACGGCCGCAAGATCCGCTTCATCTATGAGAACGACAGCTACCAGCCGGCCAAGACGGTGGCCGCGGTGAAGAAGCTCGTGGAAGAGGACAAGGTCTTCGCGCTCGTGGGCGGCCTCGGGACGGCCCACAACGCTGCGGTCATGGACTACCTCGTCACCAACAACGTCCCACACGTATGGCCGGCGACCGGCACGACCGCGCTGGCCGTGCCGCTCAAGAAGAACATCTACGCGGTCCAGCTCAACTACACGACCGAAGCGACGCTCGCGACGCAATACGCGCTCGATACGATGGGCACGAAGAAGATCGCGGTCTTCTACCAGAACGATGCGTTTGGCCAGGAAGGGCTCGACGCGGTCCAGGCGGAGCTCAAGAAGCGCGGGCTCCCTGCCGCGACCGGTGTGTCGTACGAAACGGCCGACACCAACTTCAGCGCACAGGCGCTCAAGCTGCAGACGAGCGGCGCTGACACGGTGATCCTCTACGCCGTGCCAAAGCCCGGCGGCTCGATCATCGCCGAGATGGGCAAGATCGGATACAAGCCGAAGTTGCTTTCATCCTCGGTCATCAACGATCCGGCGATCTTCCAGCTGGCCGGGACGGCGATCAACGGCATGTTGATCGAGGCATACCTCCCGGCGTTCGACGACACCAGCAACCCGAAGATCGTCGAGTACCAGGCGTTCATGGCCAAGTACGCGCCGAAAGAGCAGATCGGTGGGTTCACCGAGGCCGGATATGCATACGGACAGGTGTTCATCGAGGCGCTCAAGCGCGCGGGCAAAGAGCTGACCCGCGAGGGCTTCATCGCGAACCTCGACCAGATGAAGGACTTCACGGGCTCGCTCGTGCCAAGTCTCAGCTACAGCCCCACGGATCACGCGGGTGTGAAGGCCGCCTATTTCCAGGCGGCGAAGGATGGCAAGTTCGTCACCGTGACCGGCTACATCACGCTCAAGTAGAAACAGGCGCATTGAGTGCTACTCGGTGGGCGGGCGGGGTCGAGAGGCGTCGAGTTGACGTCGACCCCGCTCGCCCGGACAACATGGCGCCCGGCCCTCACGCGAGGTCCGGGCTGATGCGCATCGGGCTTTTCGACGGGGCGCAACGCGACCGGCGACCCGCCACGCTCGGCGAGTTGGTCGAGCGCGCCCGCCTTGCGGAGGACCTTGGTCTGGCCTCGGTTTGGTTCAACAACATCTTCGGGCACGACGCGATGACCGCCGCCGCGCTCGCGGCTCGCGTGACCACGCGCATCGAACTGGGCACGGCCATCACGCCGACATACCCGCGCCACCCGTACGCGATGGCCCAGCAGGCGGCTTCGACGCAGGCTGCGGCGCGCGGTCGCTTCACGCTCGGTGTCGGGCCTTCGCATCGTGTGGTCGTCGAACAGACCTGGGGTCTCTCGTACGAGCATCCCTACGCCCACACACGCGAGTACCTCTCCGTCCTCGTCCCGCTTCTCCGCACCGGGGAGGTCGATCACAGCGGAGAGCTGTTCACGGTCCGCGCTCGCGTCACCTCGACGGATGGGCTGCCGGTGCAGGTGCTGCTGGCCGGTCTCGGCCCGAAGATGCTCGCGCTCGCCGGGACGCTCGCGGCCGGCACGGTGACCTGGATGGTGGGCGCGCGCACGCTGCGCGATCACATCGTTCCCCGTCTCTGCGAAGCGGCGGCGCGGGCCGGCCGGCCCGACCCGCGGATCGTCGTCGGACTCCCGCTTGCGCTCACGGGCGACGCGGCCGCCGCGCGCGAGTTGGCAGGACGCGTGTTCAAGACCTACGCATCACTTCCGTCCTATCGCGCGATGCTCGACCGAGAGGGTGCCGCCGGCCCGGCGGAGGTCGCCATCGTTGGAGACCGCGACGCGATCGGCGAGCAGTTGTTGCGGCTCGCCGAGGCTGGCGCGACCGACTTCATCGCCTCGCCGTATGCGCTCGGTGAGCACGACGCCGGACTCGACGCATGTCTTCGTGCGCTGGTGACGCTCGGTGCCGAGATCGCGGCGCGCCCGCCGCTTTCGACCGAACGGTCGCTTTGATACGCTCCGCGACCGCAGCGCGGCTCGGGTGCCTCCGTCGGGGCGGCGGGGAGGTGTGGTGGCCAGGCTGATCGATCGCTTCAACGCGATGGTGCATGGGGATGGCCCGGGTGCTCCGGTGGGCACGCTCCATGGCGGGATCATCTGCGACGTCGCCGATGCTGCGATGGGGACGGAATACGCCTCGACGCTTGATAAAGGAGAGAGCTTCACGACCCTCGAGCTGAAGAGCAACTTCCTGCGGCCATTCTGGAGCGGCCGCCTCGTTGCGACGGCGCGCACCGTGAAGAAGGGGCGGACCATTGGCCTCGTGGAATGCGGCGTGACCGACCCGGACGAGCGGCTCGTCGCGCGCGCGATGAGCACCTGCATGACCCTTCGCGGCGAGTCGAGCGAGGGCCGCTGATGGATCTCCGAGATGGACCGGAGGAGGCCGCGTTCCGCGCCACGATGCGCACCTGGCTCGAGGCGAACGTGCCCGCCGGGCTGCGCGGCTTCCGTGGCTGGAACGGCCCCGCCGCCCTCGCGCTCGGACGCGACTGGAGTAAGTGCCTCGCCGAGGCCGGGTACGCCGGGCTCACCTGGCCGAAGGAGTACGGCGGCGAGGGACGGCCGTGGCGCTACCAGGCTGTCTATCTCGAGGAGCTGGCGCGCGCCGAAGCGCCGCAGCACCTCGGTGTGATCGGGCTGGGCATGGCCGGTCCGACGATCATCGCGCACGGCCGGCCGGATCAGAAGGCGCGCTACCTGGCGAAGATCCTCTCTGCCGACGAGATCTGGTGCCAGGGTTTCTCCGAGCCGGGCTCGGGCTCCGACCTTGCGTCGGTGCGCACGCGCGTGGAGCTGGTGGGCGATCGGTTCGTGGTGAACGGCCAGAAGGTGTGGTCGTCGTACGCGCATATCGCCGATCGGTGCATCTTGCTCGGCCGGAGCGCCACGGCGGGTGAGAAGCACGAGGGCCTGACGTATCTCATCGTCGATATGAAGAGCCCTGGTGTCGAGGTCAGGCCGCTGCGCCAGATCACCGGCGAGGCGGAATTCAATGAGATCTTCTTCACGGATGTCGCGGTGCCGAAGGAGAACCTGCTCGGCGAGGTCGGTGACGGCTGGCGTGTGGCGATGACGACCCTCTCGCACGAACGCGGCACCTTCGGCTTCGCCCTCGCCGGCGCCCTCGATGTCGCGGTCCGCAGACTCGTGGCCCTGGCCCGAGAGCGAGCGGGCGATGACGCCCTGGTGCGCGACCGCGTCGCACGCGAGTGGATCGATCTCCAGGCCCTCAGGTACACCAACTACCGCGCCCTGGCCCGACTGGAGCGCACCGGCGTGCCCGGCCCCGAAGGGTCCGTCGCGAAGCTCCGCTGGTCCGAGGCGAACCAGCGCCTCACCAAGCTCGCCATCGAGATCATCGGACGGGAGGCGCAGGTGGCGGACGGCGACGGGGCGCCGGCGTATTGGCGCTATCAGCAGCTCCGGAGCCGCGGCAACACCATCGAAGCCGGCACGTCGGAGATCCTCCGGAACATCATCGCCGAGCGCGTGCTTGGCCTGCCCCGGAGCCGCTGATGGACTTCAGCTTCTCGCCGGAGCAGGACCAGCTCCGCGCGCAGGCCCGCTCCTTCCTCGAGAAGCGTTTCCCCGCTGCGCGCCTCGCGGAGATCGCGACGTCCAAAGATGGCTGGGACCGCGCGTCCTGGCCCGAGCTCGCTCGTCTTGGGTGGACCGGCGCTTCGATCCCCGAGGCGCAGGGTGGTGCCGGCCTGGGTTTCGTCGAAGAGGCGATCGTGTTCGAGGAGCTTGGTCGCGCGCTGTATGCGGGTCCGTACTTTTCGACCGTCGCGCTCGCGCTGCCGGCGCTCGCGTGTGCCCCCGACCTCTTGGCAAGCGTCGCCTCCGGCGCACTCACCGCGACGCTCGCTTCGCCCGCGGCGAATGCGAGCGGGCCGGCGGTGGATGGACGTCGTAACGGCGATCGCTGGCTCCTGCGCGGTGAGGCAGATCTCGTTCCCGATGCCGGCTGGGTCGAAGCCTTCGTGGTCGTCGCGCGCGGGCCCGATGGCGTCGGGCTGTACCTCGCGGAGCGCCACGACGCCCGGCCGCGGATCCGCGTCCTCGACACGGTCGACGCGACGCGTCGTCTCGGCCGCGTCACCTTCGAGGACGATGACGCCCGGCTCCTCGCGGCTCCGCCCGCCGCGGCGAAGATCATCGCCGCCACTCGGCGACGCGCCCTGGCCGCGCTCGCCATCGAGGCGGTCGGCATCGCGAGCCAAGCCCTCGTCCTCGGTGTCGAGCACGCGAAGAGCCGCGAGCAGTTCGGGCGGCCGATCGGCGCCTACCAGGCCGTCTCGCACAAGCTCGCGGACACCTACGTCGAGCTGGAACTCGCGCGCTCGCTCGCGTACTGGGCGGCGTGGTGCATCGCCGAGGATGACGGCGAGGCCGAGCGCGCCGCGATCGCGGCGAAGGTGTACGCGGCCGAGGCCGCGGTCGCGGCATGCGAGCGCGCGATCCAGGTACACGGCGGCATGGGTTTCACCTGGGACCATCCGCTGCATCGCTATTACAAGCGGGCGCTCTGGATCGAGTCGTTCGACCGCTCCGGTGCGGCCCACCGCGCGGAGATCGCACAGGCGATCCTTGGCGGCTGACAACGGAGTGAGAGGGGAGACATCGACGTGGACGGACTGATGATGGAGTACCCGCTGACGATCGAGTTCATCCTGCGACGTGCGGAGACGCTCTTCGGGCACAAGGCGATCGTCACTCGCCGACCGGACAAGACCATCCATCGGTACACGTACGCGGACTTCGTACCCCGCGCGAAGAAGCTGTCGGTCGCGCTACAGCAGCTCGGCCTGCGGCGTGGCGACCGCGTCGCGACGCTGTGCTGGAACCAGTACGAGCACGTCGAGGCATACTTCGGCGTGCCGCTCGCGGGCATGGTCCTCCACACCATCAACCCGCGCCTGCATCCGAGCGACCTCACCTACATCGTGAACGACGCCGAGGACCGCGTCCTCATCATCGACGACACCCTGCTGCCGGTCCTCGAGAAGTTCCGGGCCGACGTGAAGATCGAGCACATCGTCGTGATCGAGCACGGCGCGAAAGCGCCAGCGGGCACGATCGGCTATGAGGCGCTCCTCGCTGGCGCGGACCCCGGCGCGTTCGTTTATCCGGAGCTTGACGAGCGCGAGGCCGCCGCCATGTGCTACACGTCGGGCACGACCGGCCGACCGAAGGGCGTCGTGTATTCGCACCGCGCGCTTGTCCTGCACAGTCTCGGGCAGGCATCCGGCGCAGTCGGCGTTCTGGAGTCCGATGTCGTCCTGCCCGTCGTTCCGATGTTCCATGTCAACGCCTGGGGCCTTCCGTTCACCTGCACGATGGTCGGCGCCACGCAGGTCCATCCCGGGCCGCACCTGGATGCCGAGAGCCTGTGCGAGTTGTTCGCCGGAGAGCATGTCACGTACACCGCGGGCGTCCCGACGATCTGGCTCGGGCTGTTGCGCAGACTCGACGAGCGACCGAAGGACTACGACCTGTCGCTCCTCCGCCTTCTCGTGGTCGGCGGCTCCGCCGCGCCGAAGTCGATGATCCGCGGCTTCGAAGAACGGCACGGCCTGCGCGTCCTCCACGCCTGGGGCATGACCGAGACGACGCCGCTCGGTGTGGTGTCCAGCCTCATGAGCGATCTCGAGCAGGCGGACGCCGAGACGCGCTTCGGCTACCGCGCGAAGCAGGGGTATCCGGTGCCGCTCGTCGAGATCCGCGCCCAGAACGACGCGGGGAACGACGTGCCCTGGGACGGGAAGTCGATGGGTGAGCTGCAGGTGCGCGGACCGTGGGTCGCCCGCGCGTACTACAAGAGCCCGGAGTCGGCGGACCGTTTCACGGCGGACGGCTGGTTCCGCACCGGCGACATCGTCACCATCGACCCGCGCGGCTACGTCGAGATACAGGACCGCTCCAAGGATCTCATCAAGTCCGGCGGCGAGTGGATCAGCTCGGTCGCGCTCGAGAACGCGCTCATGGGCCACCCCGCCGTCGCGGAGGCCGCGGTCATCGCGGTCCCGCATGCCCGCTGGCAGGAGCGTCCCCTCGCGTGCGTCCTGTTCAAGCCCGGGTGCACTGCGACCGCGGATGAGCTTCTGGCATACCTCGCGCCCAGCTTCGCGAAGTGGTGGCTGCCCGACGCGTTCGAGTTCGTGACCGAGATACCAAAGACCGCGGCAGGCAAGTTCCGCAAGACGGCGCTCCGCGAACGCTTCGCGACGGCGCGGGAGACCCCACCTGCCTCCTGAGTTCGTTCACCTCGAGTCGTCGGGCGGCGTGACAACGATCACGATCGATCGTCCGCCGGTGAACGCGATGAGCCGTGCGGTCGTCGCGGCGCTCGAGTCGGCGCTGGACACGCTCGCGGCCGACGCGGGGACGCGCGTCGCGCTGTTGCGCGGCGCGGGGCCGCGGGGCCTCAGCGCCGGAGCTGACATCACGGAGTTCCCGGCGCTCCTCGAGCCGAACGCCGACACGCGCGGGGAGGGTATCCAGCGCCTCGCCGGCCGCGTCGAGGCCTTCCCCAAGCCGCTCATCGTCGCGATCCACGGCTTCTGCATGGGCGGCGCTCTGGAGATCGCCCTTGCGTGCGACATCCGGATCGCAGCGGAGGACGCGCGCATCGGCCTGCCCGAGATCCGTATCGGCATCCTGCCCGGCGGCGGCGGCACGCAGCGACTCCCACGCGTCGTCGGACCAGGGCGCGCGCGACTCATGATCTTCGGCGGGGAGCCCATCTCCGGTCGCCGCGCCGCGGAGTGGGGACTCGTGGAAGAGGCGGTCGGGCCTGCCGAGGTCTTCGACGCGGCCGCGGCGATAGCGCGCACGCTCGCGGCGCAGTCGCCTCACTCCCTCGAGGTGATCAAAGCGCTGCTGCGCGAGACGGCTGACGCTCGGCTCCGCGACGGGCTCCAGGCCGAGACCGCCGCGCTCGCGCGCCTCCTCGCGCATCCGGACGCGCGCGAGGGCATCGCCGCGTTCCTCGGGAAACGCGAGCCGCGCTGGGCGCCGCCCGCCGGTGGACCCGCCGATGCGTGAGGCGGTGATCGTCGCGAGCGTGCGGAGCGGCCTCGCCAAGTCGTTCCGCGGCTCGTTCAACCTCGCTCGGCCCGATGACATCGCGGTGCGGTGCGTGCGGGAGCTGCTGCGTCGTGTACCCGAGGTCGACCCGGCGCAGGTCGACGACGTCATCCTCGGCGCGGGCTTCCCGGAAGGGCCGCAGGGCCAAAACGTCGGGAGGACGGTCGCGATCATGTCCGGCCTCCCCTCGTCGGTGCCGGGATCGACCGTGAGTCGCTTCTGCGCGTCAGGGCTCAACGCGATCGCGATCGCCGCGCGGATGATCGAGGGCGGCAGCTACGACGTCGCGATCGCCGGCGGGCTCGAGTCGATCACCATGCTCCAGAACGACTACAACCGAAAGGACCTCCAGAACCCGTGGCTCATCGACCATAAGAAGGACATCTACATGCCGATGGGGCAGACCGCGGAGGTCGTCGCGGAGCGCTACGGCGTCACGCGCGACCGCCAGGATGCGTTCGCGCTCCTCTCGCAGCAGCGGACCGCCGCGGGCCAGCGCGAGGGGAAGTTCGCCGACGAGATCGTCCCGATCACCGTGACGATGCAGACCACGGACAAGTTGACGGGGGACACGTCGACGAAGGAGGTCACCGTCGATCGCGACGAGTGCAATCGCCCCGACACCACGCTCGACGGTCTCGCGAAGCTCCCCCCGGCGTTCAAGGAGGGCGGCACGGTGACGGCGGGCAACGCCAGCCAGCTCTCGGACGGCGCGTCGGTCGCGCTCCTCATGTCAGCCGAGCGCGCCAAGGAGCTCGGCGTGCGCCCGCTCGGCGTCTTCCGCGGCTTCACAGTCGCGGCGTGCGAGCCCGACGAGATGGGCATCGGTCCGGTGTTCGCCGTGCCGAAGCTCCTCCGGCAGGTCGGGGTCCCACTGAAGGACATCGACCTGGTGGAGCTGAACGAGGCCTTCGCCTCCCAGGCGGTCTACTGCCGCGACCGCCTCGGGATCGATCCCGACAGGCTCAATCCCAATGGCGGCGCGATCTCGATCGGTCACCCCTACGGGATGAGCGGCGCGCGCCTGGTCGGGACCGTGCTCTACGAGCTGCGTCGCCGGAAGGCGCGGTACGGGCTCATCACGATGTGCGTCGGCGGCGGGATGGGGGCTGCCGGGCTCGTCGAGGCTACATGAACTCCCAGCGCCGGCCGGCCCGGTACGCCTTGAGGATCTCTCGGCTCACGACCATCCGGTGGACCTCATCCGGCCCGTCGACCAGCCGCATGCCGCGCGCGACGAGGTACATCGCCCCCAGGGGCGTCTGGTCGGTGAGACCGAGCGCGCCGTGGACCTGGATGGCGCGGTCGATCACATCGTGCAGCAGGCGCGCGGCATAGAACTTCACGAGCGAGATCTCGACGCGCGCCTCGTCGCCCGCGTCGAGCCGGTGCGCCGCCTGGAGCGTCAAGAGGCGGCAGGCCTGTATCTCGGCAGCGGAGTCCGCGATCCAGTTCTGGACCGTCTGTTTGTCCGCGAGCACGCTTCCGAAGACCTCGCGCGCGAGCGCGCGGTCGCACATGAGGTCGAACGCGCGCTGCATCTGCCCGAGCCAGCGCATCACGTGATGGATGCGGCCGGGGCCAAGCCGCTTCTGCGCGATGCGGAAGCCGTCCCCGGGTCGCCCGAGCGTGTTCGCGATCGGCACGCGGACGTTCGTGAACCGCACCTCGCAGTGGGTGTTGTAGCCGCGGCCGCGGTGACCGAGGGTCGGGATCGCCCGCACGATCTCGAGGCCCGGCGTGTCCGCGGGGACGATGATCTGGCTGAGGCGCGCGTGCGGCGGCGCGTCGGGATCGGTGACCGCCATCACGATCGCGAACGCCGCGCCCTCCGCGCCCGAGCTGAACCACTTGTGCGCGTTCATCACCCACGCATCGCCGGCGCGCTCCGCCCGCGCACGCAGGCCGCGCGGATCGGACCCGGAGACCTCGGGCTCGGTCATCGCGAAGAACGAGCGGATCTCACCAGCGACGAGCGGGCGCAGCCAGCGCGCCTTCTGCTCGGGCGTCCCGAACTCGTGGAGGATCTCGGCGTTACCGGTGTCCGGCGCCTGGCAGCCGAAGACGCGCGGCGCCACGAGGCTGCGTCCGATCACCTCGTTGAGGTAGACGTACGGAAGGAACCCCGTGCCCGTCCCACCCGCGTCGGGGCCGATGAACATCGCCCAGAGACCGGCGGCCTTCGCTCTGCCCTGGAGCTCGCTCATGAGCGCTTCGGCCGCGTCATCCTCCGCGGCGAGGGCGTGCTCGTTGGGGTAGACCTGTGCGTCCATGAAGGCCGCGAGGCGCTCGCGGCGCTGCTGCACGTCGGGGGACGGCGCGAAGGCCGGCACCGGCGGACTGTACAACCGGCGTGATCGCCGCAAGAAACAAGGGGGAGCGGATGCACACCAAAGAGCTGTTCGACCTAAGCGGTAGGGTCGCCATCGTCACAGGCGGAGGCAGCGGATTGGGACGCCAGATGGCGACAGCGCTCGCGGAGATGGGTGCGGACGTGTTGCTCTGCGCGCGCAACGCCGAACGCTGCGCCCAGACAGCCGCGGAGCTCTCGGCGCTCGGTGTCCGCGCGGTCGGCCTCCGCTGTGATGTCACCAACGCCGACGACGTGCGCGCGATGGTCGAGCGCGCCAAGTCCGAGCTCGGCAGGATCGACATCCTCGTCAACAACGCGGGCCGCGCCTGGGTCGCGCCTGTCGCGACGATGGCCGTCGAGGATTGGCGGCGCGTGCTCGACGTGAACCTGACCGGCGCGTTCTTGTGCTCGCAGGCCGCGGGGAACGTCATGATCGCGAATGGCGGTGGCAAGATCATCAACATCGCCTCCGTCGCGGGGCTGGGTGGCGCGATGCCCGAGGTGCTCGATTCGATCGCGTACAACACGAGCAAGGGCGGACTCGTCAACTTCACGCGCGACCTCGCGGTCAAGTGGGGCCGACACAAGATCAACGTGAACGCGATCGCGCCGGGATGGTTCCCGAGCAAGATGTCGAGCGCGATCGTCGAGCGCTGGGGCGACCGGCTCGCGCGCACGATCCCGCTCGGCCGGATCGGCGGCGACGAGGACCTCAAGGGCACGATCGTCTACCTCGCGTCGCGGGCCTCCGACTACATCACCGGGCAGATCCTCGCGGTGGACGGCGGGCACACCGCCTCATGAGCGCCGGGTTCGATGAGGCCGAAGAGCTCATCGTGATGTTCCTCACCCAGCTCCTCCCGTCGATCACGCATCTGCTCCTCCGGTCGCAGCTCCGCCAGCTCGTGTATCAGGCCCTCGTCGATTGACGACGGACGCCGACCCCGCCCTTTCGGTCGAGCTGCGCGAGCGTCTCATCCCGCTCTTCGGCGCGGACATCGCGATCGAGCGACTCGTCCTCCTCGCGGGCGGAGCGTCGAAGGAGGCCTGGGCCCTCGACCTGCGCACGCCGCAGGAAGTGCGCGAGCTGCTCGTTCGGCGCGCCGGCGGCGGCGTAATCCATCAGGAGACGCTCACGCTCGAGCACGAGCACCGACTGCTCGAGGTCGCGTTCGCGGCCGGCGTGCTCGTCCCCAAGCCGTATGGCTATCTCGGGGAGATCGCGGGCCGACCCGCGTTCATCAGCGAGCGTGTGTCCGGCGAGACGATCGGGCGGCGGATCGTGCAGCGGCGGGACCTGGCCGGTGCCCGCGCGGTGCTGCCGGCGCAGATCGCCGAGGAGCTCGCCAAGATCCACGCGATCCCGGCCGAGCGCGTGCCCTTCCTGGGCGGCGTCGGAGCACGCGATGTCCTCGGGCGGCTCGCGGCTGAGGTCGATCGCCTCGAGGACGCGCACCCGGCGATCGAGCTCGGCCTCGAGTGGGCGAGACGACATGCGCCGGCGCAGAGTGAAACGGTCGTACTCCACGGTGACCTGCGCGTCGGCAACCTCGCCGTCACTGCGACGGGCCTCGGCCATGTGCTCGACTGGGAGTTCGGGCACTACGGCGACCCGGCCGAGGACGTCGCCTGGCCGCTCGTACGGGCGTGGCGCTTCGGCATCGATCAGCTGCGCCTGGGCGGCATCGGCGAGGTAGAGCCGTATCTCGAACGCTACAACGCGCTCACCGGTCGGCACATCACGCTCGCCTCGCTCGACTACTGGGAGATCGTGGGCAATCTCAAGTGGGCCATCGGCGCGCTCACCCAGTCGCGCCGCCACCTCTCGGGGCAGCAACGGAGCGTCGAGCTCGCCGTGCTCGGGCGGCTCGCCGCCGAGATGGAGTTCGAGCTGCTCCATCTCCTCGAGCGGGCCGGCTGATGCAGGATCGCCCGCACGCCGCGGAGCTTGCCCAGGCCGTGCGCGAGTTCATCGAGACCGAAGTGCTCCCCGGGATCGACGATCCGCGGCTTCGGTTCCGCACGCTCGTCGCCGCGAACGGCCTCGGCATCCTCGAGCGCGAGATCGCGCTCGGGGTGCCACTGGTGCGGCGCGAGGTCGGTTCGCTCGCGCGGCTTCTGGGCCACGCGGACTCGGTCCCGGACGACCTCGAGGAGCTGCGTCGGCGGGCGAGCGAACTCAACCGTGAGCTCGCGCTGCGCATCCGGGCGGGCGACACACCCGAGGGCACGCTCGCGCATCTGGTGGCGACGGTCGCCGACAAGCTGCGGGTCGCGAGCCCCCGCTATCTCGAGCGCTACCGCTGAGGCTCACTCACTCGTAGCGGTAGAAGCCACGGCCGGTTTTGCGGCCGTAGTGGCCCGCGCGGTAGCGCTCCTCGATGCAGCGTGGCGGTCGGTCCTCCTCGCGGCCCGACGACTGGTAGATCGCCGAACGGATCATGAACGCGAGGTCGATGCCGGTGAGATCCATCAGGCGGAACGGTCCGAGCGGATGGCCGAGCGCCTTCTCCGCGGCGAGGTCGACCTCCTCGAACGAGGCGTAGCCCTCGTCGACGAGGAATGTCGCCTCGCGCCCGAGCGCGCGGAGCAGCCGATTCGCGATGAAGCCCTCGATCTCTTTCCTCATCAGGATCGGCCGCTTGCCCACGCGCCCGGCGAACTCGACGAGGAGCGTGGCCGTCTCGGCGGAGGTGTGCGGGCCCTGCACCACTTCGACCACCTCCATGACCATCGCCGGGTTGAAGTAGTGGAGGTTCGCGACCTGCGCCGGACGCCCGGTGGCATCCGCCACAAGGCTCGAAACGAAGGTGGAGGAGTTGGTGGCAAGGATCGCCCGCGCCGGGCACAGTCGATCGAGGTCGGCGAAGACCTTTCGCTTCACGCCCACGTCCTCGACGACCGCCTCGATGGCCAGGTCCGCTTCCGCCGCGGCCTCCGCGAGGTTCGCCGCGAAGCCCAGGCGCGCCCGCGCCGAGGCCGCTTCTTCCTTTGTCCAGCGGCCCTTCTCGATGCGCCCCGCGATGTACTCGTCGGTCCAGCGCTCCGCCGCCCGCACCTGTTCCGCGTTCGCGTCCCAGAGTCGCACGGCGAACCCGTGGTGCGCCGCGTTCAGCGCGATCTGGCGACCCATGAGGCCCGCACCCACCACGCAGACCCGTTTCAGCTCGTCGATCTTCAACGCGGCCTCCCTGACGTTTCTCTCACGACGCGTGATGATCGCTCCTCGTCGGCGAGCGCGCGCCGCAGCACCTTGCCGACCACGCTCTTCGGCAGGTCGGACCGGAATTCGATCTCGGCCGGGATCTTGAAGCGCGCGAGCGACGAGGCACAGTGCGTCCGCAGCTCCTCCGCCGTCGCGGAAGCGCCCTGGCGTAGCACGACGAACGCCTTCACGACCTCGCCGCGCTCAGGATCCGGGACGCCGATCGCGGCGGCCTCGAGCACCGCGGGATGCGCGTAGAACGCCTCCTCGACCTCGCGCGGATAGACGTTGTAGCCCGAGACGATGATCAGCTCCTTCTTACGGTCGACGATGTAGAAGTAGCCGTCCTCGTCCATACGCGCGACGTCTCCGGTGAAGAGCCATCCGTCGCGCAGCGCGAGCGCGGTCTCCTCGGGTCGCTGGTAGTAGCCGTCCATCAGGTTCGGACCGCGCAGCACGAGCTCGCCGGTCTCGCCGATGGGCAGATCGCGCGTTCCGGTCTCGAGGTCCACGATCTTCGCGTCGACATCGGGGATGGGCACGCCGATCGCGCCGAGCTTGCGCTGCCCTCGTCGCGGGGTCGAATGGGTGACCGGGGCTGCCTCGGTGAGTCCGTAGCCTTCGAGCACCCGCCCGCCGCCGGCCAGCTGCTCGAACTTTGTCTGCACCTCCACCGGCAGCGGCGCGGACCCCGATTGGAAGACCTCCAGGGAGCGAAGTTCGTATCGAGCGAGGTCGGGCGCGCTCGCGGCCGCGACGTAGATGCGCGGCGCGCCGGCGAACGAGCGCGGCCGGTGTTTGTGGATCGCGAGCAGCACGTGCTCGAGATCGAACCGCGGGATGAGCACCATCGCGCTGCCGGTCGCGACCGAGACGCCCATGATCACGGTGAGGCCGTACACGTGGAAGAGCGGCATGACGTCCACTCCGCGCTCGAGGCCCTCGACGAGCGTCGGGTTCCACGAGCGCGACTGCCGCACGTTCGCGACGAGTGCGCGATGCGACAGGACGGCGCCCTTTGGCACGCCCGTCGTGCCACCGGTGTACTGGAGGATCGCGGTGTCCTCGGGGCGGACGTCCACCGGCCGAAGAGCGGCGCCGTCGCGCAGGAGGTTCGGGAAGAACCGCTCGCCCGCGGCGCGGTCGACCGTCGTGCGATAGCCCTCGCGGCGCTCGCGCGCGAGCGTGAACAGCGCCCGGAGGATCGGCGGGAAGTACTCCTTGATGTTCGTGAGGATCAGGTTCCGGACCGGCGTCCCATCGCGCGCGGCGCGCGCGACGGCGTGGAGACGCGAGAGCGCGACGAGCGTCTCCGTCCCGGAGTCCGCGAGCTGCCGGCGCAGCTCGGGCGCGGTGTATAGGGGGTTGCACGGGACCACGACCGCGCCCGCTCGCAGTGCGCCGTAGAAGGCGATGACGAACTGCGGGCAGTTGGGCAGAAGCAACGCGACGCGGTCGCCTTTGCGGACGCCCAGCGACTGGAGACCCGCGGCGAAGCGGTCCGCGAGCCGCTCCAGCTCGGCGTACGTGAGCGATCCTTCGATGAGGCGATGCCCGACGACCGCGCCGAAGACCGTCGCGACCGCCCGCGGATGACGCGCGGCGGTGTCAGTGAGGAACTGCTGGAGGGTGATGGCGGGATAGTCGAGTGTGAGCGGCACCCCGGGGTCGTACTGCTTCAACCACGGGCGCTCGGTCGCGATCCCGGTGTCCATCTCAGCCGCCCCAGTTGCTACCGTAGCACCCGCATGGACGGTCATCCGATCGGCGTCGGCGGGTCATGAAGGCGGCGGTCCTGCGCGCGATCGGTTCGCCGATCTCGATCGAGGAGGTCGAGCTCGACCCCCCGCGGGCGACCGAGGTCCGCGTTCGGATCAAGGCCGCGGGGGTGTGTCACAGCGACTACCACTTCGTCACTGGTGACCTGTCCACGCCACTCCCGGCGGTGCTGGGCCACGAGGGTGCGGGCGTCGTCGAGGAGGTCGGCGACGACGTCACGAGCGTGGTGCCTGGCGATCACGTCCTCTTCCTGTGGCGCACGAGCTGCGGTCGCTGCGCGCTGTGTCAGACCGGCCGGCCGGCCCTGTGCGCGAGCGGCCTCAAGGCCCGATCGAACGGTCTGTTGGACGACGGCTCCTCACGTCTTTCGCGTGGCAGCGAGCGCATCCATCACGTGATGGGCGTTTCGTGCTTCGGGGAACAGGCGGTCACGAGCGAGCGTTCGGTGCTCAAGATCCCGGCGACGGTGCCCCTGGAGATCGCGGCGCTCCTCGGCTGCGCCGTGATGACCGGGGTCGGTGCGGTTGTGAACACCGCGGCGGTCCGTCCGGGGAGCAGCGTCCTCGTGATCGGAGCCGGCGGCGTCGGGCAGTGCGTGGTGATGGCGGCGCGGCTCGCGGGGGCGAGCACGATCGTCGTCGCCGACGTCAGCCAGACGAAGCTCAAGGCTGCGACGGCGCTGGGCGCAACGCATGCGGTGGACTCGTCCTCCGAGGACCTGGTGAAGGCCGTCCGCGCACGCACTGACGGTGGTGTGGACTACGCGTTCGAGGCGGTCGGCCGGACGGACACGCTGAGCCAGGCGGTCCGTGCGCTGCGGACCGGCGGGACGGCGGTCGCGGTCGGGCTGGGGAAGGGCGACGCGCGCGTCGAGATCGGGATCAACGACCTCGTTCTCCAGGAGAAGACCCTCAAGGGCTCGCTCTACGGATCGGCGCGGCCCGCGGCCGACGTTCCGATGCTCATTGGTCTGTACGTGTCTGGTCGGCTGCCTCTCGACAAGCTACTGAGCCGGCGCTACCCGATTGAGCAGATCAATGAGGCATATGAGGCCATGCTCGGCGGCGAAGTGGCGCGCTCGGTGGTCACCTTCGCACCGTAGATCGCCTAACCCGTAAGCAGCAGCCAGAGCACCAAGGCGCCCTCCGCGAGCCCGCCGAAACCCAAGGCCAGCGCAGTCATCGGCGCGGGCAACTGGGGGATGACGAGCGTGCACGACGCGAGACCGGCGGCGACGAGCGCGTATCCGAGAGGTCGCGGCGCGATGTCCGCACGAATGAGCAGATAGCCCAGTGCGGCGAGAAAGAGCCCAAAGAAGACGAGCGCGACACGCTGGATATCACGGTCGTCCTGGATCATCCCAACGCTCTGGATCACGCAGCCAAGTGCGGCAAGCGGTAGCAGCGCGAACGCGATGAGCCGATCTGCCGAGGCGAGGAACTGGAACAGCACGATCGCGACGACGAAGTACACGACGTTCGCGGCGAGGGACAGCGGCAGGATCTTGAGCGAGAGACCCGCGGTCGACAGAGCGAAGTACGCGACCCAGACGATGCCGGCGAGTCGCCCGATCCCAATTCCCACCCGGCGCAGTCTGGGTCGGCAATATGAAGGAAGTGTGAAGGGCTACGACCTTCACACTTCCTTCACACCATCGATGGAGCCTCGTGCGGCGCAGGAGGCGACTACGGTGGACGGCATGGTGGCGCTCGGCTCAAGGACGCGTTCCGAGCAAGCGCTGTAGCAGCGACGGGCGGAACGTGTGGCTCGGCGGCGGCGTGAAGCCCGTGCCGGCGGGCAGCTCGATGCGGAACAGCGTCTGATCCATAGACACATCGAACTCAAGGCTTGTGATCTCGACGCTGGAGAACTCAATCCCATCCGCCACCGCGGCCATGCGGAGAACGACGTTGCGCTCTCGATCGATCACGAGCTGGTACGTGTCCGCGCCCGATGGAAGGGACGGGACATAGCTGTCCGCACGAGCGACCGCTTCGAAGACGTCGACCGGTCTTCCTGCTCGTTCTTCCGCATGCTTGCCTGTCACCGTAAGCGCGGCCAGCACCTGCTCGGGGTGAAAGAGCTGCGACTCTTGATGTTCGCGCTGTCCGGGGTATCGCTCGGGGGCGGACTCGTTCGAGAGCGCATGGACCGACGGCGCGTACGACCACCAGAGCGGACCGTCGGTCACGAAGACCCCCGTGCCGCCAGGGAAGTCGACCTCGTAACGCCATCGCGACGGAGTGTCGAGCCAAAGACGGGACTCCTGGACGGCGATCTCGTCGTCAGGCGCGTCGGCCGATTTGCCGTGATCCGATGATGAGCGGCGCAGCCTCGCGATCTGGACGCTGCCCTTCGGGCGCGTGGCCGCCCAGCGTTCCATGACGCTGAGGGAGACCGCCGGGAGAGACTGCCGCCGCAGTTCGGCCTTGACTGATCGATGAGGCGCTGTGGTCGCCACTGTGCGAAGAACCATATCGCGCGTCGGTCCCTGCCCCGGGGTCTTCACAGCGCACTGCGGGAGCGACGGAACGACTGATGTTGCCCGGTTTCACCCCCCCGCCTGCCAGTGGCGCTTCCGTCATCATCGACGCGATGCACACGGGCCGGGCACTTGCCGGGATCCTTCCGTTCGTGCCGCGCCCGATCGTGTGGGCCGTGGCGAAGAGATATGTAGCAGGAGCGACGCTCGAGGACGCGCTCCGTGTGACGGCGGAGCTCGAGCGGCGGCACAAGCTCGCGACCCTGGATGTACTCGGTGAGCGATTCTCGTCGCGCCAGGAGGTCCTGCAGATGATCGCCGAGCACCAGGGCGCACTCAGGGAGCTGGATGTCGCTCACCCCAGCACGACGCTCAGCGTGATGATGACCGGCTTCGGGCTGCGTCTCGATCCCCGGTTGTGCTGGGAGAACGTGCGACGTCTCGCCCGAGATGCGGCCGATCGCGCGATCGGGCTCACCCTGAACATGGAGGACTCGTCCACGGTCGACGCGACACTCGACGTCTATCGCCGCCTGCGCGCAGAGGGCTTCGATGGGGTCGGCATCGTCCTGCAGAGCTGTCTGCGCAGGACGCTCGACGATGTCGCGGCGCTCGCGTCTCTGCGGCCGCGCGTCCGGATTGTCAAAGGGATCTGGCGTGAGCCGGAGTCGGTGGCCTACCTCGACGCCGAGACGATCCGGCGAAAGTACCTCGCGATCCTCGAGGGAATCATCAATGCCGGCGGATACCCGGAGGTCGCGACGCATGACGACTGGCTCATCGAGCAGAGCCTCGGGCTTCTGAGCGGGCTCTCGCCCGCGCAATACGAATTCCAGATGCTTCTCGGTGTCACTCCCAAGCGCGGGGATCAGCTGCTCGCCGACGGGCAGCGTCTTCGCGTCTACGTCCCCTACGGCCGGGACTGGTACGCGTACAGCTTGCGGCGGCTGCGGGAGAATCCGGAAATGGCCCAGTACGTCGCGCGCGACGCCATCGGAGGGCTGTTCGCGGCTCGCTGACCCGCCGCTCGCCGCCCTCGCTCTTCCGGACTTTGCAGTATCCCGGCAGGACGCGGTCACGAGGCAGCGCGTCGTTCACGCTGGTTCAGCAAGCCTGCCGTTCTTTGATAGGTTCGGGTCGGTGCATGCGGCAAGGTTGAAACAGCAGGGCCGTCGCTTCCCGCCTTTCATTTTCGAGATACTCACTTCGACCCGTCGTTTGCGCGTATCAAGGTTTGGGGTCGCATTGACCCAGCGAACCCATTCCCAGCGCGCCATCGGCGTGATCTCTTTCCACAGGTCTTGGATCTTCTGAGGGGCAGCCGCCAGAGCGGTCTTGAGGTCCAGTGGCACGCTCGGCTCCGGCCAGTCTTTGACTGCCTCAATTTCGAGCGTCGCGCTGCGACCCGCGCGTACGGCAGCGCCTCCTCGTAGCTTTCGATCGATCCTCAACCAGTGGCCGAAATTGCCGTCCGGTTCCAACACCGTCCGGAACTCACGGCCATCGATCGTTCCCTGTACAGCCACCTGCCCACGCGACGGCAGTTTCACGCTCGCTTTCTCAGGCAATCGCAAGATCATCGATTTGCCGATCGTGTGCGGCGTGGCTTCAAAACGTATCTGCGTCGTCGTCACGCTGCCTTTCCGAGCGAGGCGATGATCTCGTCAAGCTGCAAGTACGAGAGACGGGCGCCCCATTCCATGCCCGAGGCGATGACCGCATCGCGGTCGTCCTTCGACTGATAGACCGAGCGGAGCGACAGGTACGTCCTCCCGCCGCGCTCATCGAGCGTGACAGTGGTGACGGCACCGTGGCCGGGCATGGCCTCGAATTCCTCCGTGTAGACCATGCGCTCGGGGGACGCTTCGCGGATCTCACCCGAGAACGCGACCTCGCCACTCGGTCCGTTCTGCGAGTAGCGGTAACGCCCGCCGGCGCGGAACGCGCCGGTCGCCCTCACCGCGCCGTACTGACGCGGACCCCACCAGTTCTTCACGTGCTCCGGGTTCGTGAGGGCTTCGTAGACCAGCGCGCGCGGTGCGTCGAAGGTGCGCGTGATCACGATCTCGCGCTCGCCCTGCGGCGCGACCGTCATGTCGTCGGCCACCGCGTAGCCGAGCTTGTCGAGAGACTCAGCCCAGCCCACGCGCGCCTTCTCGCCCCACTCGGCCGTGAAGCCCGACAGGGTGCGGATGATCACGCGCGTGCGCCGCCCTTCGGCGCTGAATGTCACGAGCGTGACGATCTCCTCGTCCCAGGTGCCCGGGAGCCCAGCGCCGGCTGGCGGCGCGACGCGCCTGCGGTCCGCGTCGGCGAAGTACATCGTGAAGACGACCCGCGAAGGCCGCTCGATCTCGCGCACGACGCCGGCGTTGTAGTGCATCGCGCCGTCGGGGCCGCGCTGGCCCAGGAAGATCTTCCCGCCAGGACGCGCCTCGAACTCGGCGGTCGGCACGCTTAACCGCTTCGGCCCCCACCACTTCTGCAGGTGCTCCGGCTGCGTGAACACATCGAAGACACGCTCGCGCGGCGCGTCGAAGACGCGTTCGATCACGAGCTCCTTGATCGGCACTTCCACGACGTTATCCCTTGCGGCCATGTCGCCTCTCCTTCTCTCGCAGTTCCTTCAGGTAGTCGTCCAGTCGATCGAGCCGTTGCTCCCAGATGACCCGATAGCGCTCGACCCACGCGTCGATCTCCTTGAGTGGGCCCGCCTCCAGCGCCGCCGGCCGCCACTGCGCCTCCTTGCCACGCGACACGAGGCCCGCGCGCTCGAGCACCTTCAGGTGCTTGCTGACCGCGGGGAGGCTCATGTCGAACGGCTCCGCGAGCTCGGTGACCGACGCG
>JBGPKU010000038.1:0-26755 GCA_041486085.1 Candidatus Limnocylindria bacterium | reverse complement strand
GTCGTTCTTCGCCGGGTCCTGGATGCCGTTCCGCCGTCTCATGTTGTTGCCGGCGTCGGTGTACGAACCCACGTAGATCCAGTCGCCTGAAGCGGTCGTGCCATCGGCCTTCAGGTTCGCGAACGAGGTCATCAGCAGACCAGTGCTCAGATCCTTGCCGTTGATCTCCTTCGCGATCTCGGTGAGCTCCGGCTTTTTCGGGTCGGCGTAGTCGAGGGTCATCGCCATGAGCGGGTCGGGGAACTTCCCGCCCTGCTGGCGATACAGCGTCTTCACGCGGTCGAAGAGGTCGGCCAGGATCCAGTGGTCGTGCCGAGCCTCGCCCTCCGGCGGGAGGACCTGATCCTTCCACTGCGCCCAGCGACCGCTGTTCACGAACGAGCCGTCCTTCTCGATCCAGTGCGTCGTGGGCAGCATGAAGACCTCGGTCTGGATCTTCGCCGGATCCATGCCGGGTGCGCGCCAGAACTCGGAGCTCGTCGTCGGCAGCGGATCCATGACCACGAGCCACTTGAGGTTCGAGAGCGCCTGCATGACTTGGTTCGAGTCCGGGCCGATGCTCGTCGCGGTCATACCGCTGAGCATCACGCCCTCCATCTTTCCCTTGAGCGCCTGGTCGTAGATCGACATCCAGGAGGAGTTCACGGCCGGCTTCGGGAGGAAGTTGAACGCGAAGTCGTTCGTCGGCTGCGCCGCGCCGCGGTACCACGCCTTCAGCAGGCTGACGATGAAGTTCTTGTAGTTCGTCCCGAAGAAGTTCTGCGAGTTCGGGTCACTCTTCTTCGCCGCGCTCGCGGCAACGTAGTCGTCCGTCGTCTTCTGCCCCGGCGCCGGGATGCGCAGGTAACCGGGGAGGTTCTCCCAGGAGATGGCGTGGTCGGTATTCCCCTGGATGTTCGCGTGGCCCCGCTCGGCGTTCATCCCGCCGCCTGGTCGGCCCATGTTGCCGAGGAGCAGCTGGAGGAGCGCACCCGAGCGGATGAGCTGCCCGCCCGTGGTGTGGTGCGTGAGGCCGACCGCGTACACGATCGTCATGACCTTGTCGGGCCGGCCCATCTCGCCGACGACCTTCGCGACCGCGAGGAACTGGTCCTGCGGGATGCCGGTGATGCTCGAGACCATCTCGGGCGTGTAGCGGCTGTAGTGCTTCTTCAGCAGCTGGAAGACGGTCTGCGGGTCCTGAAGCGTCATGTCCCGCTTGGCCTTCGCCTGCGTCGTGCCGGGCGGGCCCGGGAGTGGGTCGCCCTCGGTGTCGTAACCCCAGGTCGCAGTGCTGTACGCGCGCGTGGCCTTGTCGTAGCCAGAGAAGAGTCCGTCATTGAACGCGAAGTCCTTGCGCACCAGGAACGACGCGTTCGTGTAGTTCTTGACGTAGGCCTCGTGATAGAGGTTGTTCTGCAGGATGTAGTTGATGAGCCCGCCGAAGTACGCGACGTCGGTGCCGGTACGGATGCGCAGGTACATGTCGGAGACCGCCGAGGTGCGCGTGTAGCGTGGGTCGGCGTGGATGATCTTCGCGCCGCCGCCCAGCCCGGGCCCCTTGGTCGGATCGAGCTTGGCTTTGACGAACCACTGGAAGCCGACCGGGTGCGCCTCCGCTGGGTTCGCGCCGTTGATGAGGATGACGTCGGCGTGCTTGATGTCACGCCAGTGGTTCGTCATTGCTCCTCGTCCGAATGTGGCGGCCAAACTGGTCACCGTCGGACCGTGTCAGACCCGAGCTTGCTGTTCTATATGCACGACGCCGAGCGTGCGCATCATCTTCGCAGCGAAGTAGCCCTCTTCGCTGCTGAATGCGGCGCCGCCGGCGAAAGCGACCCCCTCGGTACGATTCACGACGTTCCCGTTCGCGTCCTGTGCGACGAACGTGTTGTCGCGTGAGGCCTTCACGTTCTGAGCGAGCTTGTCGAGCATGAAGTCCCAGGTCTTCTCTTCCCACTTGGCGCTACCGGGCGCGCGGTACAGCGGCTTCTCGACGCGACGCGAGCTCGTGGCGAGCTGCATCGCGGTCGCGCCCTTCGGGCAGAGGCGTCCCTCGTTGATCGGGCTGTCCGGATCGCCTTCGATCTGGAGTAGCTGCGTCTTCCCGTTCGCGTCCTGCTTCGTGTAGGCGATGAGGCCGCAGCCGACCGCGCAGTACGGGCAGAGCGACTTCACTTCCTTCGCTCCCGACAGGCGGAAATCCTGCTGGATCCGTTTGGCGGACCGAAGATCGAACCCGAGCGGGTTCGCGAACGGCACAATGGCAAGCCCCGCGGTGGAGGCCCCCGCCTTCAGCAGCTGACGTCGCGTCAGTTCCGTCATCGGCCAGCGTCGTTGTACTCCTACTGGATGGGACGTCAAGTGCGGGAGGCGGTACTTTCCGCGTGGTGAACGAATTCTTCGCGGGGCTCGCCCGCCGTTGGACCGACGCGGCGAAGAGCCGCGGGGCGCCGATCGCCGCACCCGAGCTCGACCCGGCCGTCGCCGAGGAGCTGCTCCATCTCGCGCGCGTGGTGGCGCACAGCAGGGAGCGCAGCTTCGCACCGCTCGCGTCTTTCACGGCGGGCGTGGCGGTCGAGCGGTTGCGCGTCGCGAGGGGCTCGGTCGACGCGGTCGCGGTTGCGGCGTTCATCCGCGAGGTGCGCGAAGACCTCGAGCGCGACGCCCCGGACGGCTGATTTGGCCGTCGAAGCGGCGCCCGCTCCCGCTCTCCGCATCGGCGTGCGCTTCGCTGCGTCCGGCGAGCCCGGCGACCTCTTCGCCGACGCGCGCGCGGTGGAGGCCGCGGGCGCGGATTCGCTCTGGGCCGACGCTGACGACGGCGACCCCTACGTCCTGCTCGCCGCGCTGGCCGCGGTCACCTGGCGCGTCGGGCTCGTCGCCAGCGGCGCGCCCGCCGGGCCCGGACGTGCGACGTGCGAGCGTCTTGCGCGGGGGCGCCTGCTGATCGCGGAAGAGTCCTCGCGCGGTGGCGAGCGCTGGATCCAGATGCCGTTCCCCAGCGGCAGGGACGAGTGGCGCGCCGCGCGCGACGCCGCGGCGAAAGATGGCGCGACCGGCATCGTCGTCGCGAACGACCCGCGTCTTCTCGACCTGCTGCGGAATCCCGATCAGATCGCGGATCGCGCCGACATGAACCTGGCGAGCGGCTAGGCCGCGAGCCTTCGCGCAGCTGGCGATCGCTGCGCGCCGTGCATCGATCGCTCGCGCGCAAGCCGCGTGCCGTCGCTAGCTCAGCGCCCCACGAACGCGTTCCGGCGCGCTGTACACGTTGAAGCGCTCCCCCCGCAGGAATCCAACCAGCGTGAGGCCGAAGCGGACCGCGGTCGCGACCGCCAGGCTCGACGGCGCGCCCACCGCGACGAGGATCGGGATCCCCGCGGCGACGGCCTTCTGGACGACCTCGTAGCCGGCGCGCCCGCTGACCGCGAGCAGGGCACGCGAGATCGGCACCGAGCGGTCCAGCACCGCACGACCGACGACCTTGTCGACCGCGTTGTGGCGACCGATGTCCTCGCGCAGCGTGATGAAAGTGCCTTCGACGTCGAACAGGCCCGCCGCGTGCAGCCCACCGGTGCGCTCGAAGAGCTGCTGCCGCTCGCGTAGCCGGCCGGCCAGCGGCGGCAGCACCCGCGCGTCGATCACCGGGCCCGGGGCCAGCGGCGCGTGGTCGTGCGCGAGATCTTCCATGGTGGTCGCGCCGCACACGCCGCACGCGGAGCTGGACAGAAAGGAGCGACGCGGCCGCCGCGCGGCGGTGTTTCGCAGATGGACGTCGACGGCGTTCGATTCGAGCAGATCCGACGCGACCGCGATCCGCTCCTCGGTCTCCTGCGCTTCGGCGGAGATCCGCAGCGACGCGACGTCGTCGACCGAGGTGATGACGCGCTCCGCGTGCAGCAGGCCGAGCGCGAGCTCGATGTCGTTCCCGGGCGTCCGCATGATCACCGAGAGAGGCTCGCCGTCGAGCAGCAGCTGCAGCGGCTCTTCCGCGGCGATCTCGTCGCCCGTCGCGCTCCAGGTGCCCGCGTCGTATCGGCCGATGCGTACGGGACGCGACGGGGCTCGGGCCATCGGATGCTCCTATGTCAAGGTGGTCATGCGGCGACCACGTTGAGCTCTTCGAGGAAGATTAGTCGAGCGTGGAGCGGCGAAAGCCCCGACGAGACGAGCCGCGAAGAACGAACAGCGAGGAACTACGTTCCGAGCGACGCGAGGAACGCCTGATAATCGGCGGGCGTGTCGAGGTCGGCGAGCTCACTCAGTGGAATGCCCGCGCCCGCGAGGTCCGGCTCTTCGAGGAACACCACGTCCAGCCCGTCCAGCGCCGCCGTTGCCCGTCGTCCTCCGGCGTCGAGATATGCGGCGAGGATGGGGACCGCGGAGCGCGCGTACGCGGCACAGGTCGGCTGCGCGCGGCCGGCGGCACGCGGCACCGCGGCGTCATGACCCGAGCAGCGAGCGACGAGGAGAGCCGCGAGGCGCCCGCTCGCGCGTGGCATGTCGCAGGCGATGACGAACGCGATGTCCGAGCGAGCCGCGGCCAGCGCGGCCTCGATGCCCGCGAGCGGTCCCGCATCGGGGCGGCGGTCCTCGACCTGGCGCGCTCCGGCCGGCGCCGTCGCTCCCGACACGATCGTCTCCGCGAACGCCGGACCGAGGCGCCGCACCATCCACTCGAGGAGCGTCACCTCGCCAACGGGAAGCCCCGCCTTCGGCCGGCCCATCCGCGCCGAGCGGCCGCCAGCGAGGATCACGAGCGACGCGTCGCGAGTCAGCGGTAGGACTGCGGGGCGAGGCGCCAGGTCGCCCAGGCCTCCGCGTCGTGCGAGGTGAAGACCCGCGTCAGGTCGTCGTTCACGAGCGAGCGGATGACGGCGAGCGACTCCTTCGCCGCGTTCTGGTCCAGCGCTGGGATCTCGCCGCGCTGGAGATTCGCGCGCGTGAAGGCGGCGTCGCCGGTGAGGACGACGCGACCGGAGTCGGCGAGGTCGACGACGAGCGACTGGTGCCCAGGCGCGTGGCCGGGGGTCGGGACGACCTTGATGCCACGAGCGACGCGCGTGCTCCCGGCCGTCGGTGCATACCTGAGCTCGGGGATGTCCCAGTACACACCCGGAAAATTCGGCCTGCCCTTCGCGTACGCGAGATGCTCGGCTTGGACGATGAACGTCGCCTTCGGGAACGCGCCGTTGTTTCCGGCGTGGTCGAAGTGAAGGTGGCTGTTCACGACGATGTCGATGTCGTCGGGCTTCAGGCCGAGGGCGGCGAGCCGCGCGACCACCGCGTCGGCAGGCTCCATGACCACGGTCATGCTCGGTTGCGGGCCAAAGGTCGCGTCGGGCCGCTCGACGTGCACCGGATGGAGTCCGGTATCGAACAGGATGTTGCCGTCCGGCGTGCGCAGCAGGGCCGACCACACCGGGGTCACGACCTTTTCGTCCCGCATCGGTGACTCCAGCCAGGGCATGAAGGCGGAGCGAACGATGTTCACCGCACCGGTCCGGAACAGATTGAGCTCGATCATGTGTTGAGCACATGATGACGGGAGCAGGAGGAGCCATGACAGAGCTGTCGCACCTACACCTTCCGCAGGACGACGACGAGATCCGGACGCCTGAGCTCGTCCAGCACCGCGATCTCGCACCGGAGCAGTGGACCCGTTTCGAGCGCTACATGGACGAGATCTTCACGGCGTTCGGGCTGCGGACCGACGCGCCAGGCACGCGCGACACTCCGCGCCGTTTCGTCCGTGCGCTCTTCGATGCGACCGAGGGCTACGAGGGCGATCCCAAGCTGCTCACGGCGTTCCCGACCGAGTGCAAGGGTGGCAAGAGCTGTGAGATCAACCAGATCGTCGAGGGGCCGATCCCATTCTTCGCGCTCTGCGAGCATCACGCCTTCCCGTTCTACGGCAACGCCTACGTCGGGTACATCGCGCACGAGCAGATCATCGGCATCAGCAAGCTCACCCGGCTGGTGCGCGTGTGGGCGCGACGGTTCACCGTGCAGGAGCGGATGGGCGACGAGATCGCCGATACGCTCGAGGCCCTGGTGAAGGCGCACGGCGTCGGCGTGCACATCGAGGCACATCATCTGTGCACGCAGATGCGAGGCGTCCGCGAGCTGCACCCCAGGACGCGCACGGCGGTCTGGCGCGGCGAATACGCGAACGACGCCGACCTGCGCAGCGAGTTCTTCGAGCTGACCAGGACGCGCTCGGACTAGCGTGCTCGAGACCCTCCTCGACCGGAGCGCGGGGGCGACCATGCCGCTCCCGGCGGCGCTCGCGAGCCGGTACGGCGGACCGCTGCGCATGCCGGAGCGGGCGGTCTTCGCGAACTTCGTGAGCACGATCGACGGCATCGTGTCCTTCGATGTCCCCGGCCAGGACCGGGCCAAGGATGTCAGCGGCGGATACGCCGGCGACCGGTTCGTGCTCGCGCTCCTGCGCGCGGTCGCGGACGCGGTCGTCATCGGAGCGGGGACCCTGCGCAAGGAGCCGGACACCATCTGGACCGCGGAAAGCGTCTTCCCGGAGGAGGCTGGGGCGTTCGCCGCGCTGCGGAAGGCGCTTGGCCGGCCGGCGCGGCCACTCGCCGTCATCGTCACGGCGAGCGGCAATGTGGATCTCGGACTGCCTGCGTTCGGCGGCGGCGGTCCGGTCGTCGTCGCCACGACGCGAAGCGGCGCCGAGCGTCTGCGGAACGCGCCGCGCCATGTGACCGTGCGCGCGCTCGCGGAATCCGAGCCGCTCCAGGCTTCGGCGCTCGTGCGTCTGGCGGCGGACGCCTCCGGCGGCGGACGCATCCTCACCGAAGGCGGCCCGAGCCTGTTCGGCCGGTTCCTCGAAGAGCGGGCGCTCGACGAGCTCTTTCTCACCATCGCGCCACGCATCGCGGGCCGGTCGCCCGAGGAGCGCCGGACCGCGCTGGTCGAGGGCGCCGCGTTCCTCCCCGCGAACGCGCCCAACGCGCGCCTGGTCGGCGTCAAGTCGGCAGACGACTACCTCTTTACGCGGTTCGCGTTCGGTTCCTAGCGGGCTCGGACCTCGATCGACCCCGCGTCGCTCACACGCACCTCGAATGCCACCTCGGGGAAGGTCGCCGGCGCTCGGGTCACGTGGCCATCCTTCACGCAGAACACCGACTGGTGCCAGGGGCACTCGATCTCGCAGCGATCGGCGCCGACCCATTTCCCCTCGTTCAGCGGCCCGCCGGCGTGCGTGCATCTGTTCGCGATCGCGAAGATCCTGTCATCGACCTTCGCGACGAAGATCTCCGTGCCGCCCTTCGTCTTGCCGACCACCGGCTTGTGGTCCTCGAGGTCCTTCGCGGCGATCTCGAGCTTCGTCCACTTCGTCGGATGGTCGCTCCAGGCCTGGCGGTTGACCTGCGTGCCGTAGCCGTACGGGAGCTCGCCGCCGAAGAACGCCGCGACGAGCATCACCGCCCAGCCGAGACCTGAGAGCGCGATCGCCACCGCGCGCTGGTCGGTCGTAGCGCTCAGACGCATCGCGATCGAGAGGACGAAGAGGATGGTGGCGACGACCATGATCAGGCCGTGCAGCATGCCGGTGCGACGCTCCTCGGCAAAGGTGTCCTTCCAGTCTGTCAGGCCAGACGCGATCGCGATCAGTGAGCTCGCGAAGGCGAGCAGGAGCACGAAGTCCGCCGCGCGCACGAGCGTCGCGTCACCCGCAACGAGGTAGAAGACATCGAGCGCGACGGCCGCGGTGTACGCGCCGATGGTGATGTCGGTGATCGCCGGATGCAGGGGATGGCGAAGGGGCCAGGTGCCGTGCAGGAGGGTCTTGATGACGCCGGTCCCCGGGAGCTTGTAGAAGCCCTCGACGATCGCCCCGAAGACGTTCGCGACGGCGTCCAGCCACTTCGCGTCCTTGGTGACCGTGTGTCCAGCGGTGTTGCGCGGGCTACCCACGAGGCTAGTGTGCCGCGCCCTGCGCGACCGCGTGACCGCGGCCACCGCGCAGGCTGCCCCAGGACAACGTCACGCACCAACGTCCTACGTCTTGCGAATGACGCGCGGAGCTGGCCTCGGTCCTGGCGTCGTCATCGTTGTCGTTGTCGCTCTCGGGATCGTTCTCTCCGCACTGGCGAACCGGCGCGCTCGTTCGCGCCAATCCAAAGCTACGACCTGCTCGACGACAGCCAGACGCTCGTTCTTGCGATCGGCGTTGGCGCCTCGATTCGATCGGCTTCGTCGCTGCGGACGACGACGCATCCTCGGTGCGCGTACGTGTGCTCCTGCTCCGTCATCCCGGTACAGCGCCCGCCGACCTCCTCCGGCTCGACGTGCGCACGTATGTCGCCACTCCGCTGGGCTTTCGAAGCGTGTTGGACCAAGACGGCCGTACCGTCTCTCGCCGCGCTCGCCAGCCCGCGACTCAGCCCTTGAGCAGCTCCTCCACCGCGGCATATGGATCGATCGCGCGCTCCGCCACCCGTGCGACCGCGTCGGCGACGCGACTCTCCCCCAGGCGGTCCCGCAGACGGCGCACCAGCGCTTCGCGCAGGAGGTCCTCGACTTCGGCGCGGGCGGCGTCGCGCCGGCGGCGGTCTCGCTCGCCGCTCTCCGTCGCCCACGCACGATGCTTCTCGAGGGCGTCGACGAGCTGCGGAACATTCTCGCCCGTCGCGGCGACCGTCCGGACGATCGGCGGCTTCCACGCCGTGCGCAGCTTTCCGAGCGAGAGCATCTGCGTGAGGTCGCGCGCCGTCTCGTCCGCCCCCGGCCGGTCCGCCTTGTTCACGACCAGCACGTCGGCGATCTCCAGCACGCCGGCCTTGATCGCCTGGATGTCATCCCCGAGCCCTGGCACCGTCACGAGCGCGACCGTGTCGGCGACCCGGATGACCTCGACCTCCTCCTGACCGACGCCGACCGTCTCCACCAGGACGACGCCATAGCCGATCGCGTCGAGGACGTTCACGACACGCGAGGTCGTGCGGGCGAGCCCGCCGGCGTGACCGCGGCTCGCCATGCTGCGGATGAAGATGCCCTCGTCGAGAAAGCGCTCCTGCATGCGGATGCGATCGCCCAGGAGCGCACCTCCGCTGAACGGCGAGGACGGGTCCACGGCGACGACCGCAACGCGCTCGCCCTGCGCCCGATACACGCCCGCGAGCCGGTTGACGAGAGTGCTCTTGCCGCCGCCGGGGGGACCGGTCACGCCGATGACGCGGGCGCGTCCCGCCAGGGGATACAGCTCGCGCATCGCAGCGGCGGCGCCGGCTTCCTCGTTCTCGACGACCGACAGGAGACGTGCGGCCGCGCGCTTGTCGCCCGCGCGCGCGCGCGCCACGAGATCGTTACTCGCGACGGATGTCACGCGGTCGTCTGTTGCACGAGGTCCCGCGCGATCACGATCCGCTGGACCTCGCTCGTGCCCTCGCCGATCTCCATGAGTCGCGCGTCGCGCAAGTGGCGTTCCACCGGGTAGTCGCGCAGATAGCCATAGCCTCCCAAGACCTGCAGGCTGTCGTTCGCGGCGCGGCTGGCCGCCTCGGACGCGTAGAGCTTGCCTTTCGATGCGGCGACGCCGAACGCGGCGCCGGCATCGGCGAGCGCAGCCGCGCGGTGGATGAGCAGCCGCGCGGCGTCGAGCTCGGTGCGCGCCTTGGCGAGCTTCCACTGGATCATCTGGAAGTCGGCGATCGGCCTGCCGAATTGCCTGCGCTGCTTCGCGTAGGCGATCGCCGTATCGAGCGACGCACGCCCGAGGCCGATCGCGAGCGCGCCGATCCCGATGCGGCCCTTGTCGAGCACCTTCTTCACGTCGGCGAACGCCGCGCCCTCGGTGCCGATGAGATCGCTGACCGCCACGCGGCACTCCTCCATCACGAGCTGGGACGTATCCGACGCATGCAGCCCCATCTTCCGCTCGCGCTTCCCGGGCCGGATGCCCTGCGTGTCCTTCCTGATGCCGAACGCCGACATCTTCCGTTGACCGCTGCCGACCATGACCACGAGGAACCCGGCGATCGACGCGTTCGTGATGAACTGCTTCGTGCCGTTCAGCACGAAGCCTTCCCCGAGGTTCTTCGCCGTGCTCTGCACGGCGATGGCGTCCGAACCGGAGCTCGGCTCCGTCAGCGCCCACGCCCCGAGGTACTCGCCGCGCGCGAGCGGCGGGACCCAGCGGCGCTTCTGCTCGGCGCTCGCGCCGACGAGCAGGTGGCCGAGGCACAGGCTGTTGTGCGCCGCGATCGTGAGCGCGACCGAGCCGTCGCCCGCGCCCAGCTCCTCCATCACCATCGCGATCGTCAGCATTTCCAGGCCGGCACCGCCGAGCTCGGTCGGCGCCGCGAGGCCGAGCAGGCCGAGCGATGCCAGCTCGGGTAGGAGCTCCATCGGGAACTCGCCTCGCTCGTTCCACCCGTCGGCGTTCGGCGCGATACGCGAACGCACGAAGTCGCGGATCGTGTCGCGGACGAGGACCTGGTCGTCGCGGTAGCCGAAGTTCATCTACCGCTTCGGTGCCGGATACGCAGCGCGGACGTTCTGGTCCATCGTGGGCAAGAGCTCGTCGACCACCTTCTGGTCGGCTTCGAGCACGCCACGATCGATGTCCCAGGCTCGCTTGCGGGCCTCGTTCAGCGTCTGGCGCGTCTCTGCGGGGAGCTGCGCGAACGCGATCATGCGAGCACGGGTGAGCTTCTTGCGCTCCTCCTGGCTCGGGATGCGCGAAAGCTCCCGCAGCTGCGGAGTGAGCGCGCCAACGCGCGCCGTCTCACTCGGGATCTGCGTGATCAGCGTGAACCGCTGCTTCCACCACTCGATGAGCTCGGGCTCGCTCTTTCCGATGAGTGCCGCCAGACCGACGTCGATGGGCCGCGCGTCCTTCTTGCCGCCACCGAAGATAGACACTGCCGTCCTCCTTTAGACCCCGACCCTTCGCTTCTTACCCACGGCCTCCGTGAGATACCGCACGATCTCGTCCAGACTCGCCCCGGGCGGGAAGACTCGCTCCACGCCGACCTTTTTCAGCTCGGCGACGTCGGCCTCCGGGATGATCCCGCCGCCGAAGAGGAGCACGTCGTCCATGCCCTTCTGGCGCATCAGCTCGGACACGCGCGGGAAGATGTAGTTGTGCGCTCCTGAGAGGAGCGAGATGCCGACGGCATCGACGTCCTCCTGCAAGGCCGTCTCGACCACCTGCTCGGGGGTCTGGTGCACGCCGGTGTAGATGACCTCCATCCCGGCGTCGCGCAGAGCGGGGGCCACGACCTTCGCTCCGCGATCGTGTCCGTCGAGCCCGGCCTTGGCGACGACGACTCGGATGGGCCGCTTCAATAGCCGACCCCCAGGTCCTCATGCAGATGCTCTTCCCAGTGCAGGTAGGTGTAGAAGCCCACGACGCCGAACACCTTCGGATCCCGCATGCGCTCGTCGGGGATCTTGGCGATGGCCTCGCGCACGCGTTTGTGTGAGGTATCGAGCTCGTCGAGCATCGCCTCCGCCGAGACGAGCTTGTGCGCTTCGACGGCGCGGTCGTTCTCCGCGAGGATCGTGGCGGCGGTCCAGCTCTTGGACTGGCGCCCCTCGAGCTCGAGGACGGCGTGCTGGAGCCAGTTCGCGGCGTGCGCGCACATGTCGCGACACGACCAGCCGGACGGTGTCGGTTGGAGGAGACCTGTTCGCCCGAGCTCGCGAATTCGTGAGCGGAACGCGGTCCAGGTCTCGTCGAAGCGAGCCAGCACGGCAGCGGTCGTCGTCGGCACGAGCGGCTCGATCTCAGGAAGGTGCTCGGTGAAGTGGCCGTAGCTCTCCCCCGCGATGAGCCGGACGGCCATGAAGTGGATGTCGCGGTCCGGCGGCAGCGCCTTCACGATCTCGACCACCTTCCGGTACGCGTCGTCGAGGCGCTTGGTGATCTCGTGCGCCGGCTTCGCATCGGCGGCCGCCTGCTCGCGGTCGTTCTCCGCCTGCACGTCACGGATTCGCCCGCGCCGGCCTTCGAGCCGCTCCGGCAGTGACTCCTCGAGGGCCTCGAGCCAGAACGCGAGGTGGGAGAGCAGCGCCTTCGCCGACCATCCCGATGGCGTCGGCTTCGCGAGCGGACGCAGGCCGATGCGCCCGAGCGCGCGACGGAACGGCCGCCAGCCCTCGCTCATCCGAGCAAGGAGCTCGGTCGGCCGCTTCGGCACCGCCGCGAAGAGCTCGGTGTGGTGCTCGGCGTAATGCCCGTAGGAGTTGCCCGCGACGACGGAGACGGCCCAGCCGTCGTTGGCGTGAATCTGCTCCGGCGTGAGCTTCTCGATCTCGGCGACGAGAGCGGTGTGCGCCAAGTCGAGCCGCGCCAAGAGGTCCGGCGCGCTCGTGCGATCGCCCTCTTCCGCCAGACGCGCATTGAACTCGTCGGTCTGCACGCCCGAGGACGCGAGCTCACCGGTCTCGCGCAGCTTCCGCAGACGCTCGACGGTGAGCTCCTCCCACCCGGCCGCGTGCGCGACGAGCGCCTTGAACGACCACCCGACCGACGTCTTGGCGTCCAGGCCGGACTCGCCGAGCGACGTCAGGGCGAGGCGGAAGTTGATCCACCCGGCGTTCACGGCGTTCACGAGATCCTTCGCGCTCTGCATCGCCGTCCCGAGGTCGCCGAAGTGGTCGGGGTAGTGACCGGTCGTGTTCCACTCGATCACCTTGAACGCGAGCTCGGGGGCGTCGGGGCCCTCCAGCGAGCGCACGACCGCGACGACCCGCTCGTGCGCGCGCCCCAGGCGTGCCCTCAGATCGTCGATCGGTGTGTCGCGCGTCTCGGCGCTGACCTTCGCGTTGAAGCCGTCGATGTCGTCGTACTCCCCGGTGTCCGCGCCCGTCGCCAGTACGCTCGCGACGCGCGGTGGGACGGTCTCCTCCCACGCCGCGAGATGCGCGAGCACCTCGCGCAGCGTCATGCCAGAAGCGAGTCTCGTGTCAAAGCGATCGCTGGGTAACACATCAAGCACGTTGCGCGTCGCCAGGTAGAGGTGCTCGACGCGCGCGAGCAGATCTTCGCTTCGTGCCCGGGGGCCCCTGCCCCCTGCCCTAGAAGTACCCAGGGTCTCGGTACTCACCAAAGACCTCCTTCAGCACCCGCACCTGCTCGCCCACGCTCGCGTAGCTGCGGGCGCATTCGAGGAAGGCCGGCATCATTTCGGCCCGCTTGTCCGTTTTCGCGACGGTCGCCGCGTCACGCAGCCGCTGCATGGCCTCACGCCAGCGACCGGCGTCGCGTGCCCCCCGCAGATCCGCCAAACGAGCCACCTGTTTCTCCTCTACCTCCGGATCGATCTGGAGGATCGGTATCGGCGGGTCCTGCTCGGTCGCGTAGGCGTTGATGCCGACGATGAGCTTCTCCTTGTTCTCGACCTGCTCCTGGAAGCGGAACGAGGCGTCGGTGATCTCCCGCTGGGGATAGCCGCGCTCCACCGCCTCGACCATGCCGCCCATGCCCTCGATCTCGCGCAGGTACCGCCCGAAGCCATCCTCCATGCGCTGCGTGAGGTGCTCGAGGTAATACGAGCCCGCGAGGGGATCGACCGTGTCCGCGGTGCCGGACTCGTGGGCGATGATCTGCTGCGTCCGGAGGGCCAGTGTCACCGCCTCCTTGGTGGGAAGCGCGTAGGTCTCGTCGAGCGAGTTCGTGTGCAGCGACTGGGTGCCGCCGAGCACCGCCGCGAGCGCCTGCAGCGCGACGCGCACGACGTTGTTGTACGGCTGCTGCGCCGTGAGCGACACGCCTGCGGTCTGCGCGTGGGTGCGAAGCTGCATGACGCGCTCGTTGGTCGGGTGATAGCGGCGCTCCATCTCGCGCGCCCAGATGCGCCGCGCCGCGCGGAACTTCGCGATCTCCTCGAAGAAGTCGTTGTGGACGTCGAAGAAGAAGGACATCCGTGGGACGAAGTCGTTCACGTCGAGACCCGCCGCCACGCCCCACTTCACGTACTCGAGCCCGTCGATGAGCGTGAACGCAAGCTCCTGCAGCGCCGTCGCTCCGGCCTCGCGGATGTGGTACCCAGAGACGGAGATCGTGTTCCACTTCGGCACCTCGCGCGCGCCGAACCGGAAGGTATCGACGACGAGATCCATCGCCGCGCGCTCGGGCACGATCCACTCGCGCTGCGCGATGTATTCCTTCAGCGCGTCGTTCTGGATCGTGCCGCCCAGCGACGTGAGCGGGTAGCCGCGCTTCTCGGCGGCGGCCAGGTACATCGCCCACACGATCGACGCCGGCCCGTTGATGGTCATCGACGTCGTGACCTCATCGAGTGGGATGCGATCGAACAGGATCTCCATGTCGCGCAGCGTGGAGACCGCGACGCCCTCGCGGCCGACCTCGCCGCGCGACAGCGGGTCGTCCGCGTCTCGTCCCATGAGCGTCGGCATGTCGAAGGCGGTCGAAAGACCCGTGACACCATGCGCGAGCAGGTAGTGGAAGCGCTCGTTCGTGTCCTCCGCCGATCCGAAGCCCGCGAACTGGCGCATCGTCCAGAGCCGGCTGCGGTACATCGTGGGGTGGATGCCGCGCGTGTACGGGAACTCACCGGGATTCCCGAGATCGCGCACCGGGTCGAATCCCAAAACATCATCCGGTGTATAAAGCGCCTCCACTGTATCGCCGGAGATCGTGGTGAAGCGCGGCCTGCGCTCCGCGCGCTTGCGCACCGCCGGCCCGTAGGACCGGTCCACCCAGTCCTGCTTGATGGTCTTGTTCTTTTGGACGGTCACGCGGCCATCACAGCACGAGCGATGACCGTCCGCTGGATCTCGCTCGTCCCTTCGTACAGCGTCGTCGCGCGCGCGTCGCGCTCGTACCGCTCCACGTCGTACTCCGACATGTAGCCGTAGCCGCCGAACACCTGCACCGCCGTGTACGTGATGCGCTGCGCGGCCTCGCTGGCGTAGAGCTTGGCCATCGAGGCCTCGCGCGTGAAGGGCTGGCCGCAGTCGCGCAGCCGCGCGGCGCGGTGCGTCAGGAGGCGCCCCGCATCGAGCTCCGCGCGCGCCTGCGCGAGCGCGAGCTGGATCGCCTCGAACGTCAGGATCGACCGGCCGAACTGCTCGCGTCCGCGACCGTAGGCGATGGCGCGCGCGATCGCCGCGCGACCGATGCCAACTGACTGGGCCGCTATTCCTATGCGGCCGCTATCGAGACCCGACATGGCGAGACTGAAGCCCTCGCCGACCTCGCCGAGCACCGCGTCTGCGCCGACCCTCGCATCCTCGAGGACGATTCCGCTGGTATCCGAGGCTTTCAGCCCCATCTTTTCTTCCGCGCGCCCAATGGAGAGACCGCGCGTGTCTTTTGGAACGATGAACGCCGTGATGCCGGCATGAGGCCGTCGCTTCGCGCCCAGGGGCCCCTCCCCCGGTTTCTCGGGCTGACCCACCCGCGCGAGCACGATGAACAGCGGCGCGTAGCGCGCGCTGGTGATGAACTGCTTGCGGCCGGTGATCCGCCAGCCCGCGCCGTCCGGGACCGCCGTCGCCTTGAGCGACGCGGCGTCGGATCCAGACGACGGCTCGGTGAGCGCGAACGCCCCCAGGCCCTTGCCGTCCATGAGCGCCGGCAGCCAGCGCTTCCGCTGCCCGGGCGTCCCGTATCGGACGATCGAGCCGGCGACGATTCCGGAGTTCACCGACACGCCCACCGCCAGCGACGGCCATGCCGCGGCGAGCTCCTCGAGAACGAGCGCGAACGCGACCGCGGAGGCGCCGAGGCCGCCGTCAGCCTCGGGCACGGTCATGCCGAGAACGCCGAGGTCGCCGAGCTCGCGCACGACGCCGAGCGGCAGCGTGCCCTGATGCTCTCCCGTCGCGATGCTCTCGCCCAGGCCCTGCGCCCAGGCGCGCACGGCGGACGCGAGCTCGCGGTCGGTCTCGCTCGGCACGAGGTTCATCCGCCGGCCTTGACCTTCCTCACGGCCTCCGTGAACGCGGGCACGAACTCGAAGAGGTCACCGACGACGCCGTAGTCGGCGATCTTGAAGATGTCGGCGTCGGGATCCTTGTTGACCGCGACGATCACCTTCGACGAGGTCATCCCCGCGAGATGCTGGATCGCGCCGGAGATCCCGAGCGCGACGTAGAGGTCGGGCGTGACCGTCTTGCCGGTCTGCCCCACCTGCTCCTCGTTCGGGCGCCAGCCCGCGTCCGTCACGGCACGCGATGCCCCCGTCGCCGCGCCGAGCGCGTCCGCCAGCTCCTCGACCAGCTTCCAGTGCTCGGGGCCCTTCATGCCGCGGCCCGCGGAGACGATCGTGCGCGCCTCGGCCAACGAGACGCGTTTGCCGCCCGTCGGGGCCGCCTCGAAGCGATCGAGCCGCAGACGCGGGTCCTCCGGCCCTGGCTCGATGTCGGCCACGCCCGGAGCGGCCGCGCCCACGGGCAGTGTCCAAGCGCCCGGCCGGATCGACACGAATCCCGGCAGCGGCACCCTCACTGTCGCGTGGATCTTGCCGGCGTACATCGGTCGCTTTGCCTCGGCCGCGCCCTCCTTCGTCACCAGGTCGGTGCAATCCGCGGCGTATGCCCAACCGAGCTTCGCCGCGGCACGGGCGGCGAGATCGCGCCCGTTGATCGTCGCGCCGATCAGAACCAGCTGCGCTCCCGACGCCTTGGCCTTCTCCGCGACCGCGGTCGACCACGCGATCGGCGAGTAGCGCTCACCTCTTACGGCGATCACATCGACGTCCCCGAACGACGCGGCCTTCGCCGCGATCTCTTGCGACACCCGTCGGACCTGACCGCCACTCTTTTCGGCGACCACGAGGACTCTCATATGACCTTCGCCTCCTCGTGCAGCGCCTTCGCGACCTGCTCCGCGACGCCCTTCGCGTCGCCGTCGAGCTTGAAGATCTTCCCGCCACCGCGCTGGGGCGGCGGCTCCATCAGCAGAACTTCCAGTCGTTGGGCGATCGGCGCTACCCCCAACGACTCGATGGTCTTTTCCGGGATCTCCTTCTTCTTCGCCTTCATGATCCCCGGAAGGCTCGGGTAGCGGGGTTCCTTCTCGCTCTTGTGCACGAGGCCGACGACCGGCGGCGTCGCCTTCCAGACCTCGTGACCGCCCTCGACCTCGCGCCAGAGCTCGATCGCATCCCCACCTGGGACGGCTTTGGTCAGCATCCCCACGTGCGGCCAGCCCAGTGCCTCCGCAAGCGCGGGACCCACGAGGCCCTGGTCGTCGTCGGAGGCCTGCTTCCCGCAGAGGACGACGTCCGGCTTTAGCTCCTTGGCGACGGCCGCAAGCGCCTTTGCGACGTCGAGGCCCCCGAGATCCTCGGGTGCGGTCACGAGCGTCGCGTCGTCGCAGCCCATCGCGAGCGCCTGCCGCAGGGCATCGCGCGAGCGCGCCGGTCCGACGGTGACGACGGAGACCACGGTGCTGCCGTCGGCGTCCTTTCGCTCCAGCGCGAGCTCGATGGCGTACTCGTCGTACGGCGAGATCGACCACGTCACTCCCTCGGTCGCTATCGATCTGCGGTCGCCGGCGACCTTCACCTTGACCGTCGAGTCGGGGACCTGCTTCACGCAGACGAGGATCCGCATCAGACGATGTCCTGATCGTTGGCCGCGCGGAACGCCACCCAGATCACGAACAGCACCGTCGCCAGCGCCACCAGGGTCCCCGCGATCCACGCGACCGTACCGCCATCAGTCAGATCCATTTCGCACCCCCTCTGCCGTCGGCTGAACGCTCTGTGACAGTCTGGAGGCTACGAGCTCGAGCACGTCGACCGGCTTGATCTGTTCCTGGATGCCCTTCGCCCCGACGCCCTCTTCCAGCATGATCAGGCAGTAGGGGCAACCGCTCGCCACCTTCGTCGCTCCGGTGTTCGCCATCACCAGCTGCTCGACTCGTCGGTGGTTCACGCGCTGGCCCATCTTCTCTTCCATCCACATGCGGCCACCGCCGGCGCCGCAGCAGAACCCGCGCTCGCGGTGATGCGGCGCGATCTCCCTGCGCTCCACGCCGGGGATCGCGTCGAGGACCGCGCGCGGCTCGTCGTAGATGCCGTTGTGGCGGCCGAGGTAGCAGGGATCGTGATAGGCGACAACGTCCTTCTCATCGCCGGACAGCGTGATGCGCTTCTCAGCGATGAGCTTCTGCACCAGCGGCAGCGCGTGCACGACCTCGTAGCGGCCGCCCAGCTGCGGGTACTCGTTCGCGATGGTGTTGAAGCAATGCGGGCAGGCGGTGATGACCTTACGGATCCCGACCGCCGTCATGGTCTCGATGTTCTGGCGCGCCTGCAGCTGAAAGAGGTACTCGTTGCCAAGGCGGCGCGCGGGGTCGCCATTGCAGGTCTCCGCGCCGCCGAGGATCGCGAACGAGACGTTCGCTGCCCGCAGGATCGAGGCGAGGGCACGTGCGACGCGCTGGTTCCGGCGGTCGTAGGAGCCGGCGCATCCGACGAAGTACAGGTACTCGGCATCGGGCTTCTGGGCGATCGTCGGGATGTCGAGGTCCTGGACCCAGTCGCCGCGCGAGGCGCGCGGCTCGCCCCAGGGGTTGCCGGCGCGCTCGATGTTCGTCATCGCGCGCTGCGCCTCGGGCGGCGCGGCGCCTTCCATCAGCGTCAGGTAGCGGCGCATGTCGACGATCTTGTCGATGTGCTCGATCGTGACCGGACACGCCTCGACGCACGCCGCGCAGGTCGTGCAGGCCCAGAGCTCTTCCGGCTTGCTGTCGACCCAATGGGCGGGAGAAGTTGGCTCGGCCTTCGCTCCGGCGGCGGCCGGCGCCGCGGTCCCGGCTTTCGCGAGTGCAAGCAGGTTCGGGCCTTCGCGCAGGAGCTGGTCGCGGATGTCGAGAACGATCTTCTGCGGATCGAGCGGCTTGCCCGTCGCGAGCGCGGGACAGTTGTCGGAACAGCGCCCGCACTCGGTGCAGGTGTAACCGTCGAGCAGCTGCTTCCACGAGAAGTCGCGGATCGTCGCGGCACCGAAGGTCTCCTGGTTCTCGATGTCCTCGATCAGGGAGAGCTGACCGCGCGGCGTCTGCTTGCGGAAGAAGACGTTCGGCAGCGTCGTGACGATGTGCAGGTGCTTCGTTCGCGGCAGATATGCGGCGAACGCCAGGACGGTCACGACGTGTGCCCACCACGAGTAGGCGAAGACGACCGCCGAGCTCTCGCCGGGGAACGCATCGCTCAGGGTACCCGCGAGCGGCGGCGGCGTGCCGCCCTCGACCACCCTTCCCGCGGCGATACCCGCGCCTTCGAAGACGAGCAGCGTGAGCATGAGGAAGCCGATGAGCCCGAGGATCACGTAACCCTCACGCGCGATGTGCATGTGCGCCGGTCGCAGGACCGCGCGCCGGAACATGGCGATGGCGATCGACGCGAGGACGGCCACGGCAAAGAGATCCAGCGACCACGCGTAGACGCCGCTGTCGGTCCCCGGAAGGTGCCAGCCGAGGATCCCGCGGAGCAGGAGGTCCGCGCTGCCATACGTGATCACCAGGAAGCCCCAGAAGATCAGCGCGTGCGTGATGCCACGTAGGAAGTACGGCCGTTTCAGCAGCTTGCGCTGCCCGAGGTAGATGACCAGCTCGTCGCGAACCCGACGCCACGGATGATCGAGCCGCCGCTCGGAGCGGCCCAGCCGGAGCAGCCGCACCAGCAGCGCGGCGCGCCACGCGAACGCTCCGAAGCCGAGCAGCGCGAGCGCCATTAGGACGACGTGACCGATCCCAGACGTTGGCGCTACCACGCGAGCCGCCCTACCGCTGGGTGCGGGCCATTTGGGGCGATCACGTGCTACTCACGGAGGATCTCCTCGGCGATCACGAGCTTCATGATCTCGCTCGTCCCCTCGTAGATCTCGGTGATCTTCGCGTCGCGGTAGTGGCGCTCCGCCGGGAAGTCCGCGAGGTAGCCGTACCCACCGAAGATCTGTACGCACTCGCGCGCGGCCTTGACCGCGATGTCGCTGGCAAAGAGCTTCGCCTCGGCAGCCTCAAGAGTGTGCGGCGCGCCCTGGTCCTTGAGCGTCGCGGCCTTCCACGTCAGCAGCCGCGCCGCATCGATCTCGGTCGCCATGTCCGCGAGCTTCCACTGGATCGCTTGAAAGTCCGCGATCTTCTTGCCGAATGCTTCGCGCTCCTTCGCGTACGCGAGCGCATCCTCGAGGCATGCTCGGGCGATGCCGACGGCCTGCGCTGCGATGCTGACCCGTCCTCCGTCCAGCGTCGTCAGCGCGATCTTGAATCCGTCGCCGACGGCACCGAGCAGGTTCGCGGCGGGTACGCGGCAGTCCTGGAAGACGAGCTGCGCGGTATCGGAGCCGCGGATGCCGAGCTTGCGTTCGAGCTTGCCGACGCTGAAGCCCGGGGTACCCTTCTCGACGACGAGCGCGGCGATGCCCTTGTGCCGCAGCTTCGGGTCGCTCTGCGCGAAGACGACGGCCACATCCGCGATCGACCCGTTGGTGATGAAGTTCTTCGTCCCGTTCAGCACGAAGTGCTCGCCGTCGCGACGCACGCTCGTGCGCATCGCGGCCGCATCGGAGCCCGACGCCGGCTCGGACAGAGCGAAGCAGCCGATCTTCTCGCCGCTGGCCATCCCCGGTAGCCACCTGCCCTTCTGTGCCTCGGTGCCCCACCGAAGGATCGGCTCGATGGCAAGGCTCACGTGCGTGCACAGGACGACCCCGGTGGATGCGCACGCGCGGTTGATCTCTTCGACCACGAGCATGTAGGTGAGACGGTCCATTCCGCTGCCGCCGTAGCGCTCCGGCACGTCGATGCCCATGAACCCGAGCGCGCCCATCTCCCTGATGAGCTCCGTCGGGATCTTCTTGTCGTCGTCGATCTCGGCGGCCCGCGGGAGCACCTTCTCGCGCGCGAAGTCGCGCGCGGTCTTCTGCACGAGCCGTTGCTCCTCGCTTAGCGACAGATCGAAACCGGTCGCCGGCTCAGTGCTCATGGTCATGGTGGTGGTCCTCCGTTGCGTAGATCCCGATGAAGCGGCCGTCGGGGTCGCGCGCGAAGAAGTAGTCGCCGTAGAAGTCGCCCACGAGCGATCCGGCGCGCTTCGCGCGCTCGTGCGCCGCGTTCACGTCGGCGACGCCGAACCACACGACGAAGCTGGACTGCGCTCGTATCTCCGCCGGCATCTCGCGCTCGCTCTGCCCGTGGACGACGACGTCGGCGTTCGAGCCTTTCAGCCAGATCGAGGGCTCGTCCAGATCACCGCTCAGGCCGATGAGCTCGTCGTAGAACCGCGCGACCGCCTTCTGGCGAGCGGTGTAGATCATGACCGGCCCGATCTGGACGCCATGCTCCTCGTCGTCGCCACTACTCATACCGTTGTCGCGCTCGCTTCGGCTCGCCGCCTCGCTTCGCTCGCTGACGGACTCGCTCGCCGCGGCACAGCCGCTGCTCGCTCGGTCTCGCTCATACCTTCGCGATCGCTTCCATCGCAGGCACGTACTCGTACACGCCCTGCCCGCTCTTGCGCCCGAGACGCCCGGCCTTCACGAGCGCGCGCAGGTTGGCGGCCGGGGCGTACTTCTTGTCTTTCAGATCACGCTCCAGCACTTCCATGATGGCGACGCACACGTCGAGCCCGATGAGATCCGCCAGACGGAGCGGCCCGATGGGGTGGCTCATACCGAGCGTCATCACCGTGTCGATGTCCGTTGCGCTGCCAACTTCTTCCTCGAGCGCGTGGAAGGCCTCGTTGATCATCGGCATGAGGACGCGGTTGGTGATGAAGCCCGGCCGGTCGGACGACACGACCGGCGTCTTGCCGAGCCTCTTCGCCATCTCGACCACGGCGCCCAGCGTCTCGTCGGATGTGCGCGGCCCGCGCACGACTTCGACCAGCTGCATGATCGGTGCAGGGTTCATGAAGTGCATGCCGGCGACACGCTCCGGTCGTCTCGTGCGCGACGCGAGGCCGTCGATCGAGATCGACGAAGTGTTGGAGAGAAGTAGCGCGTCCTTCGGCGCTATCCCATCGAGCTTCGCGAAGAGGTCACCCTTCACGTTGCGCTCCTCGAACGCGGCTTCGACGACCAGGCCCGCGTCGCGCAGCGCCGACATTTCGGTCGTCGTCGTGATGCGCCGCTCGATCTCGCCGGCGGTGCGTGGCAGCTTCTCCTTCTCCTCGAGCCTTGCGAGCGATGCCCGCGCCCATCGTTCCCGCGCCCACCACCCCGACCCTCATGCGACCAGCTCCACGGCGAGCGCGACCGCTTCACCGCCGCCCAGGCACAGTGAAACGACCCCGCGGCGCCTTCCGCGCGCGCGCAGCGCGTACAGGAGCGTCACGAGCAGGCGCGTGCCGCTCGCGCCGATCGGGTGACCGAGCGCGACCGCGCCGCCGTTCACATTCAGTCTTTCCGCGGGGATGTCGAGCTCGCGCCGGACGCAGTCGACGCCGCTGAAGGCCTCGTTGATCTCGAAGAGGTCGACGTCGCCCACCGACCAGCCGGCCTTCTCCAGGACGCGCGCGATCGCTCCGCGCGGCGCGACGAGGAACATCTCCGGCTCCTGCGCGAACTGGGCTTGGGCGACGATGCGCGCCAGCGGCTTCGCCCCCAGCTCCTTCGCGCGATCCGCGGACGCGACGATCACGGCTGCCCCGCCGTCGTTGAGCTTGGACGCGTTGCCCGCGGTCACGGTGCCGTCGGTCTTGAACGCGGGCCTCAGCGCCGCGAGCGCTTCGAGGCTGGTCTCGCGCGGAGACTCGTCACGATCGACGACGGTCACCGCACCCTTGCGGCCGGGCACCTCCACGCTCACGAGCTCGGCGTCGAAGGCGCCGGACCTCTGCGCCGCGAGCGCCTTTTGGTACGACGCGAATGCGAAGCGGTCCTGGTCCTCGCGCGTGAGGCCGCAGCGCTCCGCAGCGAGCTCTCCGCCGAGGCCCATGTGCCCGTGGCCGTACGCGTCGACGAGTCCATCGATGAGGTTCGCGTCCTCGATGTGATGCTCGCCGAGCGGCAGACCCGTGCGGATGCCGCGCAGGAGATAGGGCGCGTTGGACATGCTCTCCATGCCGCCCGCGACGACGAGCCGCGCCTCCCCGGCGCTGATCTGCGTCGCGGCGAGCATCACGGTCTTGAGCCCCGATCCGCAGACCTTGTTCACGGTCGTGCACGGGACGCTGTTGGGGATGCCCGCGCCGAGCGCCGCCTGGCGCGCGGGCGCCTGGCCCACACCGGCCTGGATGACGTTCCCCATGAAGACCTCATCGACCTGATCGGGCGCGACCCGTGCTCGTCCGAGCGCGCACTTGATCGCGATCGATCCGAGCTGCGGCGCTGAGACGGGCGCGAGACCGCCGAGGAACGCGCCGATCGGCGTGCGCGCGGCGCCAAGGATGACGATGTCGCTCACGCTCGCCTCACTTCGTTCGGCTGAGAGGGGCCCCTACCCCTGCTTCCTGTTCGAGCATGCGCCGCGCCACATGTTCGCGGTACGAGCGGATCTCGTCCTGTAGCGCCTGCAGCTCTCCGACCTTGTCGTGGATCGTCGCGAGATGCGCATCGAGCAGCTCCATGAGACGCGGCAGCACCGTGCTGTTGGAGCGATGCCGGCGGTAGAGGTTCTCGAGCTCGAGCATCTCCTGGAGCGAGAGCCCGAGCGTCTTGAGCTTTTGGATGTACCGGAGCCTGCGGACGTCGTCGTCCGTGTAGACGCGCACTCCACCGTCGAGCCGCTTCACCGACTCGAGCAGCCCGAGCTCTTCGTAGTAGCGGATCGTCCGTTCGGTGAGCCCGACCCGCGACGCAAGCTCCCCGATGCGGTATTGGCCGATCGTCGTCGCCACCACGCCTCCGAGCCCGACTTCGCCTGGGCTGGGTCGTTTGTGCCATGTTTGCCAGTTCACGTCAACTGGCGACCGACGGGCAGGTCCCGCCGGCCGTCCTGCTAGCCCGCCAGCTCCGCGATGGCGCGTTCCAGAGCCTGCGCGCCGATCGCCGCGTCGGCAGTCGAGGCGAACTCGGTCGGCGTGTGGCTCCCACCGGTCGAGCGGACGAAGATCATCCCGGTCGGCACACCGCAGAGAGCGGGGTTCTGCGCATCGTGGCCGGCTCCCGACACGAGGAGGAGCGGCGGCTCGACGCCGACGCCGCGGACCGCGTTCTGCAGCGTCGCGCGGATGCCCGGGTCGAGTGGCGTGACGCGCACGGCCTGCAGCGTGTCGTTGGTGATGCTGCTCATGCCGCGCTCACGGAGGACGCGCGACATCTCTTCGCTGAGCTGTCTGAGCACGCTGTCGATCGCATCCTGTCGCGGCGCGCGAATGTCCAGCGAGAACACGCACTCGCCCGGAACGACGTTCTTCGCGCCTGGTCGCACGCCGATCTCCCCCACTGTCCCGACGGCGTCGGGCACGGATGAAGCGATCCGCTCGAGCGCGGTGACGAGCTCGGCCGCCGCGACGAGGGCGTCCCGGCGCGCGCCCATGACCGTCGCGCCGGCGTGATCCTGGCGGCCGCGCACGGTCACACGTCCGTGGTAAATGCCGACGATGTCGCTGACCACGCCGAGCGGCAGGCCTGCTCGTTCGAGCCGCGGACCCTGTTCGATGTGCAGCTCCAGATACGCGCGGATCCGCTTCGGGTCGCGAGCGGCCTTCGTCGGGTCGCCCGCCTCGCCGAGCGCGCGCAACGCGTCCGCGATCGAGACACCGGTCCTGTCCATGAGCTGGGCGGCGCCGGGCGGAAGCTTCCCGAACGCGGCCGCTGATCCGAAGAGGCCGACGCCGAAGCGCGCGCCTTCCTCATCCGCCCACGCCACGAGCTCCACCGGCCGCCCGAATGTCGTGCCCGCCTCCTTGAGCGAGATCACCGCCTCGACCGCGCCGCAGACGCCGAGCGCTCCATCGAACCGGCCACCGTCCGGGACGGAGTCGCCATGCGAGCCAACGAGCAGGACCGGATCGTTCGGGCGCTCGCCGGCAAATCGGACAGAGAGATTCCCGGCCGGATCGCGACTGGTGGACTCCGCGTAATTCGCACACCACTCCGCGACGAGGTCATGCCCCTGCTGCTCCAACCTGGTCAGGCCGAGCCGCGATACCGAGGTGCCGCTGCCGCCGATCCTCGCCAGGTCGTCGATCCGTTTCTGCAGCCGCGCGGCGTCAGTCACGACGGGACCTGGACGTGCGCGGCGAGATCCGCGGCCGTGAAGGGCAATCCCGCGAATACCTCGCGTTCGATCCCGAGCGCGATCGGGACGGCGCGCGCGATCTCATTTCGGTATTGCGGATGCCGTGCGGTCGTCGCCAGCGCGCGCTCCTCGAGGGGCTCGATCTTCAAGCCGCCACGTCGGTCGGCGACATACACGAGCTTCTCTTCGGTGGTCCGCGGGGCGGTCGCGGGATCGAGGACCGTGTAGATGGCATGACGGCGCGCCGGCTCGACGCAGCTCGGCAGGCCCTCCGCCGCGAGCACCAGCGCCGAGAGCTCGTTGTGCTGGCGCGGGTCACCCGCCAGGAGCGGGCTCCGCCCGATGTCGTGCAGATACGCCGCGAGCATCACCGCCTCGACGTCGAGCGGATCACCCGCCGCCGCGCGAGCCCGCGCGAGCTCGGCGCCGATCGCTCCAACGAGGCGCGAGTGGCGGCGCAGCCAATCCGGAAAGGCGTAGCGGTCATAGAACCGCTCCGCGATGGTGGATAACTCGGTCACTTCGCCGTTGACACCCCATCAAACCATTCGTACGGTCGGCCGCAGGGGAGATCGAGACACATGTCGCGTGGGGACATCGAGGAACGCATCATCGCGCACCTAGGATTCGCGCGCGCCATCGCGTCGCGAGCGCTCGACCCGCGCTGCCGGGGTGCCGATCGGGAGGACCTCATCGCCTGGGGCGTGTTCGGGCTCGTGCAGGCGGCGCGACGCTACCGCGGCGATCTCGGCGCTCCGTTCGGCGCGTACGCGGCGCGGCGCGTCCGCGGTCAGGTCCTCGATGCGCTCCGCGATCGCGATCCCCTCACACGAACGGAGCGCAGGGCGTTCCGCGAGGCGCGCAAGCGCAGCGAGGATCTGCCGCAGCCGTACGTCGAAGTTTCGCTCGACCGGCTGGCCGAGCTGGGTGACGCCGATCTCGCGGAGTCGGGCCATGCGCGAACGCCCCTCGACCCACGTTGGCGCGGGGTCGCCGGCGCCCTCAAGCTGCTCTCGCCGCTCGAGCGCCGCGTGGTGGTCTATGCGTACGCGCGCGGGATGACGCTGAAGGAGATCGGTGTGCGTGTCGCGCTCTCGGAGTCGGGGGTGTGCCGCGTCCGCGCGCGCGCGCTCAAGAAGCTCCGCTCCGCGTGCGCCACCGAAGAGGCCGAGAGGCCCGCCGCTTAGGCGGACGACCGGCCCGCGTTCCCGTCCGATCCGTCCTAGGCTCGTCGTCGTGTCGATGCTCAAGCGCGCGCGATTCGCACGCCTCGTCGCGCGCGCTCTCGACGGTCTGCCAGCCGAGTTCCGCGACCGCATGCGCAACATCGAGATCGTCGTCGACGAGGAGCCGAGCGAGGAGCAGCGACCGACGGACGGCAGCGAGCTGCTCGGTCTCTATGAGGGCGTGCCGCTGACCGGCCGCGGCGCGATGGAGCCGTACCTGCCCGACCGGATCAGCATCTTCCGGGGACCCATCGAGCGCATGACCGTTTCCCCACGTAAGCAGGCGGACATCGTGCGCGACACGGTGATCCACGAGATCGCGCACCACTTCGGGATCACGGACGAGCGACTGGACGAGCTCGGGCGGGGCTAGAGCGGACCAGCGCCTTGCTCGGCAGGCGCTCGGCAGGCC
>JBGPKU010000037.1:0-27487 GCA_041486085.1 Candidatus Limnocylindria bacterium | reverse complement strand
TCGAGCGCGACGGTGCGACCCTTCGGGCCGAGAGTGGTCTTGACCGCGTTGGCCATGACGTCGACGCCGGCCTTCAGCTTCTTGCGTGCGTCGTCGGTGAATACGAGCTGCTTTGGCATGTACTTCTCCCTACCCCTCGATCAGGGCGAGGACGTCCTTCTCGGACAAGATCAGGAGCTCCTCGCCTTCGAGCTTGAATTCGGTGCCCGCGTACTTCTGGAAGAGGACCTTGTCGCCCTCTTTGAGCTCGACCGGGATGCGCTTCCCGTTCTCATCGCGATCGCCCGGGCCGACAGCGAGGACCTTGCCCTCCTGCGGCTTCTCCTTGGCGGTGTCCGGGATCAGGATCCCGCTCTTGGTCACTTCCTCGCGATCGAGGGCCTTGATGACCACGCGAGAGCCGAGCGGCTTCAGCTTGGTCTTTTCTGCGACGGCAGCCATGTGTATTCCCCCTTCTCTTTGTGTTTGCCCGTGCCGATACGCGGCCAGGGCGTCGAAAATCTGAATTAGCACTCGCCTGGGTGGACTGCTAGCACTGTAGGCCAGCGGCAAAAACTGTGTCAAGCGCAGGCCCGCACGGCGAAGCGCGATCCAGGGCGGTGACGGCGTCCGGCCTTCGCAGGGGCTGCGTTCGCAGGCCTCGAAGACCGTGCGGGGCGGGGCCTGAAGCGGGCGAACGAGGGCTCGAACGAACCACAACCGAAACTGAACGAAGGCCCCTGAAGTACGCGACGGCCAACGCCGATACATGAACTCGGCGCGGGGTCCGCGGCGCCTACCCACCCGGCTGGCCGCGGCCCCGCGCCCTCTTGTTCTCCTGGAAAAGCCCGAGGCGCGCATCACCCGAAAGGGGGTTCGCGCGTCACGTCGACGCGAAGCGGTCCGCGACTCCACCGCAACTCAACGCCGCGTCCTTAAGACAGTGTCGTCGCTCCAGTGGGCGGGTAGGGCGTGTGACTCCAGGCCGGGTGGCGTTCGAAACAGGCGGGGGTTCCCGCTACCCGCTCTGGGGCGACGGTGTCTCCTCCGTCTCCGGCTCCACCGCGATGCGGTCCTTTCCCGCGCGCTTGGCCGCGTACAGCATCGCGTCGGCCGCCTCGAGCACCTGCTCGGCCGTGCGACCCGTGCGCCACGCGGAAACGCCCGCACTCACCGTGACCGCGGTGTGCGGCTCCGATCGGGCCTGCTGCAGCATCGCGTCGCGGACGCGCTCGGCGAGGATGCGAGCGTCCACCAGACTGCCGTGCGGGAGCAGCACGAGGAACTCGTCGCCACCCGTGCGCACCCCGACATCCGAACCGCGGATCGTTCGCTTGACCGTGTTGGCGAAACCGCGCAGGGCGAGGTCCCCCATCTCATGCCCAAAGGTGTCGTTGACCTGCTTCAGGCCGTCGACGTCGAACGCCACGGCGGCATACGACTGTCCGTGCCGCGCCGCGAGCGAATGGAGCAGGCGCAGCTGCTCCTGAAGGAAGTAGCGGTTGTGCAGGCCGGTGAGACCGTCGGTCGTCGCCTGCCGCTGCGCAGTCTCCAGCACGCGACGGTTCGTCAGCGAGAGCGCCACGCGATCGGCGGCGGCGCGCACGAACACCTCTTCGAGCGCCGAGCCGTCCGTCGGCTCCATGAACAGAGCGCCGACCGGCTCGCCCCCCGCGACGAGCGGCACGCAGGCGTAGCCACCGCTGGCGTCATCGGTCCACGGCATGTAAGGGCAGATGACCGGCTCGCTGGGGGAGGCGACCCGGAAGACGCGGCCACTGCGGATGGCCGGGCAGTTGAGCGGCCCATTCACGACCGGATGGGTCCGCGCGGATCCGGCGGATCCGGCGGGTTCGAGCAGCGCGATCGAGGGATCCACGAAGAGGGTCGTCGCCGCGGTCAGCCGGAACGCCTGGGCGATCGCGCGGGCGGCCGCCTGACCGGTGGACGCCTCGTCCGGCGCCACCGCCAGTGCCTCGACGAGCCGGTTCATCCCCTCGAGGACCTTGGTGCGATCCGCGAGCGCCTCCCGCTCCTGTCGCACGGTCTCGAGGACGAGGAACGAGGCGATCGATGGTGCGATGGACTCGGCGATGACTTCCGCGAGGCGAACGTCGCGTGCCGTCCACGCGCGCGCAGACGGATCGTTGAACGCGACCAGACCGATGATGCCGCCGCGGTGGAGCAGCGGGACGAAGAGGCCGGCAGCCACGCCGTACGTCGTGCGAACGCGGTCGCCCACCATGTGCTCCTGCGCCATGTCGTTGACGACGACCGTCCGCCGGCTGCGCACCGCGCGCTGGCGCGGCGAATCGCGGGGCTGCGTGTCGGGTGCGAACGCCTCGGCCGGTCCCGAGCCGGCCACCGTCCAGCCGCGGTCGTCGGCCTCGAGCCCTTCGAAGAAGAAGACGCGCTGCACCGCGAGCGCCAGGCTGGCAGAGTCGTACACCGCGCGAAGGAGCTCGCCAAGGTCGCGCGCCCGCGCGAGTGACAGAGCGGTCGAGCGCGATACCTCGAGCTCCTCGTTCTTCGCGGCGAGCTCGCTCGATCGAAGACGGAGTGCGGAGCGCGTCTCCTGCATCGTCCGCGACATGAGCGCGGTCATCGCCACGACCGCGACGAATCCGGCCACGTGCACGACGCCGAGCTGGCTCAGGTTCGCGTTGCCGGCGGCGATCCCGTCAGCCACGAGCACGCTGATGAGCGCGACCAGACCGATCGATCCAACGAAGACGGTGCTGGCCATGCGCATCGCGAACGTCGTCGCGAGGGTCGGGAACATGAAGAAGACGAAGTAGTTCGACTCGACCCCGCCGGTGAGGACGAGGCCGATCGCGGCGACGACCTGCGTGATCGCGCTGCCGATGGTGAAGCGCTGCCGTCCGAAGACGGGCTCCGGTATGACGTGGAACCAGAGCACGCCGAAGATCGCGAGCAGCGCGGCGCACAAGAGCAGCCCGGTGCGCGGCAGTGGATCGGTCGAGGCGAAGACCGCGGTCGCCACGAGGATGCCGGTGACGCCCCAGGTGGCCGCCTCGGACGCGAGGCGGATGCGCCGCTCGTACGCGCTCTCGACCGGATCCTTGCGCCGCGTCACGGGTCGCAATGCTGCGTCAAGGGAGCGATCGTGTCGCCGGTACCTTCGGGGGTAAGACCGGCTGAAGATCGCGGAGCGCGCAAATCAGGAGGTCGGTGTTGAGATCTCCTCCGGTCCGGGGCGCAGCGACTCCTGCATCGCGCGGTACGCGAGGCGGATCAGACGTCCGGGATCCGAGGCCTCGCTGCGCGGCACGACGCCGACCGCGGCCCTCACCTCGACGCCGCCGAAGTCACGCACGACGAGGTTGCGCAGGGCTGCCACGATCCGCTCGGAGACCTGCGCCGCGGTCTCGCCGCCCCCGATGAGCATCGCGAACTGGTTGCCACCGAGCCGGCCGACGGCGTTGCCCTCGCCGGCGCTGTCCCGAAGGATCCCGGCGAAGCTTCGGAGAAAAGCGTCCCCGCGGTCGGCGCCGTAGAGGTCGTTCAGGGACCCCAGGCCCTGGATCTGGATGTACGCGAGGGCGAAGGGGTCGGGCCCTTTCATTCGCTCCGCGAGACGCTCGGTGAAGGCGCGCGAGTTCGGGAGCTGGGTGAGGTCGTCGGTGAACGCGAGAGCGAGCGCGTGCTCGCTGATGCGGCTGCCGTGCAGGTATACGAGGATGAAGCAGGTCGTTGTGGCGAGGATCGCGCCGAACATCGGGCCCTGGATCTCGAACGAGACGGCCGTGCCTCCGTTGAGCATCGCCGCGACCTCTCCGAGCGTGAACAGCGCAGCGGCAAGCGTCGCGGTGATCCAGATGAGCCGCCAGGGTCCGGGCCTCGACCAGGGGAGCACCCGGAAGAGGAAGAACAGGGCCGCGAGCACCGCGTCGATGATCGCGAGGATGACGATCCCGTTCGAGTCCACAGCCGCGTCACGATAGACCGAACCGGGGCGAGCTCGCGGGCAGTCGCGCCGACCGGCGCCCCCGGCGGGTGTGGCGGCCGTTCGAGTGGCCGACGGGCCGGCGCCGGGCGCCGTCGCAGGGACGCCCGCGAGCGATCGCGTCCGCCCAGACGCGCTACGGGTCCGAGAGGCCGACGATCAGGTGGGTATCGCGCTTCGCGGCGTACAGCCATGGCAGGTCGATCGGAAGCTTCGCCGCCGGATGGACGGCACGCAGCACCCACCTGCGCAGGCGGAGATCGAAGGATTCGCCGATCCAGCAGTCGGGCTCCCTGCGGACGTCAGCGCGGCGGATGCGGGGACGACGCGACGGCGCGGCGCAATGCCAGCCACCGTAGTCAGCCTAGGCGGCGCGCGTGCTCATCTTCCTTGCACCACGAGGACTCGGCCGCAGCGGTTCGCATCGAGGCTCGTCTGCAGCGACAGGGGAGCCACCGGACCGGTCATCGCCTCGCAGGCGTGGTGCACCTCGCTGGCGGTGATCTCGAACCGCAGGCCGCGCACGGCGACCACGTCCCCGATCCGGAACCCGACGATGCGGCCGAACTGCGTGTAGGCGTGTCCCGCGAGCCAGATGCCGCCGCCGATGCAGGTGAGCTGCCGTATGCCGAGGCCCACGTCGGTCGCACCAGAGCAGTCGTCGTAGCTGACGATCGGACCGGCGACGCCCAGACGCGGATAGCAGAACCAGGTCGCCGGGCAGGGCATCGCCAGCGCGATGACCGGGACGGCCGGTGCCGCGGCGACGGGAGCAGCCGCGGTGGTGACCGCGACCGGGGCGGCTGTCGGCGTCGCGGTGGGCTCCGGCGTGGCGGCGACCACGACCACGGGGCGCCCACGCGGCTCCGGCGCGACACGCTGGTCGACCGTGACGGAAGACACGGTCTCTCTTGCGGCGGGAGTCGGCGCGGTCGCCACGACGGCGACCGGAGCGCAGGCCGCGAATGCGAACGCTGTGAGGAGCAGGAACGTGCGCAGCGTCGAGGCGGAGGCGAGGCTGCTAGTGACCGACAAGGCTCATCGGGTCGATGAGCTCGCTGTTGCGCCAGGCCGACCAGTGAAGGTGCATGCCCGTCGAGTTCCCGGTGTTGCCGACGGTCCCGATCTTCTGGCCCGCCGCGACCTCGTCGCCCGCGGCGACCGGCGGCGCTGAGTTCGATCCGTTCAGGTGCGCGTACAGCGTCACGACCCCACCGTCGTGCGCGAGCACGACGATCTCGGCGCCGTCCATCATCAGCCCGACGAACACGACGCGTCCGCGCGCAGGCGCGACGACGTCGGCCGCCCACTCGCCCGCGAGATCGACACCGTCGTGGAAGTGCGCGTACGAGATCCCGGCAATGGCGCGAGCCGGCTCGAGCCGGAGGCGCGTCGGGCCGAAGGGCTGCGTGGTCCTGCCGATGGTCGGCATCCGCCAAACGGCTTGCGGGCTGGTGAGCGCGCCGGCCTGGACGAGCGTCGTGTCGAGCGCGACCAGGTCGCTCACGCGAGCGCTCGTCACCGCGCTGGCCGCGCGCGCATCGCGGCGCGTGTCGGGCTCGAAGAGCCGGCCGCCGCGCCGCGAGGTGGTCGCGACATCGGTCGAGAGCGTCGCGCTGAGCATGTTCCGCTCGACGCGGACAGCGCCGACCCGAAGGTCGAGCGCGTTCTGGTCCGCCGCGATGGTGGTGGCGTACGCGAGGAGCGCGTCGTACGAGCTGAAGGCACGCGGGTAGCTGCGCGCCACGGGGATCGCTCGCGGCGTCGGCGCCTCATCGGCGTTGGCGTTGGCGCCTGTCAGGACGCCGAGCGCCAGCACGCCAGTGAGGACCCAGAGGGCGCGCGGGAGCGCGTTACACAAGCGATACATGACAATCACAGTGTCGTTGGCTACGCGTGGCGAGCAATCACCCAAGGGGACGGGACCATTGGAGTGAGCGCGCGCTCGCTCCTATGACGAGCGAGCGTGCGATGGCGCAACCCTGGCACGCCGATATGCGAGTTGATCGAGCCACATCTTCGATCGGCCGGTGATGACCACCGGAACCCGTCTCAGATCCACAACTCGTTTGATACCCGACAAGAAGACGGCCGTTCGCAGTTCGAGCTCGAACGCCGCAAGCCAGTCCACGCACGCTTGCTCGCCTCTCAAGGCGGCCTGGAGCAGCGGACGTCCGACGCCGACGGCGGTCGCGCCGAGCGCGAGCGCCTTCGCCGCATCGAGCCCGCCGCGCACTCCGCCGGTCGCGATCACGGGCACGCGTGCCGCGGCCGCACCGACCACCGCGACGGCGGTGGGCAGGCCCCAATCGCGAAAGCGCTCGCCCAGGCTCATGCGCAGCGCGTCACCAGCGGCGCCGGCGCGCAGGCTCTCGATCGCCGCGAACGACGTCCCGCCTACTCCGCCAACGTCGATCGCCGCGACGCCGAGGCGGCGCAGGCGCAGCGCGGTCGCGCGCGAGATCCCGGCACCGGTCTCTTTCGCGATGATCGGGACGGGCGATGCTCTGGTGAGCGCACGCACCGCCGCTTCGATGCCGTTCGCGCGCGTCTGCCCCTCCGGCTGCACCGACTCCTCGAGATAGTTCAGGTGCAGCGCGAGGGCGTCCGCGCGGACCATCCTCACGATCTCGCGCACGTCTTTCGCGGAGAGCGCGCGCTCGTTCCCCTGCTTCACCAGCTGCGACACGCCGACGTTCGCGATCACGAACGCGTTCGGCGCCGCATCGCGCACCACCGAATAGGTTGGGACGAGCGACGGGTCGCGCAGCGCCGCGCGCTGGCTTCCGACACCGATGGCGACGCCCGCGCGCTCGGCAACACGCCCGAGGAGCTCGTTGATCGCGATCGCGCGTCCGTGGCCACCGGTCATGCCGGAGATCACCAGCGGCAGGCGGAGCGTGTGACCGAGAAAGCGCGTGGACAGATCGATCGCCGCGGCGTCGACGGTGGGCAGCGCGTCGTGCACGAGGTGCACGTCCTCCCAGCCCGCGGTGACGCGCGTCTCGACGTCGCCGTCGGCCGCCAGCTGAAGATGCTCGCCCTTACGGCGGGCGATCTCCTCCGCGTCCTTGCTCACGCTCGCGCCTTCGGCTCCAGGCGCTTTACTTGAACACTCCCTGCGCCTCCAAGGCCGCGTATTCCGCGGCGTCGAGACCGACGATGCCACGGAAGACCTCCTGCGTGTGCTGGCCGAGGAGCGGGCCGGGCCGCGACGGTCCCTGCTCAGAGTCGGACAGGATGAACGGCGGCGCCATCAGGCGCACCTCGCCGATCACCGGATGGCGTGCGGTGCGCCAGGCACCGCGTTCAGCGAGCTGCGCGTCGCCGAAAAGCTCGCCCACGGACTCCACCGGCGCCGCGCGCAGACCGCGCGAGCGCAGACGCGTGACCGCGGACGCGCGCGGCTGGCGGCGCGACCACTCGCTGATGCGCTCGTCGATCCACTCCTCGCGCGCGCGCCGCCCCGCGGCGGTCGCGAGGGATGGGTCCCGGGCCCACTCCGGATCACCGAGCGCCTCGCACAAGCTGCTCCATTCAGCGTCATCCCACACCGACAGCGCGATCCAGCGGTCGGCCTCGCTCGCCGGGTACACCCCGTGCGGTACGGCGACGCGATCGCGGTTCGCGGCGCGCGTCGGGATCGTGCCGTTCGCGTCGTGCTCGAGGAGCGCCGGCGCCATGAACTGCAGGCCGGCTTCGTATTGCGACAGGTCGATCACGCAGCCCTGCCCGGTCCGCGCGCGCCGCTCGAGCGCGGCGAGGATCGCGATGACGCCGTAGCCCACGGCGATGTAGTCGATGTACGGGCCGTACAGGATCACGGGCGTGCGCGCGGGATCGCCGAGCAGCTGCGTGAAGCCCGCGAGCGCGGTGAGCTGGCTGCCGTAGCCGGGATGCTGCGCGTGCGGACCGGTCTGTCCCTGATTGCAGCTCGAGAGGATGACGAGATCGGGCTTCGTCCTGTGCAGCACGTCCACGCCGAGACCGCGGCGCGACAGCGTGCCCGCAGGGAAGGACTCGATGACGACGTCCGCCGCGGCGACCAGGCGCAGCGCGAGGCCGACGGCCACGGGCTGCTTCAGATCGAGAGTGACGCCGCGCTTCCCGGCGTTGTAGAAGGCGAACATCGCCGCACGATCGGGCCCGGGCAGGTTGTCCTTGAACGGCGGATACGTCGAGCGGAACGGATCGAGCGCCGTCGACGATTCGACATGGATGACATCGGCGCCGTGCGCCGCCAGGTAGGTGCCGACGAGCGGACCCGCCGCGGCCCATCCGAGCTCCACCACGCGCAGGCCGGCGAGCGGCGACGCGGTGGCCGGCTTCGCCGGACCGGCCGGGCTCATCGCGCCCTCAGCGCGACCGTGCCTGAGGGCGTCCAAGGCAAGAGACCTTCCAGGGTCGGCGGTGCGCGGCGGATCGTGGGCCGCTCGCCGTCGAACAGCGCGAAGCCACCCGGGAACGACAGCGTCGTCCCGTCGATGGACACGTCCTGCCAGAACGCGCGCGCGCGAAGCTGTTCGTCGGCGTAGATGTCGGCGGCGTCGGCGACCGGATAGCCGAGCATGTTCCGCGCGATCACGCCGTCGAAGAACTGACGCTTGGTGAGCTCGCCCAGGAACGCGCCGACCTCCGCCTCGAGCGCGTCGACGTCGGCCTGCGAAAGCGTGCGGTTGTCGAACGTCTCCCAGTCGATCGCACCCAGACGAGGCGCGGCGGCGCCGCGCTCGCGGATCCACGCCACGAGCATGCGCCCGGTGTGCCTGCCGATCGGGCCGCCCTGGATCGCGAAGGACACGTGGCCATCGGCGCACGGCCAGATGTTGCGGAAGCGCGCACCGACGATGCTCCGCCCCAGCAGGTTCGGTCCAAGGCGCATGTGCTCCTCGTGCGCGACGTCCGCGAACACGGCGGCGGGCGGATGCACGGTGACCATGCTCTGCTGACCCGATACGTCGACGTGCTGCCCGTGACCGCTCGCGCGGCGCGCGATGATCGCGAGCAGCGCGCCGGCCGCCGCGTACATGCCGGTCCAGAACGGCGACTGCGGCAGGCTCGTGCGCACCGGCGCTCCGCCGGGCTCCCCCGCGAGCCAGAGGCTGCCGCTCGAGGCCGTCACCTCCAGATCGGACGCCGGCGTCTGCGCAAGCGGCCCGCTCGAGCCGTACGGCGTGAGCGTCACCACGACGAGGCGCACGTCCGCGGACGCGGGATCGACGATCAACGACGGCTGGAGCACGACGTCGGCGTCGCGCAGCAACGCCACGCGCCGCGCGGTGTCGCCCGGCTCGAGCAAGACGCTGCGCTTGTTCGCGTTGAGCGCGATCCAGAGGAGGCCGCGATCGGGATGGCCCCGCTCACCCAGGAAGGGCGGGACGCGACGCACCGGATCACCCTCGGGCGGCTCCGCCTTCTGGACGTCCGCGCCGAGGTCCGCGAGGATGCGGCCGCAGTGGGCCACGGCCGCGGCGCCCCAGAGGTCCGGGCCGACGAGCTCGACGACGCGCAGGCCGTCCAGCACGGGATTAGCGGCCGCTCTTGGCCAGCACCTCGGCCCACGACTGCGTCTTCATGAGCTTCTTGCCCTGCGCGATCTGATCGCCGTCGAACCACCCGGCCGGGTCGACCCTGTCGATCGGGTAGACGGGTCGCATGAAGTCGTTCTCGTAGCCGTAGGGCACGGTGGCATCGATCGCCATGCCGCCCTCGAAGCGCGTGTTCATCGCCGTCCACTGCGCACTGCCGGCGGTGAGGCGCTCCGAGGGGATGAAGGTCTGCCCCGCCCCGCCGGGCACCGGGTTCAAGATGTCGTCCCGCGGGTGCACGCGAGTGGTGAGCGCCCAGATGATGTCGTCCATCGAATAGATGTCGACGTCGGTGTCGACGGCGATGCACAGACGCATGCCCGACGAGCACGCCATCGCCGCCGCGAGCATGTTCCGGGTGAAGCCGTCGTCGGTCTTGAGTCGCTTCTTCACCTGCAGGATCGCGCCGGCCCAGTCGGTCATCGGGAACGGGATGTTCACGTCGTGGATGAGGCCCGGCTGGATGCGCTCGCAGAGCTCGTAGAAGGCGGCCTCGCGCACGGTCGTGTCGATGTTGTTGCAGTCGTACATGTGCACGCCCATCGGATAGATGAACGGCCGCTCGGAACGTTTGCGCATGGTGATCGCGGTGACGTGGAACGTCGGCGCCTTGTACGCCTTGCCCATGTACCCAGCCCACTCGGGGTGGAAGTGATAGCGGCCCTGCACGTCAGCCTTTTCCGACTCCGCGGTCTCATAGCGCTTGTCGCGCGGATGCAGGTACCCCTCGAGCGAGTACTCGGCGTCCGCGACGGAGTACGCGTCGACCGTCGCCGCCTTGACGATGCGCAGCGGATATCCCTGGACCGCCCCGGCTGCCCCGAGCTCGTCGCCGCCTCGGGGCAGCACGACGTAGTCGAACCCACCACCCGCGAGAAGGGTCGCCGCAGCCGGAAGTCCGAAGTTGACCGTGAGCGGCACCGGCTGCTCGTCCTTGTAGTACTTCGTCATGACCTGCCACATGTGCGAGCCCGGCGAGATCTGAAATGTGCCGACATTGCCCCAGCGGAAGTTCATGCGGTTGTAGCCGATGTGGCTGCCGCCCCAGAACTTGTCGCCGACGACGACGCTGTTCCCCGAGCCGATCGTGATCTCGGATTCGAGATGCGTGTGGCGGATCGGGAAGATGTACTTGTTCACGTCGAGGTCCGCGGTGATGACCTCTTGCATCACCGGCGCTTCGCTCGCCGAAACCACCTCATTCGCGATCGGGTGCGTGAGCGAGTGCGCGAGCTCGCGCGTGCGGGCGGTGCGATCCGACCAGCCGAACATGCGATCGACGATGTCCATGTTGGCGAAGAAGTTCGTGATCGCACGCACATGGGGGTAGCCCGTGACGTTGTTGAAGAGGATCGGGTAGCCGCCGTCGAAATGCTTTTGGAGGCCGGTGAGCTCGAGATCGCCGGAGACCGGCGTATCCGTCTCCATGAGCAGTCCTTCCGCGCGGAGCCACTCGACCGTCGCCGGCAGCGAGCGCAGCGCCTCCTTCGGAGCGGGCGGACCCTTTGGGTCCCGCAGTCCGGTGCGCGCGCGCTTGGGGTCGGCCGGCGCTGTCGCAGCCATCTCGTGCCTCCTGGGAGCTTCTCATCAGTAGAAACTCTCGAGACGGATAATGGTATGACCATTGACCGCGGTCAACCCACGCTCGGAGGCCGCGAGGCGGCCCGCCTCGCCACCGGCCCGTTGCGCGCCGGTCGAATGGTTCTACCATTCGCCGGCAGCAGATGGGGGCACCACCGGCGAAGCTCGTCGCCCGCGACATCGTCGTCGAATACTGGCTACCGCGCTCGGAGCAGCTCTTCACCGCGGTCGACGGTGTCACCCTCGAGATCGAGAGTGGCGAGTTCGTCGCCATCGTCGGCCCCTCAGGCTGCGGGAAGACCACATTCCTAAACGCCGTCGACGGTCTCATCCCGATCGCCGGCGGGTCGCTGACCCTGGACGGCGCCGAGATCCACGGCCCGGGCCGGGATCGCGCGATGGTGTTCCAGCAACCGGGTCTGCTCCCATGGCGCACGGTCCTGGGGAACGTGATGTTCGGCGTTGAAGCGCAGGGCACGATGTCGAAGGCCGACGCGCTGCGGCTCGCGAAGCTGCAGATCGAGGTCGTCGGGCTGGAGGGCTTCGAGGACGCCTACCCGCTGGAGCTCTCCGGCGGAATGCAGCAGCGCGTGAATCTCGCCCGCGCCCTGCTCACGGACCCCGAGATGCTGCTCCTGGATGAACCGTTTGCCGCGCTCGACGCTCAAACAAGAGAGATGATGCAGCTCGAGCTCCTGCGCATTTGGAACCGCGACCGGAAGACCGCGCTCTTCATCACCCACGACATCAAGGAGGCGATCTACCTGGCCGATCGCGTCATCGTGTTCACCAAGCGCCCCGGGCGGGTGAAGCACTCGATCGAGATCGAGATCCCCCGGCCGCGCGGCCTCCGCGTGAAGCGAGACCCAAAGTTCGTCGCATATGAGGACGAGATCTGGGACAGCATCCAGGAGGAGATCGCGGTGAAGCCCGAGCGCCTGCTCGCGGGGATGCCGGGATGAGCATCAAAGAGATCGACCGCCTCCTGCCGGAGACGCGCGGCGAAACGACTCGGACGCGCGACCGCCGCTCGGTCGTGAGGCCGAAGCGCTGGAGGCGCTATGAGGCGCTCCTCGTTGGAACGATCAGCGTGACCGCGTTCCTTGCCGCGTGGCAGGGGGTCGCCGTCGCCAATCAAAGCGCGAAGTGGATGCCGGCGCTCTTCCTCCCGAGCCCGACGGACACCGCCGACGCCTTCGTCAAGCTCTTCACCGATCCGCGCCAGAACATCTGGGCCGACCTTGGGACGAGCGGCTTCGAATTCGCGACGGGGTACATCGCCGCCAGCGTCTTCGGTCTGGCGCTGGGCATCGGGATGGGCTGGTACACACGCTTCCAGTACGCGCTCGATCCGTTCGTGAACTTCCTCTATGCCACACCGCGCATCGTGCTCATCCCGCTGTTCATCATCTGGTTCGGCATCGACTGGCAATCGAAGGTCGCCGTGATCTTCCTGGGCGCGCTCTTCCCGATGATCATCAACACGATGGCCGGCGTCCGGAACACGGATGCCGCCCTGCTGCGCGTCGCGCGCTCGTTCGGCGCGCCAGAGATGCTCGTGTTCCGCCGCGTGGTGCTTCCGGGGGCGGTGCCTTTCATCCTCACCGGTCTTCGGCTCGGGGTCGGCCATGCCCTGACCGGGGTCGTCGTGGCAGAGCTCGTCGCGGCGCGCCACGGTATCGGGAAGCTCATCTCGGACTTCGGGGTCACCTTCCAGACGCCGAAGATGTTCGCCGCGGTCATCTTCATCGCTGGGACCGGCGTGCTCCTCACGTGGGCACTGCAACGCATCGAGAACAGATTCCAGACCTGGCGACCCCAGTTCAAGAGCTAGAAAACCGGAGGGATGACATGAGGTGGCGACTGGCGGTCTGCGTGGCTATCACGGCGATGCTCGCGGCGGCGTGCGGCGGCACGACACCCGCGGCCACGACCGCGCCGACGAGCGCGGCGACACAGTCGGTGGCCGCTGCGACCGCCACGCCGAGGCCGTGCTGCACCAAGGTCATCGCCGCGTACAGCAACGTGAGCGCGGATGACTGGGTCATGTGGTACGCCTTCGAGAAGGGCATCTTCAAGAGCAACGGCCTCGAAGTGGACATGCAGGCGATCAGCGGCGGCGCGCAGACCAGCGCGGCGCTGCTGGCGAACCAGATCCAGATCGCCCAGTTCGGCGGTGCCGAGGCGCTCAGCGCCAACGCCGGCGGCGCCGACATGGTGGTCGTCGCGAACATGGCCCCGGTCTACCCGTACATCCTCTACGCGCAGAAGGCCATCAAGACCGTCGCCGACCTCAAGGGCAAGAAGGTCGGCGTCTCGAACAAGGGCGGATCGAGCGACATCGCGACGCGCGCGGCGCTGAAGGCGAACGGCCTCGATCCGGACAAGGACGTGCAGATCGTCGCCGTCGGATCGCACGCGAACCGCACCGCCGCGCTGCTGAACGGCTCGATCGACGCCGGTGTAGATGACCCGCCCGAGGACCAGGATCTGGTGAAGGCCGGCCTCAACGCGGTCATCGACATCGCGAGCCAGAAGCTTCCGGCCGCGAACACCGGGATCATCGTGCAGCGCAGCTATCTGAACGCGAACAGGGACACCGTCCAGGCGTATATCGACGCGACCGTCCAGGCGCGGGCCGCGATGGCCAAGGACAAGGACGGCTCGATCGCGGTGCTGCAGAAGTACTTCAAGATCACCGAGACCGAGTCCCCGACGCACGCCTACAACTTCTTCATCGGCGGCGCGAACCCGGTCACGCCTCTCTACCCGGCTCCGGGTGTCGAGCAGTTCAAGGACGCGGTCGCGATCCTCGGACCGGACAACGACAAGATCAAGACCGTCGACATCAGCAAGATGATCGATACGTCCTTCGTGAAGAGCGCGCAGGACCGCAAGCTCGGCGGCTAGACCGCATCGCACGCGACTCGTCGGAGGGAGGCCGCTCGGGCCTCCCTCCTTCGTCCAAGGCACTATCTAGAATGGTCAGACCATTGGAGAGTCCCCAGATGGAGCAGATGCCGTACCGCGACCTCCGCGGATGGATCGACGCCGCGCGCGACCTCGGCGAGGTCCGCGACGTGACGGGCGCGACGTGGCAGGAGGACATCGGCCGCGTCACCGAGATGCTCCACCACACCGACGATTCCCCCGCCGTACTGTTCGATGAGATCCCCGGATACCCGCGCGGCTTCAGGATCCTCGCCAACGCCAATGCCACACGCCGGCGATTGGCTCTGACGTTCGGCCTCCCGCTCGACATCGAGCGCCGCCCGCTCATGGACGAGTTCCTGCGGCTCACCGAGACGGCTCGAGCGATCCCGCCGCGCGTTGTGAAGGACGGACCGGTCTTCGAGAACGTCCTGCGCGGCGCGGAGGTCGACGTGCTGAAGTTCCCCTCGCCGTTCTGGCATCCGCTCGACGGCGGCCGCTACATCGGCACCGGCGTGGTCGACGTCCTGAAGGACCCGGACAGCGACTGGGTGAACCTGGGCACGTACCGCGTGATGGTGCACGACGAACGGCGCGTGGGCGTCTACATCTCGCCGGGCAAGCACGGACGCCAGTTCCGCGACGCGTACTTCAAGCGCAAGCAGCCCTGCCCGATCGCGATCGTCATCGGTGTGGAACCGCTCCTCTTCATCGCGTCGACGCTCGAGGTCCCGCAGGGCGTGTCGGAGTACGACTGGACCGGCGGCATCCGCGGCGAGCCGTACGAGGTCGTGATCGATCCGGTCACGAAGCTGCCCATCCCCGCCGCCGCCGAGATCGTCCTCACCGGCTTCCTCCATCACGACAAGCTGGCGCCGGAGGGGCCGTTCGGCGAGTGGACCGGCTACTACGCGTCGGGTGAGCGCGCGGAACCGGTGCTCGAGGTGGAGGCGATCTACCACCGCGACGACCCGATCATCCTTGGCGTCCCGCCGAACAAGCCACCGTACGAGCCGCACCGCTACCGCGAGTACCTGCGGTCGGCGCTGCTGCTCCGCGAGCTCAAGGCCGCAGGCGTCCCCGGCGTGACGGACGCGCACTGCTTCGGCGTGGGCGGCTGCCGGCTCTTCAACGCCGTCTCGATCCAACAGCGGTACGCGGGTCACGCCCGCCAGGCCGGGCATGTCGCCGCGATGTGCCGCGTCGGCGCCTACCTTGGCCGCATCGTCGTGGTGGTCGACGACGACATCGACGTGACCGACCTCGACGACGTGATGTGGGCGATCCTCACGCGGTCGGACCCCGAGCGCTCGCTCGACATCATCCACCGCGCCTGGTCCGGGCCGCTCGACCCGGCGATACATCCCGACGAGAAGGGCCACAACTCCCGCCTGATCATCGACGCGACCCGGCCCTGGGAATGGCGCGACCGGTTCCCGGTCGCGATCGGCCCGGACGCCGCGACCAAGCGCGAGACGCGCAAGAAGTGGGGCTGGATCCTCGAGAAAGTGACCGGGGCGGAGGAGTCAGGGCAGCTGCGGCCACAGGACAAGCGAGCAGCGGCAAAGCCGACATGAACGGGCCGAAGTTCCTCGTCGACCCGTACCTCGACTGGGTCAAGACCGAGGGCATCCCGGTGCACGAGGACTTCGGATTCGATCTCCTCTCGATCGATGTGCGGCCCTGGGCGCGAATGGACGCGCTCGGCTGCTACGCGCATGCGCTGGGGCGAGGCGATTTCGTGAACATGTACGTCTGCGAGATCCCGCCGGGAAGACAGACCGCGCCGCAGAAGCACATGTTCGAGGAGGTCGTGTACGTCCTCGGCGGGAACGGCAGCACCGTCGTGCGGACGCCCGCGGGCGATCGCAGCTTCGAATGGCACACCGGCAGCCTGTTCGCGCTTCCGCTGAACGCCGAGTACCGGCACTTCAACGGCAGCGGCACCAAGCCCGCGCGCTTCGTGTCGACGACGGACCTACCCCTCGTGATGAACGTCTTCCGTAACCACGCGTTCATCTGGAAGAACGACGACGTCTTCCCCGAGCGGTTCGGCGATCCACAGCACTACCGAGGCGATGGCACGTTCCTGCCGATGCGCCCGGGCCGCCACATGTGGGAGACGAACTTCGTCCCGGACCTGCGCGCCTTCGAGCTGGTGACGTGGAAGGAGCGCGGGGCGGGTGGCAGCAACATCATGTTCGTGCTGGCCGATGGGACGATGCACGCGCACATGTCGGAGATGCCCGTCGGTACGTACAAGAAGGGACATCGCCACGGCGCGGACTTCCACGTGTTCACGGTCAAGGGCACCGGCTACAGCCTGTACTGGTACGAGGGCGAGTCGGAGCCGCGTCGGTTCGACTGGCGGCACGGCGCGGTCTTCGCTCCGACCGACATGCTCTTCCACCAGCACTTCAACACGAGCGCCGAGCCGGCGCGCTACCTGGCGATCGCGTTCGGCGGCCTGCGCTATCCGACGCTCGCGGACAAGCGCAAGACCTTCACCGGCATGGACGTCGACGTGAAGGAAGGGGGCCGCCAGATCGAGTATCGGGACGAGGATCCCCGGATCCTGCGGATGTTCGAGGACGAGCTCAGGAAGAACGGCGTGCCGTCGAAGATGCGGGAGTTCATCCCCGCCTGAACGACCGACTGTTCCAGCCCGACGACGTCGTCCTGGTGACCGTCGGCATCGACATCGGATCGTCGACCTCGCACGTCATGCTCGCGCGCCTCCACCTGCAGCGTCTCGCCGCCGCGCTGTCCAGCCGCTACGTCGTCGTCGAGCGCGTGATCATCGGTCGCTCGCCGATCATCGACACGCCGATCCGGGACGGGCTCATCGACGTGGCCGCGCTCGAGCGCCTGGTGAGCGACACGTACGCCGCGGCGAGCCTCGCGCCCGAGGACGTGGATACCGGCGCGGTGATCCTCACCGGCGTCGCGGTCGAGCGCCCCAATGCGCGAGCGATCGACGAGCACTTCGCGGCACAGGGTGGCCGGTTCGTCTGCGCGACGGCGGGACATCGGCTCGAGGCGATCCTCGCGGCGCAGGGCTCGGGAGGGGTGGCACTGTCGAAGCGCACCGGGTCTGCTGTTCTGGTCATCGACGTCGGTGGCGGGACGACGAAGCTAGCCCTCTGCGACCGCGGCGAGATCGTGTCGACAGGCGCGATCGGCGTCGGAGCCCGCCACGTGTCTTTGCCGGTCGAGCGCATGGCCGACGCCGTCGTCGACGCGGCGTTCGGCCGATCCACCGGCCTCGAGCTGCTCCCGCCGCTCTCTCCCGAGCCACGGCCGCGGCAGGTCCTCTTCGTCGGGGGCGTGAGCGAGCACTTCTATGGGCGCGACCGCACCGGCCACGGCGATCGCGGCATCGCGCTCGCGGACGCGTTGCGCGCGCGGGTGTCCTCCCTTCCCGCGCCGGTCATCGAGACGCTCGAGGGCATCCGCGCGACGGCCATCGGCGCCTCGCAGTTCACGGTCCAGCTCTCGGGCAGCACGATCTTCCTGTCGGACGAGCGCGCGCTGCCGCTGCGCAACGTGCCCGTCGTGCGCTCGCCCGTGGAGCAGCTGGCGGCGGCGGTCGCGGCGCGCGACGAGAAGACCGGAGCGCTCGCGCTCGCGATCGACTTCGACGGACCGCCGCGGCACGAGGCATTGCTCGCGCTCGCCACGGCGATCCGCTCCGCGGCCGGCGACCACCGTCCGCTCGTGGTCGCGCTCGACGCGGATGTGGCGCACACCCTCGGACGCCTCATGGTCGACGAGCTCGCGATGAGCGGACCGCTCGTCATCATCGACGGTCTCGACCTGCGCGATCTCGACTACGTCGACATCGGCGGGCTCGTGCGGCCAGCGGGCGTGGTCCCCGTGGTCGTCAAGAGCCTGGTCTTTCCGAGCTAAGGCTCGGAGCGTTTTCGCACAGGCGAAGCCGCTCGACGATCACGGCGATGGAGCGCTCGACTCAGCGCTGCGGCGACGGCCGCCTTTCCACGCCGAACGGCTCTGACCAGACGATCACCCGGTCGAGCCTCCCGAGCGCCCACGTGCGAGCGCGCCGTCGACCAAGGCCTCACGGCCGCGGCGTGTCGCAAGCGACACCGCGACGTAGAGGGCGAGGCTCGCGATCGCGACGAGCTGGAACATCGCGCCGAGGCCGACGGCATCCGCGACGACGCCACCGATGGCCGGGCCGATGATCGCGCCGATGTCGAGCCCGGCGTTGTAGACGCCGCTCGCGATGCCCACGTCCTGACCCTCCGCGCGCACCTCGGCGACCGTGGCCGCGCTGGTGACGCGGAGCAGACCGCGGCAGACGCCATTCACCCCGAAGAGCGCGACGAGCGGCGCGAAGGACGCGAAGACCGGAATGAGGAGCGTCGACCCAGACATGACCACCACACCCCAGACGTTGACCGTCCGGTGGTCGACGAAACGGAAGACGCCACCGGAGATGAACCGGATGAATGTCGCCGCGCCCGACTTCAGTCCCTTCAGCAGGCCTGAGGCGGCAAGTGGCAGCCCGATGGACAGCGCGTAGAGCGGGAAGAACGTGTCGATCGCGTCCGAGACGATGTTGATGTAGAGGACGACCACGAACGCGAGCCACACGCGCGCGTCGACGCGCACGTGCGCGACGAGCAGACCCCGCAGACCCGGCGCGCGCGCGACCTCGTGCGGCGGCGCGTCGATGGGGGGCAGGCGCAGGACCAGCGCCGCGGAGAGCGCCGGGAGCGCGCCGAGAACGGCGAGGGCGGCCGCGACGCTGAACCGGTCGGCGAGCGCGCCGCCGAGGAAGGCGCCGATCGCGTAGCCGGTCGAGATCGCGGCCGTGTACCAGCCCATCGTCGCGCCGGCGCGCTGCCCGCCGGTGAGGTCGATCGTCACCGCGAGGTTGATCGTGCCCAGCGCGCCGAACGCGTACCCATGGACGACGGTCAGCGCGACGACGAGCGGGAGCGACCCGCCGATGAAGGCGAAACCGCTCGTCGATGCCGTGAAGACGAAGAGCCACACGAGCAGCTGGCGTCGCGCGCGTGCCGGCCGGTACGCGGCGCCGGCGGGAACGCGCGAGACCAGGCGAAAGATCGCGAAGAGCGCCGACAGCGTGCCGATGCTCGGCAGCGCGTAGCCGTGCGCGTCGAGGTACGGCGCGTACAGCAGGTTGATCGTGCCCTCGGCCGTCGTGACGACGGCCGCGAGAACGTATTGGAGGAGGACGCCCTCCCCTAGAGCTCGGGACCGGTCCAGCGGCGGAAGAGGTGGTGCTCGATGCCCAGCTGATCGAGCGCCTTGCCCACGCTGTGGTCGACCAGGTCCATCAGCGTCTTCGGCTTCTGATAGAAGCCCGGCACCGGCGGCAGGATGACCGCGCCGGCCAGGGTGAGCTCGTGCATCAGGCGGAGGTGGGTCGCGTTGAGCGGAGTCTCGCGGACCATGAGGACGAGCTTTCTCCGCTCCTTGAGGTGGACGTCGGCCGCGCGCACGATGAGGTTGTCGTTGAGGGCGTTCGCGACCGCGGCCATCGTTCGGATGCTGCACGGGGCGACGAGCATCCCGTTCGTCCGGAAGGTGCCGGAGGCGAGCGAGGCCGCGAGGTCCTTCTCATCGTGGACGACATCGGCCAGACCGATGACGTCGGCGTAGGTGCGGTCGGTCTCGTACGCGATCGTCGCCTTGGCGCCGGACGAGACGATCAGGTGAAGCTCCACCCCGCGGTCCTCGCGGATCGTCTCGAGCGCGCGGATGCCGTAGATCGCACCGGACGCGCCTGAGATCGCGACGATGATGCGCCGCGGCTCGCTCACCGCTACGAGCGGCGCGTGGTGCGGACCAGACGCGGCGCGCCGAGGACCGCCGGCCGCTCCGCGTCCGTGCGATCGGCGAGGCTTCGTCGCAGCCGCTTCTCGAAGTCGGCGAGGTGCACGAGCATCACCTCGCGCGCGCCTTCGGGGTCGTGCCGGCGGACGGCCTCGACCAGCTCTTCGTGGGCCTTCTGCGTCGCGCGTCCGGACTTCTCGTCGCGCAGGTCGCGGATGGACGGGACCAGGAGCTCCCGGTAGGCCTCGACGGTCGCCTCGAGCACCTCGTTCCCAGCCGCGCGGGCGAGCTCGACGTGAAAGTCCATGCTCGCGTCGGCGTGCGTGATCGGCTCGCGCAGCAGCGGCCGCGCGCGGTCGACATTCTGCTGCAGCCGGCTGACCGAGGCCGCGTCGGCGCGCTGAGCGGCGAGCTCGGCCGTGGCGGCCTCGACGACCTTGCGGGCCTCGGCGAGCTCGGAGAGCGTCATGCGCTTGAGGCGGATGAGCGTCGAGATGGACTCCGCGACGCGATCGGTGTTCGCGTCGGCGACGAACGCGCCACCGGTCGCTCCCACCTTCACGCGGATCAGGCCACGGGCCTCGAGGACGCGGAGCGCGTCACGCACCGTGATCCGCGACACGCCGAACTGCTCGGCCAGCTCCCGCTCGGACTGCAGGCGGTCACCGGCCGTGAGCTCCGCGGCGAAGATCGCGCGCTCGATCTGCGACACGATCTCGCCCGAGGCACGCGATTGCCGTATGGGCGTGAACACGGCGAGAATGCTAATCCTGCTACAGCGCTTCCCCGGTCTACGTCCGCTCCGTCACCGCGACTTCGCCCTGTACTGGAGCGGGCTGACCGTCTCGATCGTCGGCGACTGGATGGAGACCACGACCACCGCGTGGCTCCTCTACGAGATCACCCGGTCGCCCGTCCTCCTCGGCGTGGGTGGTGCCCTCCGCGCTCTTTCGATCGTCGTCTTCGGCCTCATCGGAGGAGCCATCGCCGATCGCTTCCCGCGTCGCCGGTTGCTGTTCATCACGCAGTCGTCGTTCGCGCTGTCGTCGCTGGTGCTCGGCGTGCTGGTCGTCACCGGACGCGTCGAGGCCTGGCACATCTACGTCTTCAGCGCGGTGAACGGGGCCATCGGCTCCTTCGATGCCCCGGCGCGACGATCGCTCTTCCCCAACCTGGTGCCGCGCTCGGAGATGCAGAACGCGGTCATGCTGAACGCGGCGATCTTCCGGGTCGGACGGCTCGCGGGGCCGGGACTCGCCGGCGTCATCATCGCCGTCTACGGTCCCGCGGTCTCGTACTTCATCAACGTGGCGAGCTACGCGGCCATCCTGGTCGCGGTCGCCGCGATGCACGTGCGTGAGGCGCCGCTGGCCGCATCCGCGCCGCTCCTTCGCGCCGCGGCGCAGGGCCTGGCGTACAGCCTCGGCCGGCCGCTGCTCCGCTCGGTCCTGATCCTCGAGTCGATCCACAGCTTCTTCGGGATCAACACCGCCCTGATCACGATCCTCGCCGCCGACGTCTTGCATGCCGGTCCGGAGGGGCTGGGCTTGCTGCTCTCGAGCCAGGCGGTCGGCGCGCTCGTCGGCACGGCGTTCCTGGTGATGAGCGGCGACCTCGAGCACAAGGGGCGCGCGATGATGGTGTCCGGGGCGAGCTATTGCCTCGCCTTCGCGGGACTCGGATTCGCGACGAGCTTTCCGGTCGCCGCGCTGCTGCTCGCGGCCTGCGGTCTCACCGACGCGCTTTGGACGACGATGCGCAACACCATCTTCCAGCTGCAGACCGAGGAGGCCTTCCGCGGGCGCGCGATGGGCGTGATCCTCCTGGCGGGCCGCGGTCTCACCCAAGCCTCCCAGCTCGAGAGCGGGCTCGCGGTATCGATCGGCGGGCCGCAGTTCGCGATGCTGCTGGGAGCTGCCGCGATCGGCGCTTCGCTTGTCGTCGTGAACGCGAAGACGGGCGAGGTGCGGGGGTTCAGAGGGAATCCGGACCCCGTCGCGACCATCGCGGCCGGTGTCGATCAGCCCGGCTCGGGCGGCGGCGGGTAGGCCGGCGCTTCAGTCGAGGTCGGCGAGCGCGCCGGCAACCCTCGCCTTCTCGAGCGCGTACAGCCAGGTCTTCTCGATGACGAAGCGGCTTGCCAGCATCTCCCGGACGCGCCGGATCTCAGCCTGCGTGTACGTCTTGATCGTGCCGAGACCCGCGGCGACGTAGTTGCGGTGCGCGCTCTCCTCGAGATAGAGCGCCGCGGTGACGCACTCCGCCACGTCCCGGCCCACGACCAGCGCGCCGTGCCCGCGGAGCAGGAGCGCGCCCGACGCGCCCATGTCGCGCGCGACCGGCAGGCCGAGCTCGTCGCTGCGGATGAGCTCGGGGTTGTCGTGCACCGGGATCGTGCCGCCGAAGAACGCGCCCGCGTTGGAGGCGGGCTCGAGCGGCCGGCCGGCAACGGCGAACGCGGTCGCGTAGAGCGGATGGAAGTGCGCGACGCTGCGCACCTCCGGCTTCGCGCGGTACGCCGCCAGATGGATCGATGTCTCGGACGGCGGCATTGCCTCGGAGAGCCGAGCGCCGTCCGACACGCGCACCGCTGCGACCAGCTCGGGGCGCAGCGTGAGCCGGCTGGCGCCGCGATCGCAGATGTGGATGGCGTCACCGTCGCGGATCGAGATGTGCCCGTGCATATCGAAGAGGCCGGCCACGGCGAGGACGCGCGTGGCCGTCGCGACCTCGAGCCGGATGTCGCGGTCGGCGCTCACGTCGGATAGCCCTCCGGCGATTCGTCCGACGTCCAGTGGCCGAGACGGAAATAGCGGCGCCGGTAGCGGAGCAGCGGGTCCCAGCGGTGGTCGTCGACATGGTGCGCCTTGATCTCGCCGACGAAGAGCTCGTGATCGCCGGTCCGCGCGCTGTGGACGACGCGGCACCAGAGCACCGCGATGCTCCCGGCGACCCCGGGCGCCCGCGAGCCGGCCGGCGGCTCGACGGTCGCGATCTTCAGGGTCGCGAACTTGTCCGGTCCGGCGGCGGACTTGCCCGCGGCGGCGGCGATGTCCTGCTGGGAGTCGTGCAGCAGCGACAGGCTGAACTCGCCGCTGTCCCGTATCAGCCGCGCCGTGCGCGACCCGGGGTGCTCGGCGATCGCGATCATCGGCGGCGCGAGCGAGACGTACATCGCGGTCCCGGTGCCGCACGAACGCTCCTCCGCGTGCGCGGCGCCCACGATCGCGACGGGGTGCGCGATGCGCGAGAGCACCAGGCGCGCGAGGTCGTGATCGCGCAGCTCGGCGGCGCTCATCTGCCTGGCGTGCGCGCTTGGCGCACGCCGCAGTACACGTCGGCGGTCGTCGTCACGGTCAGCGCTGCGGCCGCCAGGCATCGAAGTGGCGTTCGAGCCTCTGGAGAACGAGCGTGAGCACGAGACCGGCGGCCGCGATGATGAACAGGCCGGCGAACACGACGGCGCTCTGGAACGTCTGGCCTGCGATCATCATCACCTTCCCGATGCCGTGCTGCGCCGCGACGTATTCGCCGACGACCACGCCGATGAGCGCGTGCCCCAGGCCGAGGCGCAAGCCGGTGAGGATGAAGGGCACGGACGCCGGCAGCGCGATGGTCTGGAAGATCACGAGGTCGCCACCACCCAGCGAGCGCGCGACGCGGATGAGCTGCGTGTCGAGACTGCGCACGCCGGCGGTCGTGCTGATGAGGATCGCGAAGAACGCGCCGAGGAAGATGACCGCGATCTTCGACTCGATGCCGATGCCGAACCAGATGATGAATAGGGGCAGCAGCACGATCCGCGGCGTCGCGTACAGGAAGGTGACGAACGGATCGAGGGCGTAGCGCAGCCGCGGATACCAGCCGAGGAGCATCCCGAGCGGGATCGCCACGACCGCCGCGAACACGTAGCCCACCGCGAACTCCTGCGCCGAGGTGGCCACGTCGACCGCGAGCTCCCCGCCGCTCGCGAGATCGCCGAACGCCTCGATCACGTCTGCCGGACCGGGCAGGAAGAGGCGCGACCAGATGCGCGCGTTGGCCACGAGCTGCCACGCGACGAGGAACACGACCACCGCGACCAGGCCGATGACGAGCGGCTCGTGCCGGCGGATCCAGCTCTGCCGCGGCAGCGGCGTCGTCGTGAGCAGCGGCGCCTGGCGCGAGGCGCGCACCGGCGCGTCGCTCGCGCTGGCGATGGCCTCGGTGTCCGTCGTCACGAGGCCGCCACCGAAAGCCCTTCGCGCGCGGCTTCCTCCCGGATGCTCTCCCAGATCCGCGTCTGTATCGCGACGAAGCGCGGATCGAGCTTGATGCGCAGATCGCGCGGACGCGGAAGGTCGACGGGCAGCGTCTCCTTCACCCTCCCGGGCCGGGCGCTGAAGACGAAGACGCGGTCGGCGAGGTAGACCGCCTCGACGATGTCGTGCGTGAGGAAGATCGCGGTCTTCCTCGTCTGGTTCCACACACGCAGCAGCTCGTGCTGCATCGTCTCGCGCGTCTGCGCGTCGAGCGCGGCGAACGGCTCGTCGAGGAGCAGCACGTCCGGATCGACCGCGAGCGCGCGCGCGAGGTTCACACGCTGCTGCATGCCGCCTGACAGCTCGAGTGGGAACGACTCCGCGAAGCTCGAGAGGCCGACGAGATCGACGAAGTGCTTCGCACGACGGCGCGCCTCGGGGCGCGGGACGTGCTGGATCTCGAGGCCGTACGCGACGTTGGAGGTGACCGTGCGCCACGGCAGCAGGCTCGGCTGCTGGAAGACCATGCCGCGGTCGCGACCCGGGCCGACGATCCTCCGGCCATTCACCGCGAGCGTCCCGGACGTCACGGGAAGGAGGCCGTCGACAGCATTGAGGAATGTGGTCTTGCCGCAGCCCGACGGTCCGACGATCGCGACGAACTCTCCCTCCTCCACCTGCAGGGAAACGCGGTCGACGGCGAGCAACATGTCGCCGAATCGCTGACGGCGATGGTGGATGACGACGTCACGAGCCTCGAGCTTCATCGCGGCAGTGTGCCCCCGCCTCGTCCGATGGTCCAATGGTATTAACATTTCCGATCGACGATGGCCACGACGATGCGCACCGACGTCCAGACCCCGACCGACCTTCGCGAATGGCTGAAGAAGGTCGCCGAGATCGGCGAGCTGCAGGTGGTCACCGGCGCCAACACCGAAGAGGACATCGGGATGGCCACGGAGCTCCTGGGCCGCACGCGGCCGTCAAAGGCCACGATCTTCGACGAGATCCCGGGGTTCAAGAAGGGCTTCCGCGTGCTCGCGAACGGCCTTGGCTCGTTCGGCCGCATCGCGGTGACGCTCGGCCTGCCGCAGGGCGCGTCCCCGCACGAGATGGTCCGCCTGTGGCAGGAGCGCGTCCGCAAGGGCATCCCAACGATCCAGGCGGAGACCGTGAAGGACGGCCCGGTGTTCGAGAACGTGATGCGCGGCTCCGAGGTCGACGTGCTGCGGTTCCCCGCGCCGAAGTGGCACGAGTTCGACGGCGGCCGCTACCTCGGCACCGGCAGCTTCGATATCACGATGGACCCCGACGAGGGTTGGGTGAACCTGGGTACCTACCGCGTGATGGTCCAGAACAAGAACACGCTCGGCTTCTACATCTCACCGGGCAAGCACGGGCGCCAGCATCGCGACAAGTGGTTCGCCAAGGGGCAGAAGATGCCGGTCGCGTTCGTCCCGGGTGGAGATCCGCTGCTCTTCCTCGCGGCGTGCACCGAGATCCCGTACGGCATCACCGAGTACGACTGGGCCGGGGGCGTCCGCGGCACGCCGTATCGCGTCGTGAAGGGGCCGGTCACCGGCCTGCCGATCCCGGCCGAGGCCGAGATCGTCATCGAAGGGTTTGCGAGCGAAACGGACAAGATGGCCGAGGGCCCGTTCGGCGAGTGGACCGGCTACTACGCGTCGGGAGAGCGCGAGGAGCCGGTAATGCGGGTCGAGGCGATCTACCACCGCAACGACCCGATCGTCCTCGCGTCGCCGCCGAACGTGCCGCCCGACGAGCAGTCCTTCTATCGCGCGTTCATGCGCTCCGCGCGGCTGCGCGGCGACCTCGAGGCAGCGTCCATCCCGGGCATCACCGGCGTGTGGTGCCACGAGGTCGGCGGCTCGCGTCTCTTCAACGCGATCTCGATCAACCAGCGCTACGCGGGTCACGCGCGCCAGGTCGGCCACGCCGCGGCGACGGTGCACTCGGGCGCGTATCTCGGCCGCTACACCATCGTGGTCGACGAGGACATCGACGTGATGGACCTCGAGGAGGTGCTCTGGGCGATGTGCACGCGCTCGGACCCATCCGAGTCGATCGACATCATCCCGCGCATGTGGTCGGGCCCGCTCGACCCGCGCATCCATCCGGACCGCAAGGGCCTGTCGTCGCGCGCGATCATCGACGCGACCCGGCCGTGGGAGTGGCGGGACCGCTTCCCGCGCTCGCAGCTGCCCACGCCCGAGACCAAGCGGCGCGCGCTGGAGAAGTGGGGCTGGCTCGTCGGCAAGGGAGAGAAGCCGAAGGCTTAGGCTCGCAAGACGGTAGGCTCGCGTCGATGGATCTGCGGCACGTCCTGGACGCGCGGCAATTCGAGCGCGACTGGTTCGAGCGCGAGCTGTTCCCGCTCGCGAGCCGGCTCGAGGGCACCCCGCTGGAAGCCATGCCGCGTCCGCTCGCAGGTCGCCGCATGTTCTATCTCTTCTACGAGCCGAGCACGCGCACGCGGGTCTCCTTCGAGACGGCGACCACGCTGCTCGGCGGCGCTGTCTCGGGGATGGACAGCCACGAGCACAAGGCCGAGGACGAGCGCATCGAGGATCGCGTCCACGTCCTGAACGAGTACGGGTACGACTTCATCCTGGTCCGGCACCACGAGGAGGGCGGCGCGGCTCGGGCCGCGTCGGTGTCGCGCGCGCCGGTCATCAACGCCGGCGACGGCGCAGGGCAGCACCCCACCCAGGCGCTGCTCGACGTGTACACGATCTGGCGCGAGCTCGGAAGGCTCGACGGCATCCGGATCGCGCTGGTCGGCGACCTCTCCTATCAGCGATCGACGAACTCGCTTGCGTACCTCCTCGCGTCGCTGCGCGAGGTCCAGGTCTTTCTCGTCTCGCCCGAGCTGCTGCGCATGCGCAGCGACGTGCGCGAGCACATGGAGACGCACGGCGTTCGCGTGGAAGAGGTACGCGACCTGCGCACGATCGCCGACCGCGTCGACATCGTGTACATGACGCGCGCGTACTCCTACCGCCTCGAGCACGCCGAGCGCTTCGACGGCCAGCCTGCGTCGTACGTGGTCGACCAGGACATCCTCGAGCGGCTTCCCCGCCACGCGCGGGTGCTGCATCCGCTCCCGCGCGGCCGCGAGCTGCCGCCGGAGCTGGACGGCGACGAGCGGATCGCGTGCTTCCGGCAAGCTCGGAACGGCCTGTTCGTGCGCATGGCGCTGCTCTCGCTGCTCGCCGGCAGGGCCTAGCAGCGCGGCCCGCGCGCGCCTCAACCAGAACTCAACCCGCCGACCGCCGACCGCCCACACCCCGGCCGGACACTTCCAGGGCAGCCGCGATCGCGGCATGGGAGGCTGTGCTGGCCACATACGTCCT
>JBGPKU010000036.1:0-27823 GCA_041486085.1 Candidatus Limnocylindria bacterium | reverse complement strand
CGCTCTGGGAACAGATCGTCGTCACGCTCGAGGAGACGGTCCTCGGCTTCGCGATCGGCGTGATCCTCGGCATCGTCTTTGGTGTCGCGCTCGGCCGCAATCGCCTGCTCTCCGACGTCCTAGGGCCATACATCAAGGCGATGAACGCGATGCCGCGCGTCGTACTCGGCTCCATCTTCACGATCTCGCTCGGCCTCGGGCTCGCCTCGAAAGTCGCCCTCGCCGTGGTCCTCGTCTTCTTCGTCGTGTTCTTCAACGCGTTTCAAGGTGTGCGCGAGGTCGACCGCGATCTGCTGGCCAACGCCCGCATCCTCGGCGCGGGACCGGGGCAGCTGAACCGCCACGTCATCCTTCCGTCGGCGTTGTCGTGGATCACGGCGAGCCTGCATACGAGCTTCGGGTTCGCGCTGGTCGGCGCGATCGTCGGCGAGTACCTCGGCGCACGGCAGGGGATCGGTCTGATGATCGCCACGGCGCAGGGCACCTTCAACGCGAATGGCGTGTACGCGGCGATGCTGATCCTCGCGGTCGTCGCGATCCTTGCCGAAGCGGTCGTCACCAGGGTCGAAAACCGTCTTATCCGCTGGCGCCCCAACGCGATCACCGACGTGACCATCTAGATAACTGCGACACGCGAAGGAACGAAAGGGAGGACACATGCGCAATCGCATCTGGGCACTCGCGATCACGGCGACCGTCATCGCAGCCGCGTGCGGCGGGACCGCGGCGTCACCGAGCGCTGCGCCGAGCGCGGCGGGAAGCGCCGCCGCCACGTCGGCGGCGACACCGGCACCCGCGAAGGTCTCGATCATGGTCGGCGGCTTGAACAAGCAGATCTATCTGCCGAACAAGCTCACCGAGGCGCTCGGCTACTTCCAGGAGCAGAACCTGACCGTCGACCTCATCGACGAGCCGTCCGGTAAGGACACGACGGTGGAGGTTGTCGCGGGCAATGTCGACATCGGTTCCGGCTCGTACGACCACACCATCGACATCGCGGCGGCCGGTAAGTCGATCACGATGATCGCCCTGCTCCTCCAGGAGCCAGGCGAGTTCGTGATGGTCTCCGCAAAGGCGGCCGCCACCATCAAGTCCCCGAAGGACTGGAAGGGTGTCAGCGCGGGCGTCACGTCCATCGGCTCGGGCACGCACACGCTCATGCGCGCCATGACCCTCAAAGCCGGCCTGCAGGTGTCCGACATCAAGTTCGTGGCTGCCGGCGCGGGCGATCAGTTCATCGCCGCGATGAAGCAGGGCGTGATCGACGTCGGCATCACGACGCAGCCGACCGTACTGCGCATGCAGAAGACCGGGGACGGCCAGCTGCTCGTCGACCTCTCGAAGCCCGAGACCACGCGTGCCGCCCTGGGCGGCGACTACCCGTTCATCTCGATCTTCGCGCGCGCTGACTACATCGCGGCGAACAAGCCGATCGTGCAGCGCGTCGTCAACGCCTACGTGAAGACTCTCAAGTGGATCGCCACGCACACGCCGACCGAGATCGCAGAGAAGCTGCCGGCGGACTACTACGGTGGCGACAAGGCCGCCTACATCCAGGCGCTTGCGGACAGCATGGGAATGTTCAGCCCCGACGGGAAGATGCCAAAGGGCGCGCCCGAGTTCGAGCTGAGCCTCCTGAAGCAGTTCAACGACAACGTCATCAAGAATCCGAACATCGATCTCACGAAGTCCTATACCGATGAGTTCGTCACGGCCGGGAAGTAACCCTCCCGCGCTCGGGAGCGCCGGCCGCGCGGGTCGGCGCTCCTCGAGCCTCGCGGGTGTGAAGAGAAGGTGCTGAGCTGACGAGGCGCAAGCGGATCCTCGGCGCGACGCTCGCGACCGTTCTGGTCGCGGCATGCACGGCGAGCCCGCCGCCCGTTGCCTCACCCGAGTCCTCGACGTCCGCGCCGAGCGCCGCCGCGGCCGGGCCGCTCAAGATCGGCGTGCTCGTTCCCTTCACCGAGTCAGCGTTGGACTCCGACATCGGGGCGTCGCAGCGCCGCGCCGCGGATCTCTACGTGAAGGTGCAGGGCGGAAAGCTCGGCGGCCGCGACGTGAAGCTCGTATACAACGACGAGTCACTGCTCGACCCGGCGACCAACGACGTGCGCATCCGCCAGTTCCTCGACCAGGACCACGTCGAGCTGCTGCTGGGCGGCGCGGGGACGCCCGCCGCCTACCAGCTCCGCGACAGCGCCGAAGCATCGAAGATCGTCTACGTCGACACCAACGCGAGCGGGAACGCCCTCACTCGCACGGTCGCGGGCTGCACCCCCAGCTGCAAGAGCAAGTTCACGTTCCGCAGCGCCGCCTCCTCGTGGCAGATGAGCGAGCCGCTCGGCGAGTGGGCGTCGAAGAGCGGACTGAAGGACTTCTATCTCGTGTACTCGGATGACGCGTTCGGCAGTGAGTCCGCGTCGGCCTTCACCGAGGGCATTGCGAAGAACGGCGGCAAAGCGGTCGCCCGGACCGTCGTCCCGCCGAAGAGCGGCGCCGAGTGGGGGAAGATCGTGGCGGCCATCAAGGCGCAGCCGGCGAAGGGCGTCTTCGCCGCCTTCATCACGGACGACGCCGAAGGATTCGTCACCGCCTGGGACGCCGCGGGCATGCGCGCCGCCGGCTACAGGCTCTTTGGCCCTGGACCATTCGCCGACACCGAAGTGCTCAAGGTCACCAGGCAGGCCGGCGCGGGCATCATCTCCTCCTTCTATTGGTCGCCGGACCTCGACAACCCCGAAAACAAGACCTTCATCGACGAATTCGGGAAGGCGTACAAGGACGAGACCACGGGCCTCCCGCTGGTCCCAGACGGCTACGCCGTCGAGATGTGGGATGCGATGAAGGCTCTGGATGCCGCGCTGGGGTCGACCAGGGGTGACGCCAAGAACACCGACGCCCTGATCGCGGCGCTCGAAGCCGCGACGTTCAAGGGGCCGAGCGGCAGCTTCGCGTTCGACAAGGGAACGCACAACCCGGTCGAGGACATCTACATCCGTGAAGCGAAGACGTCTGGCAACGGTCTGGTCAACACGGTCATCGACACGATCGGCGGCGTCAGAGATCCGGGGCAGTAGGCTACTCGCGAGAATAGTCGTGCGTCCGAAGTCGCTTTCCTCGCAGCTCCTCATGCTCCAGCTCGCGCTCGTCGCCGCGACCGTCGTCCTCGGCGCGCTCGCCTCGTACGCGCTCGTCTCGGCGCAGATCGACGAGCAGTACAAGCAGCGGGCGCTGGCGATCGGCCACGCTGTCGCCGCGACGCCCGACATCGTCGAGGCGATGAGCGATCCCGACCCGCCGAAGACGATCCAGCCGATCGCGGAGGCGATCCGGCGGAGCGTCGGGGCGTCGTTCATCGTCGTCGCGAACAAAGACGGCATTCGCTATTCGCACCCCAACCCCGAGAACATCGGCAAGCGCGTCTCGACCGACCCGACCACCGCGCTCGCCGGTGAGGACTTCGTGGGCTGGGAGCAGGGCACCCTCGGTCGATCGCTCAGGGCGAAGGTGCCCGTCCACGACGACCGTGGCGAAGTGCTGGGCATCGTCTCCGTGGGTTTCCTCGAGCAGGAGCTGTCGGCGAAGCTCGCCCAGGCGTTCCCGACGATGACCCTGAGCGTGCTGCTCGCTCTGGCCATCGGGGTGGCCGGGTCACTATGGCTCGCGCGGCGCTTCGACCGGCAGACGTTCGGGCTGGGCGCCCGCGAGATAGCCGGTCTTCTCGAGCAGCGCGACGCGATGCTGCACGGGATCCGCGAAGGCGTACTGGCTCTGGACAGCGCGGGCCGCGTGACGCTCGCGAACGACGAAGCGCGCCGTCTTCTCGGGCTCCCCGCGTCGATCGAGAGCCGATCGCTCAGTGATGTCGTCCCGGAGGGCCGCGTCCGCGACGTACTCGACGGCACCGTGAGCGGGGTCGACCAGGTGGTCCTTGCGGGGCATCGCGTGCTCGTCGCGAATCGCATGCCGGTCTCGATCCGCGGCGCCGATGTCGGCGCGGTGGTCACGCTCCGTGACCGAACCGAGCTCGAGGGCGTGCTAAAGGAGCTCGATACGGTCCGGGGCCTCGCGCAGGCGCTGCGCGCTCAGGCGCACGAGTTCTCGAACAAGCTGCATGTCGTCGGTGGGCTCATCGAGCTTGGTCGCACCGATGAGGCGATCCGATTCATCGCGGAGACATCACTCGTGCAGCAGGAGCTCGTCGACCTCGTCCAGCAGCGCATCGGTGATCCGGCACTGGCGGCGCTCCTACTCGCGAAGGCCGCGCTCGCGTCCGAGCGCCACGTCGAGTTCAGGCTGGCATCCGACGCGCGGCTACCGGCAGACCTCGTGGACGTCCGCGATCTCATCACCGTGGTGGGCAATCTCGTGGACAACGCGATCGACGCCGCGTCAGGCTCACCGAAAGCTTGGATCGAGGTGAACGTGGCAGCGCGGTCCGATGGTGTGGCGGTGCGCGTCCGGGACTCCGGTCCGGGTATCGACGAGCGCGCGGTCGAGGAGATCTTCCGCGAGGGATTCACGACCAAGCGAGGTGGAACGCACTACGGGCTCGGGCTCGCGCTCGTCCGCCAGATCGCGCAGCGTCGGGGAGGCTGGGTGAGCGTGGCGAACGAGGGTGGCGCCGTGTTCACGGCGCTCATCCCGTCCTCGAGCGCATGAGCGCGGCCGCGGGCACGATCCGGACGCTGATCGTCGAGGACGACTTCCGGATCGCCGACATCCACCGCGGCTTCCTCGAGCGTCTGCCCTCCTTCTCGGTCGTCGGCGTAGCCCATACGGCGCGCGAGGCGCTGACGCTCGCTGAACGGAACAGCCCGGACCTCGTCCTGCTGGATCTGTATCTGCCGGACCGAGCGGGGCTCGAGGTCCTGCGCGAAATCCACGCGACCGGCCGGCCACCCGTGGACGTGATCGTGATCACGGCGGCGAACGACGTCGCGACGCTGCGCTCTGCTCTGCAGGGCGGCGTCGTCCACTACCTCGTGAAGCCGTTCCAGTTCAACGCGTTCCGGGAGAAGCTCGAGAGCTATGCCGCCATGCGCTCGCGGCTCGGTCAGGTCCGCGAGGTCGACCAGGGCGAGATCGACGAGCTGTACGCGACCCTGCGCGCGGCCTCCACCCCGCCCTCGCTTCCGAAGGGGCTCTCACCCGCGACCTTCGCGCTCGTGGCGCGGACGTTGCGCGGCGCGGGCGGCGACCTGTCGGCCGAGGAGGTCGCCGAGCGGACCGGCGTGAGCCGGGTCACGTCACGCCGATACCTCGATCATCTCGCGCGTTCAGGCCTGGTCGACGTCGCGATGCGCTACGGCCGGACGGGGCGGCCCGAGCACCGTTACGGCTGGGCGCGGTCCGTCGAGCGGACGGAGCGAAGCTAGCGGCGGCGCTTCCTCTTCCGGGTCTCCGGGAAGTACGACTTGCGGCGGCGCTCGCGCTCCCAAGCGGCCTCTTGCGGCGGAAGCCAGAACTCGTACATGTAGACGACCAGACCGATGTTGAAGAGCACCGAGATCGCGATCAGGAAGAACGGCACCTTCGCGATGAGCAGCACCGTCGTCCAAATGACGAAGACGACGTTGATCCAGAAGGCCCACGGCTTCACGGCATTTTCAGGGGGTGCGATCGTCCCGCGGCGCCGCCAGTTGTACCAGGCGATGTTGACGAGCAGCGCCATGACGAGCGAATACACCGCCGGCCAGTAGAACCGGGACTCTGGGTTGAAGGGCGAGAAGAATCGCTCCACGAAGTGAGCGGGATCGAAGGGCACTGCCTGGCTATACTAGCCGCGCATACCCACGCTCATCCCACGACGCTCTGGCAGGGGGAGAACCTGTGCGAGCCCTTCTCTCAGTCTCAGACCTCGATGGTCTCATCGCGTTCGCGCGTGGTCTGCGCGACCTGGGCTGGGACCTGGTCGCCACGGACGGTACGCGCGCGGCCCTCCTGTCGGAGGGCATCGAAGCGCGCTCGGTCGAGGACGTTACCGGCGCGCCGGCGCTGCTCGGCGGCCGCGACAAGACGCTTCATCCGCGCATCCACGCGGCCGTCCTCGCGCGGCGCGATGACCCGGCGCACCAGGAGGAGCTCGCGCGGGAGGGGATCGAGCCGATCGATCTCGTCGCCGTGAACCTCTACCCGTTCAGCCGCTCGGCGGCCGCGGGAAAGCGCGGAGCGGAGCTGCACGAGAACATCGACATCGGCGGTGTCGCGCTGCTCCGGGCGGGCGCCAAGAACTATCAGGATGTCGTCGTCGTGTCGCGTCCCAGCCGCTACCAGGCGGTGCTCGACGAGCTGCGGGAGCGCGGCAGCGTGTCGCACGAGACGCGCCGCATGCTGGCGGCCGAGGCCTTCTCGCATACCGCCGCGTACGACGCGGCGATCGCGTCTCGCTTCGTCGCGGACGCGGGGATCTCGTTCCCGGACGAGATGGCACTCGCGCTCCGCAAGGTGCGCGACCTTCGTTATGGCGAGAACCCCCACCAGCAGGCCGCGTTCTATGCCCTCCGCGGCGAGGAGGAAGCGGCGATGGTCGCGATGGAGCAGCTCCACGGGAAGGCGGCCAGCTTCAACAACCTCCTCGACATCAACGCGGCGTGGCGCCTGGCGTCGGACTTCACGCAGCCGACCGTAGCGATCGTGAAGCACCAGAACCCCTGCGGCATCGCATCAGAGCTCGACATCACCTCCGCGTACAAGCGCGCGTTCATGTGCGATTCGGTCTCCGCCTTCGGCGGCATAGTCGGTGCCAACCGCACGGTCACGAAGGAGCTGGCCGAGGCGATGCAGGACACATTCTACGAGGCGATCATCGCGCCCGGCTACGAGCCCGACGCGCTGCCGCTGCTCAAGCAGCGGAAGAATCTCGAGATCCTGTCTGTGCCGAACGCGCTGGTCGGCAAGCATCTGCGGCGGCCCGACGCGCGTGCGTTCGACATGAAGCGGGTCGCGGGCGGGCTCCTCGTGCAGACACCCGACGAGACGGTCGCCGACGAGAGCAACTTCAAGGTCGTGACCGAGCGCAAACCGACGCTCGAGGAGCTCACCGACCTGATCTTCGCGTGGCGTTGCGTCCGCCACGTCACGTCGAACGCGATCGTGCTCGCGAAGCAGCTCGCGACCGTCGGCGTGGGGCCAGGGCAGCTCTCGCGCGTGGTCGCGGTCGAAGTCGCCGTTCGCAAGGCCGGGGAGAACGCGCGCCTCGCTGTCATGTCGTCCGACGCGTACTTCCCATTCCCCGATGGCATCGAGGTCGCCGCGCGCGCCGGTGTGACGGCGATCATCCAGCCGGGCGGGTCGATGCGCGACGCGATGATGATCGAGACGGCGAACAAGCACCGCATGGCCATGCTCTTCACGGGTCGGCGCCACTTCAAGCACTAGCGGCTGCTCACGCCGCGCGTGCGGACGCGACGCCTAAAGGGCGCGCTCCAGGACCGCGCGGTGGCGCTCGAGGTCGTCCACGTCCGCGCGCAGCTTCGACGGTACGTCCATCCGCACGAGTCGCTGCATTCCGGGATCGCCGAGCCGGGCGGCATCCGCGACGACCTGGCCGACGTGCTGGAATTGCAGCTGTACGGTCGAGATGAACTCGCTTCGCTCGCTGAGCCCGTACGCGTCGAGGAAGAGCCGTAGTCGCGCCGCCTTCTGCGCGATGGTGTGACGGGTGTGTTCCGAAGAGAGGGGCACCCAGGATGCCGCTCCGTTGGCGACGCCCCAAAGGCGCGATCCGGGACCCGCGAGATCCCAATCGAGCGTCAGCGCGACGCGGCCGTCGCGAAACAGCGCGTTCCACGGCGACCAGTCGTTGTGACAGATGATCTCGTGCTTTGTCGGGGCGACGATGCGCCAATGCGCGTCCTTCGGCGGCCGAAAGTCGGCCACGACGTCGTGATAGCGACGCAGTAGCTTCGCCGCATCGATCAGGTTGACCTCGTCCAGGACGTGGTCGGGCAGCGGCTCGTTCGTCCCGGAGTGCGCGACGCCTGGGATGTACTCGAGGATCTCGCGTCCCTCATCGTCGATTCCGCGGACGCGAGGAGCCGGAAAGTCCCGGGACTCGAGGTAGCGCAGCAGCGCATGGATCGCCGGCGTCCAGTGACCGGTCGTCCGCCGCACCGTGTCGCCGACGCGCACCGCGTCGTTGAGATTTCCGCCCAGGCTGGTCTCCTCACGCACGCGCGCGAGCGTAGCGCCGTGCGGCGCTAACCGAGCTCGATGTAGCGGAACGCCTCCGCGGGTCCGACGTTCCATGCGCTCCCGGTCTCCGTCGCCCGCGCGCGCATGCGCTCCGGGAATCCCTCGCGGCCGCCGAGCTGTGAGATGTGGGATTGCAGCGCACGGATCTTCTTGTCGATGGTGCCGCTGATGTCGAACCACACGTTGGGCTCGCGCGTGCCGAACAGGAACACGCTCGGCACACGGTGCTTCCTCAGCTTCCCGCCGCGAAGCTGCTCGGGGAAGAACAGATGGTCTCGCGCGGCGATCACGCCATCGAGGCCGGTCCAGCCGGCTACCCGGTGATCGGGATGCGTCTGATAGTGGCTCCAAGGGTCGTTCGTGAACACCGCGTCGGGCCTGTGCTCGCGTATGACGCGACAGACCTCGCCGCGCAGCTTCATGGAGACCTCCAGCTCACCGTCCTCGTGGCCCAGGAACACGAAGCCTCGAACGCCGATCGCCTCGCCGGCGGCGCGCTGCTCGCGCTCGCGCGTGCGCGCCATCGCCGTGCTCGTCTTCTTCGGGTCCCAGGTGCCCTTCTGCCCGCTCGTGAGCATGCAGTAGGTCACATGCGTCCCACGTTCGATCCATCCGGCGAGGGTCCCCGAACAGCCGAAGTCGACGTCGTCGGGGTGGGCGTAGATCGCCATCGCGCGCTTCGGGATCGGAAAGGCCGGCTCGGCCACTACGCCTCCACCTTGGACGCGGCGCCGGCAAGGATCTTCTCGTAGAGCGCCTCGACCTTGTCACCGACCGCGTGCCACGTGAAATGCTCGGCCCGGTCGCGTGCGCCGTGCGCCAGGTGGATGCGCAGTCGATGGTCGCTGAGGACCTGCGCGATCGCTTCCGCAAGGGCCTGGTAGTCGCCAGCCGGCACGAGCAGGCCCGACTCGCCCTGCTCGATCAGCATCTGAAGGCCACCGACGCGCGTTCCGACGACCGGCGTGCCACAGGCCATCGCCTCGAGCGCGACAAGCCCGAACGACTCGGTGAGCGAGGGGACTGCGCAGACGTCGGCGGCCGCGTAAAAGAGCGCGAGCCGCTGCTGGTCGAGCGAGCCCACGAAGCTCACGTTGGCCTCCATGCGGTGCTGATGAACGAGCCGGCGCAGCTCCTCGACCTTCTCGGTCTCGGGGGAGTCGTCGTTCGGATCGAGCGCGCCTCCGACGACGAGAAGACAGAGATCGTTCCGGAACTCGGGACGACGGAAGAAGAGGAGCCCCAGAGCCCGCAGCAGCACATCGATCCCCTTGATCTGCTCGATCCGTCCGACGAAGAGCACGATGCGCTCGCACTGATCGCGACCGAGCGCCTCGCGCGCGTCCACTTGACGCATGGGCCGAAAGACGTCCGGATCCACGCCGCAGGGGATGATGTGCAGCTTCGCGCGGTCGGCGTCGTACAGGTCGAGCAGCTCGCCGACCTCGATCTCACTCGCCGCGGTGACCGCGGCCGACTCCCGCACCGCCCGCTTCTCGATGGTGACGCGGACATCGCTCTCTCCGTCGATGTCCTCGTCCATCACTTCACGCTTGACCAGCCCGAGCGTGTGGAACATCTGGATCCGCGGGACGCCCCAGCGCGGCGCGAGCGCACGCGCCACCTCCGCGGACAGCCAGTAGTGCGAGTGGATCAGGTCGTAGCTACGGCCCTCGCGCGCGACGTACTCCTCGACCCGGGCCGTGAATTCGTCGAGGTGGTCGTAGACGTCCATCTTCGGCCAGTAGCCCATCGGACCCGAGGGGATGTGGATCACGCGCGCGTTGTCCCCGAGCGACTGGATCTGAGGGTCGTCCTTCTCGCGCCAGCGCGTGAAGACGTCCACCTCGATGCCGCGACGTCCGAGCTCGCGCGCGAGCTCGCGTACGTACACGTTCATCCCGCCGGAGTCGCGGCCGCCGAGCTTCGCGAGCGGGCACGCGTGGACGGAGAACATTGCGACACGGATCACGCGGGCACCGCCTCGAGACGCGACAGCCACCGGTCGACGGCGCCGAGGTCGTACTTATAGGGCTCGTCGCCGCGCAGCAGGTCGTAAACCTTGAAGCCTTGCGCAATGGCCCCGCGGATCGCGAACGCGTGGCTCGCGATGCCGAGGGAAAGCGAGCTGAGCGCGGGATCGTAGGCGGCGTTGTACAGCGCGAGGGTGTCGCCGTAGGCGAACGCGAAGAGCACGGCGGCGTCCTGGTCGTGCGCGCGGACGACCCCCAGGCGCAGCAGTCCCATCGGCGCGAGCGCATCGGCCACGTCGCGGAAGAAGCGCTCCGTGGGGGGCGTCATGAAGGCCGCCTTCTCGCCCTTGGAAAGGCGATGGAGCGCGAAGAATCGATCCAGTACAGCGGGACGCTCGTGGTCTTTGGCCCAGCGGAAAGAGGTCCCGGGTGTGCCCTCGAAACGCCGGAGCTTGCGCCGGAGCTCGTGCCGCGCCTTCTTGCCGAGCCCCTGCACGTACATCTCGAAGTCGGGCGCGAGCGTGATGCGGGGGCTCGTCACCAGCCGCGCACGCGAGACGCGGTAGCCATCGGCCTCCAGAACTTCGGTGAAAGCGTCGAGCGTCGGTGTGTCTTCGGGGACGAACTCGAGGATCACCCGTGGCGCGCGCTCGGACGCGATCCAGCGCGCGACGGCCAGCGCGGCGGCGCGGGCATCGCCGGGCGGCGCGACCACGTCCTGCTCGTCGGTGAGCTCGCCTCCGGCAAAACCGATGGTGCCGTCCGGCGAGCGCGCGAGCGACGCGATCCCGTATGGGGGATCGCCGGCGGACAGCGTGATCGGCTCGGATCTGTCGTGCGCTCGCGCCACCGCGATCCACTCCGGCGTGAGGAAAACGCTGGTGGGCGATCGCCGTGCGGCGATGGCTGACCACGCCGGAGAGACCTCGGAGGGGACGCGCGCGGTACAGCCCGCGTCCGGGCTCGTGCTCAGGGCCACCTGTCTTCCGAGTCTAGGCGCACGTTCTGATGAACGTTCCGTGTCCTACATATCATTCCCGGGTGCCCGAGCGCTCCGCGCCCCGGGTCCTCATCGCCCCTCAGTCCTTCAAAGGCAGCGCCGACGCTGTCACGGTCGCGGCTGCGATCGCGGACGGGGTGCGCGCCGTATGGCCCGGTGCGGACATCGTCGAGCTGCCGCTCGCCGATGGAGGCGAAGGCACGGTGCGCGCGCTCGTGCGGGCGACGGGCGGTGAGCTGCGCCGCGCGCGCGTGAGCGATCCGCTGCTTCGCCAGATCGACGCGGAGTGGGGGACGCTCGGCGATGGCACGACCGCGGTGGTCGAAATGGCCGCCGCGAACGGACTCCCGTTGCTGCGGGAGGACGAACGCGATCCGCGCGTCACATCAACGCGGGGAACGGGTGAGCTCATCCTCGCGGCCGCGATGAGCGGGGCGCATCGCATCGTGATCGGCATCGGTGGCAGCGCCACGAACGACGGCGGATCGGGGATGGCGAGGGCATTTGGCTATCGCTTCTTCGACGCGACCGGGTCGGACCTGCCCGAAGGCGGCGCCGCGCTCGCGCGGCTTCACCGCATCGACGGCCAGACCGACCCGCGGCTGGTCCGTCCGTCGATCGACGTCGCGTGCGACGTGCGCAACCCGCTCCTCGGACCGGAGGGAGCGAGTGCCGTGTTCGGTCCGCAGAAAGGCGCGACGCCCCAGATCGTGCGGGAGCTCGACGCAGCGCTCGAGCGCTATGCCGACGTGCTCGAGCGGTTCGTGGGCCGAAGTGTGCGCGACGTACCGGGCGCCGGCGCAGCCGGCGGGCTCGGTGCAGGGCTGCTCGCGTTCCTCGACGCGCGTCTGGTCTCCGGCTCGAAGCTCGTCCTCGACGCTGTCGGCTTCGAGCGCCATCTCGACGGCGCGGCGCTCGTGATCACCGGCGAGGGACGCATCGACGGACAGAGCGTGTACGGCAAGCTCACCCAGGCCGTCACGATCGCCGCGCGGCGCCGAGGCGTTCCCGTGGTCGCCGTCGCCGGAATGGTCGGCGATGGCGCCGACGGGATGCGTGATGCGGGCATCGAGGCGATCGAGACGCTCGCGGCCACACCCGCGGAGCAGCCTGCGGCGATGCGCGATCCATTGCCGCGGATCCAGGCAGCCGCCGCGCGACTCGTGCGTGCGCGCGCCCAAGTCGGCTAGCGTGTAGCGCGATGTTGGGTCCCGCCGCGATCCCTCCCGACCGCACGCCGAGCTTCGAGCTCGTGCGCATCACCGAAGCCGCCGCGATCTCGGCGGCGCACTGGCTCGGTCACGGGGACAACACGCGCGCCGATCAGGCCGCCGTCGAGGCGATGCGACGCGCGATGGACGAGGTGGCGTTCAACGCCACGATCGTCATCGGCGAAGGAGAGCGCGACGAGGCGCCGATGCTCTTCATCGGCGAGAAGGTCGGACGTGGCGAGGGTCCCGAGGTGCACATCGCGGTGGACCCGCTCGAGGGCACGAACCTCGTCGCCAAGGGCCGTCCGAACGCGATCGCGGTTATGGCCGTATCCGAGCCCGGTGGTCTCCTGCACGCGCCGGATACCTACATGGAGAAGCTGGTCGTGGGTCCGCCCGCGAAGGGCAAGGTCGACCTCGATAAACCCGTCGCGGAGAACCTGAAGATCGTCGCGGACTCGCTCGGCCGCGAGGTGCGCGACCTCACCGTCGTGATCCTGGACCGACCGCGACATGAGAAGCTCATCCGCGACGTACGCGATGCCGGCGCGCGAATCCACCTCATCGAGGACGGCGACGTGATCGCGGCCCTCTCCGTCGCCGTCGCCGGAACGAACCTGCACGCCGTGATGGGAAGCGGCGGTGCGCCCGAGGGCGTGCTCGCGGCAGCGGCGCTCAAGTGCATCGGCGGAGAGATCCTCGGTCGCCTCAAGTTCCGCAACGACGAAGAGCGCGCGAGAGCGAAGCGCATGGGCATCAGCGACGAGAACAAGATCTACCGGACCGAAGAGCTCGCCAGCGGGAAAGACATCCGCTTCATCGCCACAGGTGTGACCGACGGCGAGCTACTGCAGGGCGTCCGCTTCTTCGCGCACGGCGTCCGAACGCATTCGATCCTGCTCGACGGACGCATGGGCAAGGTCCGGTTCATCGACACGCAGCACTTCGAGGACCCCGCGCACCCGCCGGTGATCAGGTTGTGAGGGTGAGCGCGAGCCGCCGCAGCTAGGGGTTCAGCTCCTCCGCCGCGCTCACGACATTCCGCAGCAGCAGCGCGGTCGTCACCGCTCCGACTCCGCCGGGCACCGGGCTGAGCGCGATCGCGACGCCCGAGACGCTCTCCACGTCGACGTCGCCAGTGATCCCCGACGGAGTGACGTTGATCCCGGCGTCGATCACGGTCGCGCCCGGCGACAGCATGTCGCCGGTGAGGAATCCCGGCTTTCCGACCGCGACGACCACGATCGAGGCCGCTCGCGTGAGCACGCGCGTGTCCGGCGTCTTGCTGTGCGCGATGGTCACCGTCGCATCCTCGTTGAGGAGCAGAGCGGCGGTCGGGCGCCCGACGACGCTGCTGCGCCCGATGACCACGGCGCGCTGACCTCGCAGGCGCACCGCATGGAACTTCAGCAGCTCGACGATCGCCTCGGCGGTCGAGGGCACGAAACGCGGCCGGCTCATCGTCAGCAGGCCGGCGCTGTAGGGATGCAACCCCTCGACATCTTTGACCGGCGAGATGAGCTCCATCAGACGCGCCTCGTCGAGCGAGGCGGGGAGCGGAGTGAGGAGCAGGATCCCGTGCACCGAGGGATCAGAGCTCAGCGCTCGCAGGTTCGACGCGAGCTCGGCCTCGGTCGCCCCTCGGGGGAGCGCGTCGACGCGGACGTCAACGCCCAGGTGCTTGCCAGACCGCGCAAGACGCTCCTGATACGTCGTCGCGGCGGGGTCGGTGCCCACCGACACGATGTGAAGGCGCGGCGTCACGTTCCGCTCGGCGAGCTCGGCGACGCGTGCGCCGGTCGTCGCGTTCACGTTTTGCGCGAGCGGACGCCCGTGCAGCAGGCGCATCAGCGCGCGATGCGCGACTCGACGAAGTCCGTGATCCTACGGCGTTGTCCGTCGGAGCCGTCGATCGCGCGGTCGAGGTCCTCCGACAGCGTCTTCACCTGCGCGCGATCCTTCAGCGAGGAGAGGTTGATCATCACGTTCATTGCGGCGCCGCGCAGCGCCGCCTCGGCCATGAGCGCCCCGACGCCGATGTCGGAGACGGCCGCAGCGGGCGCCTTCGGCAGGCCGCGCTCGCATGCGTCCAGCAAGCGACGGCTCGTGCGCGCAACTTCGAGCGGCACTCGCGATGCGGCGAGCAGTGCCGACTGAATCCGTTCGTTACGGATTAGTTTCTCTTCCGCGGTGGCTTTGGGGAGCCTCATCGCCTCGGCGACGCTTGCGTACGCCGCACTGTCGTCATCCACCAGACGCAGGAAGTCGCCGCGCAGGTTCTCCATCTCCGCGATGTAGTCGCGGAGGCCCTCCTCGTCGGCCCTCTTCGCGGCGATGCGCGCGACCATCGCGGCGAGTGCCGCGCCGAGGGCGCCGGCGTACGCCGCGGCGCTCCCGCCGCCCGGTACCGGCGCGTCCGAGGCGAGGTCGTCGCTGAACGCACGCAAGGTCTCGTCGACGAGTCGCTGGGTCATGGGCGCGTGAGAGTGTACGTGCTAGCATCGCGTCAAACTTCAGACGCGATCCCTTTCATCCAGAGAGGCTGAGGGAACGGCCCGATGACGCCTCGGCAACCGGCGGAGACCCGCTCGGTGCCAACTCCGACCCACCCGGGAAAGATGAGAGAGGCGGTCCAACGACTCGTGAGCACCTTCACAGACCTTCTCCGACGTGGCGAGTTCGTCGTCACGGCCGAGCTCAACCCGCCCAAGTCGGCCGCCGCGAGCATCGTGCGCCGGCGCGCAGGTGTGCTCAAGGCCTTCGTCGACGCGGTCAACGTCACCGACAGCAATCGCGCCGTCGCGGCCATGGCCGCGATCCCCGCTGCGGTGATCGTGCGGGAGGCCGGCGTCGATCCCATCGTCCAGATGACCGGGCGGGACCGGAATCGCATCGCGCTCCAGGCGGACCTGCTCGGTGCCGCGGCGCTCGGCCTCGAGCACTTCGTGTTCATGAGCGGCGACGACCCCAAGCAGGGCAATCACCCCGATGCCGTGAACGTGAAGGACCTCGACGGGATCGGCCTGGTGAAGATGGCCGCGATGATGCGCGACCGGGGACAGTTCCTCTCGGGCGACGAGATCAAGCAGCCGCCTCAGTACGTGATCGGCGCGACGGCCTCGCCGTTCACCAAGCCGATGTCGGCGGACGTGGAGAAGTCCGCCGAGAAGGTGGCCGCCGGCGCCGACTTCCTGCAGACACAGCCGGTCTTCGATCTCGCGACGTTCAGCCAGTGGCTCGCCGAGGTCCGCAGGGCCGCCGGCAGGCAGGTCACGATCATCGCGGGCGTGCTGGTGCTGCGTTCGGCCGAGCAGGCCGAGCGCCTCGGAAAGATCCCCGGATTCGCGCTCGGACCGGCGGTCGTGGAGCGCATGAAGAACGCCGAGGACCAAGAGGCCGAGGGCGTTGCGATGGCGATCGAGACGGTTCGATCGCTCAGGGCGCTTCCCGGCGCCGGCGGCGTGCACCTGTACGCGATCGAGTGGCCGGAGGGCGTGACACAGGTCGTCAAGGGCGCCGGTCTCTATCCCCGACCGAACGCGGAGGAGTCGAAGCACGCATGAAGACCACGGTCGTCGGCGCCTACCCGAAGATCTCGGACGAGCATCAGGACCTTCGTCGCGCGCTCCACAAGGCCGATCGCGGCGAGCTCGGCGACACGCAGTTGGCCGCGGCGTTCCTGCATGCGACGTCGTGGGCGATCCAGGAGCTCGAGACCGCAGGCGTCGATGTCGTCAACGACGGCCAGATCCGCTGGGACGACCTGCTGGCGCCCTTCGCCCGTGCGTGGCGCAACACCGAACGCGGTCCGCTCGAGCGCTTCTACGACAACAACACGTATTTCCGTCAGCCCGTCATCACTGGGCCCATCACATCGGACGGACAGACTCTCGTCCGCGACTGGGTGCACGCGAAGGCGATCGCCCGGAACCTCAAGGCGTCGATCGTTGGGCCGCTCACGTTCGCGACGCTGACCGCCCAAGACACGCACTACAAGGATCTCGAGGCGCGCACGCTCGCGGTAGCGGACGCGCTCGCCATGGAGCTCGAGGGACTGAAGCGCGCGGGAGCAGCTCTGGTGGACGTCGAGGAGCCCGCATTGGCGGCACATCCCGAGCTCGTCGACCTTGCGCGCGCAGCGTTCGATCGTCTCGCGAAGGCCGGCGTGCCGCTCGCGATCTATCCCTACTTCTTTCCAAACACCAATCTCGTCGAGGCCCTGGCGAGCTTCCCGGTTGCGCAGGTCGGACTGGACGTGAGAAGCCGCGAACGTTCGCCCGACGTGATCGAGCGCCTCCAGGTCGTGAAACATGTCGTTGTCCTCGGTGTCGTCGACGCGCGCAACACGCGCATCGAGACGCCGCGCGAGCTGGGCGAGCTCGTCGAGGCCGCGCTTCGCCACGTTCCGCCTGACCGTCTCTGGCTGTCGCCGACCACGAGCCTCGAATACCTGCCGCACGACGTCGCTGTGCGGAAGCTCGCCGCGCTCACCGATGCGGCCCGCATCACGGGAGGTGTCCGCTGATGTCCGACATCCTGCTCACCACGACGGTCGGGTCGTTCGGCAAGCCCGATTACCTGCAGAAGGCCCGCAACGCGAACGCCCGCGGCACGCTGTCCGCTGCCGAGCTCCACGACCTCGAGGAGAAGGCCACCGAGGAATGGATCCGCCGCCAGGAGGAGGTCGGTCTGGACATCCTCGTCGACGGCGAGATGTATCGGGGCGACATGGTCGCTCACTTCGCCGAGCTCCTCGACGGCTTTCGCATGGGCGGCCTGGTACGGGCCTATGGCAACCGCTACTACCACAAGCCGGTCATCGCCTCGAAGGTCTCGCGCCCGAAGCCGATGACCGTGGACTGGTTCCGGTACGCACAGTCGCTCACCGATCGCCCGGTGAAGGGCATGCTCACGGGCCCGTACACGATGCTCGACTGGTCCTACAACGAGGCTTACAAGACGCGCCGCGACGCCGCGCTCGCGCTGGCCGAGGTCGTGCGGCAGGAGGCCGAAGATCTCGAGCGCGCCGGCGCGACCTACATCCAGATCGACGAGCCGGCGATCCACGCACGGCCTGAAGAGCTGGACATCGCCATCGAAGCCATGGGCCTGGTCACGCAAGACCTGACGGCGAAGACCATCTCGCACATCTGCTACGGAGACTTCGCGGCGATCTATCCAAAGGTGCTCGACCTTCCGGTCGATCAGCTCGACCTCGCGATGCACAACTACGAGTACCGCTGGCTCGCGCTCTTCGACAGAGACCCGTTCACCAAGGAGCTCGCCATCGGGGTGGTCGACGTCCATTCGCATCGCCTCGAGACGGTCGCCGAGGCGGCCGAGGGCATCCGCAAGGGACTCCGCTACGTGAGCGCGGACCGGCTGCTGCCGCACCCCGACTGCGGATTGAAGACGCGCACGGTCGAGGAGTCGCTCGACAAGTGCCGCGTCGTCGTCGAGGCGGCGAAGCTCGTGCGGAAGGAGCTGTCGGCGGTCCCGGCCCGCACCTGACGCTCTACATTGAGCCCGGCGAATGCCGCAGGGGAGGCGCAGCATGGCGACGCTCATGGAGGAGACGACCGATCTTCTCCAGCACCTCATTCGCAACGAGTGCGTGAACGACGGCACGCCTGCCTCGGGTAACGAGATCCGGAGCGTCGATACGCTCGAGAGCTACCTCCGCGTACCCGGCGTCGAGATGGAGCGCTACGAGCCGATGCCTGGACGCGGGAGCCTCGTCGTGCGCATCGAGGGTACCGACAAGACCGCGCCGAGCCTTCACCTCATGGGGCACACCGATGTGGTGCCGGTCACGCGAGCGAGCTGGCGCCACGACCCGTTCGGCGGCGAGCTCATCGACGGCGAGGTATGGGGACGCGGCGCGATCGACATGCTCGATGTGACCGCATCGATGGCCGTCGCGATCAAGAAGCTGCTCGCGAGCGGCTTCAAGCCGCGCGGGACACTCATCTACAGCGCAGTCGCCGACGAGGAAGCCCTCGGCACGTACGGCGCGCAGTGGCTGACGGAGAACAAGTGGGACGACGTGAAATCCGATTTCCTCGTCACGGAGTTCGGCGGAGTGCGCATGCCCATCGGGACCGGGGCCAAGCTGCCGATCATGACCGCTGAGAAGGGCTCGCAGTGGACGCGTCTTCGCGTGAAGGGCACACCAGGACACGGCTCGATGCCGTACAAGTCGGACAACGCGCTGGTGAAGGCCTCTGAGCTCATCACGCGCATCGCGAGATACAAGGCGCCGCTGCACCTTCAGGATCTCTGGAAGGCGTTCATCGAGGGCGCCGACCTGCCGGCCGTGCAGCGCATGGCGCTCACGACCGCGGCGACCTTCGACGCGGCGCTCGATCGCATGCCCGAGGGCACGGACCGGATGATGTACGCGGCGACGCGCACGACGCTCTCTCCGAACATCGCGCACAGCGGCGTGAAGGTGAACATCATCCCCGACAGCGCGGAGGTCGACATTGACATCCGCACGCTGCCCGGTGACGACGGTGAGGGCGTTCGCAAGATGCTGCGCGACGCGGCAGGCGACCTCTGGAAGGACGTCGAGGTCGTCCACGAAGGCAGCAACCCCGCGACGTCGTCGCCGATCGATACGCCGCTGTGGAAGGCGCTGACGAAGGTGACGGGGCGCCTGATCCCCGGCTCCACGACCCTCCCGTTCCTGATCGTCGGCGCGACCGATGCGCGCTACTTCCGCCGGAAGGGCGTCGTCTCGTACGGGTACGGCCTCATGAGCGACAAGATCCCGTTCGGCGAATTCTCCAAGCTCTTCCATGGGAACAACGAGCGGATCGACCAGGACTCGCTCGGCCTGATGACGCCGCTGTGGGACGGCGTGGTGCGGGAGATGGTCGGCTAGGTCGGCTTCGCCAACTCGGCCCTCAGCTTCTCCGCGATCTCGCGCGCATCGCCGTCTGGGTACTGGCGGCGCAGCCAGAACGTCCGTCCCGGCGAGAACAGGCTGTCGCCCTTGCGCCGTGGCACGACGTGCACGTGGACGTGCGGCACGCTCTGGCTGATCCGCGTGTTCGCGAGCGTCAGCGAGCCCTCCGCCCCAAGGGCCTTCTGCTGCGCGATCGACACGCGACGCACCACGCGGAACAGCGGGGCGAGCGCGTCATCCGGGAGATCGTCGAGCGTCTCGTAGTGGATCGTCGGCACGACGAGCGTGTGGCCCGGGATGACCGGGGCGTGATCGAGGAAGGCGACGGTGTCGTCATCCCGGTAGACCGAGTGATGCTCCGCGCCGGCGACCACCGCGCAAAAGATGCAGCTCTTCGACACAAGGCGAGGTTATCTGACTGCGCGGAGCGACCCGATCGGATCCGGCTACTCGAGCCGAACGGCCATTCGCACGGGAGTGCCGCGCGGGGGAGCGTTGACGTTCGGACCGAACACCGTGCGTAGGACGTTCACGGCGAACACGGTGAGGGCGGCGTACGCAAGCGCTCCCGAGATCGCCACTGTGCCCGACGCGACGTCGCCCTCCGCGCCGAGGCCCTGGGGGAACACGCGCAACGCGACGCCGGCGTTCGCCAGAACGATCGTCGCGAGCTGCAAGCGCTCGCTCCAGAGGCGCCTCCCGAGGAACGATGGCAGGGCGCGCGCCGCGACGCCGAAGATCATGAGGGTCATGAAGCCGAGGGCGAACGCATGGCGAGCCGCGGACGTCTCCAGGTACGAGGGTTCGGCGCCTGACGTCGCCGCGCGCGCCGAGTACCACACGAGCAGGGCGGCACCGGCGAGTGCCCAGAGAAAGGCCGACCGGACGGCGAGCTGCGTGAGACGCGCATGAGAATGCAGGCGCTGCCGAGCGATGGTCGCGCCGAAGATGCCGAGCGCCCACGCCATCGTCACGAGTCCGGGAAGCAGGGCGAGTGGCGCTACGCCGATCCCCGCGGCGACTCCCGCCGCACCGGCAAGCCAGAGCATGCCGCTCACGAGAAGTGGGCCTCGACGCGCCGGCGGTGTCGCGATGAATCCAGGCGCCAGCCGCGCCCACACACCGAAGATCGTGGTCGCGAGGCAGACGAGAAGCATCGCCCAGACGGCGCGGTCGTCGGCCGCCTGGTCAGCGAGGAGGCCCGGTGAGTCCGGCGGGACCTCGAACACGAACAGGAGGGCCGCGGCGGGTGCCGCGAGCACGCCGGCTGCCATGACGATCTCATCCGGTCGGTGCGCGTTCGTGCCGGCGCGCAGCGCGCGCAGCGCGCCGGCCGTGAAGGCCGTCGTTCCGACCACGAGGAGCCATCCCGACAGCGGCAGCAGGAGGCTCCGCATCGGGAATGAGAGCACCGGCTGCGTGACCGCGCGCAACAGGATCGCGGAGACTGTGCTCGCGTAGGCGATCGCGGCGAGCCCGCGTGGCGTCGGCGGCGCTCCGCGAAATCCTGGCAATGCGTGCAGACCGACGCCCATGAGAAACAATCCCGCGAAGCCAAAGAGCTGGATCGTGCCGTGGACCTGGACGAGTGCGACCCATGAAAGCTCGCCGATGGTCAGTCCCAGCGTGCGCGCCAGGAGAAGCCAGAGCCCAAGTCCGAATCCCGCGGTGAGCGCGATCACCAGAGCGCTCACGACGAAGAGGGCGATCACCGCCCGTAGAGCTCCAGGACCTCGCGACGGAACGGCACGCCGGCTTTGGCCCGCAGGCGATCGAACTCCTCGAAGTCCCACTCGCCGACGAACGTGACCGCTACGCCGGTCTCGCCGGCCCGGCCGGTGCGCCCGATGCGGTGGGTGAACGTCTCGGCGTCCTCCGGCAGATCGAAGTTCACCACGTGGCTGATGTCCTCGATGTGCAGCCCGCGCGCCGCCAGGTTGGTCGCGACGAGGATCTTGATCTCGCCGCTCTTGAACTTGTCGAGGGTGCGTTCCCGCTCGCGCTGGGTGAGGTCGCCGTGGATCGCCGCGACCGCGTGCTTCCGCCGCTGGAGATCCTCCAGCAGCCGGTCGACGCCGCGTTTGGTATGGCGGAAGACCAAGACCTGCTCCGTCTCCCAGCGGCGCAAGAGCTCCTCGAGCACCCGCGGCTTGTCCTCCTCGAGCACTTCGACGTAGACCTGCTCGACCGATTCCTGCGTGCGCCGCTCGGGGTCGATCGCGATCTGCGCGGGGTCGTTCGTGAACCGGTACGCGAGGTCCTTGATCTCGCTGGTGAGCGTCGCCGAGAACAGCGCGGTCTGGCGCTGCTTCGGCACGAGCCTCAGGAGCTTTCGAACATCCGGCGCGAAGCCCATGTCGAGCAGCCGATCGCCCTCGTCGAGCACGACCATGCCGATGGCGTCGAGCGACAGCGTCCGGCGCTCGATGTGATCGAGCAGCCGCCCAGGCGTCCCGACCACGATCTGCGCTCCCCGCGCGAGCGCGCGCTCCTGCGGCCCGTACGGCACGCCGCCATAGATCGCGACCTCGTGTGCCTTGCGGTATTTGCCGATGGCGCCGAACTCGCGGGTGACCTGCACCGCGAGCTCGCGCGTCGGCACGATGATGAGTGCCTGCGGCCGCTTCACCTGTGGATCGACCTTCTCGAGGATCGGGATCGCGAAGGCCGCTGTCTTACCGGTGCCGGTCTGCGCCTGCGCGAGAAGATCGCGGCCGGCTCGTAGCACGGGTATGGCCTCCGCCTGCACCGGTGTCGGGGCCATGAAGCCAAGCTCGTCGATCGCCCGCGCGATGTCAGGGTGTAGCTCGAGGGCACCGAAGCGGGTCGTCCCAGCGTCGGTCACAGGAGGAGCGGGAGACTCATTCGCCATCAAGTATCGCGCGATATGCTCGGCTTGTGCCCGGCTCCTTCCGTATCGCGCGCATCTTGGGGATCGACGTCCGGGTCCACTTCTCGTGGATCGTCATCTTCCTGCTGGTCACGCTCTCGCTCGCCGATCAGGTCTTCCCGTTCTCGTATCCGACCTGGTCTCAGCAGAAGACGATCATCGTCGCGGCCATCACGGCTCTGCTCTTCTTTGTCAGCGTCGTGCTCCATGAGTTCGCGCACGCGCTCGTCGCGCGACGTTTCAAGATGTCGGTCTCGTCGATCACGCTGTTCCTGCTGGGTGGCGTCGCGAGCCTGACGAAGGAGCCGCCGAGCGCGAAAGCGGAGTTCCTCATGGCGATCGCCGGACCGGCAACGAGCCTGGTGATCGGCGCGGCGAGCCTTGGCGTGTCGCAGCTGGTCACGGACTCACTGGCGAGCGCGCCGAGCCTGCAGCCCGTCGAAGCGGTGGCGGGGTACCTCGGATTCGTCAACATAGCGGTGGCCGTGTTCAACCTCATCCCAGGATTCCCGCTCGACGGCGGCCGCGTGCTGCGGTCGATCATCTGGGGAGTGCGGCGCGATCGCGCTCTCGCCACGCGCATCGCTGCGCGCGGCGGCCAGCTCGTCGCGGGTCTCTTCGTCATCTGGGCGGGTTACCGCATCTTCACCGGCGACCCCGGTGGTCTGTGGATGGGCTTGATCGCGTACTTCCTGTACGGCGCAGCGACACAGACGCTCCAGCAGGAGCGCGTGGTGCTCGCGGTCGGTGATGCGCGCGTGTCACAGCTCATGACCACGCAGATGGTCGCCGTCCCGCGCGGCACGAACATCGGCACGCTCGTGCGGGACTACCTGCTGCCGCGGAACCTTCGCGCCGTCCCGGTCATGGACAGTGGCCGGCTGGCGGGCCTCGTCACGATCGGCGATCTGAGGAAGATCGATCAGGCTCGCTGGCCGTCGACGCCGGTCGACGAGGTCATGACTCCGGCGAGCGACGTCCCGACCGTCGCTCCGAACGATGATCTCGCGCTCGCACTCGAACGCTTCGGCGAGGACATGCCGCTCCTGCCAGTGATCGACGCAGGTGCTCTGGTCGGCCTGTTGTACCGCGACTCGGTCCACGGATACGTGCGTATGAAGGAAATGCTGGGCGTCGACCAGCGTCGCTGATGTCCGAGGTCGTCGTCGGGCGGTACGAGGACGAGCTCGAGGCGGAGACGGTGGCAGGCTTGCTGCGCTCGCGCGATCTCGACGCGCGCGTGAGCTACCGAGCGACGATGGGCGTTCCGAGGCCGATGGCACCGCTTCGCGTGATCGCCCCCTTCGCCGCGTACGAGATCGTCGTGCCGGACGCGCAGGTCAAGGCGGCGCGAGATGCCTTGCGGGAGGCCTGCGGTCCCTCGGATCGGCCGCGCCGCTATCGCTGGCTGGGGCTCGTCCTCGTCGTCGCGTTCCTGTTCCCGCTGCTGATCAACGCGGCAGCGGCGCTCCTCGCGGCGTCCGGCCGCTGAATCAGATCATGCGGTGCCCGCCTCCGACGAAATACAGCTGGCCGGTGATCCAGCGCGCCTGCTCCGATGCGAGGAAGACGATGACGTCGGCGATGTCCTCGGGCGTTCCCACCCGACCGAGAGGCGTGGCCCGCCGCATGCCCTCGACCATCCCCGCGGTGATCCACCCCGTATCGGTCGGGCCCGGCGAAACGACGTTGACGGTGATGCCAAGGTGGCCGAGCTCCCAGGCCGCTGCCCGCGAATACGATTCGGTCGCGTACTTGCTCGCACCGTAGGAGACCTCGCCGGGAAACGACGCCGAGCCGTCCGTGCTGAGGTTGATGATCCGACCCCACGTCCGGCCACCGGCGAGGTGCCTCCTCGCGTGCTCCGCCATCATCAGAGCGACGGCCCGCGTGTTGACGGCAAAGTGCCGATCGTGGCTTTCGGCGGTGACCGCGGTTGTGAGCCGGCCGGCCCAGTCACGTGCCTCGGGACGAGGGTCGAAGGTGTCGTGCTCCGACACCGCGGCATTGTTCACGACGATGTCGACCGGACCCAGTGCCAGCTCGGCTCGATCGAAGAGCGCCGGCACGTTCGCGGGCACGGCAAGGTCGGCCTCCCAGCTGTCGGCGCGGCCGCCGGCGTCGCGAATCTCAGCGACGACCTGCGTCGCGTCCTGCATCCGTTGATTCGCGCCAGGCGCATCGATCGGGCGAATGCGCAGGTACTGGATGAAGACCGCGCAGCCCGCTGCGGCGAGGCCCCGCGCGGCCGCGGCGCCGATGCCGTGATTGGCGCCAGTCACCAGTGCGGTCCGTCCGTGCAAGCCCGATTCCGTCATTGACCTCCCACCTCAGCTCACATCGCGAGGGCGAGCGCGATCTGCGCCGCGACGCGCGCGTTCTGACGCAGCAGGCTCACATTCGCGCGAAGGCTGCGTCCGCTGGTCGCCTCGCCGAGCGCGCTGAGCAGGTAGGGTGTCAGCGCCGCACCGCGTATGCCGGCGCGCTCCGCTGCCTGCACCGCGCGCGCCACCTCGGCCTCCGCCTCATCCTTGTCGAGCGCGTCGCTCGCGGCGATCGGGACGGCGATGACCAGGCCCGCGCCGCGCGCGAGCTGCTCGCGCGCGACGCGCGCCGCGGCGAGCGCGTCGTCCACGCGATGCGGCAGGCTCAGTCCGCTCGAGCGGACGTAGAACGCCGGCAGCTCGTCGGTGCCGTAGCCGATCACCGGGACGCCCAGTGTCTCGAGGCGCTCGAGCGTCAGCTGAAGGTCGAGGACGAGCTTCGCGCCCGCGCACACGACGCAGACCGGATTTCGCGCGATGGCCTCGAGATCGGCGGATTCGTCGAACGACCGCTCCGCTCCGCGATGCACGCCGCCGATGCCCCCGGTGGCCATCACGCTGATCCCAGCCCGCGCCGCGATCTCGACGGTCGCGGCGACCGTCGTCGCCCCGAGGCCGCGTCGCGCGAGCACCGGCGCGAGATCACGAAGGCTCACCTTCGCGACGTCCTGCGCGGCCGCAAGCCGTTCGAGGAGAGCCGCATCCGCGCCGACGACCGCCGCACCGTCCGACAGCGCGATGGTCGCCGGCAGCGCGCCGGCGCCGCGCACCTCCAGCTCCATTCCGCGCGCGGTCTCGACGTTGATCGGCCGGGGCAGTCCGTGCGCGATGACGGTGGACTCCAGAGCCACCACCGGCCGCCGCGCCGCGAGCGCCGCCGCGACCTCGGAGTGGACGGCGAGCTTCATGGCTTGGGTGACGGCTCGGCGGATCGTCCGCGAGCGTGACCGGTCTCGCCGGTCTCGCCCGCGAGCAGCTCGATCGCGTGCGGCAACGCGGGCAGGAGCACTTCCAGCGACTCCCGCACCGCTCGAGGGGACCCCGGAAGGTTGACGACGAGCGCAGGACCGACAGCGCCGGCGACGCCGCGCGAGAGCATGCCATGCGGGGTCTTCAGGAGCGATCTCGCGCGAAGCGCCTCCGCGATGCCCGGCACCTCGCGATCGATCACCCGCCGCGTCGCCTCCGGTGTCACATCGTTGGGCGAGAGGCCGGTGCCGCCGCTCGTGAGCACCGCGTTCGCGCCGCTGCGGATCGCCTCGAGGATCGCGTTCGCGATCCTGGCGACGTCGTCGGGCACGAGCTGTGTCGAGACGACCTCATGACCGGCGGCCACGAGCGCGTCGCGCATCGCGGGTCCGCTTTCGTCGGCGCGCGTCCCGGACGCGCCCCGGGTGCTCACCGTGATGAGGCCCGCGCGGACGGTCGTCACCGTGCGCGGTACTCGCCGCTTCGGCCGCCGCTCTTCGCGACGAGGCGGACGTCCGTCAGCCGCGCGCCGCGCTCGATGGCCTTGAGCATGTCGTACAGCGTCAGTCCCGCGACGGTCACGGCGACGAGCGCCTCCATCTCCACGCCGGTCGACGCGGTGGTGCCGACCGTCGCTTCGATGGCGATGCCGTCACCGGCGAACGTGAGCTCCACGCTGGCATGGCTGAGCGGCAGCGGATGCGCCAGAGGAATGAGGTCCGGCGTGCGCTTCGCCGCCATGATCCCGGCGATCCGCGCCGCGGCCAGCACGTCGCCCTTCGGCGTGCGCCCTTCCTTGATGAGATCGAGCGTCGAGCGCGACAGAAGCAGCTTTCCCTTCGCCGTGGCGCGCCGATCTGTCGCGGGCTTCGCGCCCACGTCGACCATCCGCGCAGCGCCCTTCGCGTCGACGTGCGTGAGCTTCTTGCGCGCGGACATCAGTCGAGCGACGCCGCTGCGCGCATCGCTAGTGGTCCTCGGGAACGTCCGTGAGGATGACGTTCACGGTCTCGCCGGGTTCGGCCGCGGATGGCGCCTCCGGGATGTCGATGAGGCAATTCGCCAGGGCCATGGATCGCAGGATTCCTGAGCCCTGCGGCCCGGTCGAGCGGACGGTCTCGCTTTCGCGGTCGTAGATGCCACGCGCGAACATTCGCAGCCCGATCGGCTTCTCGACACGGTCGAGGAGTCTCGCGCGGGCGCGCGGCCGATGCAGCTTGGTGTGACCGGCCATCTTCAGGAGCGCCGGGCGCACGAACAGCTCGAATGTCAGGAGCGCGGAGACCGGGTTCCCGGGCAGGCCGAAGATCGGCACCGAGCCGCGCTTGGTCCGCAGCTCCCCGAACGCGAGCGGCCGGCCCGGCCGGATCGCGATCGACCAGAAATCCATCGAGCCCATCGAGTCGACGACCGGCTTCACGTGATCGTGGTCGCCGACCGATACGCCGCCGCTCGTGACAACGGCGTCGCCGAACGCGGCGTTGCCGAGCGCGTGCCGCAGATCGGCTGCCTCGTCGGCGACGATCCCCAGAGCGAATGGCTCGCTATTCGTCGCGCGGACCGCTGCCGTGAGCGAGTACCGATTCGTGTCGCGGATGTGGCCGGGCCCCGGTGTCTGGTCGATGTCCACGAGCTCGTCGCCGGTGGACAGGATCGCGACCTTCGGCCGCCGCACGACCGGGACCGTCGCGCGCCCGATCGACGCGAGTACGCCGATCTCGCCGGCGCGGAGCAGCGTGCCGCTCGCGAGGACGGTCTCGCCCCGCCGCAGATCCTCGCCGGCTTGTCGGATCGAGAGGCCGGTCGGCGTTGCCCGCGTGACGGTGACTCGCTCGGCGCCGTTGTCGGTGTCCTCGACGCGCACGACGGTGTCGGCGCCCCTCGGCATCGGGGCGCCGGTCATGATCCGCAGCGCCTGGCCGGGTCCGACCGTCTGATCCGGCACCGCGCCCGCCGCGACCGAGCCGATGACCAAGAGACGGACGCCGGCGGTCTGGACATCGACCCCGCGGACCGCATAGCCATCCATCGCCGAGTTTCGGAACGGCGGCACGTCGCGGTCCGCGACGGCAGGCTCCGCCAGGATCGACCCGAGGGCGTCGACCAGCGCCACGTCGGCTCGGTCAAGTGGGCCGATCCTCGCAAGGATCCGTTCCAGGGCTTCGTCGACGCTGAGCGTCGAACGCGCGGCTTGTGCCGCGCTTGGGCTCGTGGGCATCGGCAGCAGTCTATGTCTCGCGCTCGGCTCCGCCCGCTTCGCGGCGACGCCTCGCCGCCTCGCTTCGCTCGCGTGTGGACTCGCTCGCCGCGGCCGAGTCCGCGGCTCGCTCGGCTGTAGTCGTGTGTCTCG
>JBGPKU010000035.1:0-28211 GCA_041486085.1 Candidatus Limnocylindria bacterium | reverse complement strand
GGTGGTGTCGTCCTGCGCGGCTCGGGCGACGACCTGGAAGTCATCGTGGCCGGCCGGGACGCCGACCGCACCTGGGTCTTTCCAAAGGGCACACCCGACCGCGGCGAGACGATCGAGCAGACCGCGCTCCGCGAGGTGCGCGAGGAGAGCGGGCTCGACGTCGAGATCGTGCGGGCGATCGGGGTGATCGACTACTGGTTCGCGGTACCCGGCGAGCGGGTGCACAAGATCGTGCACTTCTTCCTGATGACGCCGCGCGGGGGCGACGTCTCGCGTCACGATCGCGAGTACGACGAAGTGCGCTGGGTCCCTGTTGCCGACGCGCGCCGCATGCTGACCTACGACACGTACCGCGACATGCTGGAGCGCGCGATCGTGGCGGCGCGCGAGGCCGCGTGACCAACGACACGGGACTCCGGCACACGCCGCTCTACGAGAAACATCGCGCGCTCGGCGGGAAGATGGTCCCGTTCGCGGGCTGGGAGATGCCGATCCAATACGCGGGCATCGTCGCCGAGCACCGCGCCGTTCGGCGCGCCGCGGGCCTCTTTGACCTCTCGCACATGGGCGAGTTCTTCTTCGAAGGCGCGTCCGCGCTGAAGGCGATCGACGGCCTCGTGTCGAGCGACATCGCCGGTCTGGAAGTCGGACAGGCCCGCTACGGCCTGCTCACGAACGAAAAGGGCACGATCGTCGACGACGTCATCGTCTACCGGGTCGCGCCGCAGCGCGTCATGGTCGTGGTGAACGCTGCGAACATCGAGAAGGACGCCGCGCACGTGCGGCGACATCTTCCATCGGACGTCCGCTTCGATGACCGGAGCCTGTCGACCGCGCTCATCGCGCCCCAAGGCCCGCGCGCGGCGAGGATCCTGAGCCGCGTCGCCGGCATGAACGTCGACGACCTCATGCCCTTCGGCGTCGCCGAGACCACGGTCGCCGGCGCCAGGGCGACTGTCGCGCGCACGGGCTACACCGGCGAGGACGGCTTCGAGGTATTCGTGGCGAACGCCGATGCCGGCCACGTCTGGGACGCACTGCTCGATGGGGGGAAGAGCGACGGTATCCAGCCGATCGGCCTGGGCGCTCGCGACACGCTGCGCCTCGAGTCGCGGTTCTCGCTGTACGGGAACGAGATCGACGAGACGACCGATCCGATCGAAGCCGGGCTCGCCTGGACCTGCAAGCTCGACAAGCGGTTCCTCGGCCGCGACGTGATCGCCCAGAAGAAGGAGAGCGGCCCGGGGCGCCGGATCGCCGGCCTGATCGTGAGCGGCGGCGTGGCTCGCCACGGGCATCCGGCCACGAAGGACGGAGGCATCGTCGGCGTCGTCACGAGCGGGACGTTCGGCCCGACCGTCGAGAAGAACATCGCCCTCGCCTACCTGCCCACCGCGCTCGCCAAGATCGGGAGCGAGGTCGGCGTGCGCATTCGCGACAAGGACGTTCCCGCTACGGTAGTGAAGACGCCGTTCTATCGGAGGAGTGATAAGTGACCGTTCCGCAGGACCTGCGCTACTCCAAGGAGCACGAGTGGGTGCGCCTCGACGGCGACACCGCGACCATCGGCATCACGCACTTCGCGCAGGAGCAGCTGGGCGATGTCGTGTTCGTCGAGCTTCCCGAGAAAGGCGCGAGCGTGCGGCAGTTCTCGAGCCTCGGCGTCGTCGAATCGGTGAAGGCGGCGTCCGACATCTACAGCCCGATCTCGGGAGAGGTCGTCGAGCGGAACTTCAAGGTCATCGAGAAGCCTGAGCTCGTGAACTCGGCTCCGTACCAGGACGGCTGGCTGCTCAAGGTGAAGCTCGCCGACAAGGCCGAGCTCGCCAAGCTTCTCTCACCGGACGACTACCGCTCGCACATCGGCGAGACGCTGGGGTCGGGCGGGGACTAGGGCGACGTGGGTAACAACCCCTACTCGCCGCACACCGAGGCCGACCGGGCGGCGATGCTCGCGCGCATCGGCGTCCAGAGCGTCGACGATCTCTTCGACGCGATCCCAAAAGACGCATTCCGTCCGCCGCTGGGTATCGGCGCAGGCCTGAGCGAGCAGGAGGTGCAGGCGCACCTCGAGAGGCTTGCCGCGATGAACCGCAACGCCGGATCGGGGCCCTTCTTCATCGGCGGACCGATCCAGCGGCGCTACATTCCCGCCGCCGTCCCGGTGCTCGCCCTTCGCGGCGAGTTCCTCACCGCGTACACGCCCTACCAGCCGGAGGTGAGCCAGGGCACGCTGCAGGCTGGGTTCGAGTACCAGTCGTTGATGGCCGAGCTGCTCGCGATGGACGTCGTCAACTCGTCGATGTACGACGGCGCGTCGGCAACGGCCGAGGCCGCGCTCATGGCGGTGCGCCTGGTGGGCCGAAAGAAGGTCGTGGTCTCGTCGGACGTCGACTTCACGTTCCGCCGCACGCTGAAGACGTATGCGCGCGGCGCGGAGCTCCAGATCGTCGAGGTCCCGACCGCGCGGCTCGCCGCCAACGCGGCCGGCGCGGCCTGTCTTGTGGTCCAGCACCCGGACGCGTTCGGGACGCTCGTCGATGTGAAGCGGATCGCCGACGCCGCGCATGCCGCGGGCGGCCTGTGCGTCCAGGTGACCGAGCCGCACTCGGCAGCTCTGCTCGAGCCGCCCGGCGCGCTCGGTGCCGACATCGTGGCGGGGGAGGGCCAGCCGCTCGGCATCCCGATGGCCTACGGCGGCCCACATCTGGGCATCTTCGCGTGCCGCGAGGCGCTCGTGCGGCAGATGCCAGGGCGGATCGCTGGTCAGACGGTCGATGCCGACGGGGTGCGCGGGTTCGTGAACACGCTGCAGACGCGTGAGCAGCACATCCGCCGCGAGAAGGCGACGAGCAACATCTGCACGAACGAGGCGCTCGCCGCGATCCACGCGGCGGTGTACCTGTCGCTGCTCGGGCCAGAGGGCCTTCGAGCCGCCGCGCGCGCCGGGGTGGCGCGCGCGCACGCGCTCGCGAAGCGCCTCGCGGCGGTGCCCGGCTGCGAGATCGCCAACGACGGTCCGTTCTTCGACCGCTTCACGCTCCGAAGCGGGGTCGGCGGTTGGGACCTGCGTCTCGCGCTGCTGGACCGCGGCATACAGGTCGAGGCCACCGCATCTCACTACTACGCCGGCGCGAAGCAGGCCGGCAAGGAGCCGGCGCAGGCGAATGCCAAGCCGTACGTGGATGGCAAGCGGCGCGGGCGCGATGACGTGATCGTGCAATGCACGGAGATGACGACGGACGAGGACGCCGACGCGCTGGTCGATGCGGTGACCGAGATCGCCGGCGCGCGCAAGCCGGTGGCGGCGCGATGACCCAGGGGAAGGGGCCCCTGTTCAGCGAGCGAGGCGAGCGCATCAGGCGCCAGCCGATCCCCGACGTCGGCGCGACGACCCCGGTCCCGGCGCTCGAGCCGCTCCTCTTCGAGCTCGCGCGCCCTGGGCGGAACGGGCGTCACGTGCGCGCGGCGGAGAGCGCCGACATCCCCGCGCAATTCGCGCGCAAGGCGCCACTGCGCCTGCCCGAGCTCACCGAGCCGCAGGTCGTCCGTCACTACACGCATCTCGCGCAGCTGAACTACTCCGTCGACACGGGCATGTACCCGCTCGGCTCGTGCACCATGAAGTACAACCCGAAGGTCAACGACCGGGTGGCGTCGCTGTTCGCGGACCTCCATCCGCGCCAGTCGTACCGGACCACCCAGGGCGTGCTCGCGCTCGGGTACGAGCTCGAGCAGCTTCTCGGGAAGGTCACGGGCATGGACTTCGTGACGCTGCAGCCGGCCGCGGGCGCGCAGTCCGAGTTCACGGCCCTGCTGATGTTCAAGGCCTATCACGCAAAGCGCGGCGCCGCCGCCACGCGCCGCCGCATCATCGTCCCCGACTCTGCCCACGGGACCAATCCCGCGTCCGCCGCGATGTGCGGCTACGAAGTGACCACGGTGAAGAGCGACGCCCGAGGGAACGTCGATCTCGAGGCGCTCAAGGCCGCGCTCGGTCCGGACGTGGCCGGCTTCATGCTCACCAATCCGAACACCCTCGGTCTCTTCGAAGAGCGAGTGCGTGAGGTGTGCGAGGCGGTGCACGACGTCGGCGGACTGGTGTACGGCGATGGCGCGAACATGAACGCCCTGCTGGGCGTGGCGCGGCCCGGCGACCTGGGCTTCGACTGCGTCCACATCAACGTCCACAAGACGTTCTCGACGCCGCACGGTGCCGGCGGTCCTGGCGCGGGACCGCTCTGCGTGAAGGCGCATCTGCGGCCCTTCCTCCCGAAGCCGTGGATCGTCCGCGAATCCGATGGGACCTATCACTACGACACCGCCCGTGAGGACCGGGAGCCCGAGCCGGTCGGTGACTCGATCGGCTCGGTGAAGCAGCGGCTTGGGAACTTCGGCGTGCTGGTGCGCGCCTACACCTACATGAAGACGCTCGGGGAGGAGGGTCTGGTCGAGACGGGCCGCGACGCCGTGCTCGCCGCCAACTACCTGCTCGCGCTGCTCCGTGAGAAGTACGAGGTGGCCTACGACCGCACGCCGATGCACGAGTTCGTCCTCTCGGCGGCGAAGCAGAAGAAGCAGGGCGCGAACGCGCTCGATATCTCGAAGGCGCTGCTCGACGAGGGCTTCCATTCGCCGACCGTGTACTTCCCGCTCATCGTGCCTGAGGCGCTGATGATCGAGCCCACCGAGACCGAACCGACCGAGACGCTCGACGCCTTCGCCGCCGCGCTGAATCGCATCGCCGACCGCGTCGCGAGGGATCCCGCGTCGGTGCACGACGCTCCGAGGCACACGCCGCTCCGCCGCCTCGATGAGGTCGCCGCCGCGCGGAGGCCCGTGCTGCGCTACCGCCAAACATGAACGAGCGGGCTGCCGGTCTCGCGCGACCAGCCGGGGTGGCGCCGGTGCGCCTCACCGTCGCGATGGTCCGTCCACCCCAGGCGATCGTGAATCGTGGGTTCGCGGATCTTCACGCCGAGCCGGACCCGGGCTCCGAGCGGGTCGATCAGGCGCACTACGGCGAACGGTTCACGCTGCTCGGACGCGACGACGAATTCTTCTACGTCCAGGGACCGGATCACTACTTCGGATGGATCTGGTCCGAGCACCTCGACGAGGTCGCGCCGCCGGAACGCCGCATCGTTGGTGTGGTCGCCGCCGACATCCGCAACGCGCCGACCGACGCCGCGCCGGTGATCGATCGACTGCCGGTCGCGGCGCCGCTCGCGATCCAGGAGCGGCAGGGCGACTGGCTGCGAGTGTCCTCGGACGGCTGGATCGCGTTCCGCGACACGGTCGATGTGGGGCAGCTGCCGAACCGCTTCCCTCGGCCGGGGGACCTGCTGCGCACCGCGGAGTGTTTCCTCGGTGTTCCGTACCTATGGGGTGGTACGACGGTCGAGGGTATCGACTGCTCCGGGTTCAGCCAGCTGGTCTATCGTCTCAATGGCGTGGCCCTCGATCGCGACGCGGATCAACAGGCGATGGAAGGTCGTTCGGTCGGAACGGCGCCTCGCGCCGGCGATCTGCTGTTCTTCGGCGACGAGCGTGTGACCCACGTGGCCATCGCGACCGCGGAGCGCGAGTTCCTCCACGCCCCCATGTCTGGCGGTGTCGTCGAGCGCCAGACCCTCGGCCCGGATCGCAGCGTTCGCGCGATCCGCCGGTTCCTGTCGGAGGACTGATGGCTGGTCGCGCCGCGAAGAAGGCCGCCGACGTCGAGACGCGCACGGACCGGCAGCTTGTGTACGCGGCGCGCGAGGGCGACATGCTCGCCTTCGACGGGCTCTTCTACCGGTACAAGGACGGCATCTTCCGTCTGGGTCTCGCGATCACGAAGGATCCCTCCCACGCGGAGGAGATCGTCGTCGACACGTTCGCGCGCGCGTATCGCGCGCTCGCGCGGCTCGAGCCCGAAGGGTCGCTGCGTCCCTGGCTATATCGAGTCGCGGTCAACCTGTCGTACAACCGGCGTCCCCGAAAAGGCCTCCTCATCAGCACGATCGAGGACGCCGCCGAGGACCTGCTGCAGAGCGAGGAGCGATCGCCATCGAGCCTCGCCGAGCTCGCGGAGCTGCGCGGGGTCGTGCTGGCCGCGGTCGACACGCTCGGGCCGAAACACAAGATCGTGGTGGTGCTGCACTATCTGAACGGCCTGAACCTCGCCGAGATCGCGCAGGTGGTCGATTGCCCAGTCGGTACGGTCAAGTCGCGCCTGCACTACGCGCTCCGTCGTCTTCGAACGCATCTTGCGGCACATCCCGAGCTCGGTTTCGAACCATCCGCCCCGCTCCTGGCTACACCTGGACAGAGGCCGCTCGCGGTCGATCCGCTGCGGGGGAGCGAACAGGAGTGACCAGCCGGATGACCTGCCGCGTGACCCAGGAGCGCATGGCGGCCCTGCTCGCGGGAGGCGTCGGGCAGCGTGAGCGCGTCGACATCGAAACACACGCGGCTCGCTGCGCGCGCTGCGGCACCGCCCTGCGCGACGTGGTCTTCGCCTCCGTCGCGCTGGATCGCGCCTACGCGCCGCTCCGGGCTCGAACCGCAGCGCTGTCGCCGGCGCGCGTGCGTCTGGCGCTACGCATCCCGGAGGCCGTCCCGGCCTCGACGCGCTTCAGCCGCCTCACCGCTCGCATCACCGAGTTCGGCCTTGCGGCGGCCGTCACGGCGTTCGCGTTCGTCGGCTCGGCCTCGGTCGCGGACAGGCACAACATCGTTGACGATGCGGCGGCTCCCGAGGCGGCGACCACGGCCACGCACGTCACCGCGGGGACGGACGATCAGTACGTCTTCCGCTGGCTCCGTATCGGCCGCTACGCGCCGCAGTCCGACGTGCTCGACCCCGCAGTGGCGGCACATGTCTACGTGGATGAGTCGGCGGCGCCGATCAAACCGGAGCGCTCGGGCCTGGTCCGCTAGCGCTCGCCGCCCGGCATGAGCCGCGCGCTCCTCGCGTTCCTGCTCATCGCTTCCGCAGGCACAGCATGCGCGGCGCCGGCGCCCACCCGCCGTGACGTCGTCATCGGCCTCGTCGGAGAGCCCGCTTCGGTGTTCGCCGACGATCCTGGCGCGCGCGTCCTCGCGGCCGCGGTGACCGAGCCCCTCGTCGCGATCGACGCGCGAGGCGAGTTCTCGGCGCGTCTCGCGGCTGATGTCCCGACTCTCGAGAATGGCGCCCTCACGCTGGTCACGGGCGATCCCGCCGCTCCTTCGGGTCGGCTCATCGCGACGTTCAGGCTGCGCGATGGGCTTCGGTGGCAGGACGGCGAGCCCATCACCGCGCAGGATGTCCGCTTCGCGCACGACATCGATGCCGCCGCGCCCGCGGGCACCACGGCGCGCTGGACCGCGGACCGCGTCGATTCGGTCGAGGTCCTCGACGAGCACTTCGTCCGCGTCGTCTATCGCGCCAACGAGCGCTGGACCAACTATCCGCTCGCGCCGCGCGTGCTGCCGCGTCATCTCTTGGCCGGCGCCGATGCGGCGCGTCGGGCGGCGTACGCCCGCGAGCCGGTGCACGCCGGGCCCTTCAGCGTCGCGGCGTGGGTCCAGGGCTACGGCGTGACGCTGGCCGCGTTCAAGGATCACGTCGGTGGAGCACCGCAGCTCGGGCGCATCGAGGTGCGCTTCTTCCCGGATCGCACGTCGATACTGGACGCTCTGCGGCGGGGGATCATCGACGTGGCGCCTTCACCCGCCCTCGAGGCGGATCTCGCCCGCACCCTCGACAAGTTCGCCGACACCAATCACCTCGATGTCTTCTTCACGGCGGCCGAGGCGATCGAGGTGATGCGCTTCGCGCCGAGCGGACGGCTCGCCGAGCAGCGGGTGCGCAAGGCCGTCGAGCTCGCGGTCGACCGGCAGCGCATCGTCGACGAGATCTTCGCGGGACGAGCGCGCGTGCCGCGCAGCTACCTCGTGCCGCCGCTGTGGGCGGCCGCCGAAAGTGGACCAGTCGCCAGACCCGACCGTGAGGCCGCGCGTGCGCTCCTGGCCCAGGCGGGCTACCGCCCCGGCGCCTTTGGCATCCTCGAGCGAGATATCGATCGCCTTGCCGTCACCCTCCTTGTTGCCGCGGGCTCGGCTGGTCGCTTGGACGCCGCGCGGCGGGTCGCGGGCGACCTCGCGGCGATCGGCGTTGCCGTCGACGTTCGCGCCCGTCCCGAGGCCGAGGTCGAGGCGCTTGTCGCCAAGGGGGAATTCGATCTGGCCCTCGTACCGCAGAGCGCCGCTGACGCCGCACTCGCGACAGAGGACTGGCAGGGCATCGTCGACCCGTGGTTCGACGTGCTCGCGGAGGCCTCGCGGCGGGCGCCCGGCCCGGAGGAGAAGCGCGCGCTCTACGCCGAGCTGCAGCGGATCTGGAGCGACGTGCTGCCGGCGCTGCCGCTCTACCAGCGCCTGCGGGTGGACGTCGCCGCCGCAACGCTCACTGGACTTCAGCCGCCACCGCAGGACGGTGCGCTCACCTGGAACGTCGCTGAATGGCGGTTCCGGACGCCCTGAACCCCTGGGCAAACCCACCGGTAGGGGGTGCAAAGGGGTCCATGCGTTCTGTCCTGCGTCATTTTGGCGCAACGTGTGGTCCCCGACCTAATATTGCGCGGCCCCACGTTCGTCCCTCCGGGTCGGTCGTGGGGCGGCGGAGGGAGGCGGGACCGCTCGGAACGTAGGCGCTCTGCTCCACCGGACGAATCCCACGCTCTCGGCGGTTCACAGGCGCGCGACCCAATAAGAAGGAGGCAGTGCATGCGACGCAGGAGTATCTGGTCTTACCTGTCACTGCTCATGATCGCCGGGCTTCTGGCCGCGGCGTGCACGAGCACACCGGGTACGACCACCCCATCGTCGGCGGCGTCGACGGCCGCGGACGCCATCGACCCGAACGGCGAGATCACCACCAACACCGGCGCCGAGCCGGACACGATCGACCCGCAGAAGGAGTCGTTCGTCAACGAGGTCGCGCAGACCATGATGGTCTTCGAGTCCCTCATGGCATTCGATCCGAAGACGCTCAAGCCGATCCCTGGCGCAGCGAAGGCGAACCCGACGCTCTCCAGTGATGGCCTGACCTACACCTACACACTTCGTGACGGTCTCAAGTACTCCGACGGGACGGCCGTGACGGCGAAGGACTTCGCCTACGGCTTCACCCGCACCTGCGACCCGAACATCGCTGGTGAGTACGCCTTCACCGGTTACATCATCGTCGGCTGCGAAGCCTGGAACACGATGGACCCGAAGAAGGCAACGAAGGCTGAGCTCGACGCCGCGAAGGCCAAGCTCGGCATCAAGGTGAACGGTGACAAGGAGATCGCCTTCACCCTCACCGAGAAGGCCCCGTACTTCAACTCGATCGCAGCGCTCTGGGTCGGTGTCCCCACTCGCGAGTCCGACGTGACCAAGGGTGGCGACAAGTGGACCGATCCGGCGACGTTCATTGGCAACGGCGCCTTCAAGCTGACCGAGTGGAAGCACAACGAGAAGATGGTCTTCGAGCGCAACGCGAACTACCGGACGCCGGCCAAGCTCGCGAAATGGACCAAGGTCATGATCAACGAGGCCGCCGTTGCATTCGCGGCCTACCAGAACAACGAGCTTGACGCTGTCGGCATCGGTGCCGAGCAGCTCCGCACCGTCGACGCGAACGCCGACCTCAAGGCGCAGACCATCGACGTCGGTGGTTCCTGCACGATCTACGTCGGCTTCAATAACGCCCGCGCGCCGTTCGACGACGCAAAGGTCCGTCTGGCCTTCGCGAAGTCCTTCGACCGGGCGGCGTACATCACCGATGTCGCCAAGATCGGCAAGGCTGCCACCGAGGGTGGCTTCGTTCCGCCGGGTATGCCCGGCTACGACTCGGGTGACACCGCGCAGAAGTTCGACCCGGCAGCCGCGAAGACGCTGCTGTCGCAGTCGAAGTACGCCGGCACCGACGCGATGAAGAACCTGAAGTTCACCTACTCGGCCTCCGCCGCCAACAAGACGCGGATCGAGTGGCTTCAGCAGCAGTGGCAGACCAACCTCGGCGTGACCATTGCCCCGGACCCGGTGGACGCGACGACGTACACGTCGCTCGTGAAGAAGCCGGAGACGACCCCGCTCATGTTCCGTCTCGGCTGGTGCGCGGACTACCCGGACCAGCAGGACTGGCTGACGACCGTGTTCCACTCGTCGTCGACTGTCACGCACGTCGGCTACAAGAGCGCGGCATTCGACACGGCCGTCCGCAAGGCGGACGCGGACCCGAACCCGGAGAGCCGTGACAAGACCTACCAGGATGCCTCGCGCCAGCTCAGCAACGACGCGGCGGCGGCATGGTGGTACTACTCGGCGACCAAGTACCTCCGCAAGCCGTGGTTCAAGGGCGTCACGGACACCGTGATGGACTTTGAGATCGGCATCTTCGACCAGATCAACATCGGGGTCACCAAGAAGAAGTAACTCCAAAAGTGGGTTCGTCCCGCTAGCGGAACGCGCGGGAGGGCCGGCCGCAGGGCCGGCCCTCGGCGCGCCAGAACCATCCGAACAGTGTCGCGGTATACACTCGCGAAAAGGCTTTCGCGTGGAGGAACGCCCGCCTTCTGATGCTGAAATACACGATCCGACGGCTGCTTCTGCTCATCCCGACGATGTTCTTCGTGGCCGTCATCGTCTTTTTCCTGGCCCACGCCGCCCCGGGATCGCCCTTCGACGCGAAGGCGCTCGGTGACCGGTCGCTGCCTCTGGCCACGATCGAGCGGCTCGAGCGGCTCTACGGCGTGAACAAGCCCGTGACCGAGCAGTTCGTGCTCTATCTCTCGAACGTCGCCCGCTTCGAGTTCGGCAACAGCTTCCAGAGCGGTCGCGCCGTGACCGACGTGATCGGCGATGGCTTCCCGGTGAGCGCGCAGCTCGGCGTCCAGGCGCTGCTCGTCGCGCTCGCTCTCGCGCTCCCGCTCGGTGTCGTGAGCGCCCTCAAGCAGAACACGATGATCGACTACGGAAGCCTGTTCTTCGCCACGATCGGTACGACGATCCCGTCCTTCGTCATCGGGATCTTCGCCATTTACCTGTTCGGTGTGACATTCCACGTGTTCCCGTTCGTGGGATGGTCGACACCGATGCACTGGGTGCTGCCGACGGTCATCCTCGCGCTCGGCCCTATGGCCTTCCTCACGCGCATCACGCGCGCGAGCATGCTCGAAGCGATCCGTCAGGACTACGTGCGCACCGCGCGCGCGAAAGGCCTTCGCGAGCAGGTGGTCATCGTCACACATGTCATGAAGAACGCGATGATCCCGATCGCGACCATCGTCGGCCCGGCGACCGCCGGACTCATCACCGGCTCGATCATCATCGAGGGTCTCTTCAGCATTCCCGGGATCGGCCGGCTCTTCTTGCAGAGCATCCTTCGGCGTGACTACCCGTTGATCATGGCGACGTACCTCCTGTACGCGCTGCTCATCAGCCTGGCGAACCTCACCGTCGACCTCGTGTACGGCATGCTCGATCCGCGCATCAAGATGGCGAAGTAACGGGGTGGTCCAGTAATGGCGACGATCACCACGACGCCCGGGAAGACCGCCGCCGACCGCGCATCCGAGCTCAACGTCCTCGTCCGCAAACAGCGCTCCCTGTGGCAGGACGCCTGGTACCGGCTCATTCGCAACAAGGCCGCGGTCGTCGGCATGATCGTCGTGGTCCTGTTCATGCTCGTGGCGATCACGATCCCGTTCCTCACGCAGGCCGGCCTCTTCAAGGACCCGCTGCTGCAGGACACCCCGAACCAGCTGATGGAGCCGTTCTGGACCAACTCGAAGTACAAGAACATCAACTACCCGCTTGGCAGCGACCAGCTCGGCCGCGATATCCTGTCGCGCCTGTTGTGGTCGACGCAGATCTCGATGCTCGTCGGGTTCGTCCCCGTGTCGATCATCTTCCTCATGGGTGTGACCATCGGTCTCGTCGCCGGCTACTACGGCGGCTGGGTCGACAACATCCTCATGCGGATCACCGACGTGATCTACGCATTCCCGGACCTGCTCTTCCTTTTCATCATCATGGCGACGCTCCGGAACACGGCGATCGGCGACATCCAGGGAGGGCTGCTCCTCATCTTCGTGGCGATCGCGATCGTCAACTGGGTCGGATTGGCGCGGCTGGTGCGGGGCCAGGTGCTGTCGCTGAAGGAGCGCGAGTTCGTCGAGGCGGCACGCGCGATCGGCGCCCCAGCCAGGCGGATCATGGCCCGCCACGTGTTCCCGAACCTGCTCGCGCCGGTCATCGTGTCGGTCGCGTTCGGCATTCCGAACGCCATGCTGGCCGAGGCCGTCCTCTCGTTCTACGGCATCGGGATCAAGCCGCCGACGCCGTCATGGGGCGTCATGATCAACGAGGGATTCACCGTCTTCTCGACGACCGCGTGGCCGGTGCTCATGCCCGCAATGCTCATCAGCATCGTCATGCTCGCCTTCACCTTCCTTGGGGACGGGCTCCGCGACGCGCTCGACCCCAGGATGAAGCTCTAGACCAAACTCAGGCAGCCGGCGAGAGGCTCAATGCCGGAGACAGTAGACTCGTGCCGATTTGGGAAGGGGTGAAGGTCTGGCATGTCGCTGCTTGAAGTAAACGACCTCAAGACGCAGTTCTTCACGCGCGACGGTGTGGTGCGCGCGGTCGATGGCGTGACGTTCCAGGTCGAAGCCGGCGAGACGCTCGGCATCGTGGGTGAGTCGGGCTGTGGCAAGTCCGTCACGGCCCTCTCGCTCATGCGTCTCATCCCGCAGCCACCGGGAAAGATCGTGAACGGATCCATCCTCTTCGACGGCCAGGACATCCTGAAGATGGACGACGACGATGTGCGCGGGATCCGCGGCAACAACATCGCGATGATCTTCCAGGATCCCATGACCAGCCTGAACCCCGTCCTCACGATCAGCCGCCAGATCTCCGAAGCGCTCGAGCTCCATCTGAAGATGGACAAGGGGGAGGCGCGCAAGCGAACCATCGAGCTCCTCGAGCTCGTGGGCATCCCGAGCGCCAAGAAGCGCGTCGACGACTATCCGCACCAGTTCTCCGGCGGCATGCGACAGCGCGTGATGATCGCGATGGCCCTGTCATGCAACCCCAAGCTCATCCTCGCGGACGAGCCCACCACTGCCCTGGACGTGACCATCCAGGCCCAGATCCTGGATCTGCTGAAGAACCTCGCGCGCGAGTTCCGCACCGCCTTCATCCTCATCACGCACGACCTCGGCGTGGTCGCGGGCATGACGCAGCGGATCCATGTCATGTACGCCGGCCGCATCGTGGAGAAGGCCGACACCAGCGAGCTCTTCGCCAATCCGAAGATGCCGTACACCTGGGGCCTGCTGCGCTCGATCCCTCGTCTGGACGAGTCGCGCAAGGCAAAGCTCCTCCCGATCGAAGGTCTCCCGCCGGACCTCATCGCACCGCCGCCCGGCTGCAAGTTCGAGCCGCGGTGCCAGTACCGCCGCGACATCTGCAGGGAGAAGGAGCCCGAGCTCACGACTGTGCCGAACGCGAAGCCGGACCACGAGGCTCGCTGCTTCGGCACGCAGAACGTGCCCGGCGGTGGCTGGCTCATCGACACGGACTTCCGCCGTGAGATCGGCGACACGCGCGTGCTCGAAGCCATCAAGCAGGAAGCGGCGTCCGAGACAACAGCGGCGGATACCCCGTAGGAGTCATGAAATGAGCATGTCGACGACGACGCCCACGCAGCCAAAGGACGACTTCATCGAGCGCCAGCGCAGCACCGCGGTCGCGGGAAGCGGGCGCAACCTCCTCGAGGTCAGCGCGCTGAAGATGCACTTCCCCCTGACGCAGGGGATCATCTTCCAGCGTCAGGTCGGTGCGGTGCGCGCCGTCGACGGGATCGACTTCTTCGTCGAGAAAGGCGAGACGCTCGGCCTGGTCGGTGAGTCGGGCTGCGGAAAGTCCACGACGGGGCGCGCGATCCTGCAGCTGTACAAGCCGACCTCCGGCTCGGTGAGGTTCGACGGGACGGAGCTCACGACGCTACCCGGCGAGCAGATGCGCCGCATGCGGCGCCGGATGCAGATGATCTTCCAGGACCCCTACGCCTCGCTCAATCCGCGCATGACCGTCGGCAACATCATCGGCGAGCCGATCGAGGTGCATAACCTCGCCAAGGGCAAGGCCAAGACCGAGCGAGTGCAGGAGCTTCTGAAGATCGTCGGGCTGAACCCGTACTTCACCAACCGCTACCCGCATGAGTTCTCAGGAGGTCAGCGTCAGCGCATCGGCGTCGCCCGCGCGCTCGCAGTGGAGCCGGAGTTCATCGTCGCCGACGAGCCCATCTCGGCGCTCGACGTGTCGATCCAGGCGCAGATCATCAACCTGCTCGAAGAGCTCCAGGACAAGTTCAAGCTCACGTATCTCTTCATCGCGCACGACCTCTCGGTGGTCCGCCATATCAGCGACCGCGTCGCGGTCATGTACCTCGGCAAGATCGTCGAGCTCGGCGACCGCATCGACCTCTACGAGAAGCCGCTCCACCCGTACAGCCAGGCGCTGCTTTCGGCCGTCCCCATCCCCGACCCGGCGGTCGAAGGAAAACGCAAGCGGATCATCCTCACGGGCGACGTGCCCTCTCCCGTGAACCCGCCATCGGGCTGCCGCTTCCACACCCGGTGCTGGAAGGCGCAGCAGATCTGTTCGGAAGTGGACCCGGAGTTCATCGAGCACGCGCCGCGGCACTGGGCGGCCTGCCACTTCCCGGGCGCCTAACTCCACGGCCCGATCGTCCGACCGCGCCCGTGGCGACGTTGCCTCGGTCTCTCCCTGGACCTCGCCACAGCCGCGTCGCACCGATTGGCGAGCCTCGAGCCGGCCACCCTCGAAGGACCGTCCTTCCCCTGCCGCCGCCGGAGTGCCACGCCTCACGCGACCTTCGAGGTCGATCCCGCGTGCCGCCGCCGGAAGCGTCCCCGCTAGCGCATGATCGCGGGCACGGGATTGATGGCGATCGCGCCCCAATGGACGCGCGCCACGGTCGGCTCGACGAGATAGGCCCAGCTTCCGAAGTACACGTACACCGTCGATCGCAGGAGATCGTCCGGTAGCTGCGAGGCGGCGGGCAGCCCACGGTGCTCCATGTAGCGCACGCCGTTCACGAAGATCGTCACGGCGTCGCGCTCCAGCACGACCTTGAAGCGATCACGGCAGCCCGCGTCCGGAACGCTCGGTCCGCAGAGGCGCCACGCCCGTTGCAGCGGCTCGGTCGCGGGTGCGCCGCCGAACGCCACACCTGCGCCGGCGGCGGAGTGCGCGTTCAGATTCGCGATGATCTTGTCTGCGTCGTACACGCGGCACTCCGACAGCCGGTCGGAGGGGAACGCGCAGCCGATGGTCGAGTAGCCGCCGAAGAGGCCGGCGGCGTACCACCCGTTCGTCTCTCTGGCCGACGGCGCCGGCGCCGTCGTCACGACGATCTCCGGCCAGACGCGATCGCCATACACGGTCATGCCGGCGGAGGCCTCGAACTCGACGATCAGCCGGCCGTCCTCGAAGCGAAAGCCCGCATCGGGCCGCATGAGCGCGCCGCCGTTGTTCGGACCCGTGTAGAAGTCGAGCGCCGATCCTTCGTAGATGCCCATCGGCGCGCCTTTCCCCTCGATGTCGACCATCCAGTGACCGTTGTGTGCGAAGTGCTGGGTGCGATACAGGCTCGTGGCCGCCCTCGTGGCGACGCGGCGGGCATTCTCGAAAGTGAGATAGGAGGCGGGCAGCCGCGCGTGAGAGACGCCGCTCACGAAACCGTCCGACCAGCTGTTCGCGGTTCTGATCGCGGTGTCCGTCGCCGCAGCCAGATCGGAGCACCAGGCCGGTGGCGGAGCGGGCGACACCGCACCAAGTGGCGGCGCGGCGGTCTGCGCGCACTCGCCCGCTCCTGAGCCCGATCCGGGGTCGACACCGGCCGATGGCCGTGCCGACGAGGCCGGAGCCAGCACTGACGCAAGGAGGATCACGATGAGCGCGGCGCGAGCGCGGAGGCGCATTTCCGCCAAGATAGCGCGCCTGCGCGGGCATTTGCCTGCGAATTGATGCGCCAGTCCATCGAGGCGGTACCACACTGTTGAGCGCATGAGCCGTCTTCTGGCGTCGCTGCTCGTCGTCGTGGTCGCGGTCACGGCGTGCCGGGCGCCGCTGGACCAGCCGAAGCCGTCCACGAGCGAACCGCCGGCGTCGCCCGTGCGGGGTGGGCGTCTCATCGAGGGCGCGTTCGCCGACGCGAAGACGTTCGCGCCGTTCCTCGCGAACGATCCGTCGTCGCTCGCCGTGAGCGGGCTCGTGTACGACCCCCTGTTCCGTGTCGACGCGAAGACGGGCGAGATCAAGCCGAACCTCGGGAGTTGGACCGTATCGGCCGACGGCCTGACCTATCGGTGGAAGATCGAGCCGGGCGCCGTGTGGTCAGACGGCCGTCCGATCATCGCGCAGGACTACCTGACCGGCGTGAAGGCGGTTGCTCGAAGCAAGAAGGCGCTCCGCGTCGCTTCCTTCCAGGACATCGATGGGTTCGACGAGTACCGGAACAGCACCGCGCAAACGATCAGAGGCATCACGCTCGATCCGCTCGACCCGAAGAGCTTCTCGGTGAAGCTCAAGCGCGTGTTCTGCCCCGCGCTCACCAACGCCTTCGGCAGCGCTGCCGGTCCACTCCCGACGCAGGTGTACGCGAAATACACCGGCCCGGACGACACCGGACCGAAGATCGACGACGCCCCAGAGAACATCGCGCCGCCGGTCGCGAGCGGTCCATTCGTCTTCAAGTCGTGGAAGCCGAACGACCAGATCATGCTCGACCGCAACGACAGCTACTACCGCGGCACGCCGTACCTGGACCAGTACGTTCTGAAGATCGTCGGCGACGTCACGACGCTGGCGGCGCAGCTCAAGACGGGGGAGATCAACTTCGGGACGATCGAGCCGAAGGATCTCGACGACATCAAGAAGCGCGATGTGCTCCGGGTGTATTCGTTCGCTGACCTCTCGTACAACTACATCGGTTGGAACGTGAAGGGCGCGAGCGCTCCGGCGCTCGCCGACAAGCGGGTGCGGCAGGCGCTTGCGTACGGTCTCGACATGAACGCCGTAGTCCAGCAGGTGCTCTACGGGCAGGGCTCACGCGTCTTCCAGCACCACATCGCGGCGTCGTGGGCCTCGGCCGACCCGTCGGTCCTGAACCGCTATCCGTACGATCCGGTGCAGTCCGGCGCGCTCATCCGGCAGGCGGGCTACGCCCTCGGCGCGGACGGCTACTACCAGAAGGACGGGAAGCCGCTCCAGCTGACGATCATGACCAACTCCGGGAACAAGGTGCGTGAGACGCTGCTCCAGACGGCGGTCGACCAGTACAAGATCATCGGCGTGAAGGTCGCGCCGCGGCTCGTGCCCTTCGAGGCGATGGTCGAGATCCTGGCCAACCGTTCCGAGGACGTGTCCGGCTGGATCATCGGCTGGAAGCTGAACGTCGAGCCGGACCCCTACGGGATCTTCCACTCGAGCTCGATCCCCGACGCCGCGAAGAAGACGACCGGATACAACTTCGGCGCCTGGAGCTCGGCCGAGGCGGACAAGGCCATCGAGGCGGCGCGAACGCCCGCCTCGGGTGACTGCAGCCAGGCCACGCGGAAGAAGAGCTACGAGGCGCTGAATCGGCTTCTGAATGACGAGCAGCCCTACGACTTCGGCTTCGCGCCGACGACCCTGCTCGTCGCCCCGCACGATCTGCGCGGGTTCGACCCCGGGACCTTCGCGACCTACAGCGACATCGAAAAGTGGTGGTTTGCGCGGTAGCCACCCGGCGCCGCGCACCCTACGAAGCCGTGCTTTTCCCGGATCAGGGCCGCCGTCCACAGGCTTTGCCGCGCCGTGAACGCCCCGAACCGCACGGCGGTAACGCACTGTATCGGCCGCTACGTTGAGGCCGTAGACTCCCGACGTCCACACAGACGCCGGCATCAACAAAGGAGCGGAGAGGGGACCTATGAGCCACCCACGGACAGGGCGCGCTCTCATCGCGGCCCTCGCGGCGAGCATGCTCGTTGCGACGGCCTGCGCGGGAGGGACGCCATCGGCAAGCGCAGCACCCAGCACCGCGGCAACCGCGACCGCCGCGGCATCGGAGAAGCCGCAGCAGGGCGGACGCATCGTCGAGGGCACCATCTCGGATATCGCGACGATGCAGCCCGTTCTCGTCAATGACACAGCCTCCGGTCGGATCACGGGTCTCATCTACGACGGCTTGGTGCAGCAGGACGCGAAGACGGGTGAGGTGAAGCCGAAGCTCGCCAGCTACACCACCTCGACCGACGGCCTCACCTACACGTTCACGATCAACGACAAGGCCAACTGGTCGGACGGCAAGCCGATCATCGCGCAGGACTGGCTGACCGCCGTGACGGCTGTCGGCAAGTCTGCGACGACGGTCCGCAAGTCGACCTTCCAGGACGTCGTCGGCTTCAACGACTTGTGCGCGCCGGCGAGCTCGCAGTGCAAGGCGACCGCCTCGACGATCTCCGGCGTGACCATCGACCCAGCGAACCCGAAGAAGTTCAGCGTCAAGATGACCAAGGTCTCATGCCCGGCGATCCTCGACCTGGGCGGAGCAACGGCGAGCCCGATGCCGACCCAGGTCTTCGGCAAGTACCTGACCGCGACCTCGAAGGCCGCGGACTTCGACGCTGCCCCCGAGAACACGAACCCGACCGTCTTCAGCGGTCCGTTCAAGTTCAAGGAGTGGCGCAAGGGTGATCAGGTCATCCTCTCGAAGAACGACGCCTACTGGCAGGGCAGCCCCAACGTCGACGAGTACGTCTACAAGGTCGTGGCGAACTCGACGGCGATCACCACCGGTCTCAAGACGGGTGAGCTCACCTTCGGCAGCATCGTGGCGAAGGACCTCGCCGACATGCAGACCGTCGACTCGGTGAAGATCACCAAGTACCAGAGCCTCGGTTACACGTTCATCGGTTGGAACACCGCCAGCCCGACCGCGGTGGGCCTCGCGGACAAGCGTGTCCGCCAGGCGCTCGCGTATGGCATCGACATGGATGCGGTCATCAAGGCCGTGGTCTTCGGTGAGGCCACCAAGCAGGTCTCGCACCATGTGCCGGTCCAGTGGGCCTATCCGAGCGTGGCGCTCGAGGCCTACAAGTACGACAAGGCCAAGGCCGACCAGCTCCTGAAGGATGCCGGTTGGATCAAGGGCGCGGACGGCATCCTTGCCAAGGACGGCAAGAAGTTCAATCTGACGATCGCGACGAACTCGGGCAACACCGAGCGCGAGACACTCGCGCAGGTCGCGGCCGACCAGTACAAGCAGCTCGGCATCAACGCTGTCTCGAAGCCCGAAGCGTTCCAGGGCCTGGTCACGAAGCTGACCACCGGCGACCAGACGCTCGAGGCGACGATCATCGGTTGGAGCCTGGGCGGCGACCCAGACCCGTACCAGATCTGGCACTCGAGCCAGATCCCCGACCCGGCCAAGAACGTGACCGGCTTCGGCTTCACGTTCTTCAAGGACGCGGCGCTCGACAAGTCGATCGAGCAGGGCCGTAACCCCACGGACGGGAACTGCTCGACGGCCGCGCGCAAGGCGAACTACGAGACCTTCAACAAGATCCTCAACGAGAACCAGCCGTACAACTTCGGCTACTCGAACAACGTGCTGGCCGTCTCGCAGAAGACGCTGCAGAACTTCGCACCCGCTTCGTTCAGCACCATCTACAACGTCCACGAGTGGTGGATCAAGAAGTAGCGTGACCGGATGGGGGCGCCCGAAGGGGCGCCCCCATCCTCGCTGGAGGGAAGTTGCGCACCTTCATCCTGAGGCGACTGCTGTTCGCCATCCCGACGCTGATAGGGATCTCGATCATCACGTTCGTCATCGTCCGGCTCGCTCCAGGTGATCCGATCCGGCTCTTCACGTTCGGATCGCGCGCGACGAACGAGGACATCGAGGCCCTCCGGCATCTGTACGGCCTCGACCAGCCGCTGCCCATCCAATATCTCGACTGGATGCTGAAGCTCGTCCACGGCGACTTCGGGCAGTCGTTCATCTATCACACCGATGCCGCGGCTCTCTTCATTCAGTACATCCCGAACACGCTGCAGCTCGCCGTCGTCGCCCTCACCATCCAGCTCCTCGTCGGCGTACCGCTGGGTGTCATCGCGGCACTCAAGCGCGGCACCTGGGTCGATGGCTTCATCAGGGTCTTCGGCGTGGCCGGTCACGCCGTCCCCGCGTTCTGGCTCGGCCTCGTCCTGATCCTCTTCTTCGCCGTGCAGCTCAAATGGCTTCCCAGCCAGGGGATCCTGACCGTGGGGAAGGACCCCTGGGATTTCCTCGATCGCTTGAAGCACATGCTGCTGCCGGCATTCGTGCTGTCGCTGACGGGGATCGCGAACTATTCGCGCCTCCTACGGACCGAGACCCTTGAGGTGTTGAGCCAGGACTTCGTGCGCACCGCGCACGCCAAGGGTCTCAATGAGCGCACGGTGATGTTCGTCCACGCGCTCCGCAATGCGCTCATCCCGGTCGTGACCGCGCTCGGAGGGATCCTCGCCGGTCTCATCGGCGGCGCGCTCGTGATCGAGCAGGTGTTCAGCTGGCCGGGCATCGGCCGCTTCACCTTCGCGGCGGCGATCGCCAAGGACTACCCGGTCATCCAGGCGGGCGTCATGATCTCGGCCCTGCTGCTCGTGGTCAGCTACATCCTGCGGGACATCGCCTATGCGGTGGTCGACCCGCGGATCGGGGTCAAATAGGAATGTCGGCTCGTTCCACTCGCCAACACTCATACGCGCACCTCCTGGCGGAGGTGCTGTAAGTGGCGAGCACGGCGACCCCGATCTCGGCCGTCGCCGCGAACGACACGCTGGTCCGGCCCTCGCGCAGCCTCTGGTCCAACGCGTGGTTCAAGCTGCGTCACGACCGCCTGACCATCGCGGCGTTCCTGACCCTCATCGTGCTCGCGGCGCTCTCCGCCTCAGCGGACTTCATGGCCACGAACGTGTTCCAGTACAGCTTCGAACGGCAGGACCTCCTGCACACCTACGAGAAGCCCGCGATGGAGCCGATCGCGTACCTGCTCGGCACAGACGACATCGGCCGGAGCGCGGTGGTCCGCCTGCTGTACGGCGGACGCGTCTCGCTCGCCGTCGGCTTCATCGCCGCACTGGTCAATCTGACGATCGGAATCTTCATCGGCCTCTCGGCCGGCTACTTCCGTGGCTGGGTGGATGACCTGGTCACCTGGTTCGTCACGACCCTGCAGTCGATCCCGACGCTCTTCCTGCTGCTGATCATCGCCGCGATCTGGGAGCCGGGCCCGGTGCAGCTCACGGTCGTGATCGGCTCGCTGTTCTGGGTCGGCATCTGCCTCTACGTTCGAGGACAGACGTTCGCGCTGCGCGAGCGGGAATACGTCGTCGCCGCGCGGACGATCGGGGCGAGGGACCGGCGGATCATGTTCAACCACATCCTGCCGAACATCCTTCCACTCATCTTCGTGCTGGCCGCGATCGACATCGGCGGCATCATCCTCGTGGAGTCGGCGCTGTCGTTCCTCGGCCTGGGGATCCTTCCGCCAACGCCGACCTGGGGGAACATGCTCACCGGCGCGACAGGTAACTTGGTGCGAGGGCCATGGCTCATCTACCCGCCCGGCGTGATGATCTTCCTCACCGTCCTGTGCCTTTACCTGATCGGAGACGGTCTTCGGGACGCTCTCGATCCGCGCGTCCGGGGACACGCCGGCTAGCGACCCGCGCGCTCGCCGTACTGCTCGTTCTCGCCGCGGCGTGCACGCCGCCCGCGACCACGCCCAAAGAGCTCTCCCCGTCGCCGTCGCCCAATCGCATCGCCACCGGTGGATCGGTGCGCGTGGGGCTCGCCACTGACATCACCAGCCTCGACCCGTGGACCGCGTCGGACGGCGCGACGCTCATCGTGCTGCGGCAGGTGTTCGAGGGTCTGGTGGACCTCGAACCAGGCGGGCTCCGGGTGGTCCCGGGCCTGGCGGAGAGCTGGATCGTGTCGCCTGACGGGCGTGTGTGGACGTTCCGGCTGCGTGCTGGCGTTCGCTTCCATGACGGCACGCCGCTCGACGCGGCCGCGGTCGTCTTCAACTTCGAGCGCGCGCGCGCGTTCGCGCGCTTCGGCCTGGGCTCGCTGCTCCTGACGGCGCAGGCGCCGGAGCCGCTGGCGGTCGTCCTCACGCTGCGCTCGCCATACGCCCCCTTCCTCGCCACGCTCGCGTCGGGCTCGTTCGCGATCGTGAACCCCGCCTGCCTGAGGCAGGGACCGGCATGGTCGACGCCGCAGTCGCGGTGCGCGGACGGCACCGGACCGTTCCGGATCGCGCCGGGTGGATGGCAATCCGGTGATCGGATCACGCTGTCGCGCAACCCCACCTATCGGGGCACCGACCCCGACGGCCGCTCGCTGCCGTACATCGACGAGCTTGTCTTCCGCGCGATCCGCGACGATGCGTCGCGGGTCACCGAGCTACGGGCGGCATCGATCGCCGTCGCGCTCGACGTCGGGCCGGCGAGCCTCGGTCCGGTCCGGTCCGATCCCAACCTCGCGATCCGGCGCCGGCCTCCGTACGACGTCTCGTATGTCGGCATCGGCACGACCGTCGCGCCGCTCGACAACCCCGATGTCCGGAGGGCGGTGGCGATGGCCATCGACCGAGGCGTCATCGTGCAAACGGTCTACGGCGGCGACGCGCGCGCCGCCTCTCAGCTGGTCCCTCCGGGGCTGCTCGGCTACGACGACACGATCACCGAGTTCACGAAGTACGACACCGGCGCCGCCAAGAAGCTTCTCGGCGACGCGCAGCGCCCGAGCGGGTTCACGACGGAGCTCTGGTATACGCCGGTGCCACGCTCCGCCCTGCCCGACCCAAAGCGCATCGCCGAGTCCATCGCCGCGGACCTCGGCAAGATCGGCATCACCGTGCAGCTGCGCACGGCTGACGCCTCGACGATCACGTCAATGGCGCGTGCCGGCGTGCTGCCGCTCTGGATCGACGACGAGACCGCGGATCGCGCAGACCCGGATGACTTCTTCACCGGCGTCTCGTCCGACGCCGTCGCGACCGAGCTCCTCCGTCGCGCTCGCGGCGAGCTCGATCCTTCGAAGCGCGCCGAGCTCTACAAGCAGGTGACGAAGATGTTCCAGCAGGAGATCGCGCGCGTGCCGCTGTTCAACGCGAGCCCGCCGCTCGCGGTCACGCGAAAGCTGCCCGGCCTCATCCCGCAGCCCATCGTCGGCGAGTCCTTCGCCGAGGTGTGGATCGGCCGCTGACATGACCACCCCGAGTCATCAGCGGATCATCCAAAGGCCTGCCGCGGCCACCGATCTCGAAGCGCTCGTCAGCCTCGAGGACGCAATACGGGTCCGCTTGGGCGACTCGGCATGGGTAGATGGCCATGACTTCGGATCGGGTGAGGGGAACATCTTCATACTCACTGCCGACCCCGTTCTCGTGTCTGGCGCCTTACGGCCGATTCTGATGCCCCTGTCGTCGGTGCGAGTCGCCTATCGCAGGCTGGACAGCGATGACTTCACGATTCTGTATCCATCAAACCTGACCGCATTCTCTATCTCATGACTCCGCACCCGCGAGTTGCTGGTGAAGGCTGCTGATCCGACCCGACTCGTGTCGCGCACGCCACATTCACAAATGCAGCGCATGATGGAGTGGTGATGGTCATCGGCCCAGGCGGCGGCGGGCACTTCATGTTCATGGGACCCCGTGGGGATCAGCCGGGGAAGCGACCGAGTCTGTCGATGTACAAGCGGCTCCTGAGGTTCGTCGCCCCGTACAAGTGGAACCTCGTCCTCTCCGCGATCCTGCTCGTCGTCTCGACGGTCCTCGGACTCGTCTGGCCGCAGGTCGTGCAGCGCGTGGTCGACGGGCTCAACAACCCAGGCCTCCTCGACCTCCTCATCGCCGGACTGGTGGTCGTGCTGCTGGTGCGCGCGGTCATCGACGGCGTGCGTCAGTACGTGATGGCCTACACGGGCGAGCGCGTCATCTTCGATCTCCGGATGGCGATCGTCCGGCACCTGCAGTCACTCTCGCTGTCCTTCTTCAACGTCCACAAGACCGGCGACCTCATGTCGCACGTGACCGGTGACGCAACGGTGGTGCACGGCATCGTCACGCAGACGATCATCCAGGTGCTCGGTCAGGTGCTCACGCTGGTCGGTGGACTTGTCGTCATCTTCCTGATGAACTGGAAGCTCGCACTGCTAACGCTCGTCGTCGCGCCGCCGATCGGGCTTCTGGGGCAGCGCCTCGGCCGGCGGATCCGCGACATCTCCCGCGTCACCCAGGAGGCGCAGGGGGAGGCCGTCGGCGTCCTTCAAGAGGCCATTGCGGAAGTGCGCGTGGTGCAGGCGTTCACGCGGGAGGACTACGAAGCCGAGCGCTTCCACAGCAAGCTGCTCTACATGTTCGCCAAGAGCATGGAGCGGAACCGGATCACGTCGATCATGTTCCCGCTCATCGGCTTTCTCGGCTTCGCTTCGTCGATCGTCGTCCTGTGGTTCGGTGGACACGAGGTCGCGAGCGGTGAGCTCACCACCGGGCAGCTCGTCGCGTTCCTGCTCTATCTCGGCATGGTCGCTGGACCGATCGGCGGTCTGGCCGGTCAGTGGGGCGCGATCCAGAGCGCCTTCGGCGCGGCCGACCGCATCTTCGCGCTCCTCGACACCGTCCCCGAGGTCAAGGACGCGCCGGGCGCCGGCGAGCTGCCCCCCGTCGTCGGGGAGATCCGCTTCGCCGAGGTCGGCTTCCGCTATGCGGACGGCCCGCCGGTGCTCGAGGACGTGACGACGATCTTCAAGCCGGGCGAGACCACCGCGCTCGTCGGTCCGTCCGGGGCGGGGAAGACCACGCTCGTCAACCTCGTCGGGCGCTTCTACGACCCGGTGTCCGGGCGGATCGCGGTCGACGGGCACGATCTGCGGACCGTGACCATGCGCTCGCTGCGCTCGCAGATCGCGGTCGTGCCGCAGGAGCCGATCCTCTTCGCCGACACCATCCGCGAGAACATCCGCTACGGGCGCCTCGACGCGCTCGCGGCCGACATCGAGGCCGCCGCGCAGGCCGCGAACGCGACCGAGTTCATCGCGCGACTGCCGAAGGGCTTCGACACGGTCGTGGGCGAGCGCGGCGTGCGGCTGTCGGTCGGTCAGCGGCAGCGGATCGCCATCGCGCGCGCGCTCCTGCGCGACGCGCCGATCCTCCTGCTCGACGAAGCGACGAGCTCGCTGGACAACGAGAGCGAGTTCCTCGTGCAGCAAGCTCTGGATCGGCTCATGCGCGGCCGCACGACGATCGTCATCGCCCACCGCCTCTCGACGGTCGAGCGCGCGCATCGGATCCTCGTGCTCGATAGAGGACGCATCGTCGAAGAGGGCACGCACCAGGAGCTGCTGACCCTCGGCGGCCTGTACCACCGCCTGTACACGCGCCGGTTCGTCGATGATTCCACGATCACGCTCGCGCCTGACGGCGAGGTCCCAGTGCCCGCCGGCGCGCGGATCATGCGCATGCGTGGCATGAGCGGGATCGGCGGACCCCCGATCGTCTAGCGCGTTACTTGACGACCACCGTCGCCTTCATCGACGAGTGGATGTTGCAGAAGTACTCGACCGTACCGGACGTGTCGAAGGTGATCGTCGTCTCGTTACCTCCCGACAGCGACTGATCGAACTTCCCGTCCTTCGCGCGGTTCGCGCCACTCGAGACGGTGTGGGTCGCGCTGTCGTTGTTCGTGAACGTCACGACAGTGCCCTTGTCGACGGTCAGCGTCGCGGGCGAGAAGGCGAAGCCCTTGATCGTCACGGCCGCCGTCTTTGACGCGGCCGGCGCGCTCGTGGCCGGCGCGGCGGTGGCGCCGGAGCCAGCGGTCGACCCACAGGCGAAGAGCGTGAGGCCGGCGATCACGGCGGGGAGCGCAAGGCGCAGAACAAGACGCATCAGTTCCTCCTGCAGGTGGATTCAACAGGCGATACGCGCGAGGGGCATCGCGTGGATGTGTCAGTAAAGATCGGATCGCAGCAACGGCGCGCAGGCCATCGCCACCAGATCGGCGAACGCGTCGGTCCGCGAGACGAACCCTTCGGTGAGGAGGCCGATAGCGCCGGCCTGCTGTTTCGAGAGGTGCACATCGAACAGCGCGTCGATGACGTCGCCGAGCTCGTCGCCCGCCCGAAGCCGCTCCGCCGCGACCTTGGGCAGGGGCATGCGCAGGCCCGACGCTTCGCCCCGGCGGCCGTGGCGATCGACGACCGCGACCCAGGAGACGAGCCAGGGCACGTCGCCCTCGAAGATGACGCCTCCCTCCAGGCCAAATGCCACATCAGCCCCGCTTTGCAGGGCCGCACGGGCCCGCGTCATGGCGCCGCTCCGGGTCTCCTCGTCGCCGAAGGGCTGTCTTCCCACCCCGCTTGGCGCGCTGACGCCCTCCACCGAGCAGCCGGGCGCCAGGCGGGCCAGGGCGCGGTGCACCGCCTCGAGCTTGGCGGGATTGGTCGAGCCAACCGCGGCTCTGGCGTAGGGGAGAGGCATATGACCGGCCCATCCTGCGCGAAGTCGCGGCTTTACCTTCGTGCGAGGCGTCCGCTAGAATACCGAGTGAAATGCTCGGAATTGCTCCGCAGGCCGCTTTCCACGTCTCAACGCGCGGCGAATACGGCATGCGCCTCATGGTCGACCTCGCCCGCCATTGGGGCGAGGGCTCGGTGACCCTGCATGCGGTCGCGACGCGCGAGCAGCTGCCGGAGGCATACCTGGAGCAGCTGGTCGCCAGCCTCCGCAAGGCTGGGCTCGTGCAGGGCAAGCGCGGCGCGGGTGGTGGCTACATCCTCGCGCGCGATCCGAGCGCGATCACGGCCGGCGACATCGTGCGCGCCCTCGAGGGGCCGATCGAGCCGCAGATCTGCACCGCGGAGGGCGAGGCGGTCGTGAACTGCGTGCTGCAGCCCGGATGCGCGACACACCACGTCTGGCTGACCCTCCAGTCCTCGATCGCGAGTGCGCTCGATGGCATGACCTTGAAGGATCTCACCGCCAAGGTGGCGCCGAAGACGAAGGAGACCGCTCTTGCCTGATCTCGAGATCCAAGGTCTGCACGTGCAGGTCGACGGCAAGCCGATCCTCAACGGGATCGACCTTGCGGTGAAGAGCGGCGAAGTGCACGCGATCATGGGTCCGAACGGCTCCGGCAAGAGCACGCTCGCCCTCACGATCATGGGGCACCCGCGCTACAAGGTGATCAGCGGAACGATCCGCTATGGCGGCCAGGACGTGCTCGCGATGACCGTGGACGAGCGCGCGCGCTCCGGCCTCTTCCTGGCGTTCCAGTACCCGGCCGCGATCCCCGGCGTCTCCGTCGCCAACTTCCTCCGCACATCGCTCAACGCGCGGCGCGCCGAGCGCGGGGCGACCGGTGCGGTCGGCGACCAGAAGCGCAACGACATGCCGATCCCGCAGTTCCGCAAGCTCCTCGCGGAGAAGATGAAGCTCCTCGGGGTCGACGACTCCTTCATCACCCGCTCGGTGAACGACGGATTCTCCGGTGGAGAGAAGAAGCGTCTCGAGATCTTGCAGATGCACATGTTCCGGCCGCGCTTCGCGATCCTCGACGAGACCGACTCGGGCCTCGACATCGACGCGCTCAAGGTCGTCGCCGAGGGCATCGACGCGATGCGGTCGCCCGAGGTGGGGATGCTTCTCATTACGCACTACGAGCGGATCATCCGGTACGTCCACCCGGACTTCGTCCACGTGCTCGTGGACGGGCGGATCGTGCGGACCGGCGGCCCGGAGCTCGCGGCCGAGCTCGAGTCGAAGGGCTACGACTTCGTTCGCGAAGCCCTGTACGCAGGGAAGGCGTAGAGCAGTGGCTGTGACGGTCAAGACCCCGACCATCAAGGCGGCGCCGCTGGACGTCGCGCGCATCCGCAAGGACTTCCCGATCCTCGCGCAGACCGTGCGGGGAAAGCCGCTCGTCTACCTCGATAACGCAGCGACCAGCCAGAAGCCCAGGCAGGTGATCGACGCGATGTCGCGCGTCTTCGAGGAGCACAACGCGAACATCCATCGAGGCGTCTACGAGTTCAGCGAGCGGACGACCGCCGCGTTCGAGGAAGC
>JBGPKU010000034.1:0-28351 GCA_041486085.1 Candidatus Limnocylindria bacterium | reverse complement strand
GCCTCACCGAGGCCGGGTACGTGGGCGAGGATGTCGAGAACATCCTGCTGCGCCTCATCCAGGCCGCGGACTTCGACCTCAACCGCGCACAGCGCGGCATCATCTACATCGACGAGATCGACAAGATCGCGCGCAAGGGCGACAACCCTTCGATCACGCGCGATGTGTCCGGCGAGGGCGTCCAGCAGGCGTTGCTGAAGATCCTCGAGGGCACCGTCGCGAACGTCCCGCCGCAGGGCGGTCGCAAGCATCCGCACCAGGACTTCATCCAGATCGACACGACGAACATCCTGTTCATCGTCGGCGGCGCATTCGAAGGGCTCGAGAAGATCGTCGAGGCGCGCGTCGGCAAGAAGACGATGGGCTTCGGCGCGACCCTCCGCGACAACACCAAGGAGACGAGTGCCATCCTGCAGCAGGTCATGCCCGACGACCTGCTGAAGTACGGCCTCATCCCGGAGTTCGTCGGTCGCCTGCCGGTCATCGTGCCGCTGATGGCCCTGGATGAGATGGACCTGATGCGCATCCTCACCGAGCCGAAGAACGCGATCATCAAGCAGTACCAGAAGTTCCTCGCGCTCGACAAGGTCGAGCTGCAGCTCACCGACGACGCCGTGCGGGCGGCCGCGCAGGGCGCAGCGAAGCGCAAGACCGGCGCGCGCGGGCTCCGGACGATCATCGAAGAGGTACTGCTCGACGTCATGTACGAGATCCCCTCACGCAATGACGTGCGCCGTGTGGTGGTGACACCCGAGGCGATCGAGGGGAAGGCGAAGCCGTTGCTCCTCAGCAAGAACGAGCAGCTCGTGCTCGAAGGGGACGAGGCGACCGCCTAGCTTGCCAAAGCTGTACTACGCGTCGCCACGCGATCTTCCGCTCTTCGACCGATCCCCGGGTGCACGCGGCCGTGTCCTCCAGACCGACAATGCGACGCTGATCGTGTTCGATCTCGATCCGAAGACCGTCGTCGAGACGCACAAGCACGAGATGGAACAGTTCGGCGTCGTCGTGAAGGGGTCGCTCGCCATGATCATCGCCGGCGAGCAGCGGATCCTCATGCCGGGCGACACGTACCGCATTCCGCCGGGCACGGCGCACGGAGCGCGGGTGTTCGAGGAGCCCGCGCAGGTGATCGACGTCTACTCGCCCCCGCGTACCGATCTCTTTCCCGCACGCAACGCCGCCAAGCCGTAGCGCGACCACGCGTTGTGTCCTTTCGACACCGAAACCACCACCGCAATCCGCCTGACCGCGAACTGATACCCGCGCACCTGACCGCTTTCTATCCTCGCTGAACGGTGTGGCGTTTCTTCCCGCGTGACATCCTGCTGTTCGCGCGACTCCTCGCCGCGGCAGGTGTGCTCGCGTTCGTCTGGCTCGGCGGCAGCAGCGTCATGCTCCTCGTCGTCGCCGCGCTCGTCTTCCTTCTTGTAACGAGCGCGTACATCTGGCGCGATGACCTGCGTCGCGGCGCGCCGCCGGGCCTGGGAGAGGTCCCGGCGATCGTCGTCCTCGGCGACCTCGCGGCCGCCGGTGTCTGGATGGCCGCGAGCGCACCGAACGAGCGCAGCGTCGCGTTCGTCATCGTGCTCGCGGTCGGCGCGCTCGCCATGTTCCGCCTCGGCGCCCTCGGCATCGTCCTGACGGGCGCGACCTACATCGTTGCGCGCATCGCCCAGGAGCTCATCCGCATCTCGCTGGGCATACCGACCCCACCGACGCAGCTGTTCGCGGAGGCCGTGATCGTCGGTCTTGTCGTGATGATCCTGACCGCGACCGTGGGCCATTACCGCGCTGAGCAGATCCGCGGTGCCCGCGCGCTGCGCCTCGCGCGCAGCCTCGAGCGTGTCGCGACCGAGCTCGGAGAGGTCACCGATCCCGGACCGCTGTTCAAGACGATCGCCGGAAGCGCGCTCATCCTCGTCGACGCGGACCACGCCACGATCAACGAGCGCCGTGGCGCGGAGTTCTGGGTCGTCGCGGGCGCGGGTGTCGGCGAGCGCGCGGTCGGCATGCACGCGTCGGCCGCGCGGGGCATCGTCGGCGCGGTCCTCCGATCGCGGATCGCCGTCGCCTGGGATGACTACGCCGCCGAACCTTCAGCCTTGCCGGCGGTCCGCGAGCTCGGCATTCGCTCCATGGCGGGCGTCCCGATCATCGTCCAGGGCGAGATCGTCGCTCTCCTCACCGTGGGTCGACTCGATGTCCGATCGTTCGATGCCGAAGATCTGCGTGCGCTCCAGGGGCTCGCAGGCCACGCCGCGGTCGCGCTCCGCAACGCGCGCCTCCTGGAGCTGTCCCGCCGTCTCGAGGCACTTTCGCGCGAGGTCGCCACGGAGACGGGCGCGCTCGAGGACGTCATGCGACGAGTCGCGACCGAGGTCGGGGTCGCGTACGACGCCGGCGTGGTCAACGTATCGCGCGTCAACGGCGAGCTTGCGCGCACGCTCGCGCAGGTCGGCATCGAGGACGATCCGACGTCTCGCTTCGCGTTGCCCGGTCCGCTCACGCGTCAAGTCATCGCGCGCCGCGAGGCGATCGTGATCCGCGATTACTCCGCGGACTCGGAGCTGCATCCGGCCGTCGCAGTGGCGCAGAAGGCAGGCCTCCATGCGGTCATGGGCGCACCGGTCATCATCGCGGGGGAGGTCGTGGGCACGGTGATGGTCGGGACCACCGACCCGTATCGCTCGTTCGATGCCATCGACCGTCAGGGGCTGACGGCGTTCGCGCAGGTGACCGGCGCGGCACTGCGGTCGGCGCAGGCGCGCGAGGACCGCGAGCGCCGCATCCAGCGGCTTTCCGCGCTGAACGTCCTCGGTTGGCAGCTCGCCGCGCTGCACGAGCCGTACGAGATCGCCCGCCTCGCGCACGACGCAGCCGGGACGCTGGTGGCGCGGGACGCCTTCTACGTCGCGCGATTCGACCTTGACAAGCGTGAGTTCGACTTCGTTTTGCAGAGCGATGGGGACGACGTCTGGCGGGGTGAGCGGTATCCGCTCGGGACCGGCCCGACGAGCCAGGTCGTGCTGACCGGTGAGACACACCTGGTGCGGCATTCCGACGAAGCCGCACGGCGGCGCGGCATCGCGGTCGGCGAGATCGCGCGCGTCTCCGGGTCCGCGGCCCATGTCCCGCTCAAGAGCCGCGGCCGCCTTGTCGGGGTGCTCTCGAGCCAGTCCGACGCCAACGATGCGTTCGACGACGAGGACCTCGTGATCCTGCAGTCGCTCGCGAATCTCGTGGCCACGGCGTTCGAGAACGCCGAGCACATGGCGCAGAGTCGCGAGCTCTATCTCGCTTCGGTGAAGGCGCTCGCGGCCGCGGTCGACGCCCGCGACCCGTACACGCGCAGCCATTCGGCGCGGGTCTCGGCGCTCGCGCGTACGGTCGCCGAGGAGATGCGGCTCGGCGCCGACGAGCTGCGTCGCGTTCAGCTGGGCGCGCTGCTGCACGACATCGGCAAGATCGGGATCCCGGATGCGGTCCTGAACAAGCCCGGTCCGCTGACCGAGGACGAATGGGTCCTCATGCGCACGCACCCAGCAGTCGGTGCGTCGATCCTCGCGGTGGTGGAGCCGCTTCGTGACCTCGTACCGATCGTTCGGACCCACCATGAGCGGTACGACGGCGCGGGCTATCCCGACGGCTTGCGCGGCGACGAGATCCCGATGGAGTCGCACATCGTCGCTGCCGCGGATGCCTTCGAGGTCATCGTCAGCCGGCGTGCGTACAAGGCGGCGCAGACGGTCGAATTCGCTTCAGCCGAGCTGGTCCTCCATCGCGGCACGCAGTTCCATCCCGACGTCGTCGACGCGTTCCTGCGGGTGATCGAGCGCGACCAGCAGCAGGGCGCGAGCTATCTGCGGCGTGTCGGCGCGATCGAGCAGGAGCAGATGGAGAACGTGCCGGGCCCGGGCGGGGTGCTCGAGCAGTTCGCGGCGACGGCGCACGCGCACGGCCGCCAGCTCGCCATCCTGCAGCGGCTCGCGTCCGAGATCAGCGCGGTGCTCGACATCGACGAGCTCGCCGGCCGGCTCCTCCGGATCGTGTGCGAGTCGATGGGCTACGAGAACGGCTTCCTGCTCACGCTCGGCGAAAAGCACGACGGTCTCGTGGTGCGTGCCGCGGTCGGCCCGTCCGAGCCCTATGTCGGCCAGCTCCTGCCACCGGGCACGGGCATCAGCTGGTGGGTCATCGAGCACGGAGTCCTCCAGCATGTCGTCGACGCGCAGAAGGACCCGCGGTTCTTCGGCCCGGTGGACATCAACAGCGTCATCGTGGTCCCGTTGCAGCTGGGGGACGAGCGGGTCGGCGTGCTCGGCATCGAGAGTCCGCGCGTGAGCGCGTTCGGCCGTGACGACGAGGAGATGCTCACCGCCGTCTCGCATCAGGTGGCCGCGGCGCTGCGCGTCGCGAGGCTTCACCAGGCCGCGAAGCACGCCGCGGCGACCGACCCGCTCACCTCGCTGCCGAACCGGCGCACCTTCTTCGAACAGCTGCGTGCCGAGCTCGGGAAGGAACCCGGCGCGCCGCTGAGCGTCGCGGTCCTCGATGTCAACGGCCTGAAGCAGCGCAACGACGAGCTGGGACACGCCGCCGGCGACGAAGCGCTCGTGCGGATCGGCGAGCTGCTCTCACTCGGGGTGCGCGACGGGGATCTCGTGGCGCGCATCGGTGGCGACGAGTTCGCCGTCCTGTTCCCCGGTGCGACGCAGCTCGTGGCCGAGCGGGTGATGCGCCGGCTGGCGGAGTCCGTCGATGACGGCATCCTTGCCAACGGCCGGCGTTTGCCGACGATCGCCTGGGGGGTGGCAGACGCGGCGACGCGCGCGCTCGCCGTCGACGAGCTCGTCGACGCCGCCGACCGTGCCATGTACCGCCACAAGGCGAAGACCCGGGCTCGCGCTAGCGCGGCCGACACCGCCTAGCCCCACGGGGCCCACGACCGTAGAATCGGACGCATACCGGCGGCGACCGGGAAAAGGCCTGACACCAAGCAGGAAAGTCGCCCGCGAGCCGGATCGTTCGCCCCGTTAGAGGCGCCAGAGCGTTCGCGCGACGTGGTCCAAATGCCGGCGCGCGAGCGGAATTCGGGTGGTACCACGGCGCTGTTCGTCCCGAGACGAATAGCGCTTTTTGTTTTGTCGAAAGAGACCTCGAGCGACACGCTGGAAGGAGGCGATAGATGGACGAGCCGAAAGCCGGGACGATGCCACCGCCGCCCGCGACGGTGCTCGACTTCGACGAGAAAAACTTTCGTCCGTCGGTCGTCGAGACCGAGCTCTACGACTGGTGGGACCGCGCCGGCTTCTTCACGCCGCCGGCGACGCCATCACCGGGCGAGAAGAAGTTCGTGATGATGCTGCCCCTGCCGAACGTGACCGGCGACCTGCACATGGGCCACGCGCTGGGCTTCGGCGGCTACGAGGACCTCATGGCGCGCTGGCATCGCATGCGCGGCGAGGCCACGCTGTACCTCCCCGGCACCGACCACGCCGGGATCATCGCCCAGATCGTCGTCGAGAGAGAGCTCGCCAAAGAGATGGACAAGAAAGGCCTCACGCGCGAGCAGTTCCTCGGCGAGATGTGGAAGTGGATGCGGCATTACCAGCCGCGCATCTACCGGCAGCTTCGGATGCTCGGCTGCAGCCTCGACTGGTCGCGCGTCCATTTCACGATGGACCCGGACATGCAGCAACGCGTGCGGACGCACTTCATCCGCCAGTACAAGCGCGGTCACCTCTATCGCGCAGACCGGATCGTCCATTGGTGCCTCACCTGCCAGACGACGTACTCGGACCTCGAGCTGCTGCACATCGAGCGCACCGATCAGCTGTCGTATGTGAGATATCCGTGGGCCGACGCGATGCCCGCCGGCACGCCCGACGTGGTCATCGCCACCACCCGCCCCGAGACGATCGTGGCCGACACCGCGGTGGCGGTGCATCCCGACGACGAGCGCTGGAAGCGCTACGTCGGCAGGGAGGTGCTCGTACCGATGGTCGAGCGCCGGGTGAAGATCATCGCGGACGAGGCGGTCGATCCGAAGTTCGGCACCGGCGCGCTCAAGGTCACGCCCGGGCACGACCAGACCGACTTCGAGATCGGCCAGCGTCACGGCCTTCCGATCATCAGCGCGATCGACAAGAACGGCAGCATGAACAGCCAGGCGGGCATGCTCGCGGGCGAGCACCGCGACGCCGCGCGCACGAAGGCCGTCGCGATCCTGGAGCGGAAAGGCCTCCTGCTGAAGCAGGAGCCGATCACTCACGCCGTGGGCATCCACGATCGCTGCGAGACAGTCGAGGAGCCGCTGGTCATGCGCCAGTGGTTCATGAAGATGAAGGAGCTCGCGAAGCCCGCGATCGACGCGGTGCGCAACGGGAAGATCCAGATCGTCCCGAAGTACCAGGAGAAGATCTACTTCGAGTGGATGGAGAACATCCGCGACTGGGCGATCGCGCGCCAGATCTGGTGGGGGCATTCCATCCCGGTGTGGTACTGCCAGGACTGCGACGAGATCGTGGTGCCCGATGAGGGCGCGCCCGATCCGACCGTGTGCCCGAAGTGCCGCGGCACCGACCTCAAGCAGGACCCCGACGTCCTGGACACGTGGTTCTCATCGGCGCTGTGGCCGCACACCACGCTGGGCTGGCCCGAGCAGACGCCGGACCTCCGGCGCTTCTACCCGGGCACGGTGCTCGAGACGGGCTACGACATCCTGTTCTTCTGGGTCGCCCGCATGATCATGATGGGCCTCGAGAACATGGAGGACATCCCGTTCAGCACGGTGTACCTCCACGGCCTCGTCCGCGTGGGCAAGACGAAGATGGGCAAGTCCAAAGGCAACGTGACGAGCCCCATCGCGACGATCGAGCAGGACGGGGCCGACGCCCTCCGCTACGCGCTCATCTACGGCGTCTCCGCGGGCGCGGACAGCCAGCTGTCCGAAGGCAAGCTTCAGAACGCGAAGGAATTCGCGAACAAGCTCTGGAACATCGGACGCTTCGTCCTGCGCACGCTCGAGGCCAAAAACCAATCACAGTGGCCGTCGGACCGGAGTCCCGAGAACGACCCCGCGCTCGGCCCGGCCGAGCGCTGGATCCTGTCGCGCACGGAGGCGACTGCCGGCGAGCTCACGAGGCTCATCGAGCAGTATCTCTTCGGCGAGTACGTCGGCGCGCTCCAGCAGTTCGTGTGGGGCGAATTCGCCGACACCTACCTCGAGCTCAGCAAGCAGAGCCTGCGCGACCCTGTCCGCGCGGACGCGGCCGCGCGGACGCTGGCCTACGTGCTCGACCGGGTCCTGCGGCTTGCGCATCCGGTCATGCCATTCATCACCGACACGCTGGCGCTCCAGCTCTGGCGCGCGATGCCCACGGCCGACCGTTCGCCGTCGCTGGTGATCGCGAAGTGGCCCGAGCCGCGAAGCCGCGATCAGGCGCTCGAAGATCGCTTCGCCGCGCTCATCGATGTGGTGCGGACGATCCGCAACCTGCGTCAGACGTCAGGCGTCCGTCCCGGGCAGAAGGCCAGCGTCGCGCTCGGAGGCGACGTCTCCGCGATCCGCGAGCTTGGCGGCGCGATCGCGCACCTCACGCAGAGTGAAGTCACATTCGGCGGTGGCGCCGGGCAGGCGACGGTCGTCCGCGCGGTCGAGGTGCGTCTGGCTGCCGAGCACGACGTCGCCGAGCACCGGGCGCGTATCGAGCGGGAGCTCCTTGAGGCGAAGGACCTGCTCCGCCGCTCACGCGAGCTGCTCGCGCGACCGGGCTTCGTCGAGAAGGCGCCTTCCTCGGTCGTGGATAACGAGAAGGCCAAGCTCGCGGAGCGCGAGGAGCGCGCGCGGCTGCTCGAAGGGGAGCTCAAGCGGGTCACGTAGCCGGACGCGTGAGCGCGCGGACGTCACGCACGAAGAGGATCAGTGCGATCAGGCCGAGGATCGGCGCGGCGATCGCGATCGCATGTGTGCCGACAGGTGAGCACGAGAACGTTGGCGTTACCGGCGGATGGTCCGGCAGGCACTCCGCGGTCGACCACGAGCCGAACGCGTAGAGCGCGTTGGGGACCCCGATGAGCCAGAGCGCCGGCCAGATGCCGACCAATCGGCGCTCGCGCACCCAGAGCCAGACGACGGTGAGCGCGCACATCGCGAGGCCCGCGAAGACGATCGCGTTGGGACGCTGGACGCCCGCCGAGGTGAACATGCCCGTCGCGCCGTAGGCGGTCACGGCCCCGGCTATTGCGGCAAGCGCCCGCAGCAGCACGGCGAACGCGAAGCGCAGCGCCCGCCGGATCGCGACCACGCCGTGATCGTCTGACAGCAATGAAGAGGCCCCCGGTCTCCCGGGGGCCTCCTGCGGTGCTAGATCAGAACTGACTACTGCGCGTCCTTCAGGACCTGGTTCGCCTTTGTCTCAGCGTCCTTGATGGCCGCCTCAGGGGTGGCCTTTCCGGTGGTCACCGAAACGATCATGTTCGTGATGATGTCGCGGATGTCCTGCTGGCCACGGACGTTCGGCTCGGGGATCGAGATGCCGATCGTGTCGTAGGCCTGCTTGCCCTGCGGGTCCTTCGCGGTCCAGTAGGCCTTGAGGGCCTCGTTGTTCGCCGCGGACTTGCGCACGGGCATGTAGTAGGACTTGGTCGCCCAGTCGGCGGTGTTGTCCTGCTCGCTGAACCACTTGATGAAGAGCCATGACGCGAGCTGCTTCTGGGGCGTGCTCTTGAAGACCGCGACGTTCGCGCCGAACATCACCGTCTTCCCGCCGGGAGGCGCACCGACCGTCCAGTTCACCGGCGTCTTCATCGCCGCGGCGATGAACGGCCGGCTCGAGGTCGACTGGAAGACGTAGGCGAGCTTGGTGCCGAAGTCGTTCTGCCAGTCGAAGTTGGTCGGTGTGTAGGCGTAGCCGCCCTTGTAGAGACGGTCCAGCATCTGAAGCGTGTCGAGACCCTCCTTGCCGGCCCAGGCGACGGTCTTGTTGTCGTCGGCCATGATCTTGCCGCCGCGCGACAGGACCATCGCGTTGAAGTACGACGCGTCGGTGGTGCCGGCGTAGCCGTACTGGGTCGTCTTGCCGCCGGCGTCCTTCTTGGTCGCCTGCTGCACGGCCTTCTCCCAGTCAGCCCACGTGGTCGGCGCGGCCGTCACGCCGTTCGCCTTCAGCACGTCGAGGTTCGTGTACATGACCGCGAGCGACTTCGTGAAGGGGAAGGAGAGCAGCTTGTTGCCGTATTGCGCGAACCGGTTCGTGTCGAAGTACGGCTTGTAGATGTCGTCCTTGCTGGCCTGGTCGAGACCGTTCTTCTTGCTGTTCACGTACTGGTCGAGGTCGACCACCACGTCAGCCTTCGTGTAGTCGGCGACGAAGCTCTCGTACGCGTGCGCGAGGTCCGGCAGCGAGCCGGCGGTGATCGCGCCGAGGGTCTTCTGATAGAGCTGCGTGTAGTTGCCCTGGACCACGGCCTGGACGGTGATGCCCTTGCCGTTCGTCTCGTTGAACTTCTTCACCGCCCCCTCGAGCGCGCCCTTCTGCGGGTCGCTCGTGAGCGCGTGCCACAGCGTGATCGTGACCGGACCGGTTATGTCGAGATCCGCCTCGGTCGTCGGTGCCGCGGTCGGTGCCGCGACCGGCGTGCTGCCTCCGCAGGCCGCGATGAGCATTGCGATGGCCGCGATGACGCTCAGCTTGCGCATCGGCTCGTTCCTCCTCCTACCTTCCGCACGACTCTGCGTCGGTCAGGTGACCGCCATGTGTCATACGCGTGAGCTCTAGCCGCGGATGCCGGTCCTCGCCACTCCCTGCACCAGGTACCGCTGTCCCACCAGATAGATCAGGACGATCGGTGCAACGACGAAGGCAGCCGCCGCCATGAGCAGATGGTACGACGTGCCTGCTTCCGCTCGGAACGCGTTGAGGGCCACTTGGACCGGCCGGATGTCGGGGTTGGAGGTGATGATCAGTGGCCACTGGAACGCGTTCCAGCTGCCATAGAACGAGAGGATCGCGACCGTGACCAGCGCAGGGACCGAAATGGGGAGCACGACCGACCAGAGGAAGCGGAGGTGTCCCGCCCCATCGATAACGGCCGCGTCGTGGAGCTCGTTCGGCACCGACAGGAACTGCTGGCGCAGCAAGAAGATCGACACCGCGGACGCGATGAACGGAAGGATCTGCGCCTGATAGGTGTCGTACAGGCCGAGCCGCAGGATGGGGAAGAACGCGCTCTGCCCCGGGATTGGCTTCGACATCATCACGTAGTTGGGAATGAGCGTCGCCTCACCCGGCATCATGTAGGTCGCCAAGAGCACGGTGAACAGGATCGCCTTGCCCTTGAAGCCGATGCGTGCGAACGCATAGGCAGCGAGCACCGCCGTGACGAGCTCGCCGATCGTGATCAGGCTCGCGACGAGGAACGTGTTCGCGAAGTAGCGCGCCCAGGGCGCCTTGTTCCAAGCCTCGGCGTAGTTTTCGGGATGCAGCTCGTGGGGGAAGATCGTGGGCGGGACCTGGATGGCCTCGAAGAACGGCTTCAGTGACGAGCTGAGCATGAAGTAGAAGGGGTAGGCGACGACCCCACCGACGGCGATGAGGATCGCGTGACGGACGATCGATGAGCTCGCTCGAGGTAGAGGCGGACGTCGCACCACTCCGGTCGCGACCCGCGGGATCGCGTTCGGTACATTCATCCGTACTGCACCCGTCGCTCGAGGATGCGGAACTGCACCAGCGTGAACACCAGGATCACGATGGTCAGCAGGACACCCATCGCGGAGCCAAGGCCGATCTGTCCCTGCTGGAAGAAGGTCCGGAACACGAGCATGGTCGTCGTGCGGCTTGTGTCGAGCGGTCCGCCGTTCGTCAGGACGAAGATCTCGTTGAACGACCGCAGCACGCCGATGGTGGCGATCGTGAAGACGAAGAAGATCTGCGGCGACAGCAGCGGCAGCGTGATCTTCTGGAACACCTGGCGCGGCGACGCGCCGTCGAGACGCGCGGCCTCGTAGTACTCGACGGGAATGTTCCCCAGACCTGCCAGGAAGATCACGATCTGGAATCCGAGGAAGTGCCAGATCGAGAAGATCGCCACACTTGTGAGGGACAGGCTCGGACCCGCCGCCCAGTCCGGTACCGCCAGACCGAAATGGCTGCCGATCATCTGGAAGATGCCGTCGGGCTCCTGAAGAAAGCGCAAGGGACCGAGGCCGAAGGCATCGAGGATGTTGTTCAGCACGCCGTATTGCGGATGGAAGATCCACTCGAATACCGCCGCGGCCGCGACCGTCGAGGTGATGTACGGGAGGTAAAAGAGCGTGCGATAGATGCCGCGGCCGCGCATCTTCTGGAACAGCAGGTACGCGATGACCAGCCCGAAGGCGATCTCGAACGGGATCGTGAGCGCGGCGTAGGTGAACGTCGTCGAAAGTGATCGCCACCACGCCTCCGCGCGGGCGCCGAAGAGGACGTCGGTATAGTTGTCGATCCCGCGAAAGGCACCCTGGACGATGTCCCACTTGAAGGTGCTCATGTAGATCGCGTAGAAGGCCGGCAGCACCTTGAACACCAGCAGGAATGCGAATGCGGGCAGCAGGAACAGGTAAGCCCAAAGGTTCTCGGTGAGCAGTCGTCGGCGGCGCGAGGCCGTGCGAGATGTGATCGCGATGGCCCCTCCCGACACCTTCGGCGATGATAAGCAGCGTGCCGATCTACGACTATCGCTGTGACGAATGCGGCCACCGCTTCTCGGCAGTCCGTTCCTACAGCGAGGGTCCCGTCGAGAAATGCCCCAATTGCGGGAAGCGGCCACGCCGGCTCATCACCGCGCCCGCGGTGGTCTTCAAGGGGTCGGGCTGGTACAAGACGGACTCCCGGGGCGCCGCACCCACGGAGGGCGACGCCTCGAAGCCGGCAGCGAAGACCGACACCAAGTCGGAGACCAAGCCATCGGACCATTCGCCCCAGAAGTCCACGTCCGACGCACCCGCGAAGTCGTCCAGCGACGCGCCCGCGAAGACGTCGACCGATGCAGGCGCGAAGAGCCCGAGCTCGAAGAGCGGGGACAAATCGTAGCGAGCCTCCGGCGCGCGTTCGCCCCGGCACGCGCCGTCGCCGCATCGTTCTTCTCGGACGAATGCTTCTTCCTGGCGGGTGGCGTCGCGTATCAGCTCTTCTTCTCGCTCATCCCGCTCCTTGCGCTCGTCGTCGGTGTGCTGGCCTTCGTCTACGGGCCGGACCGCGCGCAGCGCGAGCTCGTGCAGCTACTCCGCGAGATCTACCCGTCGGCCAGCGCACAGGAGGTGCGCATCGCACGCGAGCTCGTCGACGGCCGCGCGCTCTCCCTCGGCATCGGCGTCGTCGGAACGGTGCTCGGTGCGAAAGCCGTCTACAGCTCGATCGATACGGCCCTCGCGATCGTCTTGGCGGGCGGCCGCAAACGAAGCTTCATCCGCGGCAACGCCTCGGCGCTCGGTTTCGTCGCGGCCATAGCCCTGCTGGCGGTCGTGTCGTTCGCGCTGTCGTATGGAGCGCAGGCCGCGCAGGAGGCGCTTGCCGGCGCCGGAATGGGAAGGCTCGGACGCTCGCTCATCGCGCTCGGCTCACCGGTGCTCGGCCTCGTCGCCGGCTTCGTGTTCTTCTACGCGATCTACCGCTATCTTCCGCGGCGCCGCGTGACCGGCCCGGTCGCCCGCACGGCCGCCGTGGTATCTGCCGTGCTGTGGGAGGTCGCGAAGGTGGCCTTCGGCTTCTTCACGCGTGGTCTTGGCGTGTTCACCGCATACGGTCCGATCGCGTTCGCGGCCGGCCTGCTCACCTGGGTCTATCTCACAGCGGTCATCATCTTGATAGGTGCCGAATTGATCAAGGTCAGGAGCGCGGATTAGTGGAGCGGGTCGAGGCGTTCGTCAGCCGGCTCATCGAGGGATGGAGCGCGAGGCTCTTCGGAGCGAAGCTTCAGCCGGTCCAGATCGCCAAGCGCCTGATCCGCGCGATGGAGGCCCACCAAACGATCAGCCTCTCCAAGACGTTCGTGCCGAACTCATATGTCGTGTCGCTCGGCCCGACGGACTTCGCGCAATTCGAGCAGTACCGCAGAAGCCTCGAGCGCGATCTGGCCGAGACGCTGCTCGGCGCGGCGCGCGAACGGAGCTTCACGCTCCTGGCATATCCATCCGTCGAGATCGAGCGCGATGACGACATGCCGCCGGGCGACATCCGCATCTCGTGCGCGATGGTTGACGCATCAGGCGAAGAGGTGGCGCCGGACCCGGCGGCCCTCGGCGCGGTCGAGTCCGGGCACACGATGGTCCTCGACCGCGAGGCCTTGCTCCGCGACCGGCCGCGGGCGCCGAAGGCAACACTCGAGCAGCGCGACGCGCCAACGGTCGCGCTCGGTCCCGACCCAGTGCTCATCGGCCGCGATCCGCAGAACGACATGGTGCTCGATGACCGTCGCGTCTCGCGCAAGCACGCCGAGATCCGGCTCCGCCTCGGCCGCTACACCCTCTACGACCTTCAGAGCACCAACGGCACGTACGTCAACGGCCGCCGCGTCGCCGAGCGGGTGCTCGACGACGGCGACAAGATCTCGGTCGGCGGCCTGGAGATCCTGTTCCGTTCGGCGGACTAGATGGAGATCACGTTCACCGTCCTGCTCTGGGCCGTGCGCATCGCCTTCCTGCTGCTGCTCTACCTTTTCCTGATCCGCTCCTTCGGGGTGCTGCATCGCGCGATGCGGACCGAGAGTGGCGCCGCAAAGGCGCTCGGTGTGCTCGTCGTCGAACGCAGTCCCGCGCGGACGCCGCGGGTGGGTGAGCGCCTCACGCTTCGCGCGTCGAACACGATGGGCCGCGACGCGGGCAACGACATCGCGCTGCGGGACGAGGCCGCATCGGCGCGGCACGCCACCCTCGAGGTCCGCGATGGCGAGTGGTTCATCGAGGACCTGGGCAGCACCAACGGCACTCTGGTCAACGGTGTCCGGATCGAACGGCGCGAGCGCGTACGTCCGGGCGACGAGATCGCCATCGGGCGCATCGCCCTGCGGCTGGAGCGGTGAGCCTCCTCTTCCGCCGCGGCGACGAGCTGCGGCTGCTCGTATGGGTCGCCGCGATCGCCGCCACGGGATCGGTGGCGGTCGCCGCCGCCGAGGCCTCGACCTTCGACCGGACCCAGCTCATCGTGCCGGCCGCGTTCATCGTTCTCGCGGTCGCGCTGCACGCGTTCCTCGTGGCGCGCGGCGTTCGCGGCGACCAGCTGCTGCTCCCGCTGGCCGCGGCTCTCACGGCCCTCGGCCTCGTACTGGTGGAGCGGCTCGCCTCGAACCTGCTTGCCCAGCAGCTGCAGTGGTCCCTCGTCGCCGCCGGCGCGTTCGTCGCTACGATCCTCATCCCGCGCGACATCACCGCGCTCGCGCGTTACAAGTGGACCTGGGCGCTTCTTGGCGTGCTGCTTCTCATCTCGCCGCTGCTCCCGGTCATCGGCCGCGAGGTCAACGGCGCGCGGATCTGGATCAGCTTCGGCCGCATCAACTTCGAGCCGTGGGAGGCCGTGAAGATCCTGATGGTCGTGTTCTTCGCCGCCTATCTCGAGGAGTTCCGTGAGGTGATCGCCCATCCCCGGCGGTTCGGACCGATCCCCATACCGCCGGTGCCCTATCTGTTGCCGATCATCGCGATGTGGGCCATCGCGATGATCGTCGTGATCTTCGAGAAGGACATCGGTGCAGCTCTGCTCTTTCTCGGGATCTTCCTCGCCATGCTCTACCTCGCGACCGGTGAGGCGTTCTACACCCTCATCGGTCTCGTGCTGCTTCTCGTCGGTGGCTTCGTCGTGTACCAGCTCTTCGGCCACGTGCAGGTGCGCGTCGACACATGGCTGCGTCCGTTCGCTGAGGACCTGCGGTTCGATGCCGGCTACCAGATCGTGCAGGGGCTCTTCGCGCTCGGCAACGGCGGTCTCCTCGGCGCGGGTCTCGGGAACGGAATGCCCGAACGGATCCCGATCGTGTGGAGCGACTTCGTCTTCAATGCCTTTGCGGAAGAGACGGGCTTCGCCGGCGCGGTGGCGCTGCTGGCGCTCTACCTCCTGTTCGTGTACCGCGGGATGCTCATCGCGCTACGCGCGCCAACGCCCTTCCTGCAGCTCCTGGCCGCGGGCCTCTCATTCATCGTGGCGTTCCAGACGCTCGTCATCGTCGGGGGCAACGCGCGCCTCATCCCGCTGACGGGCGTCACGCTGCCCTTCGTCGCCTACGGCGGCTCGTCACTCGTGACGAACTGGATGCTCGTCGCGCTGCTCATCCGCGTGTCGGACGTCACGGCGCGCATGAGGGGCTCCCCATGACCCCTTCGGTCGCGGGCAACATCCGGTCGCTCACCCTCACGATCGCCATCGCGTTCCTCGTCACGTCGATCGGTGTCGGGTACTGGACGATGGTCGCGTCCGAGCAGCTCGCCAGCGACCCATTCAATCCGCGTCTTGTCGCGGCGATCCGCGATCGTCCGCGCGGCAGGATCGTCGACAGCACCGGCGGCGTGCTCGCCGAGAGCGTCAAGACGGCTGAGAGCTACCAGCGCCGCTACGCCGACAGGAGCCTCGCGCACGTCGTCGGCTACGCGTCGTTCAAGTACGGCGCATCCGGGATCGAGGCGGCGTACGCGGACTCGCTGATCGGCCAGGATCCCGGGGACCCGCTCGCGACGTGGCGCGCCCGGTACCTCGGTGAGCGGGAGACCCCCGGTGCCGTCGTCCTCGGGATCGATCCAAAGGTCCAGAAGGCCGCGGTCGACGCGATCGTCTCCACCGGCCGGAGGGGCGCGATCATCGCGCTCGATCCGCGGACCGGCGCGATCATCGCGTCGGCCAGCATTCCGTCGTTCGACCCGAACCAGATCGTCGACCCGCGGACCGAGGACATCGCCTGGCAGCAGGTGAGCGACAACCTCGAACGTCCGCTCATCGACCGCGCGCGCTCGGGCCTGTATCCGCCCGGCTCGACCTTCAAGCTGGTGACCGGAGCGGCCGCGCTCGAGAACGGCGTGAACCCGGACACCAAGGTGCGCGTCGACGATCCGTGGCAGGCCGACAAGTCCTGGGGGGACTACTTCGTGCGCTCGTCGTCACACGCCCATGCCGAGTTCGCGATGGCCGACGCCTACCGCCTCTCCGAGAACATCTACTTCGCCAAGGCCGGGCTTCAGATCGGCGGGCCGAAGCTCGCCGAGTACGCGCAGCGATTCGGCATCGGCGCGGCGCCGAAATGCGACATCGCCGCCGCCAAGGGCCAGCTTTCGAATATCGGCTCGCTCGACCGGCCGACCCTGGTGGCCGACACGGCGTACGGGCAGGGTGAGCTGCTGACGACTCCGCTCCAGATGGCCCTCGTGGCCGCGGCGATCGGCCGCGGCGGGGTGATGCCCACCCCGCACTACGCGCTCGAGGTGCGCGACAACGCGGGCAACACGATCCGCACGATCGCGCCGAGCCCTGCCGGCCAGGTCATCCGGCCCGACACGGCCGCGAAGATGACCCAGTACCTGGTCGGTGCGGTCGAGGGGCCGGGCGCCTTCGCGTTCGGGGCGAAGATCGCGGGAGTGCACGTGGCCGGCAAGACCGGCACCGCAGAGAACCCGGCCGGCCCGCCCCATGGGTGGTTCGTGGGGTTCGCCCCGGCCGAGGCCCCGGTCGTGGCCGTCGCGGTGATCATCGAGAACTCGGGTCAGGGCGGGGTGGACGCCGCTCCGCTGGGTGGGAGAGTCATGCAAGCGGCGCTCGGCCGTTGAACCAAGACGACACTTGGCGCGTTCATTCCGATGACAGGTGTCCGCGTTTAGCATGAACCGGGACGGGGAGCCCTTTGGCTCCACCGTGTGGAGAAGGTATCGATGGATAAGAGCGCCCTCGCGAACCGGATCTCCGACGTCATCGCCAACGTCGAGAAGGTGATCTTCGGCAAGCACCAGGAGGTCGAGCTCGCGCTCGTCGCGCTGGTGTGCCGCGGACACATCCTTCTGGAAGACGTTCCCGGGACCGGCAAGACCGTCCTCGCGAAGGCCATCGCGCGCTCGCTCGGGTGCTCGTTCCGCCGCATCCAGTTCACGCCCGACCTTCTTCCGTCGGACGTGACCGGCGTCTCCATCTTCAACCAGCGCACCAGCACCTTCGAGTTCCGGCCGGGCCCGATCATGAGCCAGATCGTCCTGGCCGACGAGATCAACCGCGCGACCCCGAAGACGCAGTCCGCGCTCCTCGAATCGATGGAGGAGCACCAGGTGACTGTCGACGGCGTGACGTATCAGCTGCCCGAGCCGTTCCTGGTCATGGCGACCCAGAACCCCATCGAGTACGAAGGCACATTCCCGCTCCCCGAGGCCCAGCTCGACCGATTCTTCATCCGACTCCAGCTCGGCTACCCGACCTCTCGCGAGGAGGTCGCGATCCTCGATGCGCAGCGCGTCATCCATCCTCTCGAGACCATCGAGCAAGTGCTCTCAGCCGATGAGCTCCTCCAGGCCCAGAGCGCCGCGCGGGACATCCACATCGCGGACCAGGTGAAGGCGTATGTCGTCGCTGTCGTCAACGCGACGCGCTCGCACCCCGACGTCTACCTCGGGGCATCCCCTCGCGGCTCGTTGGCGCTCGCGCGCGCGTCGCAGGCGCTCGCGCTGCTCCAGGGCCGCGACTTCGTGCTGCCGGACGACGTGAAGCGCCTCGCGGCGCCGACGCTCGCGCACCGCCTCATCCTTCAGCCGCAGGCGAGACTGAAGGACCTCGCCGCCACGACCGTCATTGCGGAAGTGCTCGCGAGCGTGCCGGTCGAGCTCTCGACGACCGCAGCTCGCGCTTAGATGGAGGCTCGTCAACGCGCGAGGCGTCCTTTGATCGGGCGAAGGCTCGTGCTCGTTTGAAGACCTGGCATGCGCTGGTCCTGTGGATAGCGCTCTTCGCCGTCGCCGCGTCGACGGGGCTGGAGCTGCTCAGCTACCTCGCGTACCTCCTGCTCTTCGTCGGCGTCGCGATGTGGATCCAGGCACGCCTGACGCTCGACGGCCTCTCGATCACTCGCGCGCTCTCCCAGACCTACGCACATCTTGGTGACACCTTCGAGCTCGTCTACGAGCTGAAGAACGATTCGTCGTTCGGGAAGCTCTGGCTCGAGATCAGCGAGGAGTCGAACTGGCCGGAGCCGCTCCCTGGCCGCGTGCTCTCGATCGGCGGCGGCGGCAAGACGCGCAAGTGGAAGGTGCTCGCGAAGGCCATCCGGCGCGGACGGTACAAGGTCGGCCCGATCGTCCTGCGCAGCGGCGATCCGTTCGGGCTCTTCCCGCGCGAGGCGCGCGTCGCGAGCGAGTCCCTGCTGCTCGTCTATCCGCGTGTCGCCCCGTTGCCGCACTGGCGCCTTCCAGGATCGGTGCTCGAGGGCGGGATCCTCACCGGACAGCGGTCGCTCCAGTCGACGTCGATGGTCATGGGCATCCGCGAGTACCGCTCGGGCGACGCGATGAACCGGATCCACTGGCCGTCGTCGATGCGGCATCGCACGCTGCACGTGAAGGAATTCGAGCTCGACAAGACCGCGGACCTCTGGATCTATCTCGATCTCGAGCGCCACTGGCACCGCGGCGACGGCGGGGACTCCACCGAGGAGCGCGCTGTTACGGTGGCGGCCTCGATCGTGCGCAAAGCGCTCGACGATCACCGCAACGTCGGCCTCATCACCAGCGGGGTCCGCGCCGAGGTGTTCCAGCCGGACCGTGGCACGAAACAATTCGGCAAGCTCATGCAATACCTGGCAGAGGTGCGGGTCGCCGGTTCGCGCTCGCTCGCGGAGACCCTCGTCGAGACGCTGCCGCGTCTCCGCCGCGGATCCGCGTGCATCCTTGTCACACCGTCCCTCGATCGCGCTTGGGTGAGGCCCGCAAGCACGCTGCGCGAGGCTGCAATCGCGACGCAGGCCGTCATCGTGGCCGCTCCGATGCAGACGGACGAGCGCGACCAGGCGCGGCGCAATCAGCTGTTCGGCGAGCTCGCGATCGCGGGCGTGACCGCGACGTACCTCGCCCCGGGCGCGTCCATCTCCGACCTCTTCCGTGAAACGGCGGGCGCGGTTGCGTAACAAGGTCGCGGCCGCTCCCGTCAGCGGGCCGAACCGCATCGCAGCGGTCGCGACGGCGGTAGGCGCGTGGACACGGCAGAGCGTGCGCGCACTTTTCCCCCCGGTCTCGCGCAAGGGGCTGCGCTTCCGCGGTGGCTGGTTCGCGCTGCCGATCTACGCGCTGCTCGTCGCGATCTATCCGCTGTCCCTGCAGCAGGCCGAGTGGGTGCGGACGGCGGAACACTTCACCTGGCTCGCGTTCCTCGGGATCTTTGCCGGCGTGATCATCGGCAACGGCCGTATGAGCAGCCGGCGCGCGGTGTTCCTGGCTGGCATCCTCGGCGCCATCGCCGTCGTCATCAGCACCGCCGTCGCGGCCGAAGGCACCATCCTTCGAGAGAAGCTCGTCCTGCTCGCGATCAACGTCAATAACTGGCTGACGCAGGTCCTCGCCGGTGAGGCCGCGACCGATCCCACGGTGTTCGTCCTGTTCCTTGGAGCGACCTCGTGGGCGGCCGCCTTCACGGGCACGTTCGCGCTGACGCGCACCGGCCGTCCGTGGGACGCCCTCGCCTTCGTCGGGTTCTGCCTCGTGGTCAACGTATCGATGGCGCTGACGAATCTCATTGCCGACCTGGTCGTGTTCACGCTGGGCAGCCTCGTGCTGCTGGTGCGGCTCCACATCGTCGAGCTGCAGGCGCGCTGGCAGCGCAACAACATCGTGCCGAGCGGCGAGATGGATTGGCGGCTCCTGCGGGGCGGACTGACCTGGGCGCTTGTGCTCGTGATCATGGCGTTCTTCACACCGCGCGTCGGCGCGGCCGAGGTGCTCGGCAAGGCGTACACGGTGTTCGAATCCCCGTACCACTCGGTCGAGGCAGAGTGGCAGCGGTTCTTCGCGGGCGTCTCCGGGCCAAGCCGTCTGCGCGGCGTCACATTCACCGAGTCGATCCGCCTGGGCCAGTCGCCCAATCTCTCGGACCGCGTCGTCATGACGGTCGACGCGCCGTCCGGCCACTTCTGGCGCGCGATCGCGTACGACTTCTACACCGGGAATGGCTGGCGTACGACCGAGACCGACAAGGTCGACAAGGTGACGCCACCATCGCTGGGTCGTGAGCGATTCGACGCCACCTTCGCGCTGCAGGTCCCGCAGCAGAGCCTGCTCTTCGCCGCGAACGAGCCGGTACGCGTGAGCATCCCGGCGCAGTTCCAGACGGGTGCGGATCGCACGTACTCGACCGCGCTTCGTTCCGTGCGAAGCGGCCAGGCCTCCGAGACCTACACGGTCAGCTCGTTCGTGTCGAACATCGACAAGGCGCTGCTGCGACGAGCGGCGACGGTGTATCCCGAATACATCCGGCAGAAGTACCTGCAGCTGCCGTCGAGCCTTCCGCAGCGTGTCCGCGACCTCGCACACCGGATCGTCGGCCCGCAGACGGACCCCTATGACATCGCCGAGACGATCGAGTCGTACCTGCGCATCACGTACCACTACGCGCCGCAGGTCAAAGCGCCGCCGCCCGGGCAGGACCCCGTCGACTACTTCCTCTTCACTCTGAAAGAGGACTTCTGCGAGTACTTCGCGTCGTCGATGGCCGTGATGCTGCGCGAGCTGGGCATCCCCGCGCGCGTCGTCGAGGGGTACACCACGGGCACGCTCGATCCGAACACCGGTAAGTACGTGGTGAAGGAGCTCGACGCGCACGCGTGGGTCGAGGCGTACTTCCCAGGCTATGGCTGGATCGAGTTCGAGCCGACGCCTTCCCAGGCGCCGTTCCTCCGCGTCGACTCCGACCTCACGGGGGGCGGAACGTTCCCGGGTGACACGGGCGATCAGACGATCAACGACCCCGACAACCCGCGTAACCTCCGCGGCGACTCGGAGGGCCTCGGGCAGACGAGCCTCGACCCGGGCGCCGACCTGGGTGCCGACGCCGCGTCGCAGCTGCAGCGGTTCGATCCGATCCCGCTCATCAGCCTCCTGGTCGGGTTGATCCTCCTCCTGATGCTGGGCGTCGCGCGCTTCCAGCTCCGATTCCGCGGACAGGCGCCGATCGACTCCGCGTGGGGGAAGGCGCGGCTTCTGGCGTCCTACGCGGGTTATCACGCGAACCCGGCGCAGACCGCGTACGAATACGCGGCGATGCTCGGCGCCGCCGTGCCGGATGCGAAGTCGCCGATCGAGGACATCGCCGAGGCGCGCGTGCGCGACCGCTACACGTCGGCCGGCGCGACCGAGGAGGACGCGCGGCGCGCGATGAGCGCCTGGCGTCGTCTCGCGCGCACGCTCTTCGCGCTCGTGCCCGCGCGCGTCGTCGCCTTCTTCGCGCGCTTCGCGCGGTAGCCAACCTCACGACCGGGCCCGAGCACCCGAACGTCGCCCGTGTCCGCGCATACGCGGCGGAGCGGGGGATCGACCTTGCGGTTCACCGCTTTCCCGCGGGGACGCGAACGGCGGAGGACGCCGCGCGAGCCATCGGGGTGCAGGTGGGCCAGATCGTGAAGTCGCTCGTCTTCCGTTCGGGAGACGAGACCGTGGTCGTGCTCTGCTCGGGGGCGCAGCGGGTCGACGAGGCGAAGCTCGCAGCCACTTTGGGCACGCCGGCCGTCCGCCGGGCCACCGCGAACGAGGTGAAGGACGCGACCGGGTATGCCATCGGCGGCGTACCGCCGTTCGCGCACGCGAATCCCTGTCGCGTCGTCTGTGACCTCAGCCTGCTCGGCTTCGATGAGGTCTGGGCCGCGTCCGGCCTTCCCGATGCGGTATTCCCGATCGCGCCTTCGGACCTTGTGCGCCTGAGTGGCGCGAGGGCGGACGACGTAGCCGAATGAGGCGCGCCTCGCTCGACTAGCCTCATCGCGTGAGGGTCTTCGTCACCGGCGCCACGGGCTTCGTAACCGGCGCGGTCTCTCGAAAGCTCCTGGCACGCGGCGACACCGTGCGAGCGCTCGTGCGCGATCAAAGGAACGCCCGCGGGCTCGACGGCATGGAGCTGGTGACCGGCGACCTCGGAAACGAGGACGCTCTGCGCACGGGCATGCGTGGCGTGGATGCCGTCGTCCACGGGGCGGCGATGTACGAGGTCGGCCTGAGCAAGCGCCAGCGCGAGCGGATGCTCGAAGCCAATGTGCGCGGGACAGCGCACGTATTGTCGACGGCGAGAGCCACCGGCGTCTCGCGCGTCCTGTACATCTCGACCATCGCGGTGTTCGGCAACACGCACGGACGAGTCGTCGACGAGACCTTCGTGCGCACGGACCCGACCTACACCTCGTACTACGAGGAGACGAAGCTGCGCGCGCACGAGATCGCCACCCAGTTCATCGCCGACGGGCTGCCGCTCGTCATCGTGCAGCCGGGGCAGGTCTACGGGCCCGGCGACCACTCGGGCTTCGGCAGTCTGCTCTCGGCGTTCGCACGGGGCCGGCTGCCGCTGCTGCCGTTCCCGGATCTCGGGCTCAACCTCGCGTACGTCGATGACGTCGCCGGCGGGATGCTCGTCGCGCTCGACCGTGGCCAGCCGGGCCGCAGCTACGTCCTTGGTGGTGAGATCGTGCGCGCCGCGGACGCCTTCGCGACACTCGGCAAGGTCGTCGGCCGACCCACGCCTCGCTGGCATCTGCCGTACGGCGTCCTGGAGGCGGGCGCGCTCCTGCGACCACAGCTGCGCGAAGTGATCAGCTCGGCCAGAGGTGTCACCTTCTGGGCGACCGACGCACGCGCGCGCGCGGAGCTCGGATACGCGCCCCGAGCTCTCGCCGACGGATTGCGTGACACCTACGGTCGAGCGGTCGCGGGAACCAGCGGAGCCTGAGGGCCGAGGTCAAACATCACCTACCGGTCCTGGTCCTCGTCCTCTTCATCGTCGTCGTCATCTGACTCGAATTCGTCCGAGTAGAAGCCGAGCTCCTCGGCCTTGAACACCGTGACGAGGAAATCCTCGCGCTCTGGATCGTGCGTCTGCACGAGCTCCTCGTCGAGCTGGTCGATGAGCTGTTGCAGCTCGTCGTCGGTGAGCTCGGCGTCGAGGAGGAGCGTCGCATGAACCTCGAATCGGCCGTAGTGGATGTCCACGCGTCCCAAACGCCGGGCGCCGCCGAACACGTTGAAGATCTCGCTCGATTCGGTTCGCAACGTGCGCTCGAAGCGCGCCGCTTCCACGCCTCTAACGGTAGGCCATTCGACGATGGCGGCTCCGCACGACCGAAACCCGCAGTCGCCCTACAGTTTTCGGCGATGGCGTTTCCGCTTCGCTTCGGCCTGAAGCTCTCGCAGCAGATCCACCCCATCGACGCGCAGCGCGATGCGTGGAAGATCGCCGACCAGGCAGGGTTCGACCACCTCTGGCCGTTCGATCACCTCAACGCCCTCGGCCCAGATCCAGCGCAGCCCATCTTCGACGGATGGACGATCCTCGGCGCCGTCGCCGAGGCGACGAGGCGCACGCGCATCGGGTTGAACGTCACGGGGAATCTGTATCGCCATCCCGGGCTTCTCGCGAAGATCGCGGTGACGGTAGATCACCTCTCGAGCGGACGGCTCGAGATGGGGATGGGGGCGGCATGGAACGAGCCGGAGTTCGTGCAGTACGGCCTGCCGTTCCCGAGTCCGGCGGACCGCATCCGGATGCTCGACGAGTCGCTCACGGCGATGAAGCTCCTGTGGAGCGAGCCGCGCGCGACGTTCAAGGGTCGCTTCTATCAGCTCACCGAGGCGATCGCCGAGCCGAAGCCGCTGCAGAAGCCGCATCCGCCGATCTGGGTCGGCGGCAACGGGCCGAAGCGCACGCTGCGCGTCGTCGCGAAGCATGCCGACGTCTGGAATGGCAACGGGGACACGGTCGAGCAGACCGAGGAGCTGCTGCGGATCCTGAGAGACCACTGCGTGAGGGTCGGCCGCGACCCCGCGACCATCAGGCTGTCGCGCAGCGTCCGGTTGGATGACGCCGAGGCCGGGCTCAAGCTGGTGGAGAGCTACCTGAAGCTCGGCTACAGCGACTTCCTTGTGCTACCCGCCAAGGGCGACCTGCGCGGCGCTGCGGAGACAGCCGCGAAGCTGCTGCCGCGGCTTCGCGCGCTCGGCTGAGCGCGGCACATCGAGACGTTCGGCGCCATCGGATCGTTCGGATCGGCCAGCGCGACGATCCTGGTCGTGCAGGGCGTCGCGTTCGCCCTGCTGCGTCGCGGCTCTGGCTAGCCGCCGAGCTTCGCGGTCCGGACCCGATCGACGTCCGGGAACGCGCCGATGCGCGCGCGGACTTCGTCGGGCACCGCGTCGTCGAGCGTCAGGATCATGAGGGCATCGCCGCGCGCGTGCAGGCGGCCGACCTGCATCGACGAGATGTTCACGTCGTGCTCGCCGAGCAGCGTGCCGACGCGGCCCACGAGTCCGGGCTTGTCCTGGTGCTTCGTGAGCAGGAGGTGGCCGTCGACGGGGACGTCGACCCAGAACCCGTCGATGAACACGACTCGCGGCTCGCCCTGCACGAGCGTCCCCGACACGGTCGTGGAGCCGACCTTGACGCTGAGGAGCGCGCGATAGCGTCCGGCTTCGGTCTGGCGGTCCTCGATGATGTCCAGCCCGCGAGCGCGCGCGATCGCGAGGGCGTTCACGAGGTTGACGCGCTGCTCGCTGAACGTCTCGAGGAGCCCCTTCATCACGCCGGCGCGGAGCGGCTCCGGGTCGAGCTCGAGCAGCTGACCCGCGTAGCGCAGCTCGATGCCGCCCGGCCGCTCGTCGAGCAGCTGCGCGGCCAGTGATCCAAGACGCTCCGCCAGGCGCACCCATGCGCTGCCGCCCGCCTCGTCGGCCGGCGGCCGCGGCGCGTTGACCGCGTACCGCGCCGGCCTGCCGTCGAGGATGTCGAGGATCTGCTTGACGACGTCGACCGCGACGTTGACCTGCGCCTCCGAGGTCGACCCGGCGATGTGCGGCGTGAGCACGGTGCGCGGCGCCGTCCGGAGCGGCGAATCCGCGGCGAGGGGCTCGGTAGCGAACACATCGAGCGCCGCGCCGGCGATCGTCCCCGCGGCGAGCGCGTCGGCGAGCGCCTGCGGATCGACGATCTCTCCGCGCGAGGCGTTGATGAGCACCGCCGAAGGCTTGAACTTCTTCAACGTCGTCTCATTGATCAAGCCTCTCGTCTCTCTCGTGAGCGGCGTGTGGAGGCTGATGACGTCGGCGCGCGCGAAGAGCTCATCGAGCTCCACCAGCTCTGCCCCCGCGGCCCGAGCGCTCGCCTCGGTCGCGAACGGATCGTGAGCGATGACCTTCATCTCGAACGCCGCGGCGCGCCGCGCGACCTCCGACCCGACGCGGCCGATGCCGACGAGCCCGAGCGTCTTCCCGCGCAGCTCGCGGCCCATGAGCTTCGAGCGTGTCCACTCGCCCGCCCGTACGCTGCGGTCGGCTTCCGGGATCTTCCGCAGCAGTGCGAGCGCGAGCGCGATGGTGTGCTCGGCCGCGGCGACGATGTTCCCGAGTGGCGCATTGACGACGTAGACGCCTCGCTCCGTGGCCGCGGCGACGTCGATGTTGTCGACGCCCACGCCCGCGCGGCCGACCACCGCGAGCCGAGGCGCCCTGTCCATCAGCGACGCGGTGACCTTGGTCTCGCTGCGGACGATGAGCGCGTCGACGTCAGCAAGCAGTGGCGCGAGCTCGAGCTCCTTCAGTCCTTGCGTGACGCGCACGTCGCACCGGTCGCGAAGCAGCACCAGGCCGTCCTCCGCAAGAGGATCCGCGACGTGCACGATGGGCAGACTGCTCCCGAGCCCCACACCCGCGGTGCTTGGGTTAGCGACGACTCCCAACGGTGTCAACTCGAGGCGCGACGCGGGCGCCTGCCCGGGCTGGCGGCACGCTGGACTCGGCGAACGAACGCAGCGCCGCGGCGATGGCCTGACCGGATTCGACGGGCTGGTTGAAGTCGCGGAGCGCGAGCTCGAGGGCGCTGAAGAACGCCACCATGTCGGTCATGGTCACGAAGCCCATGTGGCCAACCCGCAGGAGCTGTCCATCGAGCTTGCCCTGACCGCCCGCGACGATCGTGTCGTAGTCGTCACGCAGCACCCGGATGAGGTTGCGTGCGTCGACGCGCGTCGGTGGACGGAACGCCGTCACGGCCGGTGAGGCATGCACCTCGTCCGCGAACAAAGAAAGATTCACGGCCTGCACGCCTCGGCGCGTCGCGCGCGCGAGGTCCCTGTGGCGCCGAACGATCGCTTCGAGCCCCTCTTCGGCCATGAGCCGCAAGCTCTCCTGGAGCGCGATGACGACTCTGACCGCCGGCGTGGCGGGAGTCGCGCCCTTCTCGAGCGCGATCTTGTAGGTCATCAGGTCGAAGTAGGCCTTCGGCAGGTTCGAGCGCTCGTAGAACTTCCAGGCCTTCTCGCTCATCGTGACCATCGCGAGGCCGGGTGGCGCGCCCCACGCCTTCTGCGACGCGGTGATGCAGACGTCGATGCCCCACTCGTCGATCTCGAGCTCCACGGCGCCCGCGCCGGAGACGCTGTCGACGATGAGCAGCTTCCCGGACTCACGAACGATCTCGGCGATCTCCTTCAGCGGGTTCAAGACCCCGGTCGAGGTCTCGTTGTGCGTGATCAGCACCGCCTTCGCGGCGTCCTTGCCCTTCTCCTTCGAGAGCTCTTCCCGAACGAGCTCGGGGTCGACGGCGCGACCGAGCGGCACGTCGACGCGTCGAGCCTCGACGCCGTAGGCCTTGCAGATCGCGTAGAAGCGCTCGCCGAACGCCCCATTCACGAAGAGCACGACCTTGTCGCCGCTCGACAGCGTGTTCGCGACGGCCGCCTCCATCCCGCCGGAGCCGGATGCCGTCAGCAGCAGGACGTCGCCCTGCGTCCGCAGGAAGTCCTGGAGAGCGCGTGTCAGGGCTGCGAGAAGCGCCGCGAACTCGGGTCCGCGGTGGTTGATCATCGGCCTGGCCGACGCGGCCAGCACGGTCTGCGGGACAAAGGTCGGGCCCGGAATCCGCAGGTTCTGGGGGCGATACACGGGCGATTTCTCCTCGGGGTCGTCCTCGACGCATGATGCCAGCGTGAAGCTCGCTCCGTCCATCCTAAACGCCGATTTCGCACATCTCGGCGATGCCGTGCAGGCGGTCGAGCGGGCGGGCGCGGATTGGGTGCATGTGGACGTGATGGACGGTCATTTCGTACCCAACCTGACATTCGGGCCGAAGATGGTGGCGGACCTGCGCAAGGCCACTCGCCTGCCGCTGGACGTCCATTTGATGATCGAGCGGCCCGATGACTGGGTCGATCGCTACGTCGACGCGGGCGCCGCGTACGTGGTCGTGCACATCGAGGCGGTCAAGGACGTACGCGGCACCCTGGGACGCATCCGCAAGCGTGGCGCGGCTGCCGGGTTGACGCTGAATCCCGAGACGCCCGTCGAAGCGGTGCTGCCGTTCCTGCGCGAGCTGGACCTGGTGCTCGTGATGAGCGTCCGGCCGGGCTTCGGGGGGCAGAAGTTCATCGAAAGCTCGCTCGACAAGGTCCGCCGGCTTCGCGCGGCGCTCGACGAGGCGCGCTCCGGGGCCCTGCTCGAGGTCGACGGCGGCATCAAGCTCGACAACGTGCGCCGCGTGGTCGACGCCGGCGCGACCGTGGTCGTCGCCGGATCGGCCGTGTTCGAGGACCCCGACGGCCCGACCAGCGCCATCGCCAAGTTCAACAGGGCACTACGCGGTCAGGTATAGGACCGCACGCTTCGCCGCGCAGCGTAGCGCGTTGAATATCGCGAGATGCCGGAACCGGCCGACCCGCCCAGCACGCCGAACCCGCGCGGCGCGCTGTCGCTGCTCCTCGGTCGGGTCGCGCCGAACGTCATCCAGTCGCTCGCGGAGGAAGCGGCCCGCTCCGCGACGACCGAGGAAGCCGTCGCGGACGCGGTCGTCCAGGAGTACGTGACGTGGCTGGGCACCTACGTGCCCTACGCGATCGCTGCCGTCGGTGCCGACGATGAGGCGCGCCTTCGGATCCTCGGATCCATGCGCGCCGTCGTGCCCGCGACGTCGGTCCCCGCGGTGCCGGTCCTCGCGAGAGTCGGACTCCTGGCGATCGGCCTTCGGCTCGCCCGCGACGAGCTGCGCGCCGCGACGACGAGCGCGGCCGTGGCCGCGACTCTCGACGCGGAGTTCGATCTCTTTGCCCAGGTGCTGCAGGCCGCGCTCGCGCCGGCCGTGTTCCTGGGCTGACTACTCGGCGTCGCCACGCCCCAGCT
>JBGPKU010000033.1:0-28771 GCA_041486085.1 Candidatus Limnocylindria bacterium | reverse complement strand
GCCCTTGTCCCGGAAGTACTCGCCCATCGCGCAGCCGCCGAACGGCGCGAGGTACTGCAGCGTGGCCGAGTCTGAGGCGCCGGCGATCACGACGATGGTGTGCTCCATTGCGCCGTGCTCATCGAGCGTTGCGACGAGCTTCGCGACCGATGACTCCTTCTGTCCGATCGCGACGTAGATGCAGATGAGGTTCTTGCCCTTCTGGTTGATGATCGTGTCGACGGCGACGGCGGTCTTGCCGGTCTGGCGGTCGCCGATGATCAGCTCGCGCTGCCCGCGTCCGATGGCGAACATCGCGTCGATCGATTTGATGCCGGTCTGGACCGGCGTGTCGACGTTCGCGCGCGCGATCACGCCGGGAGCGACGACGTCCATGCGCATGCGGGACTTGGTGTTGATCGGCCCTTTCCCGTCGAGCGGCCGGCCGAGCGGATCGACGACGCGGCCGATGAGCTCCTCGCCGGCCGGCGTCTCGATGATGCGACCCGTCGTGTGGACCTCGTCGCCTTCCTTGATGTGCGCGTACTCGCCGAGGATGATCGCCGAGACCGTGTCCTCCTCGAGGTTGAACGCGAGCCCGAATGTCTCGTGACCGAAGTCGAGCAGCTCGGAGGCCCGGCATCCCGCCAGGCCGTGGATCCGGGCGATGCCATCGCCGATCTCGACGACGGTGCCCACATCGACGGACTCGGCTTTGGTCTCGAAACGCTGGATCTGCGCCTTGATGATGTCGGTGATCTCTGACGAAGTGCCGGCCATTCTTTCCTCCGAGGTCTAGCTCGCGAGCTGTCGCGCGAGGCGGTCGAGCTGGCTGCGCAGCGACACGTCGATGAGACGGTCGCCGAACTGCACCTTCGCGCCGCCGATGAGGCCCGGGTCCACCGAGAACTCGGCGCGGATCTTGCTTCCGCTGGCCTGCTCGAGCCGACCGACGAGCTCGGCCCGCTGCGTCTCGTCGAGCGCGATCGACGTGGTGACCTTCGCCTTGACGATGCCTTCGCGCCGATCGACGAGGTCCGAATACGCCTGCACGATACCGGGAAGGAGCGCGATGCGGTCGCGCTGCAGCAGCAGCTCGAGCACCGCGCGGATGGCTTTCGGCTCGTCCTTCACCGCCGCCGCGAGAGCCGCGAGCCGCCGTTCGAGCGGCACTCTTGGATCGCGCAGCGCGCGGAGGACATCGAGCGTGAGCGCCGCGCCCAACCGCTCGAGCGACAGCCGGTACGCCGGGATGGCCCTCTCCGCGGTGGCGATCTCGAGGAGCGCCTCCGCGTAGCGACGTGGTCGCGAGCCGCTCTGCGCCATCTAGCTCTGAGTGAGCTCCTTGCCCGCGTCGTTCAGCGATTGCTCGATCAGCTGACGATGCTTCTCGGGATCGATCTCGCGACCGAGCAGGCGGCTCGCCGCGAGGACGACCATCGACGCGACCTCGCTGCGTATCTGCGCGAGCGCCTGATCGTGGAGCTGTTGCGCGTCGACCTTCCCCTTCTCGCGGATCCGATCGGCCTCGGCCCGCGCCTGCGCGCGCAGCTCCGCGGCCGCGGCCTCGGCCGCCTGCGTCATCTTCTCGGCGATCGCCGACGCCTCGACGCGCGCCTCGGTCAGGAGGCGCTCGACCTCGTTCTTCATCCGAAGGCGCTCTGCCTTTGCCTCCTCGGCCATCTCCAGACCCTCGCGGATCTTCGCGGCACGCTTCTCGAGCGTCGCCGTGATCGGGCCCCACATGAATCTGCGGAGCAGGTAGAGGAGCACCAGGAAGTTGACGATCGAGACGAACACCCAGAACGGGTGAACGATGAGCGCGGTCGGCGACGGCTCCGCGGCGAGCGGACCGAAGAACATCGCCTAGAGCGCCTTGCTCTGCAGCAGGAAGGCGATGACGAACGAGAAGATGCCGAGCGACTCGGCGAAGACCACGATGATGATGCCGTTGGTGCGGATGGCGTTCGCCGCGTCGGGGTTCCGGCCCGTCGCCTCAGCCACCTTCGAGCCCGCAATGCCGATACCAAGACCCGCACCGAGTGCGCCGAATCCGATCGCGATGCCAGCGCCAAGCCAGGCGAGACTCATGAGATACCTCCTCGCGTATTAGGCCGCTTGTGCCGTCGGGATGTGCGCCTGTTCGTCCGTGACGTGCTCTTCGTGACCCTCACTGTGCGACTCGAGCGCCAGGATGATGTAGAGGAGCACGAGGAACGCGAACACGAACGCCTGAATGAAACCGATGAACAGCTCGAGACCGATGAATGGGAGCACGAGGCTTGGAACGAACAGCAGCGCGGAAAGCACCGCGAGAACGATCTCGCCACCCCAGATGTTGCCCCAGAGTCGAAGCGTGAGTGTGAGGATCCGGAACAGCTCGCTGAAAAGCTCGATCGGGCCAACGAAGATCAGCATCACCGACCCAACGAGTGGTCCATCCTTGAACGCCGGGAAGTTCACCCATCGCGTGAAGTAGCCGAGGCCGTTCTGCCGGATGCCCGCCGCCTGGTACCAGACGAAGCCGGTGAGCGCGAGGCCGAGGTTGGTGTGGTAGTCGGCGGTCGGCGTGTGCAGGAGCTCGATCTGACCGACGAGCGGCACGATGCCCAGCCAGTTCGAGAACAGCGCGAAGAGGAAGAGCGTTCCAAAAAGGGGGAGGAACCGGACGACCTGCGGACCGCCAGCGTCCCTCATGAAGTCGACAAGGAACTGGACGATCAGCTCGAAGAATCCCTGAAGCTTCCCCGGCACTTCACTCACCGAGCGGCCGGCGAGGAAGCCGAGAGCGAGGAGAACCGCCATCACGATCCACGCCGTGAAGATCGAATTGGAGATGGACACATCGAGCGGGATCTGAATCACACCCAGGTCCCAGCCCTTGTTGCTGTCGTCGAACGTGATCAGCGCGGACCCGGTTTGCTCCGCGACATGGATGTCGGCCTGCCCGGGGGGCCAGTTCGGCAGGTTGCCGGTGACCGCCGCGCCGATGACGGCGACGGCGTTGAGGAGCAGCACGATCATCAGGACCCGCCTCACTCGCTCTCCTCGCCCACTTCTGTCTTTCGCTCCTGCTCGGCGATCTCTCGCTCCCACTTCCGGCCCGCGTCGCGGGCCGCGTCGCTCACCGGCTGCTGGGGATTCGCGTCGATGTAGCGCTTGATGATCACGAACATGCCCAGTCCCGCGACCGCGAGCCCCACCAGGATCGAGACCAGACCGAGGCTTGGTGCCGTCCCGAACCGCTCGTCGAGCCTCTGCCCGACCGCTGCGGCGATGAGCAGCGGCCCCCCCACGACGACCGCCACCTGGAAGCCCATGGATAGGAGATCGCCGCCGTAGCTACCGGAACCGCGCTCGGGCAATGCAAGGAATAGGTTAGCGGCGCGGAGGCCGCTGCTCAAAACGACCGGGTCGCTCAGCTGAGCGCCGCGACCGCCTCGGCTAGGGTGCCGAACGAACGCATCCCGAGCGAGTCCGCCCATGCACGCGCCTCCGCCGAGTCATCGACGACCGCGGCGTGCGCCGGAGCCGTTCCGCTGTCGGCCAGGATCGCGGCGTGGTAGTGCGGTCCGTTCTTGTATCGGTCGACCAGATCCGGACCGTACAAACGATCGAAGTGCTCGCGGATGCCCATGCCGCGAAGGTACGGATCGAGCTCCCACGACAGCCCGCCGCTCGCGGTATGAAGGACGAGGCCGCCTCGTGCGAGCGTGCGCACCGCCTCGGCGGCACCTGGCATCGCCGACTGGACCCGCTCGCTCACCCAGAGGCTCGCCGCGACACTCGATGACTCGGCGTCATCTGGAGGCGTGACGCAGACCTGCTCGCACATGTCGACGAGCCAGCGCGCGCGCTCGGTGCGGGTCCACCGCTCGACGCCGCCCGACTCGCCGGCCGATGCGATCCGCGCGATGAACCGCTCCCATGAGCGCGCGAACGCGCCGACGTTGGCCGCGGCCCACGACTCGGGTGTCCCGCCGAGACGCGGCACGAAGTACTCGCCGAGGAGCCGCCGCCACTGCGGTGCGCGGGCGTTGTTGTCGTTGAGCACTCCGCCGTCGTCGATGAAGATGGCGCGGATCTCCCGCCTCATCGCAACGGGACCTGGTTAGAGCCAACCCTTGCGCCGGAAATACGTCGCGGCGACCACCGAGCCGCCGATCATGACGATCATGCTGAGCCAGAAGAGTGTCTGCGAGTGGTACGGGATGAACTCCCAGTTCTGGCCGAAGAAACCCGTCACGACGTTCAGGATCAGCAGGACGGTCGCGACGCTCGTCAGCACCTTCATGACCTCGTTCAGGCGGTTCGACACCGCCGCAAGATGCGCGTCCACGACATTGGAAACGAGATCGCGGAACGTGTCGATCTCATCGGTCACGCGCATGACGTGGTCGTACAGGTCCTGGAAGTACGCGCGGCGGCCCGACTCTCGGAGCTCGCGGATGTCACCGCGCACGAGCGACGCCGCGACCTCGCGCTCGGGGGCCACGACCCTTCGGATCGCGAGCAGGTCGCGCTTCAGGCGGAAGAGCTCGCGGATGGACGTGTTGGAGTCGCGGTGATCGCCCTCGAGGACCATCGACTCGATGAGCTCCACTCGATCCGCGAGGCCGTCGAGCACATCGAAGTAGCCGTCCACGATCGTGTCGAGGATCGCGTGCAGGAGGAGCCCGGTCGTCGCGAGCTTGCCCTCGCGGAAGCGCTTCTCGACTATGGCGAGCGCCGCGATCGAGCCCTCGTGCACGGTGACGATGGCGTTGCGCTTCACGAAGATGCTCAGCTCCCGCTGTCTGATGACGTCGGGGCTCGGCTCCTCGAGTCCGTATACGACGATGAAGTAGTGGTCCTCGTACTCGTCGATCTTCGGCCGCTGATGCTGGTGGCGCGCGTCCTCGACGGCGAGCGGGTGCAGGCCGAGCTCCGTTGCCGCGAGCGCGAGCTCCTCTCCCCCGGGGTCCGCGATGTCCAGCCAGCACGGGAACTCGCCGCGCATCTCGGACAGCTGGTCCGGCGGATGCTCGGCGACCGCTGTGGGCTGCTTGACGAGGAGTCGAGCGGGCACAAGGCGAGGATAGTCGTGCGGAGTTCGCCGCACTCGTCTGCTTGGTGGGCGCCTCGCGCACGCCGCGGTGGGACTAGGAGACGAACTTCCTCACGACCCGCAGCAGATCCATCGAATCGAAGGGCTTCGCGAGATACGCCTCGGCGTTGCAGCGATCGGCCTCGTGGCGGGGATCCAGCGCTCCGGTGACGAGCACCAGAGGCACGTGTCGCAAGGCCATCCGCAGGTGGCGTGCGAACGCTGGCCCATCGACATCGGGCATGTTGACGTCGAGCACGACCAGGGAAGGCGGATCGTGCTGGATGAACCACATCGCTTCGGCGCCATCGCGCGCCTCGACGACCCGGAACCCGTTGTCCCCGAGGAGCTGACTCTCGACCGCGCGGGTCTCGTCGTCGTCGTCGACGACGAGGATGGGCCGCTGCAGGTGTAACGACATCACAAAGGGACTGAGCAAGCGGCGTACCGTTCCCTCCGGGAACCCCGGCCGCCTCCGAGCCGTCTCTAAGGTGGTGCACATGCGCGCAGTCCTGCTCATCAGCCTGGCGCTCGCCGCCTGCGGCGGCAGCGTTGATGCGAGTCCGACACCCGCTCCGTCACCGCTCGCGCCGGCGGAGCTCAAGTACCGCGTCATGGATGCGGCGGGGCGCATCAGCTTCTGCGACCCGGACTTCTACCCGATCGCTCGCGCCGACGAGAGCGACCTCGCGAAGGCGAAGATCGCCGAGATCCAACGCGACGGTGAGACGTACGCCGCGATCACCACGCGCGTCGGGGCGGATCCGCTCGCGGTCTACCGCGAGTGGAAGGCACTGAACGCCCTCCAGCTCCAGCCTGTCAACGACGCGTACGGCTTCATCTATGTCGCGCTGAGGGCGGACAAGCTCGGCGAGCGAGTCGAAGGACGCGTCACGAAGGATGGTCGCGTGATCATCCTGTCGCGCGCGTCCTCAGGTCCGCAGAGCTGCCCGATCTGTCTTGCCAGCGGCACGCGAATCGCGACGCCATCCGGCGAGGTCGCGGTGGAGCAGCTCCGCCTCGGTGACGTCGTGTGGACCCTCGGCCCCGGCGACACACCGGTCGCCGCGCCGCTCGTGGCGATCGGCAGCACACCGGTGCCACCGACGCACGAGGTGGTGCGCCTCGTTCTCGGAGACGGGCGCGCCATCCTGGTGTCGCCAGGGCATCCGACCGCGGATGGCCGCCGCATCGGCGAGCTCCGGGCCGGCGACACCCTTGACGGTGCGCCCGTCGTGCTCGCCCGGCGTGAGCGCTACACCGGCGAGCTCACGTTCGATGTGAAGCCTGCCGGCGCCAGCGGCGCGTACTGGGCGAACGGCGTGCTGCTCGGGAGCACGCTTCCCTAGCGCGAGCCGCTGCCGGCCCCCTGCGACTCGCTCTTCCGTTGGCCGCTCTGCCGCGCGGTTGCTCTTCGGCTGATGAATCGGGGAGTGTTCGCGACCCGACCGTCGGGCGTCAGGCGGGCGCGAGCTCGCGCGTCAGGAAGTCGATGATGCGGCCGTACGCGTCGTCGGCGTTGGCCTTCTTCGTGAAGCCATGGCCCTCGTCCGGATACACGACGTACTCGACGCGTCTGCCGAGGCTCCGCAGCTTCTCGACGACCTGATCCGATTCCCCCTGCGGCACGCGGGGGTCGTTCGAGCCCTGCAGGATCAGCATCGGGCACTTGACGTTCTCGATGAACGTGATCGGCGAGCGTTGCACGAGCTTGGCGCGGTCCGTCTCGAGGTCGCCGATCCAGCGGGCCAGGAAGCGCCGCCAGTTCGGCTGCGCGTTCTCGAGCATCGTCACGAGATTTGCGACACCGAAGACGTCGACCGCGCAGCGCCACACATCCGGGATCTGCGTCACGCAGAGGAGCGTCGCGAATCCGCCGTAGGAGCCACCGTAGACCGCGAGGCGCTTCTGGTCGAACTCCTTCTGTTCGGTCATCCAGCCCGTGACGGCACGAAGGTCGCGGAGGTCGACGCCGCCCCAGTCCTTGTGGATCGCGGCCTGCCAGGCGCGTCCATACCCGGTCGATCCGTGGATGTTCGGCACCACCAGCGCGATCCCGCGATCGATGAGCGTCTGCTGATGCATCGCCGCCGGCGCGAACGCTGGGCGCGATTGGCCCTCCGGGCCGCCGTGCGGATAGAGGATCGCGGGATATGGCGCGCGTGCGTTCCGCGGGCGGTAGATGAAGCACGGGATAGCGCCCTGCGGGCCCGGGATCCGGATGAGCTCGGGCTCGACGAGGTCCGACGACGGCACGTTGGTCGTCGAGGTGAGCGCGATCCGCGCTTCGCCCGTCGCCGTGTCGAGCGTCCAGACCTGCCATGGCTCGGTGGCGGAGAAGCGCACGAACGCGGCGCGCGACCCGTCGGCGGAGATCACGAGGTCCTCACACACGCCCTTGATGTCTCGTTCCCGGATCGGTCCGCCGCCGATCCGCCAGCGGAGCTTCGAATAGCCGTCCTCGTTCACCGACCAGACCTGCACGCGGCCATCCGACGACGATCCCGCGAGCTCGATGTCCCATCCCGGTCGATCGACGGTCTCGCGTCCTCCGGTCTTCGGGTCGAGTGCTGCGAGCCAGAGATGCTCGTCGTCGATGTCGGTGATCTCCAACACGCGTCCATCCGCGAGCCACCCCGCCGGCACGTGAGAGACATCCTCGGCGTGCGTGGTGATCTCCCGCGTGATGCCGTTCTCGAGATCGACGATCAACAGGTCCTGGGTCGTGTTGTCGTGCACGCGCATGACCAGGAGCTGCGATCCATCGGGCGACCAGCCGCCAACGACGTGCCACGCTGCACCGGTCAGAAGCGGGCGCTCTTGACGCTCACGCAGATCGGCGAGGACGACGTCCATATCCGTCGACCGACGCGCGTTCGACGAGAAGGCGACCATCGTCCCGTCGGGCGACGCCGCGTTCCACGAGAGCAATCGCTGGACCTTGCCCGCGGGGTCGACCGAGATCGGGAGCTGTGGACCATCGGGTTGCCGGATGTACAGCTGATGCAGCTCGGTGCCGCCCTTGTCCGCGGCGGCGAGGAGCTCGCCGCTCGGGCTCCAGCAGAGGCTGCGCACGGCGTGCTCTTCGATGGTCACCGCGCGGCGTGGCGTGCCGCCGATGGGCGGGAGTGTCCACGCTTCGTATGTCCCCGCGCCCTGATCCGACGTGACCGCGAGCATGTGGCCATCGGGCGCGAGCGCGATCGCCGAGCGGCACGCGAAGCGGCGCGTGGTGTGTGGTACGCCTGCGAGACGCTCGCGGGGCTGGAAATCGGAGAGGGGCCGGGCCACGCTCGGATGGTACGCAACGGTCATTGACGGGCGCCTGAGCCCCACTGACCATCGCCGAACCTCACGCGTGCCCTCATCTTTGGCCTTATCGCGGGCGCGCTGGGCGGCGCGATCTGGTTGAGCATCGTCTGGGTGACCAACCGCGAGCTCGGCGTCGTCGCGATCGCCATCGGGTTCCTCGTGGGGTCCCGCTCTCGCGCGCCCGCGCCTGCCGCGCCCGCCGCTGCGCCGAGCGCCTAGCGCCGCGCGGCGAGCAGCGCGCCGAGATCGGCCGCGTTGCGGACAGCCTTGTCGCCGTAGCAGTTGTTCATGAGGAGATGGACTTCCTCAGCCTCTTCCTCGAGCCGCGTGATCTTCGGAAGCCAGTCGCGCAGCTCGGGGAGCTCGTACGAATAGTCGAAGCGCTCCGCGGCGGACAGGCCGGGCTTCTTCCAGTTCTCGGAGTTGCGCCCATGGAAGCGGACGATCGCGAGCGGCGCGGTCGCCGCCGCGACCGGCGGGATCGACGAGGGAAAGCCCTGCGGCTCGTCGACGGACACATACGTGAGCCCGTTCTCGCGGAGGAACGCGAGCGTCTCGGTCTGATTGCGCTCCTCCATCCAGGTCCGATTCCTGAATTCCACCGCGAGCGTGTCGTCGGGCAGGAGCTCGCGCGCGCGGAGGATCTCGCCCTTGCTCTTCGAGCCGATCGGGAACCATTCGGGGTACTGGAGGAGGACGGCGCCGAGCTTGCCGCTCTTGCGAAGCGGCTCGAGGCCGACCCAGAAGCGGGCGTGGATCTCGTCGAGCACGTCCTTCGGAAAGTCCTTCGGGTACAGGCGGCGCTTTTCGAGCGCCTCCTTCGGTAGCGCCTCTCGCAGCTCCTTCGGCAGCCGCTTCGGATCGGTCGGGTGGGTCGTGATCGTGCCGAAGGCCTTGAAGTTCATCTTGAAGTCTTCGGGGGTGCGCTCGACCCAGAGCTTCGCCTGCCTGGGGTCCGGGATCGCGTAGTAGGACGCGTCGTTCTCCACGAGCGGGAAGCGCTCGGCGTAATAACGGAGGCGCTCCTCGGGCTTCTTCGCCACGTCCGCGGGGTACCAGCCCGATTCGATCAGCGTCGGATCGGTCCAGGAGCACGTGCCGATGCGGATCCTCGCCCTGGTCATTCCAGAAGTGTGCCCGGCGCGCCCGACGCGGGCTGCCTAGCTGCGGTCGGCTTCCTCGGCAAGCGTGGGGTCCAGCTCGGGCGCCTTGGGGCTTCGCCCAGACAGCGCGATCACGGCGACGCCAAACAGCAGCACGACGCCGACGAACGCGAGCACCTGCGTGCGGCCGCTCGTGAGGAAGGCGAGTGCCCCGAACCCGAGCGTGACCGCGTAGATGAGCAGCACCGCCTGCGGGTGCGAGAGGCCGACGTCCAGCAGCCGGTGATGGAAGTGGCCTCGGTCCGGCGCGAACGGCGGCTGACCCTGCATCACGCGGCGCAGCAGCACGTAGAAGGTGTCGATGATCGGAACACCAAGCACCAGGAGCGCGGCGGCCACCTTCGCGCTGCCGAAGATCGAGAGCACCGCGAGCATCGTTCCCACGAAGACGACCCCGCTCGTTCCCATGAACAGCCGAGCCGGGTGGAAGTTGAACACGAGGAATCCGATGGTCGCGCCGGCGAGCGAGAAGGCCATCCAGGCCACGAACGGCTCCTGGATCTGAGGCAGGAGCGCGATCGCGCCGAGCGTCGCGGCCGCGATCGCGGAGACACCCGCGGCGAGGCCGTCGAGTCCGTCGATGAAGTTCAGAGCGACATTCATGCCGACGATCCAGAAGAACGTGAACGCGACCGCGACGGGATACGCGAGCTGGATCAACCCGCTCCCGAGCGGATCTTCGATGTAGTCGATGTGGATGCCGGCGGCGATGATCACGAACGCCACGAGCGCATTCCCGATGAACTGCCACCTGGCACGCAGCTCGAGGGCGTCATCGATGAAGCCGAGCGCCATTCCGAGGATGGCGGCCAGCGCGACGAGCGTGAAGCGGGGGGAGCGCACCTCCTCGGGGATCAGGAAGGGCTGGCCGGCGTAGCGGTCGACCGCCCAGAACGCGAAGATCGTGATGCCGAACGCGAGCGCGATCGCAAGGCCACCGGGGCGCGGTATCGGCCGCGGGTGCAAGCGTCGTCCGCCCGGGATGTCCATCATTCCGAGGCGCTCGGCCAGCCGCGCGACGAGTGGCGTGAACCCCGCCGCGAGCGCGAACGCGAGCACGGCGGAGCCGACGTAGAGCAACAGGGTCATGGGTGTTTCCGCCACGATAGCGCCGCCGATGCCAGGCCCGTTCCAGCGGCGTCAGTCGTGCGCGCCCAGCCAGCTCCCGACCTTGGGCCACAGGTCCTGCTTCGCCGCACGCCCGACGACGATGCCGACATGACCGCCCGCGAGAAGCAGCTCTTCGCGATCGGTGCTGCCGACCCTTCCGAGGATCGCCGCGGTCGTCGGACGTGGTGCGATGGTGTCGGAGGTCGCGGCCACGTTCAACACCGGAACGGTGATCGCGGAGAGTCGCACCGGCCGGCCATCCATCTCGAGCCGATCGCGGACGAGCCTGTTGTCCTGATAGAACTCGGTGATCCATTGGTGGTACGCAGCGCTCGGGAACGGCGTGCCCTCGTTGACCCAGCGGTACATCGCCTGCCATCCGCTCGGATCGAACCCCGGCTCGCGCATCTTCTCGAAGAGCTGCAGGTACGTGCCCAGATACGACGAGGCGGGGTTGAGGAGGTTCGCGCCCAGGCCGACCAGCTCGCCGGGGATCAGGTCGAACGTCGCGCAGAGCTTGTCGACAGGGAATACGCCGCGCGCGGTCCACTTGCCGAACTTTCCGGCATCGGCAAAGTCGATCGGCGACGTGAAGAGGACGAGGTTCTTCACGGGATCGCTGGGATAGAGCGCGAGATAACAGGCCGCCAGCGCTCCGCCGATGCAGTAGCCCAACAGCGTCACGGGCTCGCCCGCGAGGCGTGACGCGGCACGCAGCGCGCGCGGGATGTAGCGAGTCACGAGCGTGGTGATGTCGACTCCGCGATCCTCGGGGCCCCACACGCCCCAATCCAGCAGGAAGACGTCGTGTCCCTGCGAGAGCAGGTACTCGACGAAGCTCGCCCCCGGACGAAGGTCGAGGATGTACGCGCGATTGATCAATGGGAGGCAGAGGAAGACGGGCGTGCCGCGCGTCGCCGGCGTCGCGCGCGTGTAGCGTCGAAGGCGCGCCTTGTTCTTGCGCCACACGACCTCGCTCGGCGTGAGCCCGACGGGCGCTTCGCGCGCGGTTGTGATGACGTGTGCCAGGTCGATCATCCGCGGCGCGGCTTCGCGCTCTTCGCCTTCGGCGTGCGACCGCGCGGCTCCGAACGTAAGGCCGGCGCAGCGCCGAGCCGGTCCGCGAGCTGATCGACCTTTTCCTCGAGGCCGACGATGAGCTCCCCCAGACGCACCAGGTCGTCCCGCGTCGCGATGTTGGCAGCCTCGAGCTGTGCGGTCGCGCTGTCCTTCCAAGCCTTCTGAAAGCCGAGGAACGTCTCGAGCATCTTCCCCTGCCACTGCGCGAAGGCCGGGGTCTCCATGAACTCACCGGTCGCCTGGCTCCAGACCTTCTCGTTCGCGTCGTAGAGCTGGCGCCATAGCGCCAGCAGATCCTTTTGATCGGGCGCCTCTCGTGAACGCTCGCTCATTTGTCTTGCTCCCTCCTGGTGCCGGCCTCGTAGCGGCCGAAGAATGCGTCGATCGCCGAGCGATAGCCCTCGAGCATCGTCGCGCCGCTCTTCAGCCAGCCACGGCCCGCATTCGTGAGCTGATAGACGCGACGCGCCGGGCCGCCTTCGCCGGCTTCCCACGCGGAGGTCACGAGACCCTGCCCCTCCAGCTGCCGCAGGGTGCGGTAGAGGCGCGTCATCTCGACCTGCGCGAGCCCGAGTCCACGGAGGTACTGCTCGATGTAGTAGCCGTGCGCGCGCTGCGCTGAGATCGCGAGCAGCACGTACGGCACGAGGAGATCGCGTGGGCCCCAGCCAGTCGCGCCGTCGTCGGAGGAGCGCTTTGGGCCCGCCGTGCGCGTGCCGCGTTGGCTCTTCGCACCGGCCCGTGTCCTCTTCGCCGTCCCGCTCGCGGTCCGCTTCACCGTCTTTCTGGCTGTTGACATCATTTGCACCTATATGCATACTGCAGATACAGGCAATTTGCAAGCCCGTCACGGGCACAGGAGAACAACGAGATGACCGACACCAAGAAGACCACCATCCAGGATCCCGCGGATGCGGCGCGCGAGCTCATCGAGCGTTCCAACGCAGCGGCCAAGGCATACACGGCGGCCGCCAGCGCGGCGACGATCGCCGGGCTGCGAACGGCATTCGACCTCCAGAACGGCTTCATCGCAGCCAACCGCAGCGTCGCGGAGGCCGCGATGGCGGCGAACGCGAAGCTCGCCGACCAGGCCACCAGCGCGGTGACGACGGCGCAGGCCGAGACCACCAAGCTCATCGAGGTCGGGAACAAGCTCCTCAGCGACTCCCTCCAGATCAAGGTCTAGCACCAGACGTTCCGGGCGCCGGCGGCGGCACTTGCGCCGCCGGCGCCCGCAGGCCTACTCTGCATCCTGATATATGAAACAGGATTCAGGTTCGGCCTCGGCTCGTCCGCGCGCCGAGCGCCGGATGCGCGCACCGCTCATCCCACTTCCGACGACACCGCGGGGACAGCGCACGCGACAGAAGCTGCTCGCCGCGGCCGAGGAGGTGTTCGGCGAGCTCGGCTTCCACAACGCCGGCATCGTCGAGATCACGCAGCGCGCCGACGTCGCGCTCGGAACTTTCTACCTTTACTTCCCCGACAAGAAGTCGATCTTCGAGGATCTTGTCCGAACGCTGAACGCGCGGCTGCGCGCGGCGATCCGTGAGCGCATCCGCGACCTCGACGATCGCCTCGAACAAGAGGTCGCCGGCTTCGAGACATTCTTCGACTTCGTCCGCAAGCACCGAAACCTGTACAAGGTCATCCTCCAGGCCGAGACCGTCGACGAGGAGCTGTACCGCTGGCATTACCGCACCCTGGCTGAGGGTTACGTTCGCGGTCTCCGTCGCGCTCAGGCAGCCGGACAGGTGCGATCCGACCTCGACGCCGAGACGCTCGCGTACTCACTCATGGGCATGGCCGAAGCGCTCGGCTCGCGCTACGTGCTGTGGGACGGGAAGCTGCCCCCGGCGGCTGCCCGCCGGACGATCCGCGCGTTCCTCGAGGGCGGGCTGGGCGCACGCCGGAACGCGCGCCGGTGACCGTCGTGGGTATCGTCGATGTGGGGTCGTACTCACCAGCCGGTGTTCAGACGCCCGACGAGCTGGCCGTGCTCTCGGGCATCCCAGCGAACGTGATCCGGGAGAAGTTCGGGCTCGATGGCAAGCACATCGCGGCACCCGACGAGCACGTCTCGGATCTCGCGGCGAAGGCGGCGGCCGAGGTCCTGTCGCGACACGGCGATCGCTGCGTCGATGTGCTCCTCTATATGGGTAGCCCATATCGCGAGTTCCCCGTGTGGAGCGCGGCCCCGAAGGTCCAGCAGCTCCTCGGTGCGTCCGCAGCGGGCTCGCTCGCGTACGACATCCAGGGAGTCAGCGCGGGCACGCCCATCGCACTGCAGATCGCGAAGGGCCTCATCGCCGGAAATGCCCACATCCATCAGGTGCTGCTCGCGGGCGGTGCACGCGAGCACGATCTCATCGACTACGGCAACGAGCGCTCGCGCTTCATGTTCAGCTTCGGTGCCGGCGGCGCGGCCACTCTGCTGCGCCGCGACCATCCCGAGAATCACGTGCTCGAGACCGCCGGCTTCACCGATGGGTCGTTCGCCGAGGACGTGATGGTCCCAGCCGGCGGCTCCCGCGAGCCGACGACGGAGCGGACGGTGCGCGAGCGGCGTCACGCGCTCGACGTGCGCGATGCGGCCGACATGAAGGCCAGGCTCGACCCGGTCTCGGCCGACAACTTCGTGAAGGTCGCGACCGAGGCGGTCGAGCGGAGCGGTTACCGGACGCAGGACATCAGCGTGCTCTGCCCGATCCACACGAAGCGCTCGCTCTTCGTCGATGTCCGCGAGCGCCTGGGCGTTCCAGAAGAGCGGTGCATGTACCTCTCCGACCACGGCCACATGTCGGCGGTCGATCCGCTGATGGGACTCTATCGGGCCCGCGAGCGCGGGCTCCTGCGGGACGGCGACCTCGTCGTGCTGCTCGCGGCGGGCACCGGCTATTCATGGGCCGCGACGTGCGTGCGCTGGGGGCGGGCATGACGACGATGCCGGGCCGGAGCGGCCTGCGCGTGCCGTCGGCGACGCCGGAGTACGGATCCGCCTCGTGGCTCGCAAAGCGCGCGTCGCTCCACCAGGATCGCGAGGCGCTGGTAGAGGGCGAGCGCCATTACACGTACGGGCAGCTCGACGGCCGCGTGACGCGCCTTGCGAGCGCGCTGCGCGATCGCTTTGGCATCCACCGCGGCGACCGCGTCGGCACGCTCACGGCGAACTGCGTCGAGTTCGTCGAGCTCTTCTTCGCGACCGCGCGCCTCGGCGCTCTGCTCGCACCGCTCAACTGGCGGCTCGCGCCGCCCGAGCTCGACTACCAGCTACAGGACTCGGGCGCCACGGTCCTGTTCGTCGGCGAGGAGCACGGCGACCTCGCCGCGAGGCTGACGGTCGCACCGCCGCGCGGCAGCGTGCGAATCGGGCCCGACTACGAGTCGCTCCTGAGCGGCGGCAGCGAGACGGCGATCGAGCCTGACGCGCAAGGAAGGTTCAACGACCCGCATCTGATCCTGTACACCGCGGGGACGACCGGGCATCCCAAGGGTGCCGTGCTCACCCACGCCAACGTGTTCTGGAACTGCCAGAACGTGGGCGCACCGGCGGGCCTCGGACCGGACGACACGACCATCAGCCTGCTGCCATTCTTCCACTCAGGCGGCATCGGGCTGTATCTCATCCCGACTCTCTACGTCGGCGGTCGCGTCGCGATCATGCGCAGGTTCGCGCCGGACCTGCTCCTCGATCTCGTGTCGCGCTTCGGCGTTCGCGTCATGTTCGGTGTGCCAGCGATCTGGCTCGAGCTGCTGAAGCGACCGGACTTCGACCGCGCGCACTTCCCCACCGTCGCGTACTGCGTCTCCGGCGGCGCGCCGCATCCGATGGCCGTTATGGAAGCGGTCGCGGCGCGCGGCTTCGGATTTCTCCAGGGCTACGGCCTCACGGAGACCGCACCGGGTGGAACGCTCATGCCGGTCGACGACTGGCGCCGCAAACTCGCAACGGCCGGCAAGCCATTTCTGCACGTCGAGCTGCGCGTGGTCGACGAGGACGGCAAGGCGAGCAGACCGGGACAGATCGGCGAGGTGCAGTTCCGCGGACCCAACGTCTTCGCGGGTTACTGGCAGCGACCGGACGCGACGGCCGATGCGTTCACGCCTGATGGCTGGTTCAAGACCGGCGACCTCGGCCGGCTCGACGACGAGGGCTTCCTCACGCTCGTCGACCGAAAGAAGGACATGGTCATCAGCGGCGGGGAGAACGTGTACTCGGCCGAGGTCGAGGACGTCCTCTTCACCCACGCGGCGGTCGCCGAGGCCGCGATCATCGGGATCCCCGACGAGCGGTGGGGTGAGTCGGTCTGCGCGATCGTCGTGCTGCGACCGAACGCGTCGGCCACCGCCGACGAGCTCATCGCCCACTGCCGCGCACGCCTCGCGAAATACAAGACACCAAAGACCGTCGTCTTCGTCGACGCCCTCCCCCGCAACGCGGCAGGCAAGGTGTTGAAGCGACAGCTGCGCGAGGAGGTGCGCTCACGAGAGCAGATCAAGACATAGCCGTACGTAGCGCGACCCAGGCCCGTCGAAGCGGGACCAGTCCGATTATTGGAGGAAAGAGCTAATGCGCAGCCATCGCATCGCGACCGCTCTCGTCGCGCTCGGCCTGCTGGCCGGCGCGTGCGGCGGCACCACGAGCACCTCGGCGCCGACCGCCACGACCGCGGCGACGGCGTCGGCCGCACCGAAAGCGCCAGTCAAGCTCGGCGCCCTTCTCCCGCTCAGCGGACCGTCGGCCGCGACGGGCCAGGATATGAAGGACGGCTACGAGCTGGCCGTCGAGCAGATCAATGCCGCGGGCGGCATCAACGGGGCGAACGTCCAGGTCATCTACGAAGATGACAAGAACGACCCCGCGACCGCCGTCGCCTCGTGGGAGAAGCTCGTCAACAGCGACAAGGTCGAGGTCATGATGGGTGGCCTCGCGAGCACCATCAGCCTCGCGCTCATCGAGCCTGCCAAGAAGGCAGCCATACCGATGGCCTGGACCGGCGCCGCCGCGACCGCGTTCGAGACAGGCATGGCCGGTCAGGATTTCTTCTTCCACTATCACCCCTGGGAGTACCAGAACGCGACCAGCGCGCTCGCATTCCTGAAGTCGACCCCGCTAAAGAAGTGGGCCGTCGTCTACGAGGACGGCGCCTTCGGCACCGGCGCCTTCAACGGCTTCAAGACCACGCTACCGGCGCAAGGCCAGGAGCTCACGATCGGTGAGGCCTACAAGACCGGATCCACCGACTTCACCGGCCTCATCGGCCGCGTGAAGAACTCGGGCGCCGAGGGTCTGATCGTCGTCCCGTTCGCGGGCGACGTCATCCCGTTCCTCACCTCCCTGCGCGAGTCCACGTACAAGCCGAAGCTCATCTACGCATCGCCGCCGTCCTTCCCACCGGACTTCGGTAAGTCGCCGGTCGCAGAAGGCGTCGCTGGTCTCACGCTGTGGACCACAGACATACCGGCGGCGGCTTCGAAGAAGTTCGTCACGGACTTCACGAAGAAGTACAACCACGCACCAGTGAGCTACTGGTCGGCGCTCGCGTTCACGAACGTCGTAACGGCTGTCGACGCGCTCAAGAAGTCGGGTCTCGGCAACAAAGCCGGGTGGGTCACGGCCATGGAGGCCACGAGCTACGACTCACCGCTCGGACCGACCCTGAAGTTCACGCCCAGCAACACCGTCAAGCACCAGGGATTCACGAGCCTCGTGTCCTTCCAATGGCAGTCCGGGAAGCAGGAGATCGTGTTCCCCGAGAGTCTGTCCACCGCGAAGCTCAAGTAACGAAATAACAAGGGAATAGGGAGAGGGCGTGGAGGCGCTGCCGCAGACCCTGCTCTTCGGGGTGCTGCGTTCCGGCCTCTACGCTCTCACCGCCCTCGGTCTCGCGATCTCGCTCGGGGTCATCGGCGTCGTGAACTTCGCGCACGGCGAGTTCGTCATGCTCGGCGCTTACAGCGGCTTCTGGCTCTACATGCTCCTGTCGGGCCCGCTCGGGCTCGGTCCGGCCGTGAGCCCGCTGGTGATCCTCATCGGTATCCCGCTCTCCGGTATCGCGCTCTACATCGTCGCGACCGGCATCTACCGTTTCACGCTGCGGCCGGTGCTGCGTCAGCCCGAGCTGAACCAGATGCTCCTCACCTTCGGGCTGTCCATCCTGATCGTGAACGCAACGAGCATCACGCTGTCGCCGCAGGCGAAGGACGCCAACCTCGATTGGCGCTTCGATGTCCTGGACCTTGGTTTCGCGGGCGTGACCTACGCCCGCCTCGCGGTGTTCGCGGTGTGCGTCGCCCTCGTACTGGCGAGCTACCTGCTGCTCCAGCGCAGCCGCCTCGGCAAGCAGATGCGCGCCGTCGCGCAAAACCGGCTGGGCGCCCAGCTGGTCGGTATCCATGTGGACCGCGTCTACGAGATCGCCTTCGGGATGTCCGCCGCGCTCGCGGCCGCGGCTGGGGTGATGCTCGTCTTCCAGACCCAGGTAAGCCCGTTCCTCGGCCTGGGCACCCTGCTGAAGGCGTTCTCGATCGTCGTGCTGGCGGGACTCGGGAACCTCACGGGTGTGCTCTGGGCGAGCCTTCTCCTGGGACTCGCCGAACAGTTCGTCTCGCAATACGTGCCGGGCGGATCCGCGCTGCGCGATGGGCTCTTCTTCGTGATCATCTTCGTCGTGCTCCTGGCGCGACCCGGCGGCCTGCGGCGATGAGTCAGCCGAAGAGCGACGGACGATGAGAAGGGACCTCGGCCTGTGGGCCATCTTCCTCGTTGTGGTCGCAGCGGTGCCGTGGACCTTCGTCGGCGGCGACCGCTACCTCATGTTCCTGGCCAACGTGATGCTCATGTTCATGACGATGGCGCTCTCGTGGGACGTCGTAGCCCGCACGGGCCAGCTGTCGCTCGCGCACGGAGCCTTCTTCGGTCTGGGCGCCTACAGCGTCGCGATCGCGTTCAAGCTCTGGGCGTTGCCGCCGCTCGTCGGTCTCGTGTTCGCGGCGATCGTCGTCGCCGGCATCGCATTCGCGCTCGGCCTCGTGACGCTGCGACTGCGCGGCATCTACTTCGCGATCGCGACGCTCGCGTTCGCCGAGGTGTGGAGGACCGTCGCGCTGCAGATCCCCGACCTCTCGGGCGGCACGGTCGGCATCGCGATGCCACCGCTGTTCGGCGGCGATCGCGTCGCGTCGTACTACGTCATCGGCGCGATCTTCACCCTATCGCTGGCGCTCTCGCTCGCGGTGCGATGGTCGCGCTGGCAGTACGCCGTGACCGCGGTGCGTGCGAACGAGAACGTCGCCCGGGTCATGGGCCTCGATGTCGTGCGGGTGAAGGTCGGTCTGTTCACCGCGTCCGCGACGTTCGCGGCCCTCGCGGGCGCCTTCTACATGCCCTTCATCACGCACACCGATCCATTCGACGCGTTCGACATCGGACGTTCGGTATCGGCCCTGGTGTTCCCGATCTTCGGCGGTCTGTACACGTCGGCCGGTCCGGTGATCGGGACCATCGTCATGCGCTCGCTCGAGGAATACCTGCGGGTCACTCCGCCGTGGAAGGATGGCTACCAGGTCGTCTATGGCCTGGTGATCGTCATCGCCGTCCTCTTCCTGCCGCGCGGCGTCGTCGGCCTGGCGGAGCGCTACGTCGGGAGGTTGCCGTGGCACTTCTCGAGGTGACCGGGCTCGTGCGCCGCTTCCGCGGCCTAGCCGCGGTGGACGATCTCTCGTTCACGGTCGAGGAGGGAAAGACGCTCGCGATCATCGGGCCGAACGGCGCCGGCAAGTCGACGACCTTCGATCTCATATCCGGCCTTCTGCCGGCGCACGGCGGCAGGATCCACTTGCGGGGCGCCGACGTCACGCGCGCAGCCGCGCACACGCGCACGCACGCCGGTCTGGGGCGCACGTTCCAGGTGGTGCAGCCGTTCCTCGACCTAGACGTCCAGGACAACGTCATGGTGGGTGCGCTCTTCGGCTCGGACCGCGGCGGCGGACTCGCGGCCGCGCGTGCGGAAGCGCGGCGCCTGTGCGCGTTCGTCGGCCTGGGAGAGCACCTACATCGGCCCGTGTCGTCGCTCACGCTCGGGGACCGCAAACGGCTCGAGCTCGCGCGCGCGCTCGCGACGAAACCCGCGCTCCTGCTGCTGGACGAGGTGATGGAGGGGCTCACGCCCGCGGAGGAGCGCGACGCGGTCGCGCTGCTCGGACGCATCCGTGCGGAAGGCGTCACGCTGCTCCTCATCGAGCACGTCATGAGCACGGTGCGAGACCTGTCCGACCGTGTCGTGGTCATGGATTACGGGAAGCGGCTCGCGGAGGGCACGTACGCCCAGATCTCGCGTGATCCGAAGGTCATCCAGGCGTACCTCGGGACCGAGGAGCTCCCGTGAGGCTGCTGGAGATCGAGGGACTCTGCGCGGGCTACGGCCCGGTGCAGGTGCTGCGCGACATCTCGCTGCACGTCGATGAGGGCGAGGCTGTCGCGCTCGTCGGCGCGAACGCCGCCGGCAAGACGACGCTGCTGCGGACGATCAACGGGATCATCCGAGCGACGGCCGGCTCGATCCGGCTCTCGGGCCGCGACATCACCGCTCTCCCGCCACACGACATCACCCGCACGGGCATCGCGCAGGTGGCCGAGGGGCGTCAGCTCTTCCCCGACATGAGCGTGCGCGAGAACCTCGAGCTCGGCGCGATGGCCACGCCGGAATCGTGGCACACGCGCGGAGACTCGCTCGACCACGTGATAGGTGTTTTTCCGCGCGTCGGCGAGCGGATGGAACAGCGCGCAGGCACGATGAGCGGCGGTGAGCAGCAGCAGGTCGCGATCGCACGCGCGCTCATGGCGCGTCCGAAGCTCCTGCTCATCGATGAGCCGTCGGCGGGACTTTCCCCGGTCCTCGTGCAGCAGGTCTTCCGCGCCCTGCGCAACATCCACGCGGCGGGCACGACGATCCTGCTCGTCGAGCAGAACGTGCCGCTCTCGCTGCGACTCGCGCAGCGCGCCTATGTCATCGAGCTCGGGCGGGTGACGCTCGAGGGGACCGGAGCGGAGCTGCTCGCGGATCCGCACGTACGGGAGGCGTATCTGGCATGACAAGACTCGACGGACGCGTGGCCATCATCACCGGCGGCGCGAAGGGCATCGGCGCGGAGACGGCGCGCGTATTCCGCGAGGCGGGCGCGACGGTCGAGACCTGGGATCTGGTCGACGGCGCCGACCGGCGGGTCGACGTCACGGACGCAGCGTCGGTCAGCGCGGCGGTCGCGGCCGCGGTCGACCGCTATGGCGGGATCGACATCCTCGTGAACAACGCCGGCATCCTGCGCGACGCGCAGCTCGTGAAGGTCAAGGACGGTGAGGTCGTCGGCCGCATGGAGGAGGCGCAATGGGACAGCGTTCTCGATGTGAACCTGAAGGGCGTTTTCCTGTGCGGTCAGGCGGTGGCGCCCGTGATGATCAAGGCCGGTCGCGGCCGCATCCTGAACGCCTCGTCGGTCGTCGGCCTCTATGGCAACTTCGGGCAGTCGAACTATGTCGCGACGAAAGCGGGCGTGATCGGACTCACCAAGGTGTGGGCGCGCGAGCTCGGACCGAAGGGCATCACCGTGAACGCGGTGGCGCCCGGCTTCATCGGTACCGAGATGGTGCGCGCGATGCCGGAGCAGGTCCTGAAAGGGATGGTCGAGCACACGCCGGTGCGCCGCCTCGGCCAGCCCGTCGATGTGGCGAACGCCTACCTGTACCTCGCGTCGGACGAGGCCTCCTTCGTGAACGGCGCGGTGCTCAGCGTGGATGGCGGACTGGTGCTCGGCACCTGATGCCCGTCGTGAAGGCAGGCGATCTCGAGACCTTCTATCTCGATGCAGGGACGGGAGCACCGCTCGTCCTGTTGCACGGCAACTGGGGATCGAGCACCTGGTGGGAGCCGGTGCTGGCGCGCCTACCGGCTGGGCGTCGCGGGCTCGCTCCAGACATGCGCGGCCGGGGCCAGACCCACGGCCCGGACGGCGATTACCGGATCCCCTCGCTCGCGGCGGACGTCATCGCGTTCGCCGACGCGGCCCGACTGGATCACTTCGATCTCGTGGGGCACTCGCTGGGCAGCTGCGTGGCGATTGAGGTCGCGCTCACCCACCCCGAGCGGCTGCGCTCGCTGGTGCTCGTCTCGCCCGGCTGGATCGACGGCATGCCGGGTGCCTACGCGGTGCCGGAGCGCCAAAAGCAGCTGAAGGAGGATCCCGCGTTCCTCGCGATGGCTCTTCGCGCGATCACGCCCGGACCCGACGACGATCTGTGGCGGCGCCTGCTCCACGATGCCGGCGAGCAGCGTCTCGCAGCCGCGATCGCTCTCCTACCTGCGCTCACGGAATGGAAGCCGGGCAACGCGGTCGGCGCCATCCGCGCACCGCGCGTGGTCATCAGCGGCGAGCTCGACCTCTTCACCGGCGGTCCGAACGCGGTACGGGTCGCGCAGGCGCTCGGCTGCGAGCTCATCACGATGTCGAACGTCAACCATGGTCCGATGATCGAGGCACCGGAGGCCTTCGCGAAGATCCTCTGGAAGTACCTCTCTCCTCTCGAAGTCGCATCGCGAGCGGTTCGCTCATAGAATTTCGACGCCGGGCCAGCACGGACCGGCGGGAAGTGAGAACGATGCCGCTATTCATGGATGTCCATCACCATGCCCCAGCCGGGGCGAAGGCCAAGGACGTGGCCGACGCGCACAAGGCCGACCTTGCCACGCAGGACAAGTACGGCGTCAAGTACATCAACTACTGGTTCGATGAGAAAGAGGGCAAGATCTTCTGCCTCGTCGATGCGCCGAATGCCGAAGCGGCGCATCGCGTCCACAAGGAAGCGCACGGTCTGGTCGCGGACGAGATCAACCCCGTCGTCCAGGGGTAAGGTCGCGCGGCTCTAACCCGTCCCGAACTGACGGTCGCCGGCGTCTCCGAGGCCGGGCACGATGTAGCCCTTCTCGTTGAGGCGCTCGTCGAGGGCGGCGACATGGATCGGTACGTCGGGGTGCGCGCTCGATAAGGCGCGCACCCCCTCGGGCGCGGCGATGATCCCGACGTATTTCATGCGCTTCGCGCCCCACTTCTTCAGGATGTCGATCGTCGCGACGGCGGAGCCGCCTGTCGCGAGCATCGGATCGAGCACCAGGCACACCGCGACGGTCGCCTCCGACGGAAGCTTGTTGTAATACTCGATCGGCCGGAGCGTTCGCTCGTCGCGGAACAGTCCGATGTGCCAGACCTGCGCGTCGGGCATGAGCTCGAGCGCGGCCTCGACCATACCGATGCCCGCGCGCAGGACCGGGACGAGACCAACCGGCTCCGCCAACCGCGCTCCGCGCGCGTTTGCCAAAGGAGTCCGTACCGTCGTCTCTTCCACGAGCAGATCCGCGGTCGCTTCGTAGAGCAGGAGTGTGGCGATCTCGCCGACGAGTGCGCGGAACTGCCGGGGCTCGGTCCGCTCGTCGCGCAGACGCGTGACTTTCTCCCGCAGCAGCGGGTGCGTGGATACGCGAAGCTGGGTTCCGGTCAGCGCGCGACCGCGGCCGTCGTGATCCCGGGCACCGGGAAGCGCTTGGTGAGGTCGAACACCTCCGCGGCGACCTCCTTGGCGACCGTCTCGTCCCCGACAGCCTTGAGAGCGCGCGCGATGAGCGCACCGATGCGCTCCATCTCCGCCTCACGCATGCCGCGTGTGGTGATCGCCGGCGTTCCGACCCGGATGCCCGAGGCGATCCCCGGCTTCTGAGGATCGAACGGGATGGTGTTCTTGTTGACGGTGATGCCGACGGCGTCGAGCGCCTTCTCGGCCTGCTTGCCCGTGACGTTGAGCGGACGCACATCGACCAGCATCAGGTGATTGTCGGTGCCGCCCGACACGATTCGGAGCCCGGCGTTCGCCAGCGATGCGGCGAGGGCGCGAGCGTTCACGCGGATCTGCGCCGCGTAGCGCTTGAACTCGGGCGTCGCCGCCTCCTTCAGCATCACCGCCTTGCCCGCGATGACGTGCATGAGCGGACCGCCCTGGATGTTCGGGAAGACCGCGCTGTTGATGGCCTTCTCGAACTCCGCGTCCGAGAGGATCATCCCACCGCGCGGACCGCGCAGTGTCTTGTGCGTGGTCGTCGTGACGATCTGCGCGTGGCCGACCGGCGTCGGATGCTCGCCACCCGCGACGAGGCCAGCGAAGTGCGCCATGTCGACGAGCAAGAGCGCGCCGACTTCGTCTGTAATGCGGCGCAGGCGCGCGAAGTCGAAGAAGCGCGGATAGGCGGTGGCGCCGGCCACGATCATCTTCGGCCGGTGCTCCTTCGCCAGCTTCTCGAGGTGCTCGTAGTCGATCTGCTCGGTGTCCCGGTGGACGCCGTACGGGACGAAGTTGTAGAGCTTGGCCGAGAAGTTGACCGGCGAACCGTGCGTGAGATGGCCGCCCTGATCGAGCGCGAGGCCGAGCACGGTGTCGCCCGGCTTCAGCGTCGCGGCGTACGCGGCCATGTTCGCCTGCGCCCCGGCATGCGGCTGGACATTCGCCGCCTCCGCGCCGAAGAGCGCCTTCGCGCGCTCGATCGCGAGCGTCTCCGCGACGTCGACCCACTCGCAGCCGCCGTAGTAGCGGCGCCCCGGGTAACCCTCGGCGTACTTGTTCGTGAGCACGCTGCCGACCGCCTCCATCACCGCCGGGCTGGTGTAGTTCTCCGACGCGATGAGCTCGATCTTCTCCACCTGGCGGCGCTTCTCGTTCTCGATCGCCTCGTAGATCTCGGGGTCGACCTTCTCGATCTCGCTCATACGCCCCTCCTGTTCAATCTCTCGTTGTCGCTCCTGTTCGATCTCTCGTTGTCACTCGAGAGCCGGACTCGCTCGTCGCAGTCAAGCTCTCCTCGCTCGTTCAACTCTTTTCAACCGCTCGCTGTCGCTCGTTCCAATTCTTGGATCTGCTTGCGGCGCCGCTCGTGGCGGCCGCCCTCCACGCTGGCCGACAGGTACGCGTCGACGACGCTCTTCGCCAGCTCGTCGCCGATCACACGCTCGCCGAGCGTGAGGAAGTTGACGTCGACGTGCGCCACCGCGTCGCGCGCCGTCCACTCGTTGTCCGCGACCGTGGCACGCACACCCGCGATCTTGTTCGCGGCCACCGCCGGGCCGATGCCGGAGCCGCAGCAGAAGATCGCGCGCTCGAACTCGCCTTCGACGAGCGCCTGCGCGAGAACGCGCGCGAGCACGGGATAGTCGTCGTCGGGGTCGGGCGGCGGTCCGTAGAGGCGCACGTCGTGCCCGCGCGCGCGCAGGTGCTTCTCGATCGCCACCATGAGGCCCCGGCCCGCGTGATCCGCCGCGAGCCCGACCTTCATCAGGCCACCTGCGCCTGACGGAGCGCGTCCTCGATCTGCTCAGCGCTGATCGAACCCTCGCGCAGGACCTTGACCTGCTCGGTCGTGCAGTCGACCACCGTCGAGGGAACCCCGCCGGTCGTACGGCCGCCGTCGAGCACCAGCGCGATGCGTCCCTCGAGCTGCGCGATGACCTCCTCAGCCGTGCGAGCGTCGGCCTGCCCCGAGCGATTCGCGCTCGTGACCGGAAGGCCGCCGCCGCTCGCGGCGATGAGCCGTCGTGCCAGCGGATGGTCGGGCACGCGGAACGCGAGGGTGCCGCGGCGCGGCGCGACGAGCACCAGCGTGAGCGGCCCAGGCCAGAATCGCTCCGCGAGAACGCGAGCCGCGGGCGTGACGAGCGCGCTGGCGTCCAGATTCATCGCGTCCGACAGCAATACCGAGATCCGCCTGTCCTTCGGGCGCTCTTTCGCGACGTACAGCTTGCGCACGTGGTCATGACCGGCTGCGAGGCCGTACACCGTGTCTGTCGGAAAGGCGACGAGCTCTCCGCGCCCCAGCGCGGCCGCCGCCTCCTCCACTGCCCCAGGCGCTTCCGCCTGGAGGAGGCGTGTCTTCACGAACCGATGATAGGTCGGGCGGCTACTTCCTCGTCAGCGAGACCACGCGCGCCATACCGGCGAGGTCGGCGATGATCCGCGTGTCGCCGAGTGGACGCAGCAGCTCGGCCACGGCATCGCTCTGCGGTGGATCGCATTCGAAGAACGCTGCCCCACCAGGCGCGAGCACGCGCGGCAGATCGGCCGCCGCCCGGCGGATCATGTCGAGGCCGTCCGTGCCGGCCACGACTGCCGTGCGCGGCTCGAATGCGAGCGAGGTGCGCCCACCGGTGAGCTCCGCGACGGCGTCCTCCCGCAGATACGGCAGGTTCGCGCAAACAACGTCGACCTGTCCTGTCACCGGCGCGAGCAGATCGCCCTCCCGGATGTCGACGCGATCGGCAACGCCGAGCGAGAGTGCGTTCGCTTCGGCCACGGCGAGCGCATCGCGCGAGGCGTCGGTCGCGATGACGCGAGCCCGCGGTTCGTGAACCGCGATCGCGCACCCGATCGCACCCGAGCCGGTGCCGACGTCGACCACGGTGATCTGCCGGACACCGGGCACCGTCGCGATGAACCGTCGAGCCTCGTCCACGAGGGTTTCTGTCTCCGGCCGCGGTATCAGGACCCGGGGATCGACGCGGAACCGGAGGCCGTAGAACTCCTTCCACCCCCGCAGGTATGCGACCGGCTCACCCTGATGGCGACGCCCGATGAGCGCACCGAATCGAGCGTCCTGATCCACTGACAGTGCGCGCTCGGGATGCGCCAGGACATGCTCCTTCTTCGTATCCAGCGCGAAAGCGAGCAGAACGTCCACGTCGAGCGTCGCCGTACCGGGATCGGCGGCGGTGCGCAAACGTTCGATGGCCGCGGCGCGCGCCTGTCCCCACGTCGGCACAGCGATATTGTCGCGACCGGCGCCATCCGCCGGTGGCGACTGCCGTCCGTCCGCAGATTGGCGCACCAGGAGGCTTGCGGGTTGTTTCACCACGAACGTCTTGAGATCACGACCAAGACAAAGGTCACAACGGTCGACATCACGGCTCGCGTGCGCGCGGCGGTCACGCGTGCGAAGGTCAAAGACGGCCTGTGCGTCATCGGGGTGCTCCATACAACCGCTGGTGTCTTCGTGAACGAGAATGCCGACCCCGATGTGCAGCGCGACCTGATCTCGCAGCTCGGAAAGCTCGTGCCGCTCGACGAGGACTTCCATCACGCCGAGGGAAATGCCGACGCGCACATCAAAGCCGTGTTGACAGGGCACGATGTGAGTCTCGCGGTGCGCGATGGCGAGCTCGTACTCGGTACCTGGCAGGGCATTTACTTCGCGGACTTCGACGGGCCACGCGAACGTCATGCCACCGTTACTGTCATCGGCGAATAGCCGTCGTACCATTTGCCCGCCGCTCCACCAGACGTGTCGCCATCGTCGGCGGCAGTCTCACGAGCGGTAAGGGGAGAGGGCATCGGCACGCTGACGATCACCCGACGACCGGTCATCTCCGTGCGCGACGCGGACAAAGCGCTGCGCACCGCGCTCTCGCGCGGCGGCGAGTGGGCCGAGCTCTTCTGGGAGCGGCACGAGACGCTCCAGCTCGTGCTCGATGACGATCACATCGAAGATGCGATCACGGGAGTGGACCAGGGTGCGGGCGTCCGCATCGTCGAAGCCGCGGGCGAGCGCACCATCTATGCGAACGGCAACGTCACCGACGCGGACGACGTGATCGCACTCGCCGGGCGCGCCGCCTCGAGCGTCGCGCTGGGCGTCGAGCTTCACGACATGGCCAGCCTGGTGCCCGACGACCTCCCGAGACCGCACACCGTGGCGGTGGACCCGCGGAGCGTGCCGGTCGAGCGCAAAGTCGCGCTCCTTCGTACGGCCAATGAGGTGGCTCGAGCCCTGGATCCACGGATCTCGCAGGTCACCGTTACATACGCCGAGAGCGTGCAGGACGTGCTGGTGGCCAATAGTGACGGCAGGTTCCGAACGGACACGCGTGTGCGCTTGAATTTCGCGTTGAACGTCGTCGCGAAGCAGGGTGACGTCCTCGAATCGGGCTTCGAGGCGGTCCGCGGCACCCGCGGCTTCGAGCTGCTGAGCGAGGAGGTGGTCGCCGAGGCGGCCACCGTCGCGGCGCGCCGAGCGGTCCAGAACGTCGGCGCGGATCCCGCACCAGCCGGCACCTACATGGTCGTCCTGTCGAGCGAGGCCGGGGGAACCTTGATCCACGAGTCCGTCGGTCACGGCCTCGAGGCTGATCTGAATCTCAAGGGTCTATCCGTGTACTCAGGTCGGATCGGTGAGAAGGTCGCGAGCGAGCTCATCACCGTCGTCGATGACGGCCGCGATCCCGGTCAGCGCGGGACTGCGGCGATGGACGACGAGGGCAGCCCAACGAAGCGGACCGTGCTGATCGAGAAGGGCGTGCTGAGGACCTACCTCTCGGACCGCAAGCACGCGGAGAAGCTTGGCATCGGGCGCAGCGGCAACGCGCGGCGCGAATCCTTCCGTTATCTCCCGATCTGCAGGATGACGAACACGATGATCGAGCGCGGCGAGTCCGATCCAGACGAGATCCTCCGCTCGGTGAAGGACGGCATCTTCGTGAAGAAGATGGGTGGCGGACAGGTGGACGTGGTGAGCGGGAACTTCGCGTTCGAGATCACCGAGTGCTACCGGATCCGTGATGGAGCGCTCGCGGAGCCGCTGCGCGGAGCGACGCTCGTCGGCCAGGGCCCGAAGCTGATGAGCGAGATCGATATGGTCGGCTGGGATCTCGGCTACTCGACGGGGACGTGCGGCAAGGACGGGCAGGGCGCGCCCGTCGCCGATGCGCAGCCCACCCTCCGCATACCGTCCGTCGTCGTCGGCGGCAAGCTGAAATGAAGACGAGCAATGAAATGAAGATGAGCAATGAAATGAAGACGAGCGAGGAGCGGCTCTGCCGCGACGAGCGAGACCGACACGCGAGTGACAACGAGCGTTTGAGAACGAGCGTTTGAATGAAATGAAGACGAGCGAGGAGCGGCTCTGCCGCGACGAGCGAGACCGACACGCGAGTGACAACGAGCGTTTGAGAACGAGCG
>JBGPKU010000032.1:0-29002 GCA_041486085.1 Candidatus Limnocylindria bacterium | reverse complement strand
CGCGGCTCGCTCGGCTGTAGTCGTGTGTCTCGCGCTCGGCTCCGCCCGCTTCGCGGCGACGCCTCGCCGCCTCGCTTCGCTCGCGTGTGGACTCGCTCGCCGCGGCCGAGTCCGCGGCTCGCTCGGCCGTAGTCGTGTGTCTCGCGCTCGGCTCGCCCGCTTCGCGGCGCGCCTCGCCCCGCTCGCCCCGCTCGCATAACGTGGTCGCCGTGCTCCGTCTCGCGTCCGGTTCGCCGCGGCGTGCCGAGCTGCTACGGCTCCTCGGCATCCGGTTCGAGACGACCCCTGCGAACGTCGACGAGGAGCGATACACATCGCCGGCGACCGCGAAGGCCGATGCCGTCTCACTGCGGGGCGACGTCACGCTCGCCGCGGACACCGAGGTCCTCCTGGATGGCGAGCGCATCGGCAAGCCCCGCGACGACGGCCACGCGGTGACGATGCTCGCGCGCCTGGCTGGCGAGACGCACGACGTGCGCACCGAGGTCGTGGCGGTCGACGCGTCCGGACGGCATATCCGCTTCGCGGTCGGGTCGCGCGTGACGCTCCGTGCCCTGTCGATCCGCGAGATCGAGCGCTACGTCTCGACGGGCGAGCCCGCCGACAAGGCCGGTGGCTACGCGATCCAGGGCGAGGGGCGGCGCATCGTCGCGGAGTACCAGGGATGCCTCGTGAACGTCACCGGCCTGCCGCTCTGCCACGCGTACTTCGCGCTGCGTCGCTCGGGCATCGTCGGTGCGGAGCGGCCGGAGAGGGTGTGTCAGGAGCACTTCGACTTCGTCTGCCCGGTCTGGCGCTCGGCGCAACGTCAGGGACGAGCGTTGCGAGACGCGGGTGAGTATCTATCGTGGCGCGACGACGTGAGTGGTACGGTCGCGACGGCGATGCGGTCCAAGGGCGAGGAGGACAAGTGATGCGTTTCGCGCTCATCGCGGTCGGCGCGATCTGCGCACTCGTGGCCGTTTCTACGCCTTCAACGCCTACATCCTGCTGCGGGAGCTCGGGTTCGTCGAGGCTCTCGACATCCCGCTCGCGGTCGTGTTCGCGGTGCTCGCGCTCGGCGCGTTCTGGCGCGCCCGAGGCGTGACCTAGTCGACCCGACGCCGGGCCGCGCAGCGGCGTTTCGGTCGCGAGTGCGTCAAGCGATACGCACGATGACGAGCGACCGCACCTATCGTCCAGCCGTGCGGAACTACCGTCTGCTCGCGAGGCGAAACTTCGGGCTCCTCTGGGCCGGTGGGCTGATCTCGTTCGTCGGCGACTGGGTCCTGTTCGTCGCGATGCCGATCTCGATCTATCAGATCACCGGATCGGCACTCGCCACGACGATCATGTTCGCCTGCAGCGTTGTGCCCACCATGGTCCTCGGAAGCATCGCCGGCGTGTATGTCGACCGTTGGGATCGCCGCCGAACGGTGATCGTCGGAAACGTCCTGCTCGCCGTGGCGCTCTTGCCGCTGGCGGCGGTACACGACCCGGGCTCGATCTGGATCGTGTACGTCGTCGTGCTCGTCGAGGCGACCATCGGTCAGTTCGTCGTCCCCTCGGTCGGCGCGCTCCTGCCGCGGCTCGTCGACCGCGACGAGCTCGTGGCCGCGAACTCGTTGACCTCCGCAGCGAACAACCTGTCTCGCGTCGCCGGTCCACCGATCGGCGCGGTCATCCTCGGTATGGCCGGGATCATGGGCGTCGCGTTGTTCGACGCCGTGACCTTCGTTGCCGCGGCCGCCCTGGTCGGGCTGATGACCGGTGTCCCGAACCCGACGCGGCTCGGGGCGTCCGTGGAAGAGGGCACGCGCGCCTGGCGAAAGGTGTGGGTCGAGTGGCTCGACGGTCTGCGACTCGTGTGGCGCGATCGCGTCGTAGCCACCTTGTTCCTGCTCGTCGGGATCTCGTCGATCGGCGAAGGGGTCTTTCGCGTCCTCGTCATCGTGTACGTCGTCGAGATCCTGAAGGGCGGGACGACCGAGCTCGGCGTGCTCATGTCCGCTCAGGGGGTCGGCGCGATCATCGGCAGCCTTGCGCTCGTCGGCATCAGCGCGCGTGTCTCGCCGGCCAGGCTCATCGGCTGGACGGCGGTGCTGTTCGGCGTCATCGACCTGCTGATATTCAACCTGCCAGGACTTGGCGTGCCGATCGCGGTCGTGGTCGCGCTCTTCTTCCTGGTCGGGATCCCCGGGGCGATGACGTTCCCGACGATGTTCGGCGTGATCCAGGGCCGCGTGCCAGATGTCTACCGCGGCCGAGTCCTCGGAGCGCTGTTCACCACGGCGTCCGTGCTCCTGCTCGTGGGGCTCGCGATCGCGGGAACGCTCACCGGACCGCTCGGAACGTTGACCGTCCTCAACATCCAGGGCCTCGGCTACGTGCTCGGAGGATCGGCGATGCTCGTCTTCCTGACACGCAGGATGGCCGCGAGCTCGCGCGCGGAGCCATCAGCGGCACCGGGGTAGACCTGGACTGCACCTACGCCGCCCGCCGCAGCGACGCATCGCTCGCGAGCGCGTCCTGCGCCAGGCGCAGCAGGACGCCGCTGGCCGCGATCTCCGGCGTCCAGGTGGCCCCGCCCGCCCGCACGTTCCAGCGGGCGCCGTGGAACGCCCGCACCGTGCCGCTCATCGCGCTCAGCAGCTCGTCCATACGTGCCCGGAGCAGCGAGACCAGTCGCGCTCCGCGCGCGGCGTCACCCACGATCGGGGCGACCATCGCGATGCCCGCGTCACCGTAGCGGAAGGCACTCGTGTCTCCGCCGAACACCGTGGTGCTCGCGCCGAGTGTCGCGCGGATCGTGCGGTGGACCATCGCTCGGCGCGTGGCTTCGGATTGCGCATCGACGTCGACGACCCCGAGCACGAGCGTGAACGCGCGTCCGCCGTCGCGCGCCTGCGCCAGCCTCTCCCGCAGCGCCGCGACCAGGACCCGATCGAGGTAGGACTCGGCGACCTCGGCCGTGCGGTAGCGCACCGTCGTCTCCGCGACGACCGGCACCGGTCGCGGCACGACCTCGCTCTCTCCGACCAAGCGCGCGGCGCTCGGGATCACCTTCCGCCAGCGCTCGCGCTCGGCCATGCGTTCGGCGGCACCGAGCGGCGTGAGCGCGACCGCCCCTTCGGGTGCCGGCACGATGTAGCCACCCTCGAGCAGCGCCTGCAGCGCGCGGCTGAAGCCGCCGCTCGACAAAGGCAGCCGCTCCGCGGCGATCCGCGCCAGCATGGCGGCGGGCCGAGCCGGTTCGGCGGCGAGCGCGTCGAGCAGATAGAGCCGGTAGAACGCGGTGGCGAGGCCGGTCGCGGCGGGGCGTACCAACGGACGACTTCCCCCCAGGTGGACTCGGGTAGACCATCGACTCGGCCTTGCGCGACTGCGTCGACGACGACATTCGCTCCACCGAGCATCCGATAGCGTGGCGCAATGGCCGAGCAGCTCCTCGTCTCACCCGAATGGCTCGTGGCTCATCACGCGGACCGCAACGTGCGCGTAATCGACCCGCGAAAGCCCGAGGACTACGCGCAGGGCCACGTGCCCGGCGCGGTGAGCGAGCGAAAGGACTACAAGGACCCCGCGGCTCCCCTGCACGTCCTGCCGCCGGATCAGGCCGAGGTCGCGATCCGGTCGCTCGGGATATCAGCTGACACGCGCGTCATCGTGCTCAGCGAAGGCATGCTGTCCGGGCGCGCGTGGTGGTTCCTCCGCTACTACGGCCACCGTGAGACATACCTCGCCGACGGAGGCTTCGTGGCCTACGTCGCCGCGGGCGGGCCGGTCAGCACCGAGGAGGTCACGGTGGTCTCCGGCGACTTCATCGCTCACACCGACACGTCGCTCATCTGCCGCGCCGACGAGCTCCTCCGCGAGATCGGCGGGTCGACCAAGGTGCTCGACGTGCGCGGTGACGCCGAGTGGCAGGGCTCGAACACGATGGACCATAGGCGCGTCGGCCGCATCCCCGGCGCAGCGCATCTCGTGTGGACCGACCTCCTCGAGGCGCAGGAGCCGTGGCTCTTTCGATCGCCAGACGAGATCCGCGCACTGCTCGCGCGGAGGTCGATCACGCCGAGCGATCGCGTCGTCACGGTGTGCGAGGTCGGATGGCGCGCGGCGCACAGCGCATTCGCGCTCCGGCTCGCGGGCTTCCGCGATGTGCGCGTCTACGACGCGTCGATGCGCGAATGGGACAACCGCGAGGAGCTGCCGCTGGAGCCGCCCGCCGTGGAGTAGGCACCCGGCCGAGCGGCCGTTAAAGTGCGCGGGATGTTCTCGTTCCGCGCGCTCGGGCGGCACGTTGGCGCTGCGTCGCTTGCGGGGATCCTCGTCGGTGGACTGTTGGGGCGCGTCGCGATGCGCCTGGCCGGATTCATGTCGCGACCGGACCTCATCGGCATCGAAACGTCGAACGGCAATCGCGTCGGTGAGATCACCTTCACAGGGACCGTTTCCCTGGCGGTGTTCGTCGGGATCCCCGCGGGCATCTTGGGCGCCGCGCTCTTCGCGTCCGCTGAGCCGTGGCTTCACAGGTTCCGTCCGTGGCAAGGCGTCGCGTTCGGACTGATCCTTCTGCTCGCCGCCGGCTTCATCTTCATCGACCCGGCGAACTTCGACTTCCAGCGCTTCGGCTCGGCACCCGTCAACGTCGCGACGTTCGCGGCGCTGTTCGTCGCGTTCGGCGCGGTGATCGCCTGGCTGTTCGAACGGTTCCGCCGCGCCATCGAAGGGACAGACGGGAAGGTGGGCGCGCTCGAGTTCCTCGGGTGGCTCGCGGCTCTCGCTGTCGGCGTGCTCTCGGGCTTGTTCTTCACGTCGATCGGCGGGCTGAGCGACCCGGTGCTCGGGCTGCTCTTCGTCACGGTCATGATCGTGCCGGCCATCGTGCGGTGGCGCGGCCTGCCGCCGGTGATCGCCTACGCCGCGTTCGCGCTCCCATTCGTGCTCGGCGCGCTCCGCACGCTCACCGGGATCAGCCAGATGCTGGACTAGTTCTTGTTGTCGGCTTCCATCGCCTTCGCGATGGATGAGAGGAACTCCTTGTTCGTCTTCGTCTTGCCAAGGCGTTGGAGCAGGAGCTCCGTGCCCTCGATCTGACCGACGGCCGAGAGCATCTTCCGTAGAAGGATGACCTGACGCATGACCTCGGGCGAGAGCAGCATCTCCTCGCGGCGCGTGCCGGATGCGGGGATGTTGATCGCCGGGAAGGTGCGCCGTTCCTGCAGCTTGCGGTCGAGGATCATCTCGGAGTTTCCGGTGCCCTTGAACTCTTCGTAGATGACGTCGTCCATACGTGAGCCCGTATCGACGAGGCAGGTGGCGAAGATCGAGAGCGATCCAGCGGGCTGACCGCCAGCTCCCTCGATGTTGCGGGCCGCGCCGAAGAAACGCTTCGGGGGGGAGAGCGCGACCGGGTCCATGCCACCCGACAGCGTGCGACCGGACGGCGGCACTGCCAGGTTGTACGCGCGCGCGAGACGCGTGATCGAGTCGAGGAGGATGGCGACGTCGCGGCCGCCCTCCACCAGACGCTTGGCGCGCTCGAGCGCGAGCTCGGCGACGCGGGTGTGGTTCTCGGTGGGCTCGTCGAACGTGGACGAGAAGACCTCGCCCTTGATCGAGCGGCGGATGTCGGTGACTTCTTCGGGGCGCTCGCCGACGAGCACGACCATGATGTGCGTGTCGGGGTGATTCCCGGCGATGCCGTTCGCGATGTCCTTGAGGAGCGTGGTCTTGCCCGCCTTTGGGGGCGACACGATGAGGGCGCGCTGACCGAGCCCGAGTGGGTTCACAAGGTTGATGAGGCGCTGGGAGAGGTTCGCGCCCTCGATCTCGAGGTCGAACATGTCGTCTGGGAAGACCGGCGTGAGGTCCTCGAAGTGCGGCCGGCGCTTCGCGACCTCGGGATCCATGCCGTTGACCGCTTCTACGCGAAGGAGGCTGAAGTACTTCTCGTTGTCCTTCGGGGGGCGCGTCTGTCCGGTGATGAAGTCCCCGGTCCGCAGGCCAAGTCGTCGTACCTGGCTCGATCCGACGTACACGTCGTCGGGGGAGGGGAGAAGGCTGCGGCGACGGAGGAATCCGAAGCCATCCTCGACGATCTCGAGGATGCCCTGGGCGAAGATGTTTCCCTGCGCTTCGGTCTGTGCCTGCAGGATCCGTGTGATCACGTCCTGCTTGTTCATTGCCGGCGTGATGTCGGCGGCACCGAACTCCTTCGCGATGGCGAGGAGATCCTTCGGCTTCGCCTCGGTGAGTTCGGTGATGGTGTAGTACTTGCGGCTCGGCGCGGCGGGCTGTGCCTCGCGCCGCGGAGCGGGGGTCGCGCCGTTCTCGGCCTTCGCGGGGGTCTCGGCCTTCACGGCTGTCTCGGTCTTCGAAGGTGACTCGGCGTTCGCGAGTGGTGGGTTGGTCTCTGGGCTCTGCGGGGCTGGCTCGATATTGTCCACGTGAGTGGTTCTTCTCCTTGCGGGTGTTGTGCTTCGTTGCGATGACTGTTGGGGGGCGCCGGGGGCGCATCAGCTGCGCTCGCTCCGGCGTGAGGAAGATGGGGAAAGCTTCTACGTAGCAGTATACAGCCAGGTGAAGCTCCCCGACGACCTCCGGCGCGAGCTCATCGCGCTGTCGAGCGAGATCCACGCGGACCCCGAGCTCGCGTACAGGGAAGAGCGCGCGGCCGCACGGATCCACGCGCTCCTCACCAAGCGCGGTCATCGCGTGGAGATGGGCATCGGCGGCCTGCCGACCGCCTTTCGCGCTCGCGTGGGGCCGGATGGCCCGAGCATCGCGCTGCTCGCGGAGTACGACGCCCTGGCGGGCGTCGGTCACGGGTGCGGCCATAACCTCATCGCCATGACCAATGTCGGCGCCTTCTTGCTAGCTGCCACCGACCCGAGACCTCTTGGCATCGCGATCGAGCTCATCGGCACGCCCGCGGAGGAGGACGGCGGAGGCAAGATCGATCTTCTGCGGAACGGCGCGTTCGAGAACGTCCGTTTCGTGCTTTCGACGCACCCGTCGGCCCAGTCCGAGTGGGGCGTCTCCGCCACCGGCCTGGGCATCGTCGGAAAGCGCGTCATCTACCGCGGACAGTCTTCGCACGCGGGGTCCTCACCCGAGCGCGGCCGCAACGCGCTCAACGGACTGATCCGTCTGTTCACGGGCATCGATGGCTGGCGGCAGCATCTCCCCACCGAGTCGCGGGTGCACGGGATCATCGACTTCGGCGGCGACGCGGTGAACGTCATCCCGGAACGGGCCGAGGCGCGCTTCGGTCTTCGGGCGAAGGATGTCGCCACGCTCGAGGCGATGGTGGCGACATTCACGGATGTCGCGCAGGGCGCCGCGCTCGAGACGGCCACGACCGTCGAGATCACCGAATACCTGCAGATGTACTCGCCGGTCGCGGCGAACGCGACGCTCGGCGATGTCGTCGCCGACGAGCTGCGTGCGCGGGGCGTCGAGCCGACGCGAGGCACCCTCGTGTCCGCCTCCACCGATCTCGGCAACGTCTCGCAGAAGCTGCCGACCGATTGGATCCGTTTCCCAGTGACGACCGCGCCGATCGCGGGGCATTCGGACAAGATGCGCGACGCCTGCGTCACCGAGCTCGCGCACCGGAACGCGTTCATCACCACGGAGGCGCTCGCGGCGGCCGCGCACCGCGTCGCGACCGACGCAGCCTTGAGGAAGAGGATCGCCGCATGAGCAAGAGCGATCAGGGCCGCGGTTCGGCATTGCGCGACGATCTCATCGTTCTGTCACGCGCCATTCACGGCGCGCCCGAGCTCGCGTATCAGGAGCACCAGGCTGTTGCGAACATCGCCACGCTCCTGAAGCGGCACGGCCACGATGTCGAGCCGCGGCTCGGCGGCCTCGAGACCGCGTTCCGGGCGCGCGTCGGCCCAGATGGCCCATCGGTAGCGCTCCTGGCCGAGTACGACGCGCTTCCCGAGATCGGTCACGCCTGCGGCCACAACCTCATCGCGATGTCGAATGTCGGAGCGTTCCTGCTCGCGGCGCAGCGCGCCAAGGACCTGCAGGTCGGCATCGAGCTGATCGGCACGCCGGCCGAGGAGAACGGCGGCGGCAAGATCGACCTCATCGACGCCGGCGTCTTCAAACGGTCGGTCGCGGTCCTGTCGTCGCATCCCGGCGGCGATACCTGGCAGCTCGGCGGCAGCAGTCTCGGCATCGTCGGGAAGCTGGTGCGGTTCCACGGGCTGGCCTCGCACGCCGCGTACTCGCCCGAGAAGGGCCGCAATGCGCTCTCCGCCGCGATCCGCCTCTTCCTCGCTGTCGATGGCTGGCGCCAGCACCTTCCGGTCAACACCCGCGTCCACGGCATCATCACCAAGGGCGGCGCGGCATCGAACATCATCCCGGACCTGGCCGAGTGCGACTTCGGCCTGCGAGCCGCGTCGATGGACGTCCTGGACGAGATGGTCGGGACGTTCTCCAGGATCGTGGAGGGCGCCGCGATGCAGACGGGCACGCGCGCCGAGGTCCTCGACAAGATGCGGCTCTACGCGCCGGTCAACCCGAACGTGAGGATCGGCGACCTGCTGGTGGAGGAGCTCGCGAAGCGGAAGATCGACGTCGAGCGCGGAGAGCTCACGCTCGCGTCCACCGACTTTGGGAACGTGTCGCAGGTCGCGCCGGCCGACTACATCGGCTTCCCGGTGAGCACCGAGCCGATCTCCGGACATTCGCATGTGATGCGCGAGGCCTCCGCGACGGATCTCGCCCACGCCAACGCGATGATCACCGCCGAGATCCTCGCGACGGTCGCGGTTCGGATCGCGACCGATCCCGCGGCCCGCGTATCCCTCAGGGCGTGAAGCGACTTCGCTGGGCACTGGTGCTCGCGACAGCCATCGCCGCTGGCGGAGCGTGCGTGGCCGAAATACGCGAGCCGTGGATGACGCTCGTCGCGGACGGGCATGAATATCCCGGGCTGCTCATCAGCTATTGCTGGTCCGGGTTCCCGGCGACGGTCTGCGCGGACGGCATCATGCGCGAGCCACCGGTCAGCGTCATCCGCTCGGGCGCGCCCGTGGTCGTCCAGGTGCGGACGAGATCCGAGCTCAAGGATCTCAGCGTCCATGTCGGTCCCGACTGGCGTTCCAACGATCTCGCGGTCATCGACCTGCTGCGAGCCGGCGTCCTGCGAGTCTCCAACGGCACCCACTACCTCACGGTCAGCGCGTACTGGTCGCGCGGCAGCGGGCTCTTCGTGTTCGGTCTGCGTGTGGAGCCGGCGTGACGAGCGGTCCTCGGAGCAACGACAACGTGCACCCAACCCCGCTGACGGAGGTCGACGCGAAGCGCTGGCTGGACATCGACTTCCCCGGCCTCGAGATCGGCGTCGCCGAGTACGCGGAGGGGCCGACCGGCTGCACCGTCTTCCACTTTCCCGAGGACGCCGCACTGCACATCGACGTTCGTGGCGGATCCCCCGGCATCAACGGCGAGCACCTCACGGTCACGAACGCGATCTGCTTCGCGGGCGGGTCGCTCTACGGCCTTGAGGCGTCGACCGGCGTCGCGGCCGAGCTCTTCGCCAAGCGCGGCTACTCGACGAAGTGGATGGATATCGCGCTCGTTTCGGGCGCGATCATCTTCGACTACGGCCGCCGCGACAACGCGATCTATCCGGACAAGGAGCTCGGTCGTGCCGCGGTGCGCGCGATGCGGCGGGGCCGTTTCCCGCTCGGTCCGCACGGCGCGGGCTGTTCGGCGACGGCCGGCCACGGTCCGACGGCGGAGCTTGCCGGGCAGGGCGGGGCGTTCCGGGCTTTTGGTGCCACGCGGATCGCGGTCTTCACCGTCGTGAACGCGTACGGCGCGATCATCGATCGCCACGGTGATGTCGCGCGGGGCAACCGTGACCCCGCCACCGGAAAGCGGCGTCGCGCTGAAGACGTCGTCGCGCAGACCGGGGCCTACGATCCCGTTGCCGCTCGCGGGCGCGGCGTGACGAAGAACACGAATCTCACGCTGCTCGTCACCGATCAGAAGCTCGATGCCCTCCAGCTCCGCTCGGTCGCGCGGCAGGTCCACTCATCGATGGCACGCGCGATCCAGCCGCTCAACACACGCTGGGATGGGGACATCCTCTTCGCGGTCTCGACGCACAAGGTCGACAACGTCACGCTGTACGAGGTGAGCCTCGGCGTGATCGCGTCGGAGCTGGCCTGGGACGCCGTCCTGGCGAGCTTCGATCCCTAGACCTACGCGCGCGGCGGCCGTGGAAGCCACCGCGCGACGCGCGCCGCATATGCGTCGTACTCGCCGCCGAACCGGCGCCGCAGCGTCGGCTCCTCGTACGCCACGACGAAGGCGTGGAAGGCGAGCGCCACGACTGCCCCATACGCGAGCAGCCCGCTGTTCCCGAAGACGAGCGCTTGCCCCACGACGATCGCGAGCACGGCGACGTACATCGGGTTCCGCACCCAGCGGTACGGTCCCCGCATCACGAGGAGCCGCGGAGCAGCGACCGGCGCGGGCGTGCCTCTGCCTTCGCGGACGAACCGAACGAAGGCATCGACGATCACGACCAGGCCTGCCGCGACCAGGACCGCTCCGATCCACCGGGTCGGCTCACCGCCGAGCAGCGGATCCGCCACCAGCCAGCGCGTGATGAGGAACGGCACCACGGCCGCGAGCGTCGTCGGAGCGATGAGAAAGAAGGCAGCCGCGCCGGCGGCGTTGCCCACGCGGACCGCGCCCTCCTAACGCTCGGCGATGGGTATGTAGCGCTTGCCGGTGGGGCCCGTGTACTCGGACTCCGGACGGATGAGCCGGTTGTCGGCGTGCTGCTCCATGATGTGCGCGCTCCATCCGGCGATACGGCCGATGGCGAAGATCGATGTGCCGAGGTCCGCCGGAATGCCGAGGAACGTGTACGTCGTGGCGGCGAAGAAGTCGACGTTGACGATGTTCACTTTCGCCGCCGCCGCGGGCGACATCTTCGGGCGGCGATCGGCGATCGCCTTCACCAGCCGCTCCTGGATCTCGTAGTACTTCGGGCCCTTCCAGTCCTTCTGGAGCTCCGCGGCGAAGCGACGGAGGAACTTCGCGCGCGGATCCTCCGTGAGATACACCCGATGGCCGAAGCCCGAGAACTTGAACTTGCGCTCGATGGCCTTGTCGACCCACGCGTCGACGTGCTCGGGCGAGCCGATCTCATCGAGCATCTTCATCGTGCCGTCGGTCGCGCCGCCGTGCAGCGGTCCTTTCAGCGCGCCGAACGCGGCGGTCACCGCCGCATGCATGTCGGCCTCGGTGGCGGCGACGATGCGCGCCGTGAACGTGGACGCGTTGAGTCCGTGCTCGGCCTGCAGGATGAAGCAGGTGTTCAGCACCTCGGCCGCACGCGGATGGCTGGAGATGCCGGCCATGTGCGCGAAGTTCGCCGCGTGTCCGAGGGACGGGTCCGGAGGCACCGGCTGCTCGCCTTTGCGGCGGCGGATGTAGGTGGCGAGGATCGTCGGAAGCTTCGCGGTGAGCCGGACCGCCTTCTGGTATTCGGCCTCGCGGGAGTTCTGCCCCTCGGCCGGGTCCTCGGCCGCGGATGCCGAGACGACGGTGCGGAGGACGTCCATGGCCGTGCCGTTCTCGGACATCTCCTGGAGGATCTGGCGGAGGAAGGGCGACAGCGGCCGGTGCTTGGACAGCTCGGCCTTGAAGTCCCGTAGCTGCTCCCGGCTCGGGAGGTCTCCGTTCAGCAAGAGGTACGCGACCTCTTCGTATTCCGCCTTGGTGGCGAGCTCCTCGATCGGGTAGCCGCGGTAGATGAGGCTGTTGTCCTCGACCTTGCAGATCGCCGTCGAGGCCGCCACGACGCCCTCCAGCCCGCGGGGGCTGGCGGCCGTCACCTTTGGCTCCGAGGTCACGTTTCCGAGTGTCGCATAACCGTCTCGACCCGCCCCGGGATGCCACGCGACCCCCTTGCGGATGGCCCTATCGGCAGGTACAGTCCTCGCCCTAGCGTCTCGCGCGGCTAAACGTCTTGGGGAGGACCAAAACGCGAAGCAAGCCCCGCTCGTTATGTAACGCGGGACGGCACTGACAAATGAAAGCCCCTCATCCCACCCACCAGCGGAGGGCGCCGGCCATCGGGCCGACGCCCTTTCGCTATCTTGGCCGTTAGAGCCCTAGATGAAGGCATTTTCCCGGACCCACGCCGCCTCTCGGCGGCCACCCGTCAGCCGTGACCGCTACCGCGCCCTGGCCAGAGGCTCGGGCGTGGCTGCTCGGCGTCGACGTCGGCTGCTTGCCCTCGAGGGGGTCTTCCTGGTGCTCGCGATCCTCTTCGTCACCGTCGCCACGCCGCGGCTCGCTGGGGCGGTCGGGAACGCGTTCGACGACCTTGGCGCCAAGATGGGTGAGCTCTTCCCGGCGCTCCAGGGCAGCAAGGTCATCGACCTTCCGTCCGGCGGAGGCACGGTCAACGTCGACCTGACGGCGCAGGGCCTTCCCGACTTCACACGTGAGCCGCAGCTCAAGATCACCGGTCGCGTGCCGGAGTTCGCGATGGCCGCGGGTCGCAAGCTGGAGATCACGCTCAACGGCTCCGTCGTCTCGAGCATCGAACCCGACGCGGGCGGAGCGTTCGCCGCGTCGCTCACACTGCGAGAGGGCCCCAACGCCATGGCGCTCACGCTGCTGTCGGGAACGGACATCATCGCGCACTCGTCATACACCGTGGTCCTCGATCGCCAACCGCCGCTCCTCACACTGACCAGGCCGGCGACCGGCGCCACGATCGAGGGGACCAACGTCGTGATCGAGGGCAAGTCGGAGGCAGGCGCGACGATCACCGTCGATGGCCGCACGGTCATACCGGCGCAGGACGGGAGCTTCAGCGATTCGTACACCGTCATCCCCGGAGCTATGACGATCACGGTGACTGCGCGGGACCGCGCGGGGAACGAGACGACGGTCAAGACGCCTGTCACCGTGAAAGCGCCGACGACCGCCTCGATCGCTGTCACCGTGACGCTCGACAAGGTCAAGGTCACGCCGGGGACGATCGTGACGGCGATGGTGCAGGTGACCGCGAATGGCGTTGCGAAGGCCGACGAACAGGTGACGCTGTCGGTCGGCGTCATCACGATCGGCTCCGCGAGGACGAACGCGGCCGGCATCGCGTTCATCGGTTTCGCCGCGCCGCCGAATGAGGGCGACGCGGCGGTCGTCGTCCTCGCGACGGGAGCGTCCGGCCGCGCGACCCTCACCGTCGCGAAGTAGTCTGCGGGGCGATACTGCCCCGATGAGCTCCGCGGACCTCGTCCTCTTCTCGATCCTCGGCGGTACCGCGTTGCTCCTCTACGGAGTGCGCCTGGTCGGAGAGGGTCTCCAGCGCGCGGCCGGAACGCGCCTGCGTCATCTCCTCTCGACGCTCACGGGAAATCGCTTCAAGGCGTTGATCGTTGGTGCGGGCGTCACCGCGGTGCTCCAGTCATCGAGCGCGACGACCGTCATGCTCGTCGGCTTCGCGTCGGCCGGCCTGCTGTCGCTGCGCCAGACGATCGGCGTGATCCTCGGGGCCGACATCGGTACGACCGTCACGGTCCAGCTCCTGGCCTTCGATCTTCTCGCGCTTTCGCCGCTCGTCGTCTTCATCGGTTGGCTCCTTTGGGCCACCGGCCGCGGGACGGTGCGATACGTCGGCGAGGCGATCCTCGGGTTCGGCTTCCTGTTCCTCGGCATGAAGCTCGTCGCGGATGGCACGGCGCCTCTCGCCCGCAGCGCGCTGTTCGCCGACGTCCTCGCCGCGCTCACGAACCAGCCGCTGGTGCTGCTTCTGGTCTCCGCCGCGTTCTCCGGCGTGGTGCGCTCGAGCGCGGCGACCATCGGCTTCGCGCTGTCGCTCGCGACGGCCGGGGTGCTGCCACTGGTGGGGGCGATCCCCATCATCTTCGGCGCGAACATCGGTACCGCGGTGACCGCGCTCGTTGCCGCGGTCGGCCAGAACGCCGAGGCGCGCCGCGTCGCGGCCGCGCATGCGGCGTTCAAGGTCGTCGGGGTCGCTCTCTTCTATCCGTTCATCGTCCCGTTCGCCGAGCTCGTCGCGCGGACCGCTCCGGACGTGCCCCGTCAGATCGCGAACGCGCACACGATCTTCAACGTCGTCGTCGCGGCACTCTTTCTCCCGCTGAGCCAATGGGCGGCGGAGTTCTTCACCCGCCTGATCCCGGAGCGTCAGTCCGCGTCGACGGGCGCGATCTACCTCAACGCCCAGACGCTCGACACACCCGCGGTCGCGCTGGGGCAGGCACTGCGCGAGACGCTCCGCATGGGCGACATCGTCGTGCAGTCGCTGACGGACTCGATCGTGGTGCTCGAGCGCAACGACGAAGCCCTGATGCGCCAGGTCATCACGCGCGACGACGTCATCGACCGCCTGGAAGAGGACATCAAGCAGTTCCTCATCCAGCTCGGTGCGCAGCAGCTCACCGAGGAGCAGGCCGAGCGCGAGACGGCGCTCATCTTCGTGATCGCGAACCTGGAGGAGATCGGCGACGTCGTCGAGAAGGGCCTCATGGAGCTCGCGGAGAAGAAGCTCCGTGGCGGGCACTCCTTCAGCGCGCAGGGCTGGGCGGAGATCAAGGACGTGCACACAAAGGTCCTGGAGAACCTCGAGCTGGCACTGTCCGCGCTCGCCGCGCAGGACCCGAGCATCGCCGAGAAGGTGATCCGCCACAAGTCGCGCATCAATCTGCTCGAGCGCCAGCTGCGCCAGACGCACATCCAGCGGTTGCACGAGGGCCTGCGCGAGTCGATCGACACGTCCAGCCTGCACCTCGATCTGCTCGCGAACCTGAAGCGCGCGAATTCGCTCGCCGCAGGTATCGCGTACGCCGTGCTCGGGCGCCACAAAGTGACGGATGACGACACCTAGGGCGTACGTCGGCACCTCCGGGTGGTCCTATTCGACGTGGCGCCCGAAGTTCTATCCCGAGGGCCTGAAGTCGAAGGAGTTCCTCTCGTTCTATGCCACGAAGCTGAAGACCATCGAGATCAACTACACCTTCAACCACCTGCCGACCGAGAAGAACGTCGCCGAATGGACGGCGGCGACCGGCGACGACTTCGTGATCGGGCTCAAGGCGTCGCAGCAGATCACGCACCGTGCGCAGCTGCGCGATCCGGCCGAGACGCTGCCGATCTTCTTCGAGCGCGCGCGACCGCTCGGCGCGCGCCTCGGACCCATCCTCTTCCAGACGCCACCGTGGGTGCGTCGGGACGACGATCGCCTGGCCAGCTTTCTCGCGGCCCTTCCGCGAGACCTGCGCTGTGTGCTCGAGGTACGCGACAAGTCCTGGTACGCCGACGAGGTCTACGAGCTGCTGCGGACGGCGAACGTGCCGCTCGTGCACGCGGAGGGGGAGAAGACCCCGGCGCCTGTCGAAACGCTCGGCGGCATCGCGGACTTCGCGTATGTGCGGCTGCGCGACCGTGTCGGCTACCCCGACGCCACGGTCGACGCGTGGGCCGAGCGGCTCCGCGGCGTGATGGCCGCGGGCAAGGACGTCTACGCGTACTTCCGCCACGACGACGATGGCTCGAATGGCCTCTCCGCGATCCGGCTCCGCAACGCACTCGCGTGATCAGCGATGGGGTCATCGCGCTCGTCGTGATCGCGGAGGGCGTGGTGTTCATCTCCTTCGCGCAGCTCGCGCGCAGGCGCGCGGTCGCGCAGCGCGGCGAGAGCCTTCGGATGGTCGGCGGCCTTCCGCAGCTGCTGGCGTATTTCTTCTGGGTCCCGTACGCGGTGGTCGGGTTTGGTCTCGGGCCAACGATCGCGCCGGGTGAGATCGTGCGGCTCGGCGGCGCCGCACTCTCGGTCGCCGGGGTCGCGTTCGCGCTCCGGTCCATCGTCACCCTCGGCCGGCATTACGACCTGAGGGTCGAGGTCCACGCGGGTCATCAGCTCATTCGCCAGGGTCCGTTCGCCCTGGTGCGGCACCCCGTGTACACGGGTCTCGCCGTCCACTTCATCGGCGCCTGCCTGGCGACGGGCAACCTGCTCCTTATCGCGGGCACGCTCCTCGCCACACTGCCCGCGTTCTACGCGCGCGCTCGGTCGGAGGAGCGTCTCTTGCGCGAGCAGTTCGGGGCGGAGTACGACCGCTACGTGGACGAGGTACCTATGCTCGTGCCGGGCGGCGGAGGCAGGGGAGGGAAGACATGAATCCGGTCGCGATCATCATCGCGGTCATCGTGAACATCGTGCTCGGATCCCTGTGGTTCTCACCGATGCTCTTCTCGAAGAAGTGGATGGAGTGGGAAGGGCACACCGCAGGGATGGGCAGCGGAAGCCCGCTTCCCGCGCTGATCGCGCTCACGACGGTCGGCGGGGTGATCTCCGCGATCACGCTGGCGTGGTTCATCGATCGCACGGGCACGACGACGCTCCTGGGAGGCGCGCTCATCGGCCTCTACGCGGGAATCGGCTTCGCCGCCCCGGCGATGTTCGCCGACCACCTCTTCAACAATCGCAAGGGCGCGCTGTTCCTGATCGTCGCCGGCTACCCCGTCGTCGGGCTGACGCTCATGGGCGCGATCCTTGGGGCACTCCGCTAGGCGGGAACAACCTGGCACCGACCGCGGAGACGACGATCATCTGGACCGCTGCCTAGAGCTCTCCGCGCGTGGTCACCGGTCTAGCTGGAGGGGATCGTCCAGTCGATCGGCACGATGTGGATCCAGGTCTGGCCCGGCGACAGCAACATCCGCTCGCCACTCTGCGAGATGAACGTGAATGCGTCGAACCACGTGCCGCGGTACCACGTGCCGTCCTGGCGGCGCCCGTCCCGGAACATCGTCGCGGGACCGGTGCCGGTGAGGCGCATGTCCAGGCTCGGCGCGCCGCCGGCGTCCTCGATGACGTTCGTCGTGATCACGTCGGTGTTGATGATCACGATCGTTTTCGCGGCGATCGCGACGCCGTTCGCGCCATCGACCTCACGGATGAAGCTGAAGCCGTCGCTCTGGTACCGCGCGTAGGTGTTCGTCCCCAAGTCCCACTGGTAGCGCACGGTCGCGTTGGAGCGGTAGGGGATCTCGATGAACGACGCGGGCACGCTCCCGAAGAAGCCGCCCGCCGTCGGGTTGTGCGTGGCGCTGGTGAGGAAGTCCCACGACGGTACGGTCACGGGCGACACGGCGCCCTCATTGAGGGCGGCCGCGCGGATCGCGGCGCCGCTGCTGAAGAGGTTGTGCGGCACGACCTTGCCATCGACACCGGAGCGGTAGAAGGCCGCGCCCTCACCGAACTGCGGCGACACGATCACGTAGTTGCCGTTGCTGAGGTCGCGGTTGATGAGGTCGGACGTCGACTGCGATGCGCCGGATGCGACGAGGATCCCGCGCACCATCGGCGTTGTGTAGCGATCGGAGTAGCGGACGCTGCGCACGGCGCCGACCATGTCGGGATCCTGTGAGTGGAACCAGCCGGCCAGGCGCGTGATGAAGCCTTCAACCAGCAGCTCGACCACGATGTCCGCCTTGCTGATCCCGTAGTGCGGGCGCGCGTTGGGGGCGTTGTCGATCTTCACCGCGAGGGTGCGTCGGTTCACGAGCGGGCTGCCGAGGAGCGGCTGTCCGTTGAGCGGCCAGCACGCCGTGCAGCGGTTGTTGAGGCCTGCCGCCGACACCCACGAGTCGAAGGTCCAGGTGAGCGTCCCCGGCCCGCCGCGCGCGCCGGTGCTCTTCAGCACGCCGACGTGCGAGCTGCCATCGACCAGTGAGGTCAGGAGGGCGAGGTCGCCCATGCCGTCCTTGTTCCAGTCACCGGCGACGACGCGCGTCTCGAGCCACGGCATCGCGAACGGTGCGAACGTCGCGACGCCGTCGGTGCTGACCAGGGCGAGACTCTGCGAGCCCTTGAAGAGGTGCACTCGGACCGATCCGTCGCCGTACCAGTAGAAGCCGGCGAGATCGGTCTTTCCGTCGCCGTCGACGTCGGTCGCCACGAACTTCGCCTTGGTGATGTCGTAGGTGTTCAGGCCCGATGCCCACACGCCGCCCCAGCCGTTCACCGGTTGAAGACCCTGCGGCGTGGGGTCGAAGACGTGGATCTTGATCTGGAAGTCGGGGTACTGATAGACCGACGCGATCTGATCGGGGCCGGTCGTGCGCGTGAACCGTCCGACGACGAAGCGCGCACGGACCGTGTCGTACTGGCCGGGCCCGGAGTCGTACACGCCCTGATTGCCGGTGTAGATGAACTTCGAGCCGTCCGACTCGAGGTAATGGATGCGCATCTGGAAGTTGTCGTACTGGTAGATGAAGAGGAGACCGTTGTGGCCGACCGCGGAGAAGTTGCCCGCCAGCATGGCCTTCATTCGCGACCAGGCGTAGCCCGTGCTCGACCACCAGCCCGTGGGACCTGTAAAGGTGAAGGCCGACCCCGTGGACAGGAACACGAGCAGGCGTACGCTCGTGCCGCCGTCGTCGTACAGCGCGATCAGGTCGGTCTTGCCGTCGAAGTTCGCGTCGGTCGCCGCCCATTTCATCCGACCGATGTCGAACGACCCAGGCAGGGCGGTGAACCAGTCCGCGGTCGTGAACTTCTCGGTGGCCGCGTTGGGATCGCGCTCCAGGAGCTGCAGGCGAACGCTGAAGTTGTCGGTCGGATCGGAGATGGTCACGATCTGCGTCCCGCCGGTCCCCTTGAAGTCGCCGGTGAGCGGCACGCCCGCCGCCGGCGTCTGCGCGTCAGCCTGATGCTGAGCCGGCGACAGCGAGGGGATCAGCCACGTCAGGGTGATGACGAGGGTGAGGAGGAAGGAAACGGCACGGCGCATCTCGCTTGTGAACGTGTGCGTCAACCGTCCGTGACGGCCGATGCCTTCTCGGGCGCTAGGCGAACGTTCGATCCTCGTAGGGTACGCCGCCGATCGCTTCCTGCTTCGTGCGCCGCGATAGGAGGAAGTCGCCCATGCTGAGGCCCATCTCTGACGCGATGTCCATATCCACGTACTTGTAGAGGCCCTGGCGGCCTCCCGTTACGAGGTTCGGGATGCGCATGAGCTCCTTCATGAGCGCGTCGATGGCCTTCTCGTAGCCGACCATGTAGACGGGGTATCCGAAGGTCGACCGCAGCACGACGCTCTCGGCGAGCTCGTCCACCCTCATGAATCCCTCCTCCGCGAGCTCGCGGGCGCAGATGCCTCCGAGGTCGTCGGCCGAGGCGCTCCAGATCTTGTCCCCGACGTCGCAGGTGATGTCGCACAGGAGCACTGTCTCGTCGGGCGCGCAGATCTCCGAGCCTCCGTAGTTGCGCGTCTCCGACAGCCGGTTGAACGTCTTGTTCGTGAAGTAGATGGACTGCGCGGGCAGCGCCTGCGGTCGCTTGACGCGCAGCCCGACGATGGTCAGCGCACGGAAGCGCAGGTGCCGTGCCGCGGCCTTGGCCTCCGGCGACGCGGCGTCACCGAGCAGATCGATGAGCGCGGGCAGCGGTGCGCTGTTCACGATCGCGTCGCAGGCGATGCGCTCCTCCGGCGTCGTGGCGCCGACGTATGGGTTGCCGTCCTTCTCCGTGCCCGACGCGAGCTGGGTCAGCTGACCGTCCCTCTTCGTCGAAGGAACGCGCCGAACCCAGACCGCGCACACGCGGTCGCCCTGTGTCTCGATCCGCGTGACGAGCGTGTTGGTCCGGATCTCGTTGGTCGGGCCGGCCTTGCGGATGCGCTCGGCCATCCGATCGCTGATGAGGCCCGCGCCCTTTGGCGGGTAGAAGAGCTCGACGACCAGCGGCGCGTAGCGGTGCTCCGAGCCGGTGATCTTCGCGCGGCCCTTACGCAGCGAGGACGTGATCACTTTCATGAGCGAGATGTGTGGGATGCGGTGCTGCGCGAACGACGCCGCGAGCTGGCTCGGCGGCACGCCCCAGACCTTCGTCGTATAGGGGCCGAAGAAGAGCCCGTAGAGCGTGCGGCCCATCGCCTGGACCACCCAGTCCTCGGCCGACACGAGCTTGCGTGGCCGGAGCTTCCGCCGCAGCGCCTCCATCGAGTAGTCCGCGAACGCGCGGGCCGCGAGGATCGGCGACATCGACTTGGCGATGTCGAGCGCCTCGAGCGGGTACTTGTAGTACTTCCCGCGGAACTTGATGCGAACGTTCTTCGCGCGCGCGGGGAAGCCGTCAGAGGCGATCTCTTTGAACATGTTCAGCACGCGCTGGTTGCGCGCGTGATAGGCGTGCGGGCCGAAGTCGAACCCCGCGCCGGTCTTGCCGCGCAAGGTCGCGGCCAGGCCGCCCAGGGAGTCCTGTGCCTCGATCAGCGTGACCCGCTCGCCATGCTCTGCGAGCGTGAATCCCGCGGCAAGGCCGCAGATGCCGCCGCCTATGACGACTGTGTGGGGCAAGCGTCCTCCTCGCACCGAGTTGCCGTGGAAAACGAAATGTAGCGGCTACGCGCGGGAGAGGACGTAGACCCGCCCGCTCAGCTTGCCGATCATCCGGTATACGTGCCAGAGGCAGTCCGCGAGCATGATGTCGTACGCGGCCTGCCCGAACCGTTCGATGAATCGGTCGGGGGCGCGTAGGAGGCGAGCCCGGCGGCAAGTGAAGATCGGTCGCGATATCGAACAGCACATCGGGGCCGCGTGGCTCCAGGCTCGCGTCAAGCGCCGCCCGAAGCTGCTCCTCGATCCGCGGGAAGTCGTCGTACGAAGACTCGAGCGAGAGCTCGTCGGACATCCCGCTGCCCTAGAGAGCCGCTTTGACCAGCCCCGGGATCTCGCTTGGCGCATTCGCGACGGGGATGCCAGCGGCCTCGAATGCCTTCACCTTGGACTCGGCTGTGCCCTGATTGCCGGAGACGATCGCGCCGGCGTGACCCATGCGCTTTCCGGCGGGTGCGCTTCGCCCCGCGATGAACGCGACCGCCGGCTTCTTGCCGAAGGCGCGCATGTACTCGGCGGCCTTCTCCTCGGCCGCGCCGCCGATCTCGCCGACGATGACGATCACCTCGGTCGCGGGATCTTCATTCAAGAGCTTCACCGCTTCCGGCGTCGGCAGCCCGATGACCGGGTCGCCGCCGATGCCGAGGCAGGTCGTCTGTCCAAGACCGGCGCGCGACAGCGCATCAGCGATCTCGTACGTGAGCGTTCCCGAGCGCGACACAAAGCCGACCGGCCCGGGCGCGAAGTTGGCCGCGGGCATGATCCCGATCTTGCATTCGCCCGGCGTGATCACTCCCGGGCAGTTGGGGCCGATGAGCGTCGACGACGACCGTTCGAGCACGCTCGCGACCCGGAGCATGTCCTGGACCGGTATTCCTTCGGTGATGCAGACGACGACACCGATCTCGTCATCGAGTGCCTCGAGCATCGCGTCCATCGCGCCTGCGGCGGGGACGAAGATGATCGACGCGTTCGCGCCCGTGGCATCCACCGCCTGCGCGACCGTGTCGAAGAGTGGGATGCCGTCGACGATCGTCCCGCCGGCGCCGGGTTTCGTCCCACCGACGACCTTCGTGCCGTACTCCTTCATCCGCGCCGCGTGGAACGAACCCTCGCGGCCGAGACCCTGCACGAGCACCCTGGTGTCGCGGCCGACCAGCACGCTCACGAGTTGAAGCTCGGCTTCCCGCCCTGCGCCAGGCGCACCGCTTCGTTCGCGGCCTCGTCCATCGTGGCGCGCGACTCGAGCGGCGCGCCGACGAGCAGCTTTCGCCCAGCCTCCGCCTCAGTGCCCGAAAGCCGGATCACGAGCGGAACGCTCGGGGGATGCGCGGCGATGACCGACAGGATCCCCTTGGCGATCTCGTCGCCCCGTGTGATCCCGCCGAAGATGTTGATGAGCACGCTTTTGACTCTCTTGTTCGCGAGCACGATCTCGAGCGCGGCCTTGACCACCGCCTCCTTGGCGCCACCACCCACGTCGAGGAAGTTCGCCGCGTGCCCGCCTGCATTCTTCACCGCGTCGAGCGTTCCCATGACCAGGCCGGCCCCGTTGCCGATGATCCCGACGTCGCCGTCCAGCTGGACATAGGAGAAGCCGAGCGCGCGTGCGCGCTCCTCGACCTCCTCGTCGGGGCTCACCTCCTTCCAGTCGCGCAGCTCCGGCTGCCGGTAGAGCGCGTTGTCGTCGAGGTCGAGCTTCGCGTCCCCCGCGAGCACCGACCCGTCGGACTGGATGAAGAGGGGGTTGATCTCGACGAGCATCGCGTCGGTCTTCGCGTAGACGCCGTAGAGGCGTTGCGCGATGTCGGTGACGGCGTTGCGTTGCTCGGCGGGCACGCCGGCCTCGAAGCAGAGAGCCCGTGCCTGATAGGGAAGCAGACCCAGCACCGGATCCGGCCACCCGCGCGCGATCCGCTCGGGCGTGCTCGCCGCCACATCCTCGATGTCCATCCCGCCGACCGTCGAGAGCATCACCACGGCGCGACGGCGATCGCGGTCGAGGGTGATGCCCAGGTATAGTTCCCTCGCGATCTGTGCCGCGCGCTCCACGTAGACCTTGCGCACCCGGAGACCCTTGATCTTCATGTGCAGGATCGCGGCGGCGTGCTCGCGCGCCTCGGCCGGGGACTTTGCGACCTTGATCCCGCCGGCCTTGCCGCGCCCGCCCGCGTGCACCTGCGCCTTCACCACGACCGTGCCGCCGAGCTCGCGCGCGGCGGCCTCAGCCTCCTCCGGGGTCGTCGCCATGCGGCCTTCGGGGACCGGGATGCCGGCGCGTGCGAGCAGCTGCTTCGCCTGGTATTCGTGGAGCTTCACGGGGTAGACCGAGGATATCGTCGCGGCATGCGACGTGTTTCCGTGGTCGGCTCGACGGGCACCGGCAAGACGCACTTCAGCCGAGAGCTCGCACAGATCATGGACGTTCCCTTCGTCGAGCTCGACGCGATCAACTGGGGTCCGAACTGGACGATGATCGGCCCGGAGCGCTTCCAGGCACGCGCATCCGAGGCGATCGCCGCCGACGCCTGGGTGGTGGACGGCAACTACGGCGGACAGGGCGTCCGCGACCTCGTGTGGGCGAGGGCCGACACGATCATCTGGCTCGACTACTCGCTGCCTGTGATCCTCCGTCGCCTGTGGAGGCGCACGACCACGCGCATCCGCACCGGAGCGGAGGTCTGGCCGAACACCGGCAACCGCGAGACGCTGCGGAATGCGTTCTTCTCCACCGACTCGCTCTTCTGGTGGGCGGTGACGACCTACCGGACGCGACGGAAGAACTACCCGCGGCTCCTTGCGCTGCCCCGGTACCGGGACCGCACGGTCCACCGCTTCCGGAGGCCGGTCGAAGCGGAGCGGTGGCTGGACGCGCAACGCCAGGCGGCCCTCGCGCGTATACAGACGTAATGGCGACGCTGACCGCGACGCGGCCCGCGGCCGCGACGCGCCTTCGACCCGGCTTGGACTACCTGTTCATCGCGGCATCGGCCTGGCTTCTCGGCGGCCTGTACTGGGACGGTTGGGCGCACGGGTACGGCCTACCGGACTCCTTCTGGACGATCTGGCACGCCGCGTTCTACTCCGGCTTCGGCGCGGTCGCGGTCGTGCTCTTCGCGGCGATCGCCCGCGCGCGGGAGATCGCGCCGACGTGGCGCGCCGCGATCCCGGCGGGTTACGAGCTGGCTACGCTCGGCGCGATCGTGTTCGGCTTCGGCGGAGCGTTCGACGCCGCGTGGCACACGGCGTTCGGGATCGAGACGAGCACCGACGCGCTGCTCTCTCCGAGCCACCTGATCCTGGGAACCGGCATGGCGTTGATGGTGTCCGGACCGCTCGTCGCCGCATGGCGGCGCGGCGACCGTGGCGACCTCGCGGCGCAGCTGCCCGCGGTGCTCTCGCTCACCGCGCTGCTGTGCCTTGTCACCTTCTTCTCGCTCTTTGCCGGCCCGTACTCGGGCGTGCTCGGCCAGGGCCCGAGGCCGTCGGAGTCCGTCCTGGTCCGCACGCTGCTCGGCATGTACCTCTTCAGCGCGTTCATCGTCGGCCTTTCGCTGATCGCGCTCCGGCGCGGAACTCTTCCGGCGGGCGCGCTCACGCTGATGCTCGGCGTCAACGCGATCGCGATGATCCTCGCGCGGGGTCACGCTTCCTTCGAGGTCCAGGCGACCTTCATGAGTGTGGCGATCGCGGCCGGGCTGGTCGGCGATATCCTCGTGAGGCGGCTGCGTCCGACGCCCGATCGGATCGCGGCGACACGCATCTTCGCGTTCGCCCTGCCGGTCGCGTTCTTCGCGATCTACTTCGCCGCCGTCATCCTCGGCGTCGGCAGCGGTTGGACGATCCACGCGCTCACCGGGAGCGTCCTCCTCTCGGGGATCGTCGGTCTCTTCCTCAGCTTCGTATTCGTCGGTGCGCGTAAGCCGGCCTAGCGGTTCGTCGCCACCAGCTCGTACTCGACGAATTCGACCGGCTCCAAGCATTCCGGATAGAGGATCCGGGAGAACTCCTTCTCGGGTGGTCTTGCTCCTGCCACGAGTCGTAGCGGAGCAGTGCCGGGCTCGTTCGCCCGGACGTGATCGACGAAGACACGGATCGCGGCGGCGCACTTCTGGATGGACCCTGGTCGGACCTCGTAGCGCGCCAGCTGCCGGATCATCAGTACTTCAGTCCATGTTCGAGCCAGAACTTCGCGAGGGTGAGCGCCTCGCCCCAGCCCCCGGCGTTCTCCGCGAGACTCTTCTGACCACGCTCGTCGGCCACGAAGCCGTATTCGCGCAGACGGACGACCGTGCCGTCCGCGCGCTCCGCGAAGGTGATCTCGACGGTGGTCTTGCGCGACTCGTCGTCTCCCCACCACTCGAACACGAAACGCTCGGGGCGCTTCGCCTCCAGCACGCGGCCGTGCACCGTGTAGTCGCCTCGCTCGACGCCCCAATCGACCCATCGCAGGAGCATCTCGCCCCCTGGCCGCGGGTCGACACGCGTGTCTTTCGTGAACCAGGCGTTGAGGCCATCGGCGGTCGCGAAGGCGTCGTAGCACTTCTCTCGTGGCGCCCGGATGATCGTCTGGGCCGTCGCTTCGACCGCGAGCTTACCGGCCATGTTCGCCCTCCTCGAGGTGACGCCGCAGGCGCGCGAGCCGCGACTCCCACCGTTCGGTCACCGTCGCGATCCAACGTGCCGCCGCGTCGAGGCGTCCAGCCTCGACGCGATAGACCACCTTGCGACCCTGCCGCTCCTTCGTGACGAGGCGCGCGTCCTCCAGCACGCCGAGATGCTTGGAGACCGCCTGGCGCGTAACGGGGAGCCGCGTCGCCAGCTCGCTCGCCGTCGCCGGCCGCGTCGCGAGCCAGATCATGAGCCGGCACCGCGTGGGATCGCCGAGCGCGGCGAATGTGTCCGTTTCCATATGCAACCAAACAGTTGCACATTAGCAGAGCGACTGTCAACGGCGGCGCTGCTCGAACCAGGCGACGATCAGGAGCTGCACCAGGATGGCGAGCACCAAGAGGATGATCGTGCCGAAGGCCGCGACCTCGAGCGCCCCCTGCACGTTCGAGCGCGCCCCGCCCAGGACGATCGCGCCCCACGCGAGCACCAGCAGCACCGCGTTCGCGACGATCAGACGCCCGTGACCCAGCGGCGCACGGTCGCCGCCCCACCGCTCAGGCACGGCGCAGCGCCGCGACGGTCTCCTGCTCGATCTCGCGGATCACGAAGCGCGGGTTGGCGATGAGCGCCTCGAGCGCCCTGGCGATCGCGAGCCGGTGCGGGGGCGCGAGATCGTCGGGCAGCTCGTCCTCGTCCAGGACCGTCGCGGCCCCGGATGTTCGAAGGAGCACGTCGACGACGAGGTCGGTGTACGCGACGAGCTCGGGCGAGATCACGGTGTCGGTCGCGACGTTGCAGTAATAGGCGAGCGTTCGCCCGTCCACCAGCCAGTGATAGACGTTGTACGGGCGGTCGATCCAGTAGTGCGCGACCGTCACCGTGCCAGGCCGGATCACGAGGTCCGCCGCTTCGATCCTCCACTCCCGGTCCGAGACGTAGCGCAGCACGGCCCGCCGGCCCGGCTCGACGACGAGCGCCTCACAGGCGAACTCGGCGACCGATCCGTCAAGTCGGGTCTTGCGCTCGGTGATGGTCGCGCTGGTTTGACTGCCCACTACGCGTCGGTAGCATGACGGTGCCCCATGAGAGAGCTCTACCAGGTCGTGGAAGTCGGCCCGTCCTGGTACCAGGACAACATCCCCTGCCAGGAAGCCTGCCCCGTCCGGACGAACTGCCGCGGCTACCTGAACCTCGCGGCGGCGGGCGAGTTCGAGAAGGGCTGGGAGCTCGCGCTCGACCCGAACCCGATGGCCTCCATCTGCGGTTCCGTGTGCGCGGCACCCTGCGAGACGGCATGCCGGCGCAAAGAGGTCGACAAGCCGCTCTCGATCCGGTACGTGAAGAAGTTCCTGTCCGACTGGGCGCACCAGAACGTCAACGTCGATGGCCGGCCGTACACCCAGCCAGCGTCGCCGGTCTTCGGACCCGCCCGCGGAAAGGTCGCGATCATCGGCGCGGGCTGCGCGGGCCTCGGTGCCGCGTCCGACCTCGCGAAGCTGGGCTTCGGGGTCACTGTCCTCGACGCGCTCGATCAAGCGGGAGGCACCGCGCTCGCGGGCGTGCCGCCGTTCCGCCTGCCGCGCGAGGTCATCGACCGCGACATCAACGGGATCGTGAACGAGAACGTCGAGCTGCGTCTCTCGACCTACGTCGGTCGCGACGTGACGCTCCGAAAGCTGCACGACGACTACGACGCGGTGCTCGTCACCGCCGGCTGCTTCGAGCCCAACTATCCGGGCATCCCCGGCGAGGACGCCGACGGCGTCATGGCGGGCATCGTGTTCCTCGAGCGCGCCTATCGCGACCGCCCGCTCGAGGTCGGGAAGCGCGTCGTCGTGCTGGGTGGCGGATACACCGCGATGGACTGCGCGTCGACGTCATGGCGGCTGGGTGCGGACGAGGTCTACATCGTGTACCGGCGCTCGCGGGACGAGATGGTGGTCGACGAAGAGGAGCTCGGCGAGACCGAGCGCGAGGGCATGCAGTTCGTCTACCTTGCGTCACCGGTCGAGTTCCTCACGGACGAGGGCGGCCACGTACGCGGCGTGAAGTTCGTCCGCAACAAGCTCGGGGAGCCGGACAAGAGTGGCCGGCGGAGCCCCGAGCCGATCCCCGGCTCGGAGTTCGAGGTACCCGCGGACACCGTGCTGCTGGCGCTCGGCCAGGCTCCGGACACCACCTTCCTGAACGAGTTCCCTGAGTTCCGCGTGAAGCGCTGGCGCGACGTCAAGGTCGACGCCGACACGTATCAGACCGTGGTGCCGAAGATCTTCATGGCCGGCGACTACCGGACCGGGCCGACGACCATCATCGAGGCCGTCGCGGAGGGTCGCAGCGCAGCGCAGCAGATCGCCCGCTTCCTCGATCCGATCGCGAACGCGGTGAACATCCCCGAGTACCACGAGATCGTCACGCTGCGCCGATCGAGCACGCCGGACAACGTCGGTCAGATCGCCCTCGAGGGCGAGCTCGCCCGGATCTACCACAACATGTCCGTCGACTACGACCGCATCCCGCGTCAGGAGATGCCCAAGCTGGCGAAGAAGGAGCGTCGCGGGCTGTTCCTCGAAGTGAACCAGGGCTACGAGGAAGCGCAGGCGATCGCCGAGAGCGACCGCTGTCTGAAGTGCAATTTCAACATCGAGATCATCGGTGAGCTCTGCATCATCTGCGGTGGCTGCGTCGACGTGTGTCCGATGGACGTCATCCACATGGTCGACATGTCGGATATCGTCGACGACGGGGCGATCCCCGGCGTCGGCGAGGCGAAGAAGTGGGAGAGGGGCGTCGCCTTCTTCCTTGACGAGACCGCCTGCATCCGCTGCGCCCTGTGCATCATCCGCTGCCCGACGGATGCGATCACGATGAACCGCTATGGCGCGGTGATGCCATCGGTCGGTAAGACCCTGCCCAAGGAGTCCATCGACGACGAGGTCCACCTCGACCTGACGATCGGAGCGAAGAAGACCGCTCGTCCGATCCCGCTCTACGACCCTGCGCTCGCCGCCGGCTACAAGACCGTGAGCAACGGTCATCTGAACGGCAACGGCGATTCCGGCCACAATGGCCACGTCCACACGCACGACACCGAACGGGAGAGGGTCCACTAGTGCTCGAGATCCCACTGCAGCTTTGGCAGCGCGTGAAGTCAGGGCCGCTCTGGAAGTCCCTGTTCCGGCACGGCTATCCGGACTCGCGGAAGAACCAGTCGCTCGCGGTGTTCACGAACGTCTTCCTGCACCTGCATCCGGTCAAGGTCCGCCGTCACGCGCTGGCCATCCCGTACACGTGGTGCATGGGTGGCCTGTCGTTCTTCCTCTTTCTCGTGCTCACCCTGACCGGAACGCTGCTCATGTTCTACTACCGGCCGACGACGGAGTGGGCGTACTCCGATATCAAGGATCTCGAGACCGTCGTCGTCTTCGGCCAGCTCCTTCGCAACATGCACCGCTGGGCCGCGCACGGCATGGTCATCACGGTGTTCCTGCACATGGTCCGCGTGTTCTACACGGGGTCGTACAAGCCGCCGCGCGAGTTCAACTGGGTCGTCGGGACGCTGCTCTTCTTCCTGACGATCTTCCTCTCGTACACCGGCTACCTGCTCCCGTGGGACCAGCTTGCCCTGTGGGCGGTCACCGTGGGCTACGAGATCGCGAACGCCACGCCGGCGGTCGGGTCTGAAGTGGCGTTCCTCCTGTTCGGCGGCTACCAGCTCGGGCCAAACGCGCTGCTGCGCTTCTACGTGCTGCACGTCGTGGCGCTGCCGCTCCTCACCGGATTCCTGATCGCGATCCATTTCTGGCGCATCCGCAAAGACGGCGGGATCAGCGGCCCGCTATGAGTCGTCTCGCTGATCGCACGAGCACTCCGTCGCGGCACTCCTCTCGCTCGCTGTTGGCTACGCCGGCCCGCTTTTCGTGGTCCGCGACCCGGACGGGCCGGCTGGGCGCAAGCGCTCGCTCGAGGAGTGCCGCTCCGTCGT